>JAHEAR010000002.1:8688-152569 GCA_024642665.1 Bacteroidota bacterium
CATTCTATAGGCGTCAGTTGATTGACATCCATGGCAAGAAGTTCATCTTTTACTTTGCGTAGGGTAGCATCTGACTGATCGAAGATATTGAGTTGGAAAGACGTCAGATCCTTGACTTTTTTAACACTTGTCTTTCCGGTGCCATCATCCAGACTCAGATTCTTGGATTCAAGTTCGTGAAGAATTTCGGTAGCTCTTTCGAGCAGGGACTTAGGCATACCGGCCATCCGCGCTACGTGAATACCAAAACTATGTTCACTGCCACCGGCTGTAAGCTTACGAAGGAATATCACTTTGCTCCCACTTTCTTCGGTAGCAATGTGATAATTGTGCACGCGATCATACTTTTCCGCCAACTCATTTAACTCATGATAGTGCGTAGCAAAAAGCGTTTTGGGTTTGTATGGAATATGATGGTGGAGGAATTCAGCAATACTCCACGCCAGACTGATGCCATCAAAGGTGCTGGTACCACGTCCGATCTCATCCATCAAAATCAAACTGCGTGCGGAGAGATTGTTCAGAATACTGGCAGTCTCATTCATCTCCACCATAAAGGTTGATTCGCCGGAAGAGATATTATCGGAGGCTCCGACACGTGTAAATAATTTATCAATGATCCCTAAGGTGGCTTTTTTCGCCGGAACAAAACTTCCCATTTGCGCCATCAGACTGATTAAAGCCGTTTGCCGAAGGAAGGCTGACTTACCGGACATATTGGGACCGGTGATGATAAATATCTGCTGGTCTTCACTATCCATGTACAAATCATTCGCGACGTACGATTCACCCGGTGGTAAATGCCGTTCAATCACCGGATGTCGCCCATCCTTTATGTCAATGGAAAAACCATCATTCATTTCCGGGCGGCAATAGGTATAGGCTTTTGCAATATCAGCCAGTGATAGCAGGCAATCCAATTGGGCAATGACTGTCGCATTGACCTGGATAGGCCCGATGTATTCCTGGGCAGCAATCACCAGATCATCAAAGAGCTGGCTTTCGAGTGTACCGATTTTTTCCTCTGCATTCAGAATCTTGGTTTCCAGTTTTTTGAGATCATCGGTGACATAGCGTTCACAATTGGAGAGGGTTTGCTTGCGCACCCAATTGTCAGGAATCAACCCTTGGTTTTTATACTTGTTGGTTACCTCCAGAAAGTATCCGAAAACATTATTATAGCCAATCTTCAGGCTGGAGATTCCGGTTTTTTTGGCTTCTTCCTGTTGCAGATTGATCAGAATCTCTTTGGAGTTTTGAATAATATCTCTGTACTCATCGAGTTCTTCATTATAGCCCGGTTGGATTACATTGCCTTTCGCCAGAATCGCTGGAGCTTCATCCTGTATCGCTGTTTCGATGGTTTTATGCAGATGTTCACACGTATTTAACTGATCGGCCAGGCGAATAAATCCTTCCTGACCACTTTGGGCAAGATTTGATTTGACCGGAAGGAGAGCAGCTAAGGCGCGCTTCAACTGCACCATTTCGCGAGGAGATATTTTAAGTTGTGAGACTTTGGTGATGATACGTTCAAGATCACCGATAAGTTGGATTTGCTCTTTGTGTTCTTCTGACCAGTCTGATTCTTTGAGCGCATACTCCACCATGTCGTGTCTAAGTCGTATTTCACTCAAACTGATCAGTGGCAGTGCGATCCATTTTTTCAACATCCGCGCCCCCATGGGAGACGTGGTTTTATCGAGTACATCAAGTAAACTGGTACCGGTGTCATTGGCAGGGTAGAGCAGTTCCAGATTTCGAAGCGTAAAACGATCCATCCAAACATAATGATCCGATTGGATTCGGCTGATGGTACGAATATGTTTCAGTCCATCCTGCTTAGTCGCATTCAGATAATGAAGTATGGCACCGGCCGCTACCTGCGCTATTTTAAGATGTTCGATACCAAATCCTTTCAGTGTCGCAATATCAAAGTGGCGAAGTATTTTTTCGTTAGTATAATCTTCGGTATAAATCCATTCCTCCAGACCAAAGGAATAGTAGGTATGGCCAAATATTTTTTCAAATCGATTTTTATTGGATTTGGAAAAAATAATTTCAGAAGGATTAAAACTTTGCAGGAGTTTTTCTATTTCTCGCTGCGGACCCTCACTGACGACAAACTCACCGGTAGAAATATCAAGAAAAGCTATGCCCAACTGATCAGGCCCACTGTTGTGTAACGAAGCGAGATAATTGTTCTGACTTCGATTCAATAGGGAATCACTGGTAGTAATCCCGGGCGTGACCATATCGGTAACGCCGCGGTCCACAATTTTCTTTTCTTTCGATGGTTTTTCCAGTTGTTCACAGATCGCTACGCGATAACCCGCCTGGACAAGTTTGGGAAGATAGAGATCCATCGAATGGTACGGAAATCCGGCCAGTTCGATCTTACTACCACCATTATTTCGGTGCGTCAGAACGATACCCAGGGCATCAGCAGTCTTAACTGCATCTTCGCCAAAGGTTTCATAGAAATCACCAACCCGAAACAGCAAAAGTGCCTCCGGATGCTGGCTTTTGATCTTATAGTATTGCTTCATCAAAGGGGTTTCTTTCCCTTCCTGAATCGTTATTTTATCTGGTTTTGACTTCAAAATGAACCCCTTTCTATTAATCTGCTAAGATAAGATTTAGAAATTTGATATACTTGATTTTAAAATATATGATTTCCTTCACGATTCAATTAGGTAATCCTTTAATAATAGTATTGATTAGCCCTGAAAGGGTGCCCAGGTAGTGTTGGGGTTCAGTCCTAAGCCAGAAGAAGACCCATAGGGGTACACAAATAGCGTTAGGGTTCAATCCTATGTAAATATGAAATCATTTCCCCCCGGAAATTGTATTTTAAGGCAATGATTTGGAATGACACCGTCATACTATTCAATTATAGGAATTCGTTGTTAATAATTAGACATAAATAAGTATTATCTTAACCTAAATTAAACCACAACTATGGGATTATTTTCATTCTCCAAGACCTCCGGTGAAAAATTGATTAAAAAAGCAGATATTGAAAAAGCAGCTGCCGTATCACCTGCGGAAGTCACAAAAATCAGAACGGACGCCATGATCAAAGCTGTCAATAACCTGAACTTGCCGGTGAAGGATATAGCCCTTGTGATTAATGATGATGTCGTCATTGCCTTCGGTGAGTCAGAGACACAGTTTGCCAAAGAATTGGTATTATTGACATTGGGCAATACGCAGGGCATTGCTTCTGTAGACGATCGTATCAATGTCGTAAAACCGGAACCTGAAGCTACTTTTTATGAAGTGAAGTCAGGCGATTCATTGTCAAAAATTGCCAAGCATGCGTATGGCGATGCCATGAAGTATAAAATCATCTTTGAAGCTAATCAGCCGATGCTCAAGGATCCTAACCTGATCTATCCAGGTCAGATGCTTAGAATCCCTACGTTGTAGAAAGATTGTTTTCAACTGGTGAAGTTGGTGGAAGTGCGGGCCATTGGGCCGACTTCCACCTTTTTTATTTTACGAGAAACTATTCTTCTTCAAGAATGGCATCGAGATCAACTTCGATGTCTCTTAGTTTCGCTCGACATTCTTTGATCAATGCAAGAGCCGTTTTGACTTCACCGCGCATTTCTTCCAGACCAAGTTTCCCATCCTGTATTTTCTCTACCAGGGCTTCCAGTTGAAGCATTGCTTTGTCATAATCCGTTTGCTTTTTTTTCATTCTGCTTTACTTTTGACTATTCCATCCATAAAGGTGGTTTGAAGTTCCATGCCCTTTTTTACGGATTTCGCATTCGTGATGGTCTGACCCTGATGACTCGTGATCGTAAATCCCCGGGCCAGGATGTGATCCGGGTTGATCGCCGAAATAAGTTTTTCCATATATGATATACGTTCCTTATGTTTTAGCACCAGGTTTTTAGTGGCGTGTTGCATCATCCGCAGGGCTTGATCAATTTTGTTTCGATCATGGATCAATCGCGAACGAACGCCTTGATTAACCGCATGCGCCAGCAAGGTGATTTTTCGTTCTTCATTGTTCAAACGCGCACGCACTTCATCTCGTAACAAAGTATCCAATTCATCCAGCTCACCTTCAAAACCGGCATTTCGTTCAATGACATAATCAGCTACGGCCGTTGGTGTCTTTAAGGAAGTGTAGGCTACCAGATCAAGTAAGGACTGATCGATTTCATGACCAATACCGATCAACACCGGAAATGGAAAATTTGCAACTCGCAAACAAAGAGCAAGATTATCAAAAGCCGCAAGATCTGTTCGAGCGCCACCACCGCGCATAATTGCCACTGCGTCAAATTCGTCTTGCTGTTTTTCTATTTGATCCAGACAGGCTAATACTTCAGTTTCTACCGCTTGCCCCTGCATTGCTGCTTCAAACAATTCTATCCGGATATCATAACTATAATAATTGTCCTCAAGATGTTTGATAAAATCCTTATACCCGGCCGCTCTGCCCGAACTAATGATGGCCAGTCGCTGCACAACGACAGGAAGATGTGTCTGCGCATTTTTGTGGAGTAAACCTTTTTCTTTAATCTCCTTTAGGATGGCTAAACGCTGCAATTCTAATTGACCAATCGTGAAGCTGCTGTCAATATCTTCGATGATCAGTTTGAGGCCGTAGCGCTCGTGATAATCGACATTGACCTTTAGCTTGACGGACATCCCTTGTTTCAGGATGTCTTCAATCGGAACAGGAGATTTTTTTCGAAGAAAGAAATATACATTTGCCCACATGGCCGCCTGACATTGCGCCACCACCTGTTCTTCTTCTTTTTGAATGAGATCAAGATACCAATGCCCGCGGGAAAGAGAAGCCTGACCTATTTCACATTCAATCCAAAGCGGTTCATCAAAATTCAGCGAGATGACCCGCCGGATATATTGGTTGATTTCAAGTAATGAATATGATGAGGGGTTGGCCATGTATTTCCAATCAGCCGGACTATTTCAGTACGTCCGCTACAAGATCAGCAGCTTCCTGTAAGAGAATCGCTGACTTCACTTTGAGACCACTATCATCAATTATTTTCTTGGCCACATCTGCATTCGTCCCCTGAAGTCTGACAATGATTGGTACATTGATATTTCCAATATTGTTGTAGGCATCCACCACCCCCTGAGCGACGCGATCACATCGGACGATTCCTCCGAAGATATTGATCAGAATCGCTTTGACATTGGGATCTTTGAGAATAATGCGGAATGCATTTTCAACACGGGTTGCATCAGCGGTACCACCGACATCAAGGAAGTTGGCCGGTGATCCACCGGATAGTTTGATGATATCCATCGTCGCCATCGCCAGTCCGGCACCGTTGACCATACAGCCAACATTACCATCAAGATTGACATAGTTCAGACCAAATTCTTTGGCTTCCAGTTCCGTAGCATCCTCTTCACTTGGATCATGCCATGCTGCGATGTCCTTATGACGGAAAAGCGCATTGCCATCAATTGTTGTTTTGCAATCAACGGCTACAATTTCACCATGGCCATTGACAAGGACCGGATTGATCTCCAGCATCGTACAATCACTTTCTACAAAAGCCTTGTATAAGTTGGCCACAAACTTTGTCATGTTTTTATAAGCGGCACCGGAAAGACCCAGGTTGAAAGCAATTTTTCTTGTTTCAAATCCCTGAATACCCAACGCCGGATCGATGTATTCTTTATGGACCAGATGAGGTGTTTCTTCCGCAACGGTTTCAATATCCATCCCACCTTCAGTGGAGTAGACGATGACATTGCATTGCTTTTCCCGATCGGTCAGAATCGACATATAAATTTCATTACACTGATCAAATTCAGGAATGTAAACATCTTCTGCAATCAAAACCTGACGTACGAGTTTGCCTTCCCCATTCATTCCACCCGGTGTCTGCGGCGTTTTTAACATCATGCCGATGATATTTCCTGCATTGGTTTTTAACTCTTCCAGGTTCTTGGCGAGTTTTACACCACCGCCTTTGCCACGTCCTCCTGCATGAATCTGCGCTTTGACCAAGGCCAATGGACTTCCGGATTCAGCAGTGATCTTTTGATATGCCTCAACTGCTTCATCCATGTTTTTAGCCACATATCCTCTTTGGATTTTTACGCCAAATCGACTCAACAATTCTTTTCCCTGATACTCGTGTAAATTCATATAAAGACTTCTTTTCGATTAAGTGTGCGAAACTAATTAAAATCGGGCTTTCTGACCCAAAGATTACTCGGTCATTAAGGCCATGGCTTCCTGCACCAACGATGTTGGTCGCTTACAAGACTTGTTTTGACAGACATATATAAGTGTCTCTCCGTCAGATAGTTTGTGCTCCAGTAATGGGAGATTCCCTTCATCTGCTCCCCCGAGATAAACAGCATCCGGCTGATACGTCTTTTGCATTTCTGTCATCAGCGATTTATAATCCTTGCCAACAATCGCAACTTCGTAGGGCGGTTTAGCAATCGAAAGCATCAATTGGCACCAGTTAGCATAAAAAGCCGGCTGCCCATCACTTTTGATCCGTGGCCATACTCTGTTAAACATCAACATAGCCCGGTCAGTATAAGCCTCCTGATAGAGTAGCTCGCCTAGCAAATAAAGATTACGTGCCATGATGCTGTTAGGGGATGAAATTACATTGTCAGATACATCAATTCGCCGGGCGATGAGCGGGGGATCGAGGTCTGAGGTAAAGTAGAAAAAACCGGATGCATCCCCATCAAAATGAGCCAGGACATGTTCTGTCAAATCTTTGGCATGATTAAGCCATGCTATTTCGAAAGTAGCCTGATAGAGGGAAATAAATGCCTGAATGGTAATGGCATAATCATCCAAAAAACCATTAATGGTGGATTTGCCGTGTTTAAAATTTCGGTCAAGCCGATGATTTTCTTTCAACATCTCACGCACGATAAAACCCGCATTCTCCTTCGCCAGCTTAAGATATTTTTCATCGCCGGTCGCCTGATAGGCATCAACCAATCCCTGCAACATCAGACTATTCCATGCTGTCAGTATTTTATCATCAAGTCCGGGTGCAATACGTGGCTTTCTTTTTTTCAGCAAGCGTGCATTTATGTTGTCAATACGCTCGTGAAATTGCTCCACCGTAATCCCATATTTGTCGGCTATTTCTTGAGGACTCCTGTGCCGTTGCAGGATATTCATTTTGTCTTCCCAATTACCATTCGGTCGAATATCATTGTAGGCATAATACATATCCCGATCTACCCCTTCATCTATCAATGCGTCCAATTCTTCCTGCGTCCAAACATAGTATTTACCTTCTTCGCCCTCACTGTCCGCATCAAATGAACTATAGAAGCCGCCGGATTTGTCACGCCAGTGTGTTTCCACAAAATCAATGGTTTGATTGACCACATCGAGATATTCTTTTTTTCCTGTCCAAGCATACGCTTTGGCATATAAGGAAACTAATTGTCCATTGTCATACAGCATTTTTTCGAAGTGCGGCACCAGCCAGTTGGCATCCGTGGAGTATCTTGAAAATCCACCTTCCAGTTGATCATAGATGCCTCCCATCATCATTTTATCAAGGGTTACCAGCAGCAGATCTGTTGCTTCCTGGTCATCATATCGAAAAGCATAATGCATGAGGTATTCCCAATTACTGGGCATAGGAAATTTTGGTGCGCCTCGTCTGCCACCCATTTTAGGATCAACACGCTCTTTAAATTGTTTTGCCAACAGATGTATTTCTTCTTCGGTAAATGCGAGGTGCTGATCTGCCGTAATACTGTCAATGCCATGGTCTCGCACACCTTCCACAAGACGTGCGCCATAAGCTTCTAACTTGTCTCGTTCTTCAGCATTCGTTTTTCTGAAATACTCCAGCACTTCCATCCATTTCTTTTTTGGGAAATAAGTGCCGGCCCATACCGGTTTGCCATCGGGTAGCGCAAAGGAATTCAAAGGCCATCCACAATTGCCTCCGGAAGATAATTGGCACGCAGACATATATACATCATCAATATCAGGGCGCTCTTCACGATCTACTTTGATATTGACAAAATGCTCATTCATAAAAGCTGCCACGGTGGTATCTTCAAAAGATTCATGCTCCATGACATGGCACCAGTGACACGAAGAATAGCCTATGCTAATCAGCATGAGTTTTCCTTCCTGACGGGCTTTTTCAATGGCTTCTTCGCCCCATGGATACCAGTCTACCGGATTGTGTGCATGTTGTAGTAAATAGGGACTACTCTCGTTGATAAGTCGATTGGTATATGGATGATCCATTTTATTATTGGTTTGACACCCTATGGTCCCTGCAAGAAAGACAAGTACGATAGAAAAGTGGCGGGTATACGGCAACATTAATGTGAATGATTAAATTCGAAACTGGTGAAACACTTCAGGGCTTAAAAAGTTAGCCGACAAAGTCTGATGACATTGGTTATCAGCATACAAATTTAAGCCGATGCAGACAGAAAACATCAATATTCACGTGATATGCCTTATTTCAGTATAATTTATTGAAAAAAAGGCTGTGAAATTAAAAAAACCACCCCGGTCTTAAGATCAAGGTGGCTTTCAGATTGGTTTTAACAGTCGCAAAGGCGATTTCTGTTATGCTGGCAAATTATGTACCAAAAATTGAGATACCTGATTCACCATTGCATGAAATTAGTGCATCTTTGCCACAATTATGTCACAGGAAGCAGATAAATACAATCAGCGGGGGGCTTCTGCCTCGAAAGAAGAAGTTCATCATGCGATTCGCAACCTGGATAAAGGTTTGTATCCACTGGCTTTTTGCAAAATTTTGCCGGATACGGCAGGCGGACATCAGGATTACTGCAATATCATGCATGCGGACACTGCCGGCACTAAAACCAGCCTTGCTTATATGTATTGGAAAGAAACCGGTGATATTTCTGTTTGGCGTGGTATAGCGCAGGATGCCCTGGTGATGAATCTCGATGATATGGCCTGCTGTGGTTGTCTGGATAATATTCTCATATCTAATACTATTGCCAGAAACAAACACCTGATTCCCGGAGAGGTCATCGAAGAATTGATTGAAGGGACTGTTGCGTTTGTTGATGCTATGGCAGAAAGAGGCATCTCCATCAAACATGCAGGAGGTGAAACCGCAGATACCGGTGATATTGTGCGCACGGTGGATATGGGTATTACTGCTTTTGGGCGACTGCCCAGAAAAGACCTCATCGTCAATCAGATCAAACCGGGTGCCGTCATTATCGGATTGGCGTCAGATGGTCAGGCCAATTATGAAAATGAGTACAATAGTGGTATCGGCAGCAATGGCTTGACTTCTGCGCGCCACGATATGCTTGACCATAGCTATGCCAAAAAATATCCTGAAAGTTTTAGCCCACAGACAGATATCAAATACGTCTATAATGGGCCATGGAAACTCACCGACAAAGTCATGGTCGATGGTCATGAAATAGCGATCGGAAAATTGATGTTATCCCCAACGCGAACTTACTTGCCCATCTTAATGCCGGTGGTGCGCGAATATCGCAATGATGTGCAGGGGATTATTCACTGCACAGGAGGCGCCTATAGTAAAGTCCTTAAGTTTGTTGGTGCCGATCTCACGGTGCGAATCGATAATGTGCCGGAGACCCCTGTATTATTTGATCTCATTCGTACGGCTTCAAAAACCTCGCTGACGGAGATGTATAAGGTTTTCAATATGGGTATCCGCATGATGCTTTTTGTCAATAAAGATGCTGCGGAAGCTATTCTTGATCTCGCCTCCGCTTTTGGCGTAAAGGCAAATATTATCGGTGAAGTTGTCAAGTCTGAAGGACCCGCAAAAGTAGAAATCCATACCGGTGATGCTGCGGAACCTTTAGTAGTGTATACGGCTTAATTGAACGTAGCCCTAAAGTTGTTTTACGAATTCCCAATCCGGTAATTTCCAAATAAATATTTCGCGTTTCTTTTCTTATCCATCCTTGCGTTTCTTTGCGCCTTTGCTTGAAACTGCTTTCAGACATTTCAAAAAAAATCCCACCCCCAATATGACTCAAGTCTCAGTTCTCAGGTCTAAAAATCTCAGGTCTTATGATGTTGAAGGTTTAATGTGTAGGGCTTAATAGGTAACAGTATTAAACATTTTAGCACTCATTTCGCTTCACCAAACTATGCCCTATGCCCTATGCTCTTCGCCCTATGCTCTATGTCCTCACCTCTCACCCCTTGGAATAAACCTCCCTACCTTCTTTTGATACGCCTTGTATTCCGGATATTTCTCCGCAGAAATGGCTTCACTGAAATCAGAACTTCCCTGAAACAGAATCACCAGTAACAAACACCCTGCAATAGACCAGTTGATCCATGCACCTGTGGCTGCAACACTATATACGTAGATACAAATCCAAATCGATTGCTCCGCCAGATAATTTGGATGTCTCATTTTTCCCCACAAACCTTTTCTGTTAAAACCGGCGGCATAATCTCCTTCAAGCTTTTCACCTGCTTTGATCTTTCTGTGCTTTTCATTTTGAAATACCCACTGTTGCTGATCAGCAATGGTCTCCAGCGCGATAAAAAACAATATGCCTCCTGTCGCCAGGTAATCCAGCCAGCCTAATGGTGTGTCAGTTCCCTTTAAAGCCACCAGCAGCGGCAGGGTGATGAGTAATAGCAAGCCATTCTGATAGAATGAGATGAAGAAGAGATTAAAAAGAAACCATCTCAACTTTCCTTTTAATTCGGGTTTTTCTCTCAGCACCGCCCATCGATAATCTTCTTCCCCTGTCCAGAATTTCCAGGAGTAGGCCCCTCTTCTGGAAAAATTATAGGTCAGTCGAAGGCCCCACAAAGTCACTAAGATGGCAGCGATCACAATGCGACTATTCATCTCACTGTCGATCGCAATAACCCACGCATAGACGATAGGAATGAGACTCCATATTTTATCAACCTGACTGTAATTACCTGATATCTCACTGATCAGAAAACACGCAGTGGCTACACCCAGATAAATATAAAGACATGTCCACAGCGTGATGTATTGATCAAAACTCAATGGCTCATCGAAATAATAGGTGATCACAGGAACCAGAATAAAGGTGACAATGAGAATGGAGATGGTCTTGAGCATAGTCGATTACGTTTTTCGAATGGAAAACTAAAGAAAAAGAATCAAAAAGACATTTTGGTAATCTTCAAAAGAAAAGCCCTGTCAAATCTTTCATCTGACAGGGCTTTGATCGTTATATGCTGTAAACAGCATTGTATGCTTTAATCAATGATCAGCATTCGTTCAACAAGTCTTCCGTGGGAAGAATGAAGTATGATAAAGTATAAGCCTGCCGTCAGATCAGAGGTGGCTATCTCATGTTGTGAAATACCTGCTGTAATATTCACTTGCTGACTGGACAATCGCTGTCCGGTAGCACTGGTCAATTCGATAACTGCATCAAAATCTTTCGTTGAAGAAAGCGCAAGAGTTGCTTTTCCAAGTCCTCTGACCGGATTTGGGCTTAAGGTATAACCGGTTATTTCTCTGATGTCATTGACGGCAGTACCGGTAGAAGCTTTGAAGCTTTGTGTTGCACTGTATCCTGCATCCGTTTGTGATTCGTTATAAGGCCACACCTTCCAGTAGTACGTAACGTCTTCTGACAAGGCATCGGTGATCAGATATTCTGATGAAGTGACGATAGCTTTCTTTGGATTGAACGTGAATGACATAAAGCGATCATAGATCACAAGGTATTTATTGGCACCCGGCGTATCTTCCCAATCAAGCAATATATTTGAAAATCCACCGGCATCTTCCCCGTTAATGGGGCTAATATAATTGACCGGATCCGTCACAGGTGTTGTGTTAGGAATAACCCCGGTGCGAATATAGGACCGTTTGAACGTGAAGAAATCTGTATTGATTAAATTTTTCTGGGTAGGTGAAAACTGATAGGTTGCACAATTAGTATAATAACTCATGAAGTTATTAGTCATGGGCTTGATCACCTCACCATTGATGTCTTTCACAGAATTATTTTCTGCACAATCATTCTGCCAGAATAAACCAAGGTTATAATCCTCCGGGGTATCACAGATATGATCACCGGCAGTGTTACAGTTGGAACGATCGTGAAGTTCAATCAAGGAAGATCCACCGCCGCCGTCGCATGGAATGGTGAAGGTTACCTCTACCGGATTAGTATAGGGCGGAATATTGAATGGATTACAATCCCATCCTGAGAAAGGATGCGCCAGGCTAAAAAAGTGACCTGCTTCATGGGCAAGGGTTGATGAAACACCATTAATCTGTCCTTTTCGGGATACCAGCCAGTCTTCCTGCGGATCGTAATACGCCAGTGTCTGACCAGGTCCGGTTGATTCGATACTATTGACCACGAAGACATTGATGGAGTTATTATCCTTTCTTAATCGCATTTGGGTATTGGCAGCGAAGGAGCGAGGGCTGTCGTACACGGCATCATTATCAAAGTAGTTGAAGCGATCGATATAAAATAAAGCTTCCTGATCGCCATACTGCGCATTGATATTGGCTACCTGGCTGAGGATGGCTTCCTCTGTGACCCGACCTGAACCGGCATCATTGGCTACCAGGTGAAAAGTCATAGGAATGTACTTCTGAACACCCCGTTGAACCTCAACCATAGTCTTTTTATTGGCATCTGTACGCTCTAACAATGGGGCCTGAGGGGTACCGCAAGGCTGGGCTACTACCGTAAATACAATAAAAATACCGGCAGCGGCAAGTAATGATTTTAACATATAGTCTAAATTTTAATTAATATGCAAAGATAACAATCTATTGGTCCTCAGGATTCCATAAGAAGTAGAAATCTTATTAGTTTTGCCGACATATTCATGTTTTACAAATCATTCAACCAATAAATATGTCAAAAGTTACTGTTGTAGGAGCCGGAAATGTAGGAGCCACCGTGGCTAATGTGTTAGCACACCAGAATATTGCCAATGAAATCGTTCTGTTGGATCTTATGGGCGATATGGCCAAAGGAAAAGCCCTGGATACCTGGCAACAGGCGCCAATTGACGAATATTCCACCAGAATCAATGGAACAGGAGATTATGCCGAAACGGCAAATTCAGATATTGTTGTGATCACCGCCGGTGTGCCCAGAAAGCCCGGAATGACCAGAGATGATCTGATTTCCACCAATGCAAAAATTGTTTCTTCCGTGACACGGTCACTGCTCGAGCATAGCCCTAAGGCCATCATCATTGTGGTGTCGAATCCATTGGATGTGATGACTTATGCTGCGCATGAAGTGTCAGGTCATCCGGCCGGTAAAGTGATCGGAATGGCCGGCGTGCTTGATACCGCCAGATACCGTGCTTTTCTGGCTGAAGCACTTGATGTGTCACCACGAGATATTCAGGCTATGTTACTTGGTGGTCATGGGGATACCATGGTACCACTACCACGCTATACAACGGTAGCCGGTATTCCTGTCACGGAAATGATCGATTCTGACAAACTTGACGCTATTGTTGATCGGACAAAAAAAGGCGGTGGTGAATTAGTGCAATTGATGGGAACTTCTGCATGGTACGCCCCGGGAGCTGCTGCTGCCCAGATGGTGGCTTCCATATTGCGCGATGAGAAACGCATTTTCCCATGTTGTATCAAACTGGAAGGCCAGTACGGATTGAATGATGTTTACCTTGGAGTGCCTGTTAAACTTGGAAAAAATGGCGTAGAGGAAGTGCTCGAATTAAAACTTTCTGCGGATGAAATGGCCCTTTTACATACGTCCAGTGGTCACGTGAAGGAAGTAATGAGTGCCTATGATAAAATGGGTTTAAGCTAATATAACCGTTTGGAAAAACTTCACTTTTTAAAGCAAACACATACTCAAAGAGGAGAAAATCTTTGGGATATCTCACATCACAGACCTGTTTTACTGGTCTTCCTAAGGCATTTTGGTTGCGTATTCTGCAAAGAAGCCATGACCGATCTGGGTAATATCACGGATGAGATTGAAGCCTTAAATGCCAAGTTAGTCCTGGTACATCTGGCGGATCCCACGACGGCAGAATCCTTTTTCTCCAAATACAATTTGCACAATGTAGATTATATCACCGACCCGGACGGTATTGTTTATCAGCAATTCGGTCTCCTGAAAGCATCAATGAAAGAACTGATGGGTCTGAAGGTATGGCTGAGAACTTTTCAGCAAGGAGTCATCAAAGGACACGGCTTAAACAGTCATCTGATAGGTGATGGATTTCAATTGCCAGGAGCCTTTCAGCTATACGAAGGCGAAATTAAAGAGAAATTTATTCATGTGACGATTGCTGATAAGCCTGATTATCTGAAACTGGCAGATTGTGCGGATTGCATTCGATAATGCAAAAAGGTTAAACAATAGCGCCAGTAATTTGTCATTCAAGTATACCTATAGCCATGGAAATCGATAATAATAAGATAGTCAATGCACTCAGCACTGTAAAAGATCCGGCGACCGGCCAGGATATCATCAGCAGAAGAATGATTTCTGAGCTGCAAATCAAAGGCGATCAGGTGCAGTTTCATCTGGCTACGGCTGATTTACCTGAAGCACAAAAATCAAGTTTAAATTTTGCCTGCATGGAAGCCATACAGGCTGTTTATCCGGAAGCTAACGTTCATATACATATGCAACGTCCAGATCATGCCGGAGGAAAAGAAAGCCCGTTACCGCACGTTAAAAACATTATAGCAGTAGGATCCGGAAAAGGAGGCGTTGGAAAAAGCACCATCGCAGTCAATCTTGCACTTGGTCTTCAGAAGCTTGGCTATAAAGTAGGATTGCTGGATGCAGATTTATATGGTCCTTCTGCCCCCACCATGCTTGGGCTGCAAGGCGAAAAGCCAAAAGTACAGGTAGTCCACGGAAGTCATAAAATAGTTCCGTTGGAAGCTTATGGATTGCCGGTGATGTCTATTGGCTTTGTCGTTGAACCTGAACAAGCCGTGGTCTTACGGGGTCCAAGGCTGGCGGGGATTATCAAGCAATTTCTAGGGGATACAATGTGGCCTGCACTGGATTATCTGATTATCGATCTTCCTCCCGGCACAGGAGACATCCAACTCACACTTGTGCAAACGGTTCCATTGACCGGGGCTGTGATGGTGACCACACCCCAGGAATTGGCAATGATTGATGCCGTCAAGGCAATGAATATGTTTATGCTGGACTCACTCAATGTCCCGATTCTGGGTGTCGTCGAGAACATGGCATGGTTTACACCTGCAGAATTACCCGATAATAAATACTTCCTCTTTGGTGAAGGGGGCGGCGCTAAACTGGCAGCGTTAGGAAATACAAAACTGCTGGCTCAGATACCGTTGGTGCAGTCCGTTCGTGAAGGAGGAGATACAGGGAAGCCGGTGGTACTGCAAAATGAGGCCGGAATCCTGCAGGATCGATTCATGGATCTTGCTAGATCACTTCACGAACAAACACAAAAACGAAATCAAGCCGGGGCTCCTACACGTATTGTAGAAATGAAAGAATGACATTTAAACCAAAGAACTGCCGGTTGTTCATAAAGAAAGGCTAATTTTACACGCTACATGTCAGATCAGGAAAAAACACAACTCATTCATCAAATTGAAATTGCGTTAGATGATATCCGACCACATCTCGCAGTTGATGGAGGAAATGTTAGCGTGGTGGATGTGACTGAAGATTTGGTGGTTCATGTGAAATGGCTGGGAGCTTGCGAGAGTTGCTCCATGTCCGCTATGACCATGAAGGCCGGTGTCGAACAAACCATTAAATCACGACTACCCCAGATTCAATCCGTAGAAGCAATTAATTCGATTCATGCCTGAAACGCTTAAGGACAAAGCATTCCTTATCCAAAGAATTAAAGAGGTTAACTCTCTTCTCTGCATCGGACTTGATACTGCCGTCTCAAAACTCCCCATTTCCGTCCATCAGGATGTACTCACGTTTAACAAAGCAATTATCGATGCGACCCGCGAGGAATGTATCGCTTACAAACCAAATTTTGCTTTTTACGAAGCGCTGGGACCGAAAGGATGGGAACTTTTGCAGCATACGATCGAATACATAGGCGATCAACATTTGATCATCGCGGATGCAAAGCGCGGGGATATAGGCAATACCTCTGCGATGTATGCCAAAGCGATTTTTGATGAGATGGGTTGTGATGCGATCACCGTCAATCCGTATATGGGAGAAGATTGTGTAAGTCCCTTTTACAAAGTTGGAAAATGGGTGATCATACTTGCGCTGACGTCCAATCAGGGAAGCCATGATTTTCAGAAACAGACATTACATAACGGATCAAAGCTTTATCAGGAAGTAATGCAAACGACAGCCGCCTGGGGAAGTGCCAATGATACGATGTATGTTTTAGGGGCAACACATCCATCTGAAGTCGAAGCTTGTCGCAAAACATTTCCGGATCACTTTTTTCTGATTCCGGGTATTGGGGCTCAGGGAGGCGATTTGGATGCCATTTGTGAAGCAGGCATGAATGCAGAAGGGGGCTTATTGATCAATGCTTCCCGAAGTATTCTGTATGCCGATAGTGGGGTTGATTTCGCAAAAGCAGCCCAAAAAGAAGCTTCCAGAATGAATGCCCTAATCAGGCCTCACCTCCAAAGAGTAGGATTGATATAACCAATTACCTCTTTTCCCTGACCTGAATCGTATAGCCTAAATCGCTCCATTGGCGCATCGTGTCAATGCTAAATTGATTTTGAATCTCCTCGAGATACGGTGACTGACTGATGATGATTTCATCTCCTATGCTGACCTCATTTACCTGATGGAGCACCGGTACGTTGATGTGTTTATTTTTCAAAACTACTTTGCGGTAAAAGTCTACTTGTAATTGATGTTCAGGGGTTTCTACAGCCATAAATACTTTTGTGTTTGTGGAGATATTCGCCTGTCGCAAAATCGCTCCCTCATTTTCAAAAGGATGGCGTGGATTAATATCATGTTGGATGAAAACTAATTTTCTGCCAAGCACTAGGGCAATCGGTATCAGTAAAAGTGATTTCCATCGGGAAGGTAATGCTAAAGCAAAATGGCCTGCAACCACACCCGTCACCAATGCAAAAAATGGGTAGGCAGGCGCATCATACCATTCCAATTTAACGGCAGGAATCGTAATAATCAGCATATAGCCTAAACCCAATAGTATCCATCGCAAAAGGTGGTTACGAACCAGTACATCTTTCAATCCAAAGAGTGAAAACACAATAGCGGCAACCAACAAATAGACCCATGGTGTAAAAGTCTTTAAGGTGATAAAATTTGCAAAATAATATGAAGCCGGATGTTCATGCCAGGGCATTATGTTTTTGGCAATTCGCAAATACTCTGACCCCCATGTCAGACTAAGATATCCGGGTTGTAATTGTTCTCTGAGGAGATAGTATAGCAGACCTACACCAATTGATAGAACAACCCCTGCTATAAATTTCATTCTGAGCAGCACTGCTCGCACAGGGGATAACAACCAAATCACTCCGAGTGGTGCCATCATCATCCACCCGGCTATTGATTTTGAATAAAATGCTGCAATAAAAGCCAAAAAGAAAAACAGCATATGTTTTCCGGACCAACGTTTTGCATGTATCGCATCCAGAACAATGAAACAATACGCCGTAACAAAAAAAGTCATGACGGCATCCAGATCACCCGTTCTACTAATGTGATGCCGGATAAAACCTTCATGTCCGACAAAACAAATCATCACCAGCACGCGGGTCCAAGAATCAAATCCCCAGCGTTTTAATCCGGCTTGAAACATCCATAGAATTCCGATGACCGAAAGCGCACTCGGCAATCGAACCGCCCATTCAGCAGAAGGGAGCAGAAATAAAAACACGGCCTGCATCCAAAGTACCAACGGGGGCTTTGTATTGTAATCACCGTGTACCGGCACCAGCCAGGAAGAACCATTGGCGATATCAAAGGAAGCATTGGTGTAAACGGCTTCGTCCCATATATAAATTGCCGGTGTCCCCAGCAAATAAAAAGCAGGAATAGCACACACAAGAATGGTTGCCCAGTCAGTAAGACTTAAATCAAATCGCGGGATAATTTTTTTTATGCTAAGCATCACAAATCCGTTGGTGAATGTCTTCAGCAATATTACCTCCACAAAGTACGATGACCACTTGGTCATTAAATGAATGAACAGCGTCTTTCTTAGCAGCTGCCATCGCTACACCGGCAGCTCCTTCAATGATCATTTGATGTTTTTCCCACGTATATCGAATCGCTAGTTCAATTTCTTTTTCATCCACAAGGATAAATCGATCTATGTATTTTTCACATATACCAAAGGTGATACTGTCTTCCTCCAATGGTCCGGCGGAGCCATCCGAAAGCGTTGGTTCAGCATTTGGCGCAGAAACTACGTGACCCGCTTTTACACTGAGCGACATCTCCGGCGAATTGGTCGGTTGACAAGCTATAATTTCAGTTTTTGGTGAATTTATTTTGAACCAACTGGCGATTCCGGAAATGAGTCCGCCACCTCCGACAGTGATGTAAATCCTGGTGATATCTTTTAACTTCTCTGTGATTTCAAGGCCAATGGTTCCCTGACCGGAGATAACATCAATATCATTGTATGGACTTACCCATGTAAGATTTTGTTCTGAAGCATATTTTTTTCCGGCTAATTCTGCCGACAACGAATCGCCTTTCACCAATTGAAGATCAACGCCAAGCTCATTGAGCAGTTTTATTTTCTTTCGGGAGGTGGTTTCAGGAATATAAATTCTGGCGCGGAGATCGTATAAAGCTGCTGCATTTGCGATACCAAGACCATGATTACCCGTAGAAGCTGTGACGATGGACTGACCGGAAGAAATCAAACTAAGTTTGGCAAGTGCCCCTCGCCATTTAAAGGAACCTGTTTTCTGTTTGTTTTCACATTTCAACCAACACTGTAAATCTTCATCGAACAGAAGTGGTGTGGAAATGAGCTGAGAAGAAATTCGGTGAAAAGCTTGCGTTATAAGCGCCGCGATATGGTCAGGGGATGTATTGACGACTACATGATTTTCCACCAATCCTTAGCTTAAGATGGCACCTGAATGCCACTGGCTAAAATCCCTTCCAGTTTTTCGATGGTAAAATCTATTTCGTCTTTCGTATTAGAATGGCATAAAGAGAAGCGCACCGTTTTGCGATCTGCAGGATGCCCAATCGCTTCCATCACGTGTGATTGCGTTTCGGCACCTGAACTACAGGCACTCCCGCCACTCACACTGATGCCGGCAATATCCAGAGACATAATCATCAAATCCGCATGTGGTCCCGGTGGAAAGGAAACACTTAGGACAGAGTATAAAGATTTTGACGGATGACCATTAAATTGTGCATCAGGACAAATCTCTTTGATGCGCTCTTTCATATAGGATTTTAAATCACTGATATAATTAAGATCTTTTTCAAATTCATCTGTGGCCAATTGCAAAGCTTTAGCGAAACCGACGATCCCGGCAATATTCTCAGTTCCTGCACGCATATTGCGTTCCTGTGCGCCACCATCGATATAGGGATGTATATGGCAGCGACTATTGATATAAATAAATCCAACCCCCTTAGGTCCCTGAAATTTATGTGCTGCTCCGGAGATAAAATCAATCGGTGTTTCCTGAACATTGACAGGATAATGACCAATCGTTTGAACAGTATCGGCATGATGATAGGCCCCATATTTTTTGCATAAGGCTGAAACCGCGGCGAGATCTATCATAGAACCTATTTCATTATTGGCATGCATCAAGGTGACCAGTGTTGGTGATTCGGAAGCAGCTAATAATTCTTCCAAATGATTCAGGTCGGGCAAGGCATATTGATCAAGACGGACGTAATCTATTTTTGCCAGATGCATGGAATCTATATACTCAACAGAATGTTTGACGCAATGATGCTCTGCCGGAGATGAGATGATCCTTTTGACACCAAGATCGCGCACAGCGCATTTGATGGCCATATTATTTGACTCTGTACCACCGGAAGTGAAAAAAATTTCTCCTGTCGAAGCACCAATGATATTAGCCACTGTCTTTCGGGCAGCTTCAATGGCTGCTCTTGTTTTTCGGCCTTCCTGATGTATCGAAGAGGGATTGCCATAACTTTCGGTCAGGTAGGGCATCATCGCCTCTAAAACCTCCGGCCTGAGTGGGGTCGTAGCGGCATTGTCAAAATAAACTCTCCGTTGCATCATAATAGGTCGATTTGAAGGCACAATTTAAGGAAGAAATAGCAGTTTTCAGAAATGCCGCTATATCAAAGCCTTTACTTTATCAACAAGAACTCTGGCCTCTTCGATAGTTTTAGATTCGGCATATATCCTAAGGATGGGCTCAGTGTTCGATTTTCTCAGTTGCACCCATCCATTAGCAAGATCAATTTTCAATCCATCTCGGACATCGAGATTTTCATTTTTAAAATGTTCCGCGACCCGATCCAGTATGCTTTGGGGAGAATTTGACGGATCAAACGCCACCTTGTCTTTCACCATTTCATAAGCAGGATAGCCCGTTTTCAGCACAGAAAGCGTTTTCCCACAGGTAGCCAGATGCATCAGGATCAGTGCCACACCGATCAGTGAATCCCTGCCGTAATGCAGCTGGGGATCAATAATTCCCCCGTTGCCTTCACCTCCCAAAACAGCCTTCCTGTTTTTCATCTCAGTCACCACATGAACTTCACCAACTGGTGCAAAAAAACACTGAACACCAAAATTTTCAGCCAGATCACTTAAAGCTCTGCTTGAAGATAAATTGGTCACTACAGAACCCTTACGGTGCTTTAGAACATAATCGGCCACACAAACCAGGGTATATTCCTCTCCAAAGAAAACGCCCTTTTCGTCCACCAGGGCAAGTCGATCGACATCAGGGTCAACACTAATCCCCATATCCGCATGATGGGTCTTGACCGCTTCACATAACGCGGTGAGGTGAGCGGGGAGTGGTTCGGGATTATGAGCAAAATGCCCTGACATATCATCATTCAGCAGGACATGTTTTACCCCCAGTGCATCGAGCAAGGGGGGTAGGCTGATACTTCCGGTACTATTAATACAATCCACTACAACCCTCAGATTAGCCGAAGCTATTTTCTTTGCATCGATCAACGGATGATCCAGAATAGCCCGGATATGCTGGTCAATGGCATCAGATATCGAAGTCACCTGACCAAGCTTCATAACATCAGCGTAGACCACATCAGGGCATCCCAATTCGGCCATCTTTCTGATTTCTTCACCAATGTCAGGGCTGATAAACTCCCCAAGATGATTCAGAAATTTTAAGGCATTCCACTCCGCCGGATTGTGACTGGCAGTGATAATGATTCCTCCTGATGCTCCTGAACTTTTAACATACATTTCAACAGTTGGCGTCGTAGAATAATCAAGATCAATTACATCAATGCCTAAAGCCTGAAGGGTATTGATCGCAAAATCCTTTACCATTTGACCTGATATTCGGCCATCTCGACCGATCACTACTTTAGGTGTATTTTCCTTTGAGAGCAGATGGTTTCCGTAGGCGGAAACAAAGGAAACTATGTCATTCGGCGTCAGATTATCACCTGATTTCCCACCAATAGTACCCCGTATGCCACTGACTGATTTAATTAAAGACACGATATCCCGGTTTAGATTTGTGTTGTAAAACTATACATTTGATTGATGATGGAGACAATTCTTCAGTGGGATACGGCCCTTTTTCAGATGATCAATCACGGTTGGAGCAGTGATTTGCTGGACTGGATTCTGCCCATGACCAGAAATAAGTTTGCCTGGGTACCGCTCTATATACTGATCCTGAGTTGGATGATCTTTAATTTATCGGTCAAACAATGGGCTTATACCTTTTTATTTATTGCGCTTTCCATTTTTGCTTCTGATACGATTAGTTCCGAACTGATTAAAAAACAAGTTAAACGTCCCCGACCTTGTGCGGAGGTAACGATGAATCCTGCTGCTATTCAACGCGTGCATTGCGGAGGCGGGTACAGCTTTACCTCATCTCATGCAACGAATCATTTTTGCATTGCGGCATTCCTTGTGATCGTTTTTGGGGGATATATGAAAAGATGGAAGTATATGTGGTGGATTTGGGCCGCCATCATATCCATTGCTCAGGTATATGTTGGCGTCCATTATCCGTTGGATGTACTATTTGGTGGAATTCTAGGAGCGATTATTGGAGCATCCGCCGGGATTTTATGCAAACACAGGATAAATCTGACATTTTGATTACTTGGTCCTGAATGAATATCTTGTGGCGCTGTTTTGAAAAACAGTGCAATTCAATACTTTATAAACAAATAACATGGAGATTATAAACGGAAAGGAACTGGCCGTCACGATTAAAGCGGAGTTAAAAGCGAAAGTAGATAAGGCAGTAGCGACAGGCAGACGTGCTCCTCATCTGGCGGCGGTATTGATTGGGGATCATCCGGCTAGCCGCTCATATGTCACCAATAAAGTCAGAAGTTGCACCGAAGCCGGTTTTAAATCAACGCTAATCCAGCGACCGGCAGAAATCTCTCAGGAAGCACTTTTGCAAATCGTACATGACCTTAATGATAATCCTGAGATTGATGGATTCATTGTACAACTGCCACTGCCGGAGCATATACATGAAATGGATATTACACTGGCCATTAATCCTGCAAAAGATGTGGATGGTTTCCACCCCATGAATCTTGGATTGATGACGCTCGGGCTGCCATCCTATTTACCCGCAACACCGATGGGCATCATGCAGATGCTGGAACGCTACAACATTGATATTCGAGGTAAGAATTGTTGTGTGATCGGTAGAAGTAATATTGTCGGTACACCCATTAGTATTCTGTTATCCAGAAAAGCAACACCGGGAGATGCAACGGTTATGTTATGCCACAGTCGGACTCCCAACATCAAAGAAATGGCTTTGAAAGCAGATGTTTTAGTAGTGGCGCTTGGAAGACCCAATTTTCTGACGGCGGATATGGTGAAAGACGGTGCCGTAGTAATTGATGTGGGCATCAATAGAGTAGAGGATGCTTCAAAGAAAAACGGGTTTCGTTTAGTTGGCGATGTCGATTATGATAATGTTGCCCCGAAGTGTAGCTACATCACGCCTGTTCCCGGTGGTGTTGGGCCGATGACCGTGACCTCTCTTTTAATTAATACCTGGAAGGCTTACACCGGAGAGATTTATCCTGCGAAATAATGAATCCTGAATATTTCTCACTGACCTTTGACACGAAAGGCTACGACAATGAAATTCTGATGGCTATGTTAGGGATTTATCCGTTGGAATCTTTCCATGATGACGGAGATATATTGATTGCCTATATCTTAAAACACGACATCACGCAGGCACTTCTGGAAGCCGTAGAAGAAGCAGAAGGGAAATGGTTTGAGTCCTATCGGATGGATCTGGTGCCGGACGAAAACTGGAATGCTGTATGGGAAAGTTCGTTCAATCCGATTGCCGTCAATGATTATTGCTATATCCGTGCTGCATTTCATACCAACCCCGAAAATAAATTTAAACACGAAGTCATCATTGCCCCTAAAATGGCTTTTGGAACAGGTCATCATGCGACGACGTATATGATGATTGAAGCCATGGCGCAGATTGACTTCAAAGGCAAAACAGTATTTGACTATGGATGTGGCACAGGCATTCTTTCCGTTGTCGCCGCTAAAGAAGGTGCTGCCCATATTGTCGGTGTGGATATCCAACCCGAATCAAAAGAAAACAGTGATGAGCACGCCAGACTTAATCAGGTGGAAGATCAGTGTGCTTTTTTTGAAGGAGGTATTGAGCTTGTCCGAAATCAAAAATTTGATGTCATCCTGGCCAATATTAATCTGAGCGTCATTCAAAAATATTTTGAAGAACTAAAGCAGATGATAAATCCGGGAGGTTACATTTTGCTTTCCGGGATCATGGTTTATGATATTGAAAAAATGGAACAAACGATCTCATTTCCTCCGTTAAACGTGCTGGAAAAGAAAGAGCGCGGCGAATGGATTCAGATCACCCTACAATAATATTTTACTACGCATTCCAGGCAGACAGCACCTCATAGACTTTGTGTACCGGCAGTCCCATCACATTCGCATAAGAGCCTTCAATTCTTGAAACTTTTGCCCATCCAATCCAATCCTGGATGCCGTAGGAACCTGCCTTATCCATCGGAGAACACGTCCGAATGTAATAGGTTATTTCCTCTGTCGTCATTGGGTCTAACCAAACAGACGTAAAGTCTGAAAAGCCTTCACCACGGGAATGATTTCCAATAAAAACACCGGTGATCACCAGATGATGTTTTCCGGCTAAAGCTGAAATCATTTCAATCGCTTCTTCTTCAGAGGCCGGTTTCCCATAGATGCGATCATGGAGTATCACAACGCTATCCGCAGCGATCACCAGTTCATCATTTTTCAATAATGGCATGGCTGCTTCAGCTTTCAATCTTGCAAGGTATTCCGGGACATCTTCAATATCCATATCTACGGGATGTATTTCTTCTACATCCACATCAATTAATGAAAATTCAATTCCTGCTAAAGAAAGTAACTCTTGTCTTCGAGGTGATTTGGACGCAAGAAAAAGTGGTGGATGTTTTAATTTCATTTTAGTCATGTTGGTTAATGTGTTTCCTGAGATTTTCTGATGATTTCATCTACAATTTCCGGGTTGAGCAAAGTAGAGATATCCCCCAGGTTTGCATAATCGCTTTCTGCAACTTTGCGAAGTATTCTGCGCATAATCTTTCCGGATCTTGTTTTTGGCAGACCACTGACGATCATTATTCGATCTGCCTTTGCAATTGGCCCAATCATCTCCACTAGTTTTTGATTGATCTCTTCCACAAAAACTACTTCGTCCGGCACTGCTTGCCTGACGATTACATAAGCGAAAATACCTTGTCCTTTAATCGGATGCGGGCAACCAACAACGGCACTTTCTACCACATTTGCATGCTCATCAATTGCATTCTCTACCTCAGCAGTCCCAATACGATGACCGCTCACATTGATCACATCATCTACGCGACCAATCACACGATAGCGACCTTCCTCATCTCTTCTCGCCTGGTCTCCTGTAAAATACATGCCCGGAAACGGTCTAAAATAGGTTTTCACACAACGTGCATGATCCCCATAGGTCGTCCGGATGATGGAAGGCCATGGATGTTTAATACAAAGCAGTCCTTCTACATTATTGCCTTCGATTTCATGGCCGGCCACATCTACCAAAACAGGCTGAATGCCGGGCAGAGGATAAGATGCAAAACAAGGTTTCGTATCCGTAATTCCCGGCAAGGGCGAAATCATAATTCCCCCTGTTTCCGTTTGCCACCAGGTGTCCACAATCGGTGCCTTTCCTTTACCAATTTTTTCATTATACCAATGCCATGCTTCTTCATTGATGGGTTCGCCTACGGACCCTAATACCTTAATCGTTGACAAATCATGGCCTTCAACATACGTATCGCCTGCAGCCATCAAAGCTCTGATCGCGGTAGGGGCTGTATAAAAAACATTTACGGTAAATTTTTCACAAATCTTCCAAAATCTTGAAGGATCCGGATAGGTAGGGGTACCATCAAACATTAACGTAATCGCGCCATTTAACAGCGGACCATAGATGATATAACTATGTCCTGTGATCCATCCAATATCCGCGGTACACCAGTAGACATCACCGGGTTCATATTGAAAAACATTTTTAAACGTGTAAGCCGTATATACCATATACCCTCCGCAGGTATGTACAACACCTTTAGGTTTTCCGGTAGATCCGGATGTATATAAGATAAATAAAGGGTCTTCGCTGTCCATGATTTCGGCATCACACGTTATGCTTTGTTCGCCGATAAAGTCATGCCACCACATATCTCGTTCTTCTGTCCAGGGGACAATTCCTCCTGTATTGATATAAACGATTACAGATTCAACGGAGTCACAATCGAGCGCGATCGCCTCATCGACAATTTCTTTAATAGGTATATGCTTTAATCCACGGTCATTAAAATCAGAGCAGATCACCATCTTGCAGGATGAATCTTTGATACGATCGGCCAGTGAGACAGCAGAGAAACCTGCAAAGACTACACTATGCACTGCACCTATCCGTGCACATGCCAATATACTAATGGCTAACTCCGGGACCATCGGCATGTAAAAACAAATGCGATCTCCTTTTTTAATTCCTTTAGCTTTAAGGCCATTCGCACATCGACAAACCTCCTGATGCAATTCAGCATAAGTAAGTTGTCTGTGATCCCCTCTAATGTCATTTCCTTCCCAAAAAATGGCGATCTGGTGACCTCTTTCCTCCAGATGTCGATCGAGACAATTGATGGTGATATTTAATTTGCCATCCACAAACCATTTATTGTGTCCTTGCCTTAAATCAGGCTCCAGCACTTTACGCCATAAGGTATGCCATTGGAAATCAGCAGCCTGATCTGCCCAAAAAGATTCAGGATTCTCAATGCTTTTTTTGTACGCAGATTTGTAATCGTCTATATTTTTTATATCGTTTCCCATATACGTTTCTATCCCGGTTTATAAGAATAATAAAACAATCGTTCCCAGCAACATAACTCCTTTGATGAAAACAGATGCCATGTGATAATACGTTTTATCCTTCGCCCACCAGACAAATGCCATGGAAGTCACTATAAAACCCTGTAATATATTAAGTGCCATGGCGATAGATCCGGAAGACTGAATCGTGCTCCATTGAAATACTGCATAGGTCAAAACTGCCACAATCCCTAAAGCCATAATCTTAGCCGGACGAATGCCGAATCGTACAACAAATGTTTTGCAAGCTAATAATCGATCGCCCGCAGCATCCTCGATATCCTTGACGATTTCGCGATACCACGTGGCCAGAAATGCAAAAGACGTATAATACCCTAAATGAATACTAATAGCTGACGGATCGCCACCTAACCAGTCCGGTAAAGCAACTACGATTAATACGCCGGCACAAAATATGGCTACCCAAAGATTGCCAATGACAGGTTTACATTTTAAAGCATAAGAGTATAGCCAAAGTGCTCCAACAGCCAGTGGATAAATAAAAAGGAATGGCAGGAGCATTAATCGGATGGCAAGGATGATACTTAAAACTGCCCCTAATGCCACTGTAAGCCAATACACATTAAGCACTTTCTTCAGCGACCAAAGATTGCCGGCAATCCATTTATCCGGCTTATTTACTTCATCCATCCGGTAATCAAAGAAATCATTGATGATATAGCCGGAACCTGCGATCACGACCGTAATCAGAGAAAGCATCAGGAAATCACCAAATCTAAGTCTGGTAAGGTCCATATCTATTAAAAAATAGTAGATAAAACCCTGAATCAGACCAATCATAAGGAGATTGGACCATCGAATGATATGAAGGATTTGCTTAAGCATGTAATCAGAGGTTCAAGATACTGGCTTTCATTTATTTCTTAGGGATCTGACTCTCAATCCATAATAAGAACCAGCCGTATTTGGAACTATAATCTGAACAACTTATATTTAAACAGTATTATGGAAGAGACAGGTCAATCACAATCGGAAGCAAAGAGCTTTAAGTTCAAGGAACTGAAGGTGTATACCTCTACAGAATGGTTGGCCGATAACAAAAAGAAGTACAGGCAGGTGTACGATCGGCTGGAGGCCTCCTATGTATACGCAGAACTGTCTTTTTATAATAAACACTTCGATGTAAAGAATTGGGACGTTGATATCACCTTGCGCTGCCTGTCCATGAAAGCAGCAGGGAAAGAGCTTTGCCGACTTCGCATACAGCGAAATGTCAGTAAGTACGACAGTGTTGTGTTTATCAGAGAAGGATGGGGAAATAAGAAAGAAGGTACATTTTGGAAGCAGGGGACCTATTGCTGGGAAGCCATTATTGATGGGGAAAAAGTGGGTTCCAAGTATTTTTATATTGAAGAAAGCACCACCAAAATTGATGGCCAGTCCAGATATCTGGAATTGGAATCCCTGCGCCTTTATGAAGGACAGTATGATGATGTGGGGGAAGATGATCGTAGCTACTATACTGCTTTTTCCACCTCAGAAACGCGGTATATCTATTCTGAATTAATCTTTCAAAACCTTAAAACGGATGAGGCGTGGCAGTGTGAGTTGTTTACCAAATTTTATAATGAAGCCAGAGAATTAAAAGGGCAGGTGACCAGGCTGCAAACCATTAAAAAAGGGGATGAAAAAGTAAAAGTCACAGCAGGCTGGGGTTCCAATGTCAAAGGATCATGGCGAGCAGGTCGATATACGGCCGAAATCGTTTTCATGGATAAACTTGTTGCCGTTGTTCCCTTTGAAGTAGGCGAGGAGTTTGTTCAGGGCAATAGCCAGGTACTATGGCCGGATTATCAACCTGCCCATTTCAAAACGGATTTGGCGATTGGTCAGTCAGAGGAAGCGGTGTTGGCTGAGTTAACGAATATGATTGGCCTGCAGAAAATCAAAAAACAAGTCTATGAGCATGCCCAGTATTTGCGCTTTCTTCAATTAAGGAAAGAAAAGGGGTTTAAGGAAAATCAGAACATCAATATTCATTCGGTCTTTGTGGGCAATCCGGGAACCGGCAAGACCACAGTTGCGCGGATGATGGGTAAGCTCTATCGCCATATGGGTTTATTGTCCAAAGGACACGTACATCAGGTAGATCGAGTGGATCTTGTCGGGGAGTATATAGGGCAAACCGCCCCTAAAACCAAAGAGTCCATAGAAAAGGCAAGAGGGGGTGTATTATTTATTGATGAAGCCTATGGTCTTGCACGGGCCAATGATGATACGAAAGATTTCGGTCGGGAGGTTATTGAGATTTTAGTAAAAGAAATGTCCAATGGGCCGGGCGATATAGCAATCATAGTGGCCGGCTATCCAAAAGAAATGAAATACTTTCTGGACTCTAATCCGGGATTGAAATCGAGGTTTAAGATCCACTATGAATTTTCTGATTACCTCCCGCAGGAACTCTCTGAAATAGCAGAATATACCTGTAAGGAAAAAGAGGTAAAGCTCGAGGATCATGCAAAGTTAATGCTGGATGAAATGATCACTGAAGCTTTCAGAAACAGAGACCGTAATTTTGGCAATGCCCGCTTTGTCAACGATCTGGTCGAAAAGGCAAAAGTATCACTTGGTCTGCGCATCATGAATGAGGCCAAACATCATGACATGAGCCCGGCTGACCTCTCTCTGATACTGGCTGCGGATATAGAACAAATAAAGTCGCTTGAAGCATTTGCCTTGCCCAATATTCCGGTGGATGAAAAATTGTTAGCCCTGGCGTTGACAGAGCTAAATGCATTGACCGGTCTGGAAAATGTGAAACAGCAAATCAAAGAGATGATTGACATTGTAAAATACCATCAGCTACTGGGAAGAGGGGTGCTGAATAAATTTTACATGCATACCGTCTTTATAGGCAATCCCGGTACCGGCAAAACGACAGTGGCCCGCATCCTTACGAAAATTTACAAAGCACTTGGAATTCTTGAACGAGGACATATGGTTGAAACAGACCGGCAAGGGCTGGTCGCCGGTTACGTAGGACAGACCGCCTTGAAAACCGGAGAAAAGATTGAAGAGGCCATGGGAGGCGTGCTGTTTATTGATGAAGCATATGCGCTGACCAGTTCTATAGGAGGCAATCATGATTTTGGGAATGAAGTCGTACAGACGATACTCAAGCAAATGGAGGATAAGCGAGGACATTTTTTCGTTTTCGCAGCAGGATATCCGGACAACATGGATGCCTTTTTGAAAGCTAATCCGGGACTCAGCTCCCGTTTTGATAAAGTACTAAGATTTGAAGATTACAGCCCGGAGGAATTGAACGAAATAGGCATTAATCTGATCCATAGTCTGGATATGAAAATCACGCCTAAAGCGCTGGAACATCTCAATGGTTATTTTAAATTCCTGTATGATTACCGGGATAAATATTTTGGCAATGGACGCAGTATCCGACAGGTGATTCACGAAGTCATTAAGAAGCAGAATCTTCGATTGGCCAATGCGATGCATGGGTCCCGAAATCAAGCCAATCTGATCACCTATGAGGATGTCAAGGATTTTAGCCTCGATAAAAAACTCCTTATTTATCAACGCCAGACGATAGGTTTTCAGAAATAAGTCAACTCCATTTGCATAAAGTGACTATTGTCACATTTCGCTTTAGAATATTGCTAGTACTTTTGAGCTATGAGCATGATTCGCAGCATATTTGGAATGACTTGTCCCCGGTGCCGACAAAGCAAACTATTCGAAACTCCTATAAAGTTGTCCCGCCCGCTTCGGATGAATAAAAATTGTCCTGTTTGTGGCCAGCGCTTTGAACCGGAACCCGGATTTTATTTTGGGGCCATGTTCATTTCCTATATTTTTCTGGCCTTTTTTAGCTTAGGAGTGGCCGGCATGTTGGTTTTTTATTTCCATCGATCAGTCGACTTTGCCTTTTCTGTCCTGCTGGGTATTCTGGCAGTTATGTTTATTTGGAATCTTCGGTTTAGCCGATCCATCTGGATCCACCTGATGATCAAATATGATCCCAAAGCGGGAAAGAATGAAGCGCTCTAGCGTTTAGATCAAATCACCTGTCAATTTCAAATCACCATATCCAATAGTTTCCGATATGACTTTGTATACGGATGTTGAAAGCCAAGTGTATTGAAAATACCGATGGCAGCTTTCGTTAGTTTGCCCTCCGCAATTTTATTGTTTTTTGTGAGAGCGGCTATAATGGCTTTGATAGCATCCTCAAGGCTACCTTTCTGAAGCAGATTTTTAATGGACAAAAGTGTTTCATCTTCTGTTTCCATGAACAGAAATTCTGCCACTTGTCTCAGATAGGAGGCTTTATCATACAATGGCGTTCCCATCTTAACAGGGGACAAAATTTCTAGCACCCGTTCCGGATGGTCCCATAGCAGTACCTGGCTTAACACAAGCCTGATTTCGTGCGTATCGGGGTATTGTTCCATCAAAATCTCAAGAGCTTCTATAGAAGGCACTTCTTCGCTATCCAGTAAATGATCCAGTGCAAAGACGCCATCATCCGGAAGTGCTTTATCAAGCCAATCCAATATCATTTGCCGAGGTAATGCACCCGCAAATTCATTGATAACTACTCCTCGATAAAACATCTTTACGGCAGGAATGCTGCGAATATTATAGGTCAAAGCAATATCCTCCTGCATTTGCGTATCAATTTTGACAAGGCTCCAGCGATCATTTTGCTCAGAGGCGATTTGCTCTATCACAGGGCCAAGCACTTTACAAGGCCCACACCATTCAGCCCAGAAGTCCACAACCACCGGAATACTAAAACTCCTTTCTATCACTTCTTTATTAAAATCGATCATACTAATATTGTTTCTACTTTTATAGCATCAAAGGATGTTCCTTAGCGGTATTATTGTCTGTTTGGCAGTATTTTCTGCTTCCGGTGACAGAATGACACTGTTCAATATGAATAATTGCCTACAATATCGTTATTGAATTCCCATTTTACGCAAATGAAGAGCATTCCTCGTTTATATATTCTTTTTTGTGTTGTGGGCATGGTATCATGCACGACTACGCAACAGCTGACTTCCGGGTCAAAAAGAACATTTGTCAACGCATGGAAGAAATCAGGACTTTCCAAAAACCAACAAGTTGGGTTATCCATTTATGATCCCTTGCGCAAAGAAACGCTGATTAGTGATCGAGCTGATAATTATTTCACCTCCGCCTCCAATACAAAAATCCTGACGCTTTACGCGGCGCTCCAGCTCCTGACCGATACAATTGTTGCCGCTAAATATATTGAAACAAAAGATTCATTATTTATTTGGGGTGCCGGTGATCCTGGTACAGGCTATCCGAATATTAAAGCTGACAATGCATTGGTGAATTTCCTCAGTCAAACGGACAAAGTCATTGTTTTTTCGAATGCCCATTTTAAGGCCAGGCGATTCGGGCAGGGATGGGCTTGGGATGATTATCCATATGCATTCCAATGTGAAAGAAATGCTTTACCACTGTATGGTAACCGTATTTGGTTTGAAAAAAGCGAAGATACGATTCAGGTGATACCAAATTATCTAACGTCCGCTGTTTCAATTCAATCCGGGCCCGTAACCGGAACTGCAAAATCAGAATGGGGCGATCGTTACATTTTTACTTCCAACCCCTCTATTAAGCGTGAAAGACTGAGTATACCAATTACCTTTTTTGAAAATGATACCCGATTTTCATGGGAGGAAATAACCGGCAAAACCATCAGCAATACCAATAGAATGTTACCTGAAATGACCACCTCAATTTTTGGCTCATTGAGAGATTCACTATTGAAAGTTATGATGCAGGAAAGCGATAATTTTGTTGCCGAACAATTACTACTGAATTGTTCATTCATAGAATTAGGCTATCTGTCGGATATCGATTTTATCAAGTCATTCAAGCAGAAATATTTGTTTAATCTGCCGAATGAGGTCAAATGGTATGATGGCTCAGGCTTGTCAAGATATAATGCATTGACGCCGGCATCGATTATTGATATTCTTGAACGTATCTATCAACTAAAAGGGAAGGATTACATAACTACCATTTTTGCGGCAGGCGGTCTTTCAGGCACTATCAGGGAATATTTCAAAGGACCAGCTGATCGACCATATGTTTATGCCAAATCAGGTTCACTAAAAAATATTTATTGCCTTAGTGGCTATCTCATTACAAAATCAGGCAAAACCCTTGTGTTTTCATGGATGAATAATAACATAAAGGATAATCCTGAGCAAATAAAATCAGCATTTGAGCAATATTTGTTGTTTGTTTGCGACCATTATTAGAATCCATGGCTATGACACCCTCCATTTCGAGTGAAACACTTTTAAGTTATGCGAAGCAATTCGGCTTACCTTTATTTGTCTACGATGCCCAAACAATTTCTACTCAAATAGCAAATCTGAAAAATGCTTTTAATGTCCCTTTATTTGAAATCAGATATGCGTGTAAAGCATTAAATACAATTGCCATTCTCCGGCATATCTATCAGCAGGGTTGTGGTATTGACACGGTTTCAATGGGGGAGATACAAATTGCTCTGCAAGCCGGCATTCCGCCCGATAAAATAAGTTTTACCCCTTCCGGCGTTCTTTTGGAAGAGTATGCTTACGCTATTGAGCATGGTGTGCATGTGCATGTCGATCAATTGCATGTATTGGAATGGATGAATGAAAAGTATCCAGGAACGGAAATAACCCTTCGCTTCAACCCCGGAGTCATCGCCGGAGGACACCTGAAACTTCAGGTGGGGGCAGAAGATTCTAAATTCGGGATTCACATCAATCAGGTAGAAAAAATCAAAGCCCTTACGGACAGACTATCGCTTAAAATTGTAGGGGTGCATATGCATCTTGGCTCAGATATTGGCAAGTCAGACAGCTTTGATGAAGCCTATGCCTATGTGCTTAAGGTCGCTATGCAATGGAAACAAACCCTAAAACAAATTGACCTGGGGGGTGGCTTTAAAATACCTTATCATCCGGATGACCATTCGATCGATATTGAATCTTTTGGGCACAAAATCAGCGCACGTTTCAAATCGTTTTGTGAAGAGATCGGACGGGATATTACGATGATCATTGAACCCGGAAAGTATCTTGTAAGTCAGGCAGGCTATTTATTAATGGAAGTGAGTGGCACGAGGGACATTCAACAAACAGGCTTAGCCTATGTTGCCTCCGGATTTAACCATTTCCTAAGACCGATGAATTACGATGCCTACCATCATATTCTTAATCTATCCAATCCTCATGGAGAAATCAGTCCTTATGATGTGGTAGGTTACTTATGTGAAACGGATACATTTGCACACGAAAGACCGATCAGCAAAATCAGAAAAGGAGATGTCCTTTGCTTAATGAATGCAGGGGCTTATGGTTTTACAATGTCTTCCAATTATAATACCCGGCCACGTCCGGCAGAAGTGCTCGTGCAGGAAAATGGAGAGGGTGTATTGATCAAACGTGCGGAAACCATCGATGATATCCTCCGAACAGACTTAGGCTATCAATCACCTCTTTAAGATTCTGTTTTTCTATTTCGAAAACGTATGAATTTGTATAGGTCCTTCATTATTTCCGGTAAGCACTGCTTCTTTACCATCTGCCATTTTTAACAGGACAAGTTCTCTGACTTCGTCCGGCGCCCAAAAGCCATGTGCTGTGTTTTCTATAAATGCAAAATTTCCATCCGCTTTTTGAAGTAATAGCGAGCCATTTCCTGAATCAAGTTCTCCGGTCTCAGTTTCCGCATAATTAAAATTACCGGCCAAAAGAATATCCATGCGTCCATCCTGATTAAAATCATAGACAAGGATGTCATTGGTGGGTTGCAGCTGGGCCTGAAAAGGAATATTCTGTTTGGTGAAAACACCATTATTGTTTTTATACAAGGTAGTTTCAAATGTATAGGTGTAATGGTAAGTGGCTTTATCAAGGTCTGATTTGGAAAATATATCTTCCAGGCTTGCTGTGGAATACGGTTTATAGCGTAAAAACTTCTTTTTCAGCACCGGTACCTGAGCAATGATGGCATCACGTCCGGCATATGGATACAATTTACCCTGATGATAATAACACATGACAGGATCAAGAAATCCATTGTTATCAAAATCATTTGTCACCAGTGTTACCGGATACGCCTTACTGGTGGTCAGTCGATGATTCAGTCCAAGATTACCTGCTATGATATCCATATCGCCATCCCCATCTATATCTTTGATCTCTACAGCTTTCCACCAACCATTTGTTTTATCAAAACCAAAATCATTTGTCTTGTCAACATATTGTTTGCCATCCCAGGAAAACACACTGACCGGTATCCATTCGCCCACAATAACAATCTCTGCTTTTCCATCTCCGTTCAAATCAGCAACCTCAATATCAGAAATCATCCCATATCGGTCTAGTGCCGGAAAGAGTTCAGCGGTGACGTCAACAAATTTTCCTTTGTCATTTCTCAATAAATAACTTTTTGGTGCGGTAGGAAATCGACCGGGGACACTTCTTCCTCCGATAATAATATCCATGTCTTTATCCCCATCGAAATCAAAAGCTTTAACAGCCCCTGCATTCGTTTTGATGTCAGGAAAATCATTCTGCGCACTGAACGCTCCTGAACCATCATTAATGTATTCCCTTACACTGTATTCTTTGGCATTGTCAGGCTTTTCACTCCCCCCGGAAATCACGAGAATATCTAAATCACCATCCTGATCAAAATCTTCCAGGACAGAACCACAATCCTCAAAAGCAGCATCTCGTTCAATGACCGGAATAGCAGCTTTCTGAAATCCGCCATTTTTATTTTGCATAAAAACAACTGCCGGAAAACCGGTGCCGCTACCGGCAAAAATATCCTCCAGTTGATCGCCATTGAGATCTCCAACGGAAAGACAAGGTCCTTCGGCGGACAACATATAAGGAATTAATTTTTCCGTTTTAAAGTCTACAAATTTATTTTCCTGATGTACCCAATGAATAGCATTCCGTTGCGGAGTAAATAAAGGTTTGGGGTTCTTTTTCGCATAGCCTTTATAAGCTTCATGATCTCCTTTCTTTAATGCCAGTCTTTGATTAATGCTTACATTTTTCAATATTTCTTTACCGCCGGAAGGCCATGTGATAATGATCGAATCCACCACCTGCGCCTGATTAAGACCAAAATGAAGCAAGGGCTCTGAAGAGGATAAAAAGCCTTGTGTATTCATCAATGTCTGTCGCTGATAATTATCAGAAGTAAAAACTTCTGCAGCAGTACCATAAGCGATAGGATTTTTTTCATCCAGCGTCACGGTTATTTGAAGCCAATTCCGGTTAGTAATATCATTGCGATATAAAAATACAGGGTCATCAATATTATGCACGATGAGATCAAGATCACCATCCATATCCAGATCAGCAAAGGCAGATCCATTCGAAAAAGAAACCTGATCCATTCCCGCCTGCTTACCCGCATCAATAAATGAAAGATGTTGTGAGTTTATATAAAGGTAATTGTTCAACCGCTTTTCAGGGATCTGATTGAGCACCTCATAGATATCCGGAAAGCGTCTCGGCGTGACCCCTCCACTGCGGTCTATGGAGTCCCGAAAGTAATTGGTATAATCAAGGTTGGTGATGTCACGCCTATACCCATTGGTCACATAAAGATCTTTCCACCCATCATTATCAAAATCAGCAATTAACGGCGACCAGCTCCAGTCTGTAGCTGCCACACCTGCATACTGAGCGATATCTACAAACGTATTATTTCCCTTGTTCAATTGCAGCATGTTTCTTCCCACCTGTCGACCATACCCATATTGCACAAGTAAGTTGTAACGATCATAAGTCATCACCGTCGCTAATTCTTTATATCGAAAGGGATCTTCTGATTTCATATCCATCACCACTATATCATCCAAACCATCGTTGTTAATGTCTGCCACATCAGACCCCATACTGTTCTGACTGGAATGTCTGAGATACTCATAATAATGGTCGGTAAAGGTTCCATTTTTATTATTGATGTAGATGTAATCCGGTTCTACGAAGTCATTAGCTACATATAAATCCATCCATCCATCCTGGTCGATATCCACAGGCGTTACACTCAATCCAAATGCTGAATTGACCAATCCGGCTTCAGCAGTTACATTTACAAAATGGCCATTGTCATTTCTAAAGAGCTGGTTGGATTCAAATGGTGTTTCAGGGGTTGTAATTCTTTTGACGGTCCCGTCAGGTTGTTCTTTTAATCGGAGCTTTGCCGCATCCTCAAATCCGATGCGGTGATTAAGAATGAATACATCCAGATCCCCATCCCTGTCATAGTCGAAAAAACATGCCTGATTACTGTCGCTGTTATCGTCCAGACCAAGTTCAACAGCTTTATCCTCAAAATAGGGGATCAGCTTTCCTTTAATAGGCTTATTGCCCATATTGATATACAGATGGTTGGTCTTCAGGCCATCATCTGTTTTACTGGTTCGACAACTATATAAATCCATTCGTCCATCGCCATTGACATCCGCCATGGTCACCCCGGTTTTAAACCCTTGAAGCGCGGCTACATTAGCATCTTTGGTGATATCCAAAAATCTGAAGTCGCCAAGATTTAAATACAATCTGTTGGGTCCGAAGGCGGTGGAAAAATACAAATCAGGCAATCCGTCACCATTGACATCACCAGCTGCCACACCACAGCCATTGTAGATGTACTCATAGGTGAAAATATTATAATTGTAATCCTCCTTAAACTTGTTAGAGTGCTTCACACCTGTCCTTTCCTCTGGCATTAGCGTAAAACGAGCACTCACTTCAGGAAGCACTTCATTCTCCATGACATTAGGTGCTTTTTCCATAGTTCCTTCGGGTTTGCAACTATGAAAAAAAGGAACCATCATCAAGCCAATCACTACAATATGATATCGATTCATGCTATACATTGGATAATTTCATTTAAGTTTTCCGCAATAAAACTTTACTGTTGTTTATAAAATACCTGAAAGAATTTATTAACCAGCTGGTATGATCTGGTATAATGTCTCTTAATTTAGGATCAAATTTAACTCAATATTCTCTTTATTATTACCGGTGAGAATCGCTTTCCGGTCAGATCCCAATGTAATGATCCTAAGCTCCCTGACTTCATCCTGCGCCCAGAAACCATGTTTTGTATTTGGCAAAAACTCAAAAGAGCCATCTGCCTGCTGCACAAGCAATGTACCACATCCATTATCCATTTCTCCTGTTTCCGTTTCTGCGTACGTAAAATTTCCTGCCAACAGGAGGTCTTTTCTTCCATCAGCTGTAAAATCATAAATTAATATATCCAGCGTAGGACTAAGTTGAGCCTGAAAAGGAAGATCGATAAGGCGAAATTGTTTCCCGTCATTCATCCATAGGGTAGTAGCAAAAGTCTGAACTTTCAGATAGGTGCTTTGGTCTAATTGGTCTGTTGTAAAAATATCGGTAATGGTAGCCCGGGCATAAGGAGCATATCTCAAATATTTCTTTTTTAGCATCGGTAATTGTTCGATCATTGCATCACGTCCGGGGTAAGGATATTGTTTGCCATTTGCATAATACGTTAAGACAGGATCCAGGGAGCCGTTTTTGTCATAATCAAGGGTGATCAATGTAATGGGTTCCGCTGCAGAAGCTGCCATTCGATGGTTGAGACCGATATTTCCGGCGAGAATATCAATATCTCCATCATTGTCAATGTCCTCGAGCGAAACAGTTCTCCACCATCCCGTCTTATCGCTCATACCAAATGCTTCAGTTCGATTGACCATCACTTGGTGCTTCATGGAAAATATACAAATCGGCATCCAATCACCCACAAGCACTATTTCATCTATTTCATCTCCATCCAGATCGGCCACAGCTATATCCGTAATCATTCCAAGATTTTTTAAAGCGGGAAACAGGGTAGCGGTTGCATCCTTAAAATAGCCATCTTCATTCAGCAACAAATAACTTCGAGGTATCTCCGGAAATCGGCCCGGGACACAACGGCCCCCAATAATTATATCCAGATCATTATCATGATCGATGTCAACCGCCTGAATCGCACCGGCACTCGTTCTGATATCAGGAAATGATACTTCCCGGGTAAATTGACCTTTGCCATCATTTCTATAATATCGGGTCATATATTCCGGCGCATTTACAGGAAACTCATTTCCACCTGAAATAACAATAAGATCAAGATCACCATCTGAATCAAAATCTTCCAATGATGCACCGGTGTCTTCGAAGGACTTATCCTTTGCAAATGCTAATTCATTTGTTCGGTTAAAATTTCCTAACTGATCCTGCAACAAAATATCACTTGCATATCCGGAACCATTTCCCGCGAAAATATCCTCAAGCCCATCACCATTGACATCTCCAGTAGCCAGGCATGGTCCTTCTGCGGAAAGCATGAAAGGCAAAAGTTTTTCTCGCTTAAAGTCATTAAAGGGTTGTTCCTGATGCACCCACTGAAGATTTTTTTGCAACGGTTTAAAGAGAGGATGTTCCGGAAATGGAGGTGATAACTTATATGACTTTCCAGAATTCCTTGCCCAGACCAAACGTTGATTAACTTCAATCCTTTCCTTCTTTTCCATCTTGCCATCAGGCCATCGTAGAACAATTGAATCAATCTGTTTGGCATCGTTCAAACCAAAGTGTGCGATGGCCTGCGAAGATGACAGGAAGCCTTGGTTAGGCATAATCATTCCCGTGAAGATGGATTGACCTGCAAACACTTTAATCGATGTCCCCATGCCGTTTGTGTTTCCTGTCTCTTGTCGAGCTTCTATCTGTATCCAGTTTTTACCGGTCAGTTCATTTCGGTAAATAAAAGCCGGATCATTTATATTATTAACAACAATATCAAGGTCTCCATCCAAATCCAAATCAACATAAGCAGCACCCGTTGAAAAAGAAGGGTGATTCATACCACACTGCTCCGTGACATTCGCAAAAGTTAATTGCCCGGAATTAAAAAATAAGTAGTTGCTTATTTTTTTATCGGGAATGTATTTAATGAACTCTTCTATATCTGGAAATCGATTGGAATTGAGTCCTCCGGTTTTTGCAATGGAATCCTGAAAATAATTTACGTAATCAAGATTTGTTACATCCTTTCGATAGCCGTTTGTAATGTACAAGTCCTTCCACCCATCATTGTTGAAATCAGCCAGCAAAGGTGACCAACTCCAATCCGTACTGGAAATGCCGGCGTATTGACCAATTTCAGAAAACGTATTATTTCCGTTATTAAGCTGCAGCATATTGCGGCCTTGCTGTCTGCCATAGCCATATTGTACCAGCAGATTATATCGATCATAATGCATGACGTTGGCCAGTTCTTTGTAACGGATATGATTATCCGCTTTCATATCTAATACAACGATGTCTGGCAACCCATCATTATTAATATCTGCTATATCCGATCCCATACTATTCTGACTGGTGTGTTTTAAATAATTGGAACATTGGTCAGTGAACGTTCCATCCTTATTATTGATATACAGATAGTCAGGCTCTATATAATCATTAGCTACATACAAGTCCATCCAGCCATCCTGATTAATGTCCTGCGCAGTGACACTCAATCCAAAAGCGGCACTGATCAAACCGGCTTGTTGTGTGATATCGGTAAAATGTCCCCCATCATTTCTGAACATTCGATTGGACTCAAATGGGGTAGCAGGGGTACGAATTCGACTTATGGTTCCGTCTGGGTTTTGTTGCACTCTGATGCGGGTAGCCTCCTTAAAATCAATTCGATGATTTAAGTAAAACACATCCAGATCACCATCACGATCAAAATCAAAATAACAGACATGATTGGTATTGCTGTTATCATCTAATCCAAGCGCCTTCGCCTGCTCTTGAAATACAGGTATCTGAAGTCCTTCTGATGATTTGTTACCCCGGTTAATAAATACTAAATCTGTTTTTTGTCCATCATCATTCTTGCTGGTACGGCAACAATGGATATCCAGTAATCCGTCTCCGTTAATATCGGCCAACGAAACACCGGTTTTATAACCTTCCTGTGCTGCCACCCCGGCAATTGAGGTGACATCTTTAAAATGGAAATTTCCGAGATTAAGAAACAATTTATTGGAACCAAAAGCAGAAACAAAGTACAGATCCGGGAGTCCATCCCCATTGAGATCACCGGCACCTACACCGGCACCGTTATAAAGGTATTCGTAAGAAAAAATATTGTAGTTGAAGTCTTCGGTTATGTCATTTGAAAAATCGATACCGGTCTCACCGGCCACTAACGATGTGAAAACACCGGGATTGCTCCTGGGGGTATCGTCTGTTTTGTTTTGGCCAGTGGAATTCTGACAACCAGAAAAGTATATCAATCCAAACACCAGGGTGGCGGATACTATAGACTTCAAAAAAAACTGCTGATTCATTGCTAGCCGGCATGTTTCTTAAAGGACGAAGATACAATCCTTTAGGTGGGAACTTTAAGTCCACACCAGCCCAAGCTGGTTTCCTAAAAGTTGGATATTCAAAGCTTTATGAAAATGCAATCATCCCTTGACAGCAAATAATGTGGTCGAGGGATATCAGGGGATTTATGGCAGGGCATCCCTGACAAAGAATTACCTTTGCCCATTATGAATCTCCACTTAGATAAAAACCTGATATTTTTTGATATTGAATCCACCGGATTGAATGTCCTTCGTGATCGAATTATTCAACTCGCTCTGATCCGATACCATAAAGATGGCTCTCCGGCGATTGAGAAGGAATATTTAATTAATCCGGGGATTCCTATTTCTCCCGAAGCTATGGCTGTGCATGGTATTACACCTCAGGATGTGGAAGGGCAGCCTTCATTTTCGGATTATGCAAATGAAATATTTGAATTTATCGGTGACGCAGATCTGGCGGGGTATAATTCAAATCGATTTGATGTACCGCTGTTGATGGAGGAATTTGGTCGTGCCGGCATTGATTTTGACATCGATCAGCGTCGAACCATTGATGTACAGCGAATATTTTATAAAATGGAACCCCGGACACTTTCAGCGGCGTATAAGTTTTATTGTGATGGAACCATCGAAAATGCCCATGATGCACTTGCTGATGTTCGCGCGACCATTGAAGTGCTGGATGGTCAATTAAGAAAATATGATGGGGCCGATTTTGAATCATCGGATGGTGAAATCGTTTCAGCCCCCATTAAGAATGACGTGAAGGCTTTGGATGAATTCACTAATGATTTAAACATTGTCGATGTCACCCAACGCTTAAGGTATGATCACAATGGAACCATCGTCTTTAATTTTGGAAAATATATGGGCAAACCCGTTGCGGAGGTCCTTACGAAGGATAAGCAATATTATCAATGGATGCTTGAAAAGGAGTTTTCCTTTCAGGTAAAAAAAATCATTCAGCAACTGGTAGCAGATTATAATAAGTAAAATATGATCAGGTCAGGATTTGGATTGTTTATACTATTGGTACTGCTCAGCGTGAATATGGGATGCAATACCAGAATTGAAGGTTGTCTCGACTTGAATGCGGCCAATTTTGATTTTGAAGCTGAGCGATCCTGTGATGATTGTTGTAAGTATCCTTCCGCTATTCTTTCCCTGACCCAAAAATGGAACGCTGACAATTTTTCCAATGAGGATACTTTATATGACGGGCAGGGGCAAAAGTATTTAATTATTGATTTAAAATATTTTCTTTCTTCCTGGGCCTGGCAAGACAGCGATGGAAAAATCTATACGGTGGACTCTGTGACTGCAACCTGTGGGACAGAAGATTTGACGTATACGCCAGATATGATAACTGCAGATTCCAGGAAGTTTTCATACGCATTAGGGCCTATACGCAGGTCCCCAATCACGGACTCACTTTCCATGGTATTTGGATTGGTTGAAGATTTTAGTTGCCTTGATCCAACCAATAAAGCTACCCCTGCAAATCTTACAGAAAACAGCCCCCTTTGGAATAAGCAAACTGGTTTATTGGAAACCTTAAGATTAGTCCTTCAGCGTAATTTTGAAACTGTAACTTTTGATACGATCTTCTTAACTACAAAAGTCGATTTTCGCTATGCCTACGCACGGGAATTCCGGGCCGGCAAAAATGATACATTTGCCCTGGCAGTTGATTACGCCCAATGGTTTCAGGATGTCAGCGTGGCGAATTTGGCATCCTTTCCCATTTCTATCGAGAATCACCTGTCCGGCAGCATCACACCGACAAATTGACAATTGTCAGACAAAACAAAAAGACACGCCTGCCGTTTATTAAATACACTATATATACCATCCATGAAAAACATACTTATACTCTTTACTTTATTAGGCTTAGTCGCTGCTTCATCCTGCAAAAAGGATGATGAGACTACCTATGGCACTTTGACGATCAATGTCAAAGCCGTTTATGATAATGAGCCATTACAAACCTTTACCACCTTTCCTTTTAACAATGGGCAGCAAATTCAATTTAGCCTGATGAGCCTTATGCTTTCAGATATTAACCTTTATGCCCAATCCAACACTATTCAAATAAGTGATATTCAATTGGCGGACATGAGTTTTGACAATCTAGCAGCCGCAGAAAAAGGGTACACCATCAAGTCTATGAATATTCCTACCGGAAGTTATTCCGGGATTCAGTTTGGTATAGGGGTTCCTTCCGATCTGAATGCAATGACGCCTGCTGATTTCCCATCCGCCAGTCCGTTAAGTAAGTCAACCTATTACTGGATTCCCTGGAGTAGTTATATTTTTTCAAAAACAGAAGGGAAATTGGACACCGCGGGGACTGGCACATTAGATCTTGCTTTTGCGCTTCATACTGGTTCTGATGAGCTTTACAGGGGCGGATATGATGCCGCCATCCCAATTGTGATTGAAGATCAAAAAGACACCCAACTTGATATTGTGATTGATTATAAGGCGCTATTGGCAGGTGTAGACATTCAATCCAATCCCCTAAATCATAATCCGCAAGACATCGTCACCATCACTGCTATGGTTAATAATTATGTCAGTGCAATAACTCTTCGTCATTAATAGCTTAGGATGAAGTTTGGATATGGGAAATTATTTATAGGGTATGGAATACTGTTAATGATTTTATTCCAAGGCTGTCAGGATACGATCAATATCCCGACAGATCCTGATAATGACCTGACTTCAATTCCCTATAATCCTGTTCTTTATCAGCCCATTATTCCGGTTGGGTTTCCTGCCATGGAACAGCCGGCGGAAAACCTCATGACCAATGCCGGGATTCAATTGGGGCGAAAGCTCTTTTACGATCCAATCCTCTCGGTGGATAGTTCGGTTTCCTGTGCTTCCTGTCATTTACCTGAATTATCATTTACCGATGGGCTATCCAGAAGTCAAGGGGTGAATGGTACTACTGCCAGAGGGGCCATGAGTTTACTCGATGCTGGGTTTCACAACATCCGGTTTTTCTGGGATGGTCGTGCAGCTACGCTTGAAGAACAAGCACATTTACCTGTTGAAGATCCGATTGAAATGGGAGAAATGTGGCCAGAAGTAGAAGCAAAATTAAAAGCTCACCCCACTTATCCGTCAGATTTCAGAAAGGCTTTTGGCATTGAAAGCAAAACCATGATCAATAAAGATCTGGCTACTAAAGCCATCGCCCAATTTGAAAGAAGCATAGTTTCCAGTGGAAAATCTCGCTATGATCGATTTGTTCGTGGGGAGATATTTCTAGAGGATAATGAATACACGGGTTATCTGATGTATTTCAATTTCGACCAATCCCTTCCGGATGCACAATGCGGACATTGCCACAATGCTCCGCTTTTTGGCGGGGAGGATTTCCTTAATAATGGTTTACAGGCATCTCCGGACTTAATAAGTTTTGCAGACAAAGGCTTAGGTATGGTTACCGGAAATATTAGCGACAATGGAAAGTTTAAAGTGCCTTCCCTGAGAAATATTGCTTTGACAGCACCCTTTATGCATACTGGCCAGTTTGCTACCTTAGAAGAAGTCATTGAACACTATGATAGTGGAGGTCTGGATTCTCCCAATAAAAGTTCATTACTTCAACCGTTACATCTTACAGAAAGTCAGAAATCTGATCTTTTGGCATTCATTTTGACGCTTACGGATACCACGATACTTACAAATCCGGATTACCAAAATCCTTTTTAGGCTTTTATAAGCCCCTTTATCTGAGTTTATTTCCAAAATTTTTTGATAAACTTTCAGACTCCTCTTGGTATATATTTCACAAAATTTATCAAAAAAAATCATGTACTAATACATTATATACTGCTATACAGTTAATTACAGATTAACTAATATCTGTATATATTTAATTTACCTGTAACAAATAAGCATTTTTGTACTTGTTTAGGGCTTCAGATGTCCCGATAATTGTATCATCAAATAAAGAGATACAGATCGGGTAGAAGTACCGGATTCAAATTTAGATATGTTCATGGGATTATAATTCTGATGGATAGAAGGTTGCCTCCCGGCAACTTTCTGTCCTCTTTTTAAAAATCTTTTCAGACATCTCTAAAATATCAAGAATATGTTCATGGGATTATAATTTGTAAAGCTGGGTAGTTCTGAAGTGAACCTCCCAGCTTTTTTTATGCCCCCTGGGGTCCTCTTTGAAACTCTTTTTTGGCCCTCATCTGATTCCGTATTTTGCCTGAGCACCTATTTTTCTGAATCATCTTTTTCCTTAAAGACTCCCTTTCTCGAATCGCTAAACGGCTGATTTTTATTCTGAAATACAATAAAAATGTCAGGCAGTTGAAGATTGAATTTTCAAAACCAACATACGAATTGATAGCCCTTGGATTGGATAATAATTATCTATAATATGTAAAAATTTATTTTTTCGAAAATATTAACTATTTTTCAAGCTCACAAAACAAAACCATAAATTATGAAGTTAACCACACTACTTTTTTTATTTGTTTCCTTTCTTATTCCGTTTAGTGCTTCCGCGCAGCTTCCTGATGGGTCCGAGGCGCCTGATTGGACACTTACAGATATCAATAACGTCGAACACAATCTGTATACCCTTTTGGATCAGGGTAAAATGGTAGTTATTGAATTTTCTGCTACCTGGTGTGGCCCCTGCTGGAATTATATGCAGACAGGTGCCCTCGAGCAGTTCTGGGATGAACATGGTCCCAATGGCGATGATACCGCCCAGGCATTTTATATTGAGGCAGACCAATCCACAGGAATGGATGATCTTCTCGGACTGACACCTTCATCACAAGGCAACTGGGTCGCTGCTATTCCTTTCCCGCTAATTGACCTACAGGTAGGAGAAAATACCGATAATGATTACAACATCGGCTATTACCCTACCTTATTTGCTGTCTGTTCCGATAAAAAGTTATATGAATTAGGTCAGGTCGGCGCGGATGAGTGGTCTGAGTTTATCGAAAGTTGTATGCTTGCAGGATCGGTAGAAAGTATCGAACAAGCTGTTTGCTATGGGGATGGAGCTGTTGAGTTAGATGTTACGGGAGGTGTAAGCCCTATAGATTATGACTGGAGTGATGGTTCAAGTCAGCCATCCCTTCAAAATGTTGGGGCCGGTGTCTACAGTGTTACAGTAACGGAGGCCAATGGGAAATCTTTTATACTTGAAGATATCGTGATTGAAGGATCAGACACGCCATTAGAATTGGCAAGTGCTGATATAGATCCGGCACTCTGCTTTGAATCAGCAACCGGTGCTGTAAGCATCGAAATTGACGGCGCCATTGAACCGGTCGAATATGATTGGAGCAATGGAGATCAAACCCAGAATATTGAGAACCTGGTGGCTGGCCAATATGATGTAGTGGCGACTGACGCCAATGGATGTTTATTTGAAGATTCATTTGTTGTCACAGAACCTGAAGAATTGGTGGCTTCCTATGAAACCACGCCAGAATATTGTGATCAGGGTGATGGTTCTATTCTACTGGATATTGATGGCGGAGTAGGTAATTATTCTGTTTACGCTTCTGAAGGCGATGTCCAGGATAATCTGATTTATAATCTGTACGCAGGCAATATCACAGCCACTATTGAAGATGGAAACGGTTGTATTTGGGAAGAAAATGTTGATATAGAATTCGTGGCCCAACATGAGTTGTTTTTTACGCCGGATCCCGAAATCAATTGTATTTCACCTTCCACAATAGTTGAAGGATTTATAACAGGAGGGTTCGATGATTATGAATACGAATGGTCAACTGTCAATGGTCACATAGTTGGAGAAACAGATGGCTCATCCATAGAAGTTGATCAGGAAGGAGATTATGATCTTGCGGTGTATGATATATTCAGCGGATGTACTGCAGTGAGTTCTGTCTACGTAACCTCCACGGCAGATCTGCCGGAGGTAAGTGCCGGGGCTGATGCACCCATAACTTGTGAAATCACTGAGGCCATTCTGCAAGGTACCGGTGATTCTGAAAATGTGATTTCATGGACCACGACGGATGGGCATATTGTTTCCGGAGGTGATACTTATACCCCTACAGTAGATGAACCAGGTACCTATGTGATTGAAGTTTTAAATCCAAACAATGCGTGTGCAAATGTGGATACGGTAATCGTCTTAGATCAAATAGCTCCGGCAGATGCACAATTCCAATATCAAACCAGTGGACTTACAATAGCTACTACTGATATTTCAACAGGAAGCAATTTGTCCGGATGGGCATGGACTTTTGGCGATGGCAATTCCTCTAATGATCAAAATCCTCAATACACCTATGCCGCTGAAGGAAATTATGAAGTATGTCTGAGTGTTCAAAATGGCTGCGGCGAAAGTAATATTTGTCAAACCTTAAATGTCATGATTGATGGAAGTACCATCAGTGTACTGGAAACGGTGCAGGATGTCCTTTGCCATAGTGGCAGTACCGGAAGTATTACCTTAATTGTAAATGGTGGTTCAGGCAACTATACGTTCTCCTGGACAGGGCCGGATGGTCAAACTTACGCTACACAATCTATCAATGACTTGCCGGCAGGAATCTATCAATTGGAAATAACAGATGACATGGGTAATACATTTACCACTGAGTACACGGTCAACGAACCTACTCCTTTGGTACTTATTGGTTCAACGGTGACTGATAATCTTTGCTTTGGAGATCTCAATGGTGTTGTTTCTGTTGACATTGCAGGTGGCGTAGGACCTTATTTATATTCTTTTAATCAGGGTCCAAATCAAATGGAAAATACCATTGGTTCATTACCGGCAGGCATAGTCGAAGGTATCATTACAGATGCCAACGGTTGTCAATTTTCTGCTGGTCCTTATTCCATTCAGGAGCCACTGCAAGTGGAAAATATCACCACGGTTAAATCTGTAAGTTGTTTTGGAGATACAGATGGATCTGCCGTGATCCAGACGCAAGGTGGCGTAGCACCATATAGTTATCTATGGAATATTGGAGGAGTAATTCTCCCGGAAATCGGTGATCTCGCTCCGGGTACCTATACCTGCGCTATTACCGATCATAATGGTTGTGAAAGTGAAGTTTCCATCGATGTGATAGAGCCGGGTATTTTGGATGTAGCCAGTGTTTTAGCGGTTGATGCCACCGGTATTGAGCAAAATAACGGAAGTATCAGTATTGAAATTACCGGCGGAACAGCACCTTATTCGATATCATGGAGTAATGGCGCTACCGGATCCTCAATTGAAGGACTGGTACCGGGTGAATATACGTACTCCGTTATTGATGCAAATGGTTGTTCCCTTGGAACATCAAACCCAATTCTTATCAATGGGGTAGTGGCAACCACCATCGTACCATGGGCTGAGTTTATTACCGTGACTCCTAACCCATCTACAGGAGATGTAAAAGTAACCTGGGAGGGATTGACTAGTGATCAGGGTACCATTACACTGACGACCATGCAAGGCAAACGTCTTCAGGTGGAACGCGTAAATTCAAGTGCGGGTACATGGGATTTATCTCAGTACAATCTTGCCAGTGGAGTTTATATTATCTTATTCGAAATGAATAAGGAGGCAGTTCCGTATAAGCTGATAGTCCTTTAAGATTATTTGTAATTAGTTTTATAAAAGCCTGATGAAATTTCATCAGGCTTTTTTTATTCTGGGAACAAGGAAGAATCAAGACCAGGAATAATGTGCAAAGCATTTTTGTAATAGATTTTTTTCAGTATATCATCACCTAAATCCAGTCCATACATTTTCCAAAATGCATGGTATTTTTTATAGTAGGGAAAGTATTCATCAGCAGTTTCAAGGACTCTGAAATAAGTATGATATTCTTTTGGTTGGTAAGAATCTTTTCCAAATAATATCCTATCCTGAAAGTCCGTAAAAAACGCTTTGGCTCGCCTTGGCTGTCTACCCAATTCAGCGATGACAGCCCCGAACTCAACATATATATTGGGCATCTCATTCATTAAATCCGAAAGATGATCTAAATCATTAGCAAACCAACCAAAATGAGCATTAATGAAAACGGTGCCCGGGTGTCTTTTGAATACATCATGCTGTTCGGCAATGATAATCTCCCAAGGCGCAGGATCATCTGCTTCACGCTTTCTGCCCGGCTTTAACTTTAATTCCAGCCATCGTTCATTCAGACTATCCATGGGCTGCCAAAATGCTTTTGGATCTGCAGCATGAATCAACACAGGAATCTTAAGCGCTCCACACAAATCCCAGATAGGATCAAGTTTTGGATGATTGAGTGGGATTCGGTTACCCGAGCTATCCGTATTAAACATCCCCTGGCTTTTGTAGATTTTGAGTCCGCGGGCGCCATTTTCAACATCATATTTGATTTGGGCGGAAGTGCTTTCTACCCAATCGACTTCATCAATCGAACGAAATTCAATATTGGTAAAGACGACCAGCCTATTCGAATAGCCCTGACTATCAATGTTGTGCGTTATAGCTGAAAGAATTTTACCTCCGCGTCCACTTAAATTGACATTAATACCCATATTTAAGCTGTCCATTTGGCTGACCAATTCATGCAGATCCGATTCCTGCATATTCCAATGATGGCTGTGCACATCAATGAACGGGTATTTTGCACTGGAGAGCGGATGCTCCGGTACGACCAGTGTTGACGGTGGATCATAGGATTCAAAATCCATGTGAATATCCGGCACCTCATTTTCCTGAGCACAAACAAAGAGAGAAATGAGGCATAATGGAATAATTTGAATATGTCTGCGCATCATAAATGGAATTGAATTAAGCTGTAATAATGACAAAATATTATTACATCATTTGTCTGCCATGGACAAATTGGTGGAAATCGTGGATTTAAGGACTCAACTTTTCATTAGTTTTATCCCATGATAGCAACTCATCTTCGCAGGGCATCCCTATGCCTTAAATACTGCTTCGCCATTTGTTTGGCAGCCTTTTCCATCTGCTCCCTCAATGGGCAAAATGCTGAAAAGTACTATACTGCAGAAAAGTCATTTGCTGTTAAACTGGGTACCACCAAACCACTTCATCAAACCGCTCAGGCGATTGCTACAGATGCTGATAAATCAAAGGGCCTGAAGGATCAGAAACCCAGCTTTGTCCCAAATTTTGGAGGGCGCAGACAAGAGATTATGCATCATCCGGATGCACTTCCCAAAGGGCGTGACCCACTATTCGATCCATTTTCTTCAAGGTCTGTGATGACGGAGATAGTACCAATAGTCAATGTTGCAGGCATTTCGTCAACGGAAGTTGGAGCAGGGGTTCCTGATGTCAGCGGAGATATTGGTAAAGACTTTTATGTAGAAATTGTCAATCAGACCTATTTCAAAGTGTATGATAAAACAGGTGCTCCGGTGAGTGGGTTGATTGCAGCCAATTCCATCTGGAGTCAGGTTGGCCAATCATCTTTTGGCGATCCTATTATTTTGTATGATCAGGAAGTGGATCGTTGGTTGTTAACTGAATTTCCGACCACTAACAGAGTACTTGTTGCTATTTCTCACACCAGCGATCCTCTGGGAAGTTGGGATGCCTATGTGTTTCAAACACCCCGTTTTCCTGATTTTCCAAAATACGGTATCTGGGGTGATGCTTATTATCTGACCGCAAATGAATCCGGTAATTCATTTCCAATCTATGCCATCAACCGGGAAGATATTCTTGCCGGAGAAGATAATGCAAGATTACAAAGACTGACAACGCCTAAAGTTGGGGGTGTTTTTTTTGAAGTGGGTCAGCCCATTGATTGGGATGGCATGACACCTCCCCCTGCCGGCAGTCCGGGAATGGTCGTTAAATTGAATGACGATGACTGGGGGCAAACGAATACCGATGAGATATTACTCCATAAAATCACAATTGACTGGGACAATGCAGTGAATTCAAATATTGAAATCATTTCCCTGCCGACTGCACCTTATGATACCGATGGATGTCAAACAGAAAATACAGGAGGATTTTCCTGTATTCCGCAGCCTAACGGACAAGGAATTGATGGGGGCGAATGGATTATTACCAATAAAGCACCTTACCGAAATTTTGGAACACATGAGTCTTTTGTGATGTCTTTTATGGTAGATGTTACCGGTGATGATGTGGCAGGAATACGATGGATCGAATTGAGAAAAACACCAACTGAAGATTGGCATATTTTTCAGGAAGGCACAGTGGGCTCTGATGATGGTATCCATCGATTTCAGCCGTCCATCTCAATCGATGGAAAAGGAAATATCGGTTTGGCCTATGGTGTATCCGGACCAAATAAGTTTCCCTCGCTAAGATTTACGGGACGATATTCAACAGATCCACTGGGAGAAATGAGCATTAAAGAGTATGAATTTGCTACCGGTAAAAGAAGTCAGGGCTCTGATCGATACGGCGATTATTTTTCTATGTCGGTTGATCCGACAGATGATGCAACTTTTTGGTTTGCCGGTCAATATCTGCCCTTAGGCAATAACTGGGGAACAAAGATTGTGGCATTTAAGGCCAGTAGAGATACAATTGATGTTTTTCCAACAAAGTTAGCTTCACCGATAAACGATGCCTTACTTGGAGCTCAGGAAGTAGAATTTTCAGTATTGAACAGAGGACTTGAAACCGTTTTTACTTTGCCCTTAGGCTATCAGTTCAATAATGGTCCTTGGATCACTGAGGATCCCGTCATCGACAGTCTGCCGGTGGATCAGGAGTTCACTTTCAAATTTGTAACGCCTTTCGACATCGACCTTCCGGGTTCCTATCCCCTTCGAATTGCTACCTTTCTTGATGTTGACAACAACAAGAAAAATGACACCTTGTCTTATGTCATTACAAAGTTTGGACTTAGGGATATCGGACTTGAATATGTAGTACCTGCCAATGACGATCTGATTTGTACCGACATGTCAGATATTTCTGTTCGCATTAAAAACGTTGGTATCGATACAATTAAGCAAATCGTATTTAAACTATCCTCGTTTTCAATTCCTGTAGATTCTTTTCAATGGACTGGTTCCTTAGCTTTCGGAGAGGAAACTATCTTTTCTTTTCCTGCCGTAATAGCAGAAGGCCCAAATGATTTTTCGCTGGACATCGACACGTTGAATTTTATTTATGTTGATGATCAACCTGCGAACAATCAAATAAATTTTTCAGTGAATGGCCATCCTGAAGGATTTCCAGTAACATTGGAATTCACGACGGACAAATATCCAAATGAAACTTCCTGGAAATTATTTGATAGCGATGATAATATTATCGCCTCCGCGGGGCCTTTTATGGAAGCGCAAACCACTACGGTCACGACATTTTGCCTTGATGAAGAAGCGTGCTATACTTTTACCGTGTATGATGCTTTAGGCGATGGGATGTCTTCTCAGGGCATCGTTGGTGATTTTGAAATATTCAATGAACAGGGCGTTTTATTAGCCGATTTGGAAAAGCCAAATTTTGGCGATGAATCGTCCAGTCATTTCTGTCTCACCGGCCAGTGCATGCTTTCCGTACAAGTTGGGGTAGCTCAGGAATCGACTCCCGGAGCAGGTGATGCGATGGTTATCGCGGAAACCGAAAATAGCCTTGGCAACATTCGCTTCAGCCTTGACAATGGAGTAACCTTCCAGACATCTTCCATGTTTTCCAATTTAGCACAAGGCATTTACACCCTTATCGCATTAGACGATGCAGGATGCGCGGACACGACTGCATTTGAAATTGTAGCCTGTAATCTAATCGTAGAAATAACTACCAAGCCTGCAAACAATGGAGACATTGGTGAAATACACATCTCCGTCACCGGTCAGAACGGTCCCCTTCAGTATAGTATACAAGGTGCGCCTTTTGTTTCAGACTCCTTCTTTGTCATGCTGGAACCTGGTGAATATATGGTGACCGTAAAGGATAGTGCAGGATGTTTTCATACGGACACAGTAATTGTTTCTACCATGGTGGGAACATCCGTTTTCTCCGGTGAATACAAGGTTAGTGTTTCGCCCAATCCGGGAAAAGAATTATTTAGAATTGATGGTGCTTTTGATTTTGACAAACTATTTATTCCATATACCATTCACGCTTCAACCGGCGAAGTTGTGGCGCATGGCTCCATTGTCCGGTATGACAATCATCATCAGGGTGAATTTTCATTAAAGACTTTTCCACCGGGTACCTATTATCTTGTGTTTCAGTTAAATGATAAAATTTTGGTTCGCAGAATCATCAAAGTGGGGTAGGATCGTATGAAGCATAAAAATGAAACATTGATAAAATCAAAAATTGATGAGCTTTTTGCCTATCGGCGTTTAACAGAATTATTCCAATGGATTGGATTGAAGAATGAACATGCCATAAAAACGCATTTAGTAGAATTACAATATCAGATCTATCTCCTTGATGATTATCTGGAAACGACATGGCCGCTGGATCAATCTGCTTTAGATGGTTTTTGGAAAGGCATCCGATCTGCTTTTAAGCCCTTTGCACTTTCGGAAAATGAAATTGATCGACAGCTGAAAGAAATCAGAAACTATCAGCGCATAGAAAGTGATTGCAGGATCAGACTATGGCCTACAGAGATATCATTTAAAGAATTCTATACCACCAAGTCTTGTGATGTACGGTTGATCAGACACCTTTTATATACAACGCATCCTTCCCTTAAGGCGTTTTGTAGTGAAAAATCCTGGGTATATTATGATCTGATTACGGAGATCAATGATGATATCACAGATGTCTATGAAGACCTGAAAACCTACAATGCGAATAGGTTTCTGATATCGATTCTCCGAAAAGGACATCTCCGAACAAGAGAAGAATATGTCCGATTTATTTCAAAAGTGGCCTATCAGGCAGAAACCTATTTTAAAACCAATCATATCGTAGGGGAGAATGCCCAATTGTTTGAGTGGACCACTGAACGAATGCTGGAAACATTAGACTTACTTCATGCGACTACTAATACCATAGATCACAAACTTTTTGCCGAATCCTGGCTTTTGGAGAAAATGAAATAGGATAGCTGCGAAGAAAAAGATCCCCGATTTCTTACATAACTTGCTGGAAATAAGGAGTAAGCAAAAAATCTATACCGGATCATTGCGCCATGGAGGCACTTTAATTGTAACTTTGCTTTCGGTCAAAGAAGTATGCGAGAGAAATGAACAGGGAAACACTAGCTGTTGAGTACATAGGAAGTTACACGGACGTTAAGGAATGTCCTGAACTCGCATTTCCGGAGTATTGTTTTATCGGACGTTCTAATGTCGGCAAATCCTCTATTATCAACTATATAACAAGTAATAAAGAGATTGCCCGCACGTCTAAAAAACCGGGTAAAACACAGTCCATTAATCTTTTTAAAGTAAATGAAGATCCATCCTGGTATATCGTGGATTTACCCGGTTATGGATATGCCAAAACATCAAAAAGTACACGGAAAAGATGGTCCGCTTTAATTGATCGATATATCCTTCATCGCGAAAACCTGATGTGTACTTTTTTTCTGATTGACATCAGGCATCCTCAGCAGGAAAATGATCGATTGTTTATGAATCTATTGGGAGAAAACAATATTCCATTTTGCATCATCTTCACAAAATCAGACAAACTTAAACCTGTTGAACTGACGGAAGCACTTGATGCATATAAAAACGAAATTCTTAAAGAGTGGGAAGAATTGCCTGAGATCATTGTGAGCAGTAGTGTGGAGGAACTGGGTAGAGAAGAAATCATGGATCTGATCAAGCGCACTAATAATATCTACGCTGCATATGCCCACTAAAACGAAGGTCTATCCACAGCTGATCCCTGAGATTCGTGATTGGCCTATCAATAAGCTCTATGAAGATAGAGATGGGTTGATCGCTGCCGTTGACCAAAAGACATTAGCGTTTGTGCTGGAAAAGCATGGAGACCGACTAGGTGAATTGATTTCAAGAGTTTGTTATTTAGAGCTCATTCGACTAAAAAACAATCCGTGGAAAGTGGATCCACCAAAAGAGCCCCAATTTTGGAAACGAATTCGGACGGAAGTAACCGCTAATGAAAAACTGAATGCAGATCAACGACAAAAGAACAATACTGAAATTTTAAGGCGAATCATCCATCGGTATACCACCGAAATAGCCGGTAATTTCAAAGAGAGTACCTTCCTATTTGCCCGAAAATTTCTTACTTTTTTCTTTAAGCGTTTGCTGAATGCAGCTGCCGGAAAAATTCATCGAAAGTTCTGGAATACAAAACTAGAACTTTACGAACGTATAAAGGTGCATGGGGATGTTGAACATGTCCGAAGAATGTTCAATAAAGGCACCGTGGTTATTCTTCCAACGCATTTGTCCAACATGGACAGTATTATGATAGGATATGCCCTTGATTTTGTAGTTGGATTGCCTTCCTTTGCTTATGGTGCAGGACTGAATCTCTATGAATCGGAAGTATTTGCATATTACATGTCACGGTTGGGTGCTTATAAAGTGGATCGTCGGAAAAAGAATGCCATATATCTGGACAGCTTAAAATTTATGTCACAGGTGATGATCGAAAGAGGCACCAATTCACTTTTTTTCCCGGGTGGTACAAGATCCAGATCAGGGATGATCGAACGTGATTTGAAATATGGATTACTCAACTCTTTGCTCTCTGCGCAACGGTCTATTTTTGAAAATAATGGAGATCAAAAAATTATTGTTGTGCCAATGATCATAGGCTATCATTGCACACTGGAAGCGCAAAGCCTGATCGCCAGTCATCTCAAATCAACGGGCCAGGAAAAATATGTGAGTGCAGGAAAGAAAGCCTTTAACGTTAGAAATTTATTATCCTTTGCGTGGAAGTTTTTCTCCCAATCAAGTGAATTTCATCTCTCTTTTGGCGAACCAATGGATGTGCTGGGATATAAGCTGGACGACAACGCCAATAGTATTGATGAACGTGGCAAGCAGGTAGACATAAAAGAATTCTTCTCATTGCATGGAAAAATCGAGGCTAACCGGCAAAGAGAATCTGTCTACACCAGGAAACTGGCTGACAAAGTGATTGAAAACTATGAACGTTATTATGTAGTCTTGTCAAGTCATCTTGTGGCTTTTACTGCGTTTCAGTTACTTCGAAAAATGCATCCTACCATGGATATATATACGATGATGCGTTTGCCGGCAGATATGCTGACGATTCCAAAGGAAACTTTCAGGCAGGCATTCGTAACCATCCTTGACTTATTGAAACAAATGGAAGCTGACCACAAAATCCGTTTACAGGAAGAACTGCATAGTCTTGCAATTGATGATGTAATTCAGCATGGTATTAAATATCTTGGATCCTTTCATGCGGTATGGCCATTAAAGTTTGATAAGAAACAAAATAATATTATGGCTAAAAACGCGCAGCTGGTGTACTACTATCATAATCGTCTGGCTGGTTTTCATTTGGAAGACAAAATTGAATGGGATGCTCGCAGTATTCAGCAGGCCATCGATAATCTGCAGGAATCGGAATAAGTCAGTATCATGAATTTTATCATTCTGGATTTAGAAGCTACTTGCTGGCAGGGAAATGCCATGGGAAGGCAACAGGAGATCATAGAGATAGGGGCTTATCGAATCAATGGATTTGGGGATTGGATAGATCAATTCCAATCTTTTGTCAAACCCATTCAACATCCCCGTTTATCCACGTATTGTAAAGACCTGACAGGTATCACACAGGCCCAAATTAATCAGGCAAGAACATTCAACATTATATTTGAAATGTTCGAAGTTTGGCTGGAAGAATATGATGAACCTTATTTGTTATGCACCTGGGGAGCCAAAGATATGCCCTTCATCTTCGCTGATTGTGAACGACACGATCTTGACTATTCATTTTTACCAAAGGCGATAGACCTGAAATATCAGTATGCACAGATCCATCAATTAGGAAAAGAAGTTGGATTGGCTAAGGCATTAGAATATAATGCCATTGAATTTGAAGGCAACCGACACCGGGCGATTGATGATGCCTACAACACCTCAAGGCTTTTCCTGGCGTACCTGGATCTCTGGCAGTATTAATTAGAGTATTTCACATAGGCGATTACTGTCCCTTTGTCGATTAGAACAAACTGTTTGCCGAAGCAGTCCCTGCCGTATGCAATTTCCTGAAGATTTTCTCGTCATTACTTTATCACGTGAATCAATACGTTCCTATCATAGGGAATGTTTCAAATACGGAAGTAGAGTTTTTCATACTAATCTGGTCTTTAGTGAAGGAAGTTAATTCGTTAACTTCCTTTTTTACTTAATGGCCTTGTATCTTCGTCTTTCATGGAGGAAGGAATTACAATTGATGAAGTTTTGGCAAACCGGGGTTCCTGGCAGATCATAGATGTCCGGTCACCATCAGAGTTTGAAAGAGGCCATATTCCCGATGCAGTAAATATTCCGCTTTTTTCTGATGAAGAACGAGCGATTGTGGGGACTTTGTACAAGCAGACCTCTCAGGAATCAGCCTTGCAAAAAGGCCTGGAAATAGCCGGAGTGAAAATGGCTGCTTTGGTCAATGCCATTCAGGGACAACACCGGGCAGACAGAAATAAAAAATTACTGATTCATTGCTGGAGAGGAGGTAAGCGAAGTAAAGCAGTGCACTGGCTGATATCATTTACCGGAACGAGCGCTTATCTACTGGATGGCGGGTACAAGCAGTATCGGAGAGCCATGCAGGATTATTTTGCAAATAGTTCGACTACATTCAACATCCTCGGTGGTTGCACCGGTGCCGGGAAAACGGAAGTATTGGCTGCTTTGAAAGAAATGGGCGAACAAGTGGTGGATCTGGAACATCTGGCGAATCATAAAGGAAGTGCTTTTGGGGGTATTGGAGAAGAAGTTCAACCAAGCACTGAGCAGTTTGAAAACAATCTTTATCATGAATTTTTAAAACTTAATCCTGACCAACCCATATGGCTTGAAAATGAATCCAAAAGCATTGGGAAAGTATATTTGCCGGATACGCTTTGGAAAAAAATGAGAAACTCAGTACTGTATACCATTGATGTTGACGCAGAGGTTCGACTTGAACGGGCGTTGCGATATTATTCTGATGAAGTAGATACGAAGGTTTTAAGAGCTTCCTTTGATAAAATCAGAAAGCGCCTGGGAGGGCTTGAATATCAAAAGGCGTTGGAGGCGCTTGAGCGAAATGATCTTAAAGTTGCTGCTGCGGTGGCATTAGCCTATTATGATAAATCCTATACCTATCAAATAAGCAACTGGCCATCAGAAATGACTTGCCAAATTGCACCAAACAATGATGTCAATCAATTAGCCCGTTTGTTGAGGGAAGCCTCTTCACGCAAATTAATTAAATCTTAATTAACAGATTTGCAGTGTTTTATATAGCTTTATATAAAGCTTAAATTTACATTAAATGGAAAGCTCAAAGATCAAACTTACCCAATATAGTCACGGAGCCGGTTGCGGTTGTAAAATATCTCCGGCCATTCTTGATTCAATTTTAGGAACGGCAGGTCGCTTGCAAATTTCCTATCCAAATTTATTGGTGGGTAATGAAGAGCGAGATGACGCTGCGGTATTTGACCTTGGGGATGGGACTGCCATCATCAGCACGACAGATTTCTTTATGCCCATTGTGGATGATCCTGAAACATTCGGTAAAATAGCAGCTACAAATGCCATCAGCGATGTGTATGCCATGGGAGGAAGTCCGATGATGGCCATTGCGATATTGGGGTGGCCAATTGATACACTGGCGCCTGAGGTGGCAGGATTAGTGATCAGAGGAGCCCAGGAGGTATGTAAAGAGGCCGGGATTCCTTTAGCAGGAGGACACAGTATTGATTCGCCGGAGCCAATATTCGGCTTAGCCGTGACAGGAAAAGTGCCTATCACAAATTTAAAAAAAAATGGAGGGGCTAATATTGGAGATACTTTATTCATAACCAAGCCTTTAGGAGTAGGTATATTAAGTACAGCTCAAAAGCAGAAAAAGTTGCTGGAACAGCATGAATACTTAGCCACGGAGGTGATGATACGCCTGAATTCAATAGGGGAGAAACTTGGTAAAATTTCCGGGGTACATGCCATGACCGATGTGACCGGATTTGGTCTCGCAGGACATCTCATGGAGATGTGTATGGCCAGTGAAACCACTGGCTCTTTGAGTATGGAAAGTATTCCATTGATTGCTCCATGCATTTTGGATTATATCCATGCAGGATGCATTCCAGGCGGCACCATCAGGAATTTTAAAAGTTACGGGCATTCCGTCTCATTTAGGGACGAAAGCCAAAAGACCATCGTATGTGACCCTCAAACCAGCGGCGGGCTCTTAATTGCTGTTTCTCCGGAAACTGTGGATGAAGTCAGCAGGCTATTGGAAGACGAGGGATTATGGTCAAAACCGATTGGAAAAATGATCCAAAAAACAGCCTATGCCGTGATCATTGATTAAACAAATTCGTCACGCGAATCGAACTCAGATTCCTTTTTATCTATCCATTTTTGCCAGCGCTTATCATCAAGAGTTGCGTAGTTCTCGATATATCCACAAGCAGTACATACATAGCGGTCAAAATAGCCAATGTGCGTTCCCCATTTAGTGAGTTGAACCTGGTTGCTTGTGGAGGTTCCCGGAAAAGCTTCTGCAATGACAATGTCTTTTGAGCTGCATTTAGGGCATGTATGGGTTGCTTTCATTGCTATTGTTACGTTCTGGTAGAGTTGATGTAATTTTCTCCTATTTAACATAATATAAATTATGGGCAAGAAGTATGGATTTTTTTTGCCATGCCAATTTAACCAAAATACCCATAGTTATTGAGCCTTAGATCATATGCGATCGATTAAAACGATTAGAAAGCATCTCATCTTAAGCAAAATTGAGTCGTATCAAAACAACGGATGAGAAATACGTTTTAAGGCTTCCGTATAATCGTATTATATCTTTTTCATTCACCTATCACTGCTCAATGTTATTGCTATAAGGAATCGTAACGCAGATTAAAAACTGATTGATTAGTTATTAAAAAAAATATACGCATTCAGACTCGTAGCAATCAACAACCAGACAAAATATGGTGCTATCCAGAGGGATTTATCCTTTAGTTTGGGCCAGTAGCCGAACAAGAAAATAGATACCAGACCGGTCAGTAATACAATGGTTACCAATCCAATCAAAACCTGATGAAAATGAAAAAACACGGGATTCCAAAGCACATTCAGAAACCATTGGATACTGAAGAAGAAAATAACGGATTTGGATTTATTAGTAGCGTCCCAAAGCAAACCCATATAAATGGTAAAACAGATCATGATGAATGTCCAGGCAACACCAAAAACCCACCCGGGAGGTGTCCATGGAGCTTTATTTAGCGCCTGATACCATTCAGCACCCGGACCTTCACCCATGAGCCAACCCCCTAATGCTAAAGCCCCAAAATTTAAAATGCCAAACAGTATAAACTTTCGAATCTTTTCCATCGAAGATAATAACTGCTAAAACGAAACTTTTGTTTTCCAACAGTCTGGATCTTCAACTAAAATGGGACATTGGGAAGTAAGCATCTGTATATGTTTCGGTCTTTCTTCTTTTTCCCTTCACTGGAAATCAACAAGTTTAACCGGTCATCAAATAAAACCGATTCAATCTGCAATCGCCCGTTTAATTGAATCCGACTAGCCGCTGAATCAAAAAAATCACTCCCGGTGACATCATTGAAATAGATCACAAACGGATGGTATCCAAATGCTTTGCTTGTATAACCCACCAGAACAAGTTCTTTACGTCCGCCTGTATTCCTATAATCTGCCCCGGTGACCAACCCCTTGGCATCGTACTCCCCCAGCAGTTTGGCAGCATATTTCCCGGGTTTATTTGACAGACAATAGAGATTCGTTTTGAGATTACCATGATTCTTGGTCATTAAATACAAACTATCCCCTATGCACACCATCGCTTCACAGTCAAAATTGGTACTGTTGGAGTGATCAAAATTCAGCTGTTGTGGATAATTAAAATTAATAATCTCTGCGCTGACCTCATCGGCTGACATCAAATCCTGCTTGGCCACTTTATAAATCCGAAGATTCCTGCGATTTCCATTATTGTTACCAAAATCACCTATATAGACGTAGGTATCATCTTCCGCCAGTTCCTCCCAATCCACATTTTTTGCATTAGCCACAGACACAGCTTTTAACCTTGATTCCTTTTCAAGATTAAAGACATATAACTCAGCGGGATTATTACTATCATTCAGCGCTACATAATAACCATCCTTTAGCGTAGCCATTCCTGAACATTCATTTAATTCCGCAGGTAATGAGGTGATCTTCATGAGTCTGTCATCCTCATCGTGGTCTACCAAACATGAAAGTCCGGAAAACAAGAAGGAGCAACCTATTACATACTGAAGCATCAGTTTAATGACCATTACAAAGTTAAATTAACATTATAAGGCCGGATTAAAGCAAGCTATGTCAAAAGGAATGATAAAACAATTCAAATTTCAGACCTATATCACGGTTGATTAGACAAATGAATCTCAGATAATAAAATACATCCTACATTTGATTTTTATTAAAGCTTTACTTGAGGTGAGTAAATTTTCGAAACATGTGTTGGATTATCATTTTAGTCTGGCACCACAATATAAACTTCCGAAAGATATCGAATGGCTTTTGCCTTATTCGAATCCCGAAACTCAAGCTTGCATGAAATCTTTCTATGGCGAGTACTATAATGACAGCAATGACCGAACTTTTATTTTAGGTATAAATCCGGGAAGACTAGGCGCCGGTTTAACAGGAGTTCCGTTTACAGATCCCGTTTGTTTGACTGATCTCGGCATTAAAAATTCCTTCCCGCAAAAGCACGAGCTCTCGAGCATTTTTATCCATGAAATGATAGCCGTTTGTGGTGGGCATGATAAGTTTTTCAGGCGCTATTATATTACTTCAATTTCGCCATTAGGGTTTGTCAAAAATGGAAAAAACTATAATTATTATGATGATGCTGAACTTAGCCAAATCATCAGACCATTTATCATTGATAGCATCGAGACGCAGTTAACGTTTGGGTATGACCGCACAAACGTTTACTGTCTGGGGCAGGGCAAAAACTTTGATTATCTGAATACATTGAATAGCGAATACCAATGGTGGGATCGGGTAGTCCCCCTACCCCATCCCCGGTGGATCATGCAGTACAAACTCAAAAGAAAAGAGGAATTCCTTGCGATGTACAAAGAATTCCTCTTTTAAACTTCTCAAAAAAATGAGAATATTCACTTTGAATTGCTTGTCTAACGAACAACAGAAATCATTGAAGTCCAAATGCCTTCGTCGGTCGTTGCCTTCACTAAATGAAGTCCAGTTGGCAGTCCTTCCAAACTGATTTGAACATTACTACCATTAACTTTTTTGGTATATAATTGCTGACCATTTGATGCAAATATTTCTATCTGAAAAATATTGAATTCACTATTCAATCGAATAAAGTCACTTGTAGGGTTAGGTGTTATTGTGATTGATCTCTGATCCAAAACTTGAACGTGATCAATCATGTTAACTTGTAAGGCTAGCAGTTGATAGCCTTCATTCCAAGGAAAGTTATTGTCAAATTGTGTACCTATGCCAACAACATTGATTGAGGATCCAACGCCAATATCACCCGGCTCTAAAGGAATACCTGCATCTACATCAACACGAACATCAATGTTCGATCCACCCTGGGAAGAAGTGAATATGGTGTATCCGGCAGCTGAAATATTGCCGACGCTATCCACTTCCAGATTGGAAACGAGATAGCTTGATTCATCGGTTTCAACGACCTCCGAAACTAATCTTGCTACCACTAATGAATTACCGGTAGAAAGTACTTCAATGTCATCCGGAACGATTTCCAGCATACCATTAAAAGCATCCATGGTACCTGATACCGTGACCATATCACCTTCCGAAACTACATAAGGCATAGGATCAAAGGAAAAAACATTCATGCCTACATTATTCACGTCAATAATGAAAAATGAATATCCATCCGGTTTGAAATTGACACCATGCACAACGCCGGTCACGCGCGTAGGCACACCATCAAAAAGGTGTACCCCATTCAAGCCATCCGTAATTCTAAGATGCGGTAATGGGAAATCTGTATAATTATTTCGATCATATACGGACATCGTACCCACCATTCCGCTAAAAACGTGCGGATCGCACTGATAATTATACAAACCTGCTATCGTTGGACTATAATCATATGTCCAGTTGGGCGCCGGGGCACCATTACCGAAGCTTACGGGATTTCCGGAAAAAACGGATTGATCACCATTCACATTATGCGCAATAGGTTCATTATTTACCCATCGAACCAGACTCCCCATCTCAACTACAATATTTTTAGGATTGAACTGGAAATTACCTACGGCAACCGTTACATCAGGCGTGCTGGTACCGCCGTCTGAGTTCAGCGCACCCGGTGTTCCGAAAACTTCATTTCCATTAATGATGACGCCGGTAGCGCCACCGGAGGATTGCCAGTTAGCACCGTCGTTATTATCTAAGACTGAATCTGTCAATTCGAGTGAAGGACCGTTTCCATCCGGATCTGTTGGCCATGGATCTGCATCATCAAACAATACACTATCGACAATCATTCCGCCTTCGTCAGCAAGCATAATCAATTCCCCACCATTACTCAGCGCACCTCCTGCCCATTCATGTACCACGATACCAAATACATTCAGCATGGCCTGTGCATTGATGGCGGTTACATAATACGCTCCCGGCTGGAGCTCAACATTGGGAAGTGTATCTATAATACCGGCCAGAAAATGCCAGCCTTCCAGATTAACAGGAGAAAGGCCTGTATTGAGAATTTCAATATATTCCAGTGAATCATTTCCTGATTCTGGTGGATTATAACTGATCTCATTGATGACGATCTGTGCTTGCAGACTACCAAGACTTAGCATAAGGGCCAAAGCAAGTGTAAACAGGCGACTTAGCGACTTATTCATAATGATTGATTTGATGTAGATTAATGTCAAAATTGGAATTTGCCAAATATAAAAAAAACGCTCCAGAAAAGTAAGTCTTTCCTGAAGCGTTTTTAAGGGATTAAAAAATGTTAATACTAGTTGAACATATATCTGAATCCAAGACGCATTCTCCATCGGCTATCTGTTCCTCCAATGTTAAAGGCATCTCTGCCGGTAGCATCACCTAATCGGTATGAAAATTTAGGGGTAGTACCATCCGCCTCATATCCGTCAAACTGATACAACTGGAAATTATTGAAATCACTACCCGGCGTTGTGTAGTACGCTCCCCAGTTTTTATTCAATAAATTTCCAACATTGAATATATCAAAGGATATCTGCAATCTGTGAAGATCACCACCTAAGTCAGCGCCAATATCCTGACGGATGACCAGATTAAAAATTGAATTAAACGGTGCATTGGAACCATTCTTTTGCACATATTTCCCTCTGTAATCGCTGAGCCCTTTATCAGATTCTATCATAGCATTTAGATTAGCCCACTGTTCTTCTACAGTAACGGTATTTCCACCGGCAGTATATTCTTTAAGATTAATATCTGCTAAATCAATTGGCACATACACCAGACTTCTGTTTCTGCTGGTACTACCCGCTTCATTATTCGGATTACGTCCATTACTACCCCCAAGGACATATGAAAATGCCTCACCGGACTGTCCATTATAAAATAATGAAACGGATGTAGCGGTTGCTTCTGACCATTCTTTCCTGTAGGTTACATTAGCCAAAATACGATGACCCATGGCATAATCAGATCTTCCGGTCACAGGTTCATTTCTTCCATTGGTACTAATTTGACCTCTCCATTGAGAGGAGTTCTGTGAGGAAGTACCATCCTGGTTGGAATAGGAATCTCCAAAGTTATAAGCTACATAGGCATTGAAACTTTTACTAATTTCCTTAGCGACAGATGCAGTCAGGTTAATGGTATGCCCTTCACTGGTATTGGAAGCGAGGTAAACGCCGGCCCCATATCGATTATCAATGTTCTTGCGTGTATAAACCGTACGAATATCATTTGCTGTGGTCCATTCCTTACTACCGTTCTTATCATTATTGATATTGGTGTAGACAATATTGTTGAGTGTTTTGGAATAAAGCACTTCTAAGGATGTTTCCCAGCCGCCATTGAATTTATGGTCTATAGCAAGATTGGTCTTAAACAACTGTGGATATTTAAAATCCTGGACAAACAAATCGACCTGCCCATTTGGTACACTAAAGTTTGGATTAGTATACTGCGCGTTTGGATCAGCTTCAAAAGGAACACCATTCGGAAACTGACCGCTCAAATCTCCTTCATTGACACTACCAATAGTTAAACCATTATTTGTATACATACCACCTGGCCAAACGAATGGAATACGGCTGGTAAAAATGCCTACTCCACCCCGAAGTATGGTGTTTCTGCTGCCATCCAGCGCATATTCAAATCCTACTCTTGGAGAAAACATTAATTGTCCGTCCGGAGCAACACCCGATTGAACGCCATTGGCGATTGGGTATTGCGCTTGCATTAATGGCAAAGCTACCATATTGAGTGTGTCATCTGTAGCAGGATCCGTAGTAATCACCGGGATATCTATACGCAATCCACCAGTCAGTGTAAATCTTGGTGTAATTGACCATTGATCCTGAACATAGAATCCAAGTTGCATGGCATTAAACTTAGCGGCTGCATCTGAATTATCACCGGTCACATCATCTACCAATGAATAAGAACGATCATATTCAATTGCATTTTCTCCCATTAAGAAGCTATTAATACTACTAAATCTATAGGATCCGAAATTCTGACGAACGAAGACATTATTAAAAGAATAGAATTCATTATGCGTACCGAAAGTAAATGTGTGATTTCCTTTGTAAAGTTTGAAGTTATCTGTCAGTGTAAAAGTAGATTGATCCAGTAAGTTTCCTGTTGAAAACTCCTCAGTTCCCATTTCAACAGTTCCACCGGACGCATCATTAATATAAATATAGGGGAAGTCTCCTCCTATGCTCCCTCGGTCATCTTTTACCGTAGTATACCCCAGCACTAATTCATTTGAGGTCGTGGAGGAAAGTCTTGATTGCAGTTCCAACGCACTTGAATTGGTTGTACTAGGGAAATAGACGCCATTATTGGAAAACTCGATGGTATTTGAACTTCCTCCGTTTCGATCATACTGTTCAGCTTTTGTGTACTGATGTCTCAACGTCAAACGATGTTTGTCACTTAGATTAAAATCAAGTTTTCCAAACAGCTTAAGCCCTTCCAGTTCATCCTTTGTGGAGCCAAAGGTTCCGGGATCATATCCATACGTATTGATCATAAATTGTCGAAGTTCGTTCAGTTTCTCCACGGATGCCCTGCCATCACCTGAAGTATACTGTTCAACATCATATGGAACAGGAATTTCATCTTTTTGAATTTCGGCATTGACAAAAAAGAAGATTTTATCTTTTTTAAGGGCTCCACCTATTGATGCACCATAGGTGGTCTTTGTAAAATCATCTAACTTAGTTCTTACAGAATCCGGATAATCTCCATTTGCATCTCCAAATAATCGCTCAGCGAGTTTGCCATTAGTTTTTCCAGCTAGATTTTGGTTTTGCATAAAATAATAAGCCGTGGCAGATAAATCATTTGTTCCGGATTTTGTAACGGCATTGATTCCACCTCCGGCAAATCCACCCATTGTTACATCATATGGTGAAATGACGACCTGGAACTGATCAATGATATCCATACTGAATGGGGAAATCCCTGTCTGACCACCATTGGTTCCTGAATTAGCTAATCCGAATACATCATTATTTACAGCCCCATCTACATAAATGGCATTATAGCGATTATTTATGCCTGCAATGGACAAGCCTCCTGATGAAGTACTGATCGTCTGAGGAGCCAGTCTTAAATAGTCGAAAGCATCCCGATTGAGCGAAGGAACTTCATTCATCCGTTCTGCATCAATCTGAGTACTGGTTCCTGCAGTTTGGCCAATTACGCCAGCAGATGCCACAACAGTCACCGATTCAAGCATGATCTCACTTTCTTCTAATGCATAGTCTCGACGAAACACTTCCCCTAAACGAAGCTGCACACCATCGATGGTTACTTCACTATACCCTGTATACGTCACCGTAACGGTATAAGGACCACCGATCTTCATGCCAGGTATTCGATAGTTTCCTTCCAGGTCGGTAGCCGCACCAAACGTTGTTCCGGTAGGTCCGTGAATAGCAACGACGTTGGCACCAATAAGTGGCATACCGTCAGGCCCGTTCACAATACCTCTCATTTCACTCGTGGTCGTACCCTGACCAAATGAAGCAAAAGAAAGGCTTATACAAAAAGCGAGTAATATTAATCTCATATTAAAATAATTTATGTGGGTGAATTAAAGTCACGAAAGTAGATTTCATCCTTCGTCCACCTGTGTTAACGAAGGATAAATAATTGTAAACCTTTTGTCGTACAATTAGCAAACCCTAATAATAGGGCTCTCCACAAATATAAATTATTAATATAGATATTGTTTATATGTGCCGAAGAAAGTTTTCAGCAATCATGCATCTGACACTACCTCCCCCAATGGTCTCAATAGTTGCTATGTCAGAGGACACGATTCGGGCATGAGTCTCAATTCCGGATATTTGATCCTTACTGAGACTAACATGCGCTGTTTCAGACATTACCATTATTTGTTCACCTCTATGATTGCGCAGTGCAAGCATGTTTCCGGCGAAAAGTCCTATCTGATCTCGTGTCAATTCAACTAAATCTCGACCAAAAGAAGTCAAATGATGCCTGAAATCCTCCTGCTTACCCTTCTCAACAATTTCAACACATGCGACACTAATACCATCTCCTATAGCCATTATAACATTTGTATGATAAACTTCCTGCCCATCATACGTCGCATAAAATGTAAAGGGGGTGTAACTCATTCGCTTACACCAGAGATCTAAAACCTCAGGATTCGTTCTCGGACTAAGACACGCATAGGCTATTTTATTTTCTCTATCGAGTACCATACTGCCTGTGCCTTCAAGAAATTTTTCTTCCGCTTCAAAAGCTTCCAAAGCATATTGTGACTTAATAATGTACTGCTTCCCAAGGGACTCAATAATTTCCATCCTTCTTTCTGCTCTTCGCAATGGAGAAAACATCGGGTAGGTGACTATTAAGCCGGATTCATGAAAGGATATCCAGTTATTAGGAAATATAGCATCCGGTTTTGCCGGAGAATCTGTGTCCTGAATGACCTCTACTTCAACCCCTTCTTGTCTTAGTAGCTCTACTAACCTGTCAAATTCCTTTACAGCCTTTTCAATAATTGTTCCCTTACCGGAAACAGGCCTTTTTTGAAAGGTATTATTCGTGGCCGTCTCCTCATTGAACCCAAAGGCTGCCGGTCGGATCATCACAATCCTGGAGGTCGTCTGTGTTGACATACTGAATCACCATTTAATAAAGGATAAAGGTAGCAGTTGATTTGAGTTATTCTGCTCCTGAGTGTTAATAAGGTTCGTGAATAGATAAAATGTACCCAATCATTGGCTTATCCATCCAAAACATTATAATTCAATCCACTTCCCTATGTTTGCCCCTCTATTATGGATTCCACACCATTGAAATTGAAGGAATGAAACATAAACAATCTGCACTCTTTAATCTGGCTATCGAAGCACCCGTGGCCAGCCAAAAGCCGAAAGTGCTTGAAATTCATGACGACATCAGAAATGATCCTTATTACTGGCTAAATGAGCGAGAAAATCCTGAGGTAATTTCCTATTTGAATGAAGAGAACCATTATCAGGAACAAATGATGACTCATTTGAAAGGTTTTCAGGAAAAGCTTTTTAAGGAGATTACCGGCAGAATCAAACAAACTGATATGTCTGTTCCATTCCTTTATAATGGATACTACTATATTACTCGATTTGAGGAAGGTAAAGAATATGCGATTCATACACGTCGGGCAAAAACTATGGAAGCTCCTGAGGAAATCATGCTCAATGTCAATTCATTAGCAGAAGGATATGATTATTATGAGCTGGGAGGACAAACCATTAGCCCCGATAATAAAATGCTAATCTATGGTGAAGACACTCTGAGCCGTCGAATTTATACCTTAAAAGTAAAGAATCTCACGACGGGGAAACTTTTGGCAGATGTCATACCAAACACCGGTGGTAGCGCGACATGGGCAGCAGACAATCAGACATTTTTTTACACGACAAAAGATGAGGCCCTCCGACCCTATCGCGTTTGGAAACACACATTAGGTACTCCTGCCTCCGGCGATCAATTGGTATATGAAGAAAAGGATGAAACCTTCAGAACTTATGTTTTCAAAACCAAATCAAAAAGATTTATTGTCATCGGTTCATCCTCAACTCTTACTGATGAATACCAATACATAGAAGCTAATCGACCGGATGATGATTTTACCATGTTTCAGTCCAGAACGAGAGGGCTTGAATACAGGATAGAACATTTCGAAGACCTGTGGTATATCCGAACAAATATAGATGCGCTTAATTTCAGATTAATGAAATCCCCTCTGGGAGCCACAAGTATTGATCATTGGCAGGAAGTAATTGGCCATCGGGAAGATGTCCTTCTTGAAGGGATCGATGTATTTAAGGATTTCCTGGTTCTTTCAGAGCGAAAATTCGGTATTACGCAATTAAGAATTATTCAAAAAGATCACAGCGAACATTATATAGCATTTGAGGAAGAAGCGTATGTGGCATTCACTACCGTTAATCCGGAATTTGACTCTGCTACGTTACGGTTCAATTATCAATCCATGACCACCCCAAATACGACGTATGATTATCATATGCTTACCCGGGAAAAAACGCTATTGAAACAGCAGGAAATTGTGGGTGGTTTTGATGCTTCAAACTATCAAGGGGAAAGGATGATGGTAAAGGTTCGTGATGGAGTTGAAGTTCCGGTATCTTATGTACATCACAAGCATACACTTCTTGATGGAACCAGCCCCTGTCTGCTATATGGCTATGGGTCCTACGGTGCCAGTATGGATCCTAGTTTTAGTATCTCAAGAATCAGTTTATTAGACAGAGGTTTTGTCTTCGCTATTGCCCATATCCGTGGTGGTGAAGAAATGGGACGCCATTGGTATGAAGATGGAAAATTATTAAAAAAGAAAAATACGTTTAGTGATTTCATTGATTGTGGAAAAGCGCTGGTGGATAATAAGATAGCCGATGCAGGCCAGCTTTATGCCATGGGTGGCTCTGCCGGCGGTTTGCTCATGGGGGCAATCATGAATATGGAACCTTCAATGTGGGCCGGAATTATTGCGGCAGTTCCTTTTGTTGATGTGGTGACGACCATGTTGGATGAAACCATTCCACTGACCACCGGAGAATTTGATGAATGGGGCAATCCAAAAATTAAAGCATACTATGATTATATAAAAAGTTATTCTCCATATGACAATGTGGAAGCAAAAGATTATCCGCCTCTTCTCGTCACCACAGGATTGCATGACTCACAAGTTCAGTATTGGGAACCTGCAAAATGGGTCGCCAGATTAAGGCTTTTAAAAACAGATAAGAATCCATTACTGCTGCATACCAATATGGAAGCCGGACATGGAGGTGCATCCGGACGATTCAGACAATTTAAGGAAATCGCTCTTGAATATGCCTTCCTCCTGGATCTGGCGGATAGGGCCGAAACTGATTAAGTACGTACGTTATAGTTTTGAATAAATATTAATCAGCTTTATCGATTCATTTTCCCAGGTAAATTCTTTGGCGGCCATCCGGCAATTCGTCACCATTTTTTCCCATGTACCTGGATGCTGGTCTATATCATTGATGGTTGATACAATTCCGGCAGCATTTGCTTCATCCAACAGGCAGGCACAAGGATATCTGGCTATGATGGTCTTGTATTCCGGATAGTTCATGTGAATAGAGGGAAGCCCTGCATGGATCGCATCAAAAAACTTATTGGGCAGTGAATAATAATCGTTGATGCTGCCACGCTCACGGAGATTAATACTAATTCTTGCCTTCGCCATCAATGCCGGAAGATCGTCAGGTTTGACCCATCCCAGAAAAGTCACCCGGTCTTTCAGTCCCAGTTTCGCCGTCTGCAATTTTAAATCCTCTGTGATATCTCCTTCTCCGGCCAACCAAAATGACCAGTTCGGCAGATCTTTCATTGCATCAATACAAGCTTCCAATCCACGCCCAACATTCAATGCGCCCTGATACAAAATTACTTTTTGCTGATGTGCATTTTCGTCAGATGTAGTCCTTTTGTTTTGCGTAGGTGCAATATTGCGAATAACATCAAAATGTGAACGATAAACCTCTCCCATTAATTTTGCCAATTCATCGCCGACTGTATACCTGGCATCAAATCCAGGGATCGTAAGTCTTCCGATCATTCGCCACACCCCTTTAATTATAGGTCTGTTATTTAATTCAGGGACTTCAGAAAAATATTCGTGTGCATCATAAACAGATTTTTTTCTTTTCAAGAAAGTGGCCATGAGCACTGCTAAGGCTGTGTCTAAATCACATGCACAAGCGATATCAAACCGTGTCTTCAGAAGATAAATGAATAGACGAATATTGTATTCTTTGTAAAACAAAAACCCTTTATTAAAAATGCATCGAATTCGCTTTGTGGAAAACAGATCGGGACAAAAGTCAAGTGAATTATCTCGCAATCTGCCCACCAGGGTAACACGGTAATCGGCTTTAGCCAGCGCATTGCATATCCGGTACATCCGCCTGTCATAGGTCAGGTCATTGGTGACACTGAATACGATATGTTTAGGATCGCTCAAGAATTTCGATAAATTTTATCTTCAACAATTTTAATCTTACGTTCATCAGACAGCTGCCTTAATTCTTTTTTCACAAAAGGTTGCTGCTCGGTTTGATACTCCGCCAGGAAATCTTTTATGGTGATACCATTTTTATCTGCAAGCGCCTTATAGACGGAATTTAACGCAAGATCATTTCCTGTCTGATCATTCAAACATCGGTCACAATGGCCACAAGGTAAGGCGTCTGATTCATTAAAATATTGTCGTATAAACACCTCACGGCATTCCACTTCATCTGCCAGATAATCTATCATCGATTTCATACGAGCAAAAGCACGCTCTTTTCGAAACTTGTAATTTATCTCATCGATAGTAAAATTGATTAAAGGCACACGTTCGCGAAGAAGTGTCACCTGACTACGCTCTGTGGATTCCCGATAATCAATTAATTCAAGTGCTTTGAGTCGAGTCAACAGACGTTTAACTTCACGGGCATCCCAATGTAAATGTTTTGCAATCTTATCTTCCCTGATCCTGACCATGGAAGACCAGAGCCCTTCATAACCGCGCAATAAAGCTTTCATCAATTGGTCCATTGTAGGATCTGTCTCCAACCCCGTTTGAAGTGTTTCGGTATCTGTGATGATCTGCACACGACTGCCTTTCAAAACCGTTTCATCGATCGCTATCCATCCGTCTCTGGCCAACTCCTTAAGTGCCGTATAAGCTTCAATGACTCGATAATTAAATCTGGCGGCAAACGATTCTAAGTCAAAGTCAAAAGTCTCATCCAATCCAGAACCAACGGCGGTATCCAAATAGATATGCAATGAAGCATAAATCTGCTTAATCAATTCAATCTCAGGATAACTCTGTTCTGTTTTTTTTATCAGCGTATCCTGCGCGGCATCATTGATCACGATTAAACAATACGCAGGCTTGCCATCCCTGCCGGCCCTACCCGCCTCCTGATAATACTCTTCAATCCCGGCCGGTAAATCATAATGAATGACGAGTCTGACGTCACTCTTGTCGACTCCCATGCCAAAAGCATTGGTAGCCACCATCACCTGCTTTTCTCCTCTGACCCAGGCTTCCTGAATACGATCCCGATCCATCATCGCCATGCCTCCATGATATGCCGCAGCATGTATGCCTTTTGCCATTAACCAATCCGCCAACTCAACACATTTTCTTCTGTGCCGGGCATAGATAATCGTACTCCCTTTAGATTTACGCAGTAAGCGTTCCACATATTGCAATTGATCCGCTCGCCGGATGACATGGTAATTCAGATTTTCTCTGCCAAAACTATCTCTGACGACAGCAGAATCTTTGATTTTTAATAGCGCAAGTATTTCAGCCGTTACTTCTTTTGTGGCTGAAGCTGTCAAAGCGAGTAATGGAACGGAAGGGAATAGTTCACGTAAAGCCCCTACCTCCAGATAGGAAGGGCGAAAATCATGGCCCCATTGTGAAATGCAGTGCGCTTCATCGATTGCTAACAGACTCACGGGCATTGAGGTCACCCTTTCCTGAAACATCGGATTATTTAATCGCTCCGGTGACAAATAGAGCAATCGCGTATGGCCAAATCTTGCATTATCCAGTAATCGATCAATCTCTGAAGCATCCATTCCGGAATAAATGGCATCAGCAGAAATTCCTATTGCTTTAAGCCTTGCTACCTGATCTTTCATCAGGGCGATTAATGGTGACACCACAATGGTGAGTCCTTCTTTGACCATTGCAGGAACCTGATAGCAAAGTGATTTTCCGCCTCCGGTTGGCAGCAGCGCAAGGACGTCTTCACCAGCCAATACACGATCAATGATTGCTTTCTGCAATGGCCTGAAAGACGGAAATCCCCAGTATTGTTTTAATATAGTTTCAGCGGTTTTCAATGTATGGCGAAAATAAGGGTATTCAAAACTTTGGGTTTGGGATCGTTTTGTTATTGTGCCTTCGAATTTTGAAATTTTCATTGCCTATCTCAATCGGAATTGATACACTAAAGGTGATGATACCAAATAAATCTTTGGAGTCAGAATTCGCCCTTGCTGAGCCGGTTTGGACGACTACTGGACCGGTGCCTAAATACTCCCCTTGTCGATTAGCCAAAGCTGCCGTAATGGGACCAGCTTTTTCCAACAGTTCAGGATAGGATATGTAAATCGTACTTACATCATCGAGATAGTCTGTAAACGTAAAGGACAAGATTCCCTCCAGTGCAAGAATCAAACGGCTGTCGGTCATATACTTGAGTCCTCCCCCTAGCTGCAATGATGGTTGAAATCTGGAATATGGTTTTTGGTCAGGATAGTCATCAAGAAACTGGCCTTCAGTGCCAAGCGGTTGAAGGGAGTATTTTTCACCCCCATATTTTGTCCTTGGGTTAAAATAAAAAATGCTGGCTCCTGCCATACCATAGGGTGTAAAAGAACCCGGACTTTCATTGCTAAAGCCAAGTATGTTCCATTGCACTCCGGCAGCTAATTGAATCACGGGAGCAAAAAAGTTTAGGTTCCGGCTTTTATTGGTTTCTTTTACCTGCAACGCATCATCACCAGAAATTCGGGCATACAGGAGGTCTCCACGCACCTGAAAATGCCTGTTTAATTCATATCCGGCATGAATACCTATCACAGGACCAACTTTAACCTTTAAGCCATTTTCAAAATTATAGGAAGCCAGATCCCCCTGGTAGTTTGCCAGACCAACGAAAACACCTAACTCCCCCTGCGATTGAACGACAACAGGAAGGAAAAGAAAACTCAGCAAAACAATTGCTATCGGGTTATGCAATCAAAAGTAATTTTGGTCAAAATAAAAAGTACTACCTGAACGTCGATTACGGGGCAAAGATAGAGAACCTCAGAGTAGAGCCGTCGTTCCGGATAGATATAATGTACAGCGCTGTAAATCAGGTAAAAACAGCCATTTATCCAAAATATAATGGATGTATAGAACAATATGATATCATTGTACCTTAGTTATTACATCAATACGTAGATTCAAATTATTCTAATGCAATTTCGAGCCCATCCTTTCTTTCTGATTCTCTGTGGATTACTATTGTTTTCCGTATCTCTTAAAGCTCAGGAAAACTTTGACACCTGGTATCAGCAGAGCAGTGAAGATTCATTTCCCACAGGGGTGCGTTCGATCGAATGGTATAAATCTGCCCCGGTCACTAATTCTAAAAAGGTCATTGTGGCTATACTGGATAGCGGCATTGATATCAATCACCCGGATCTGAAACAAAACATCTGGGTAAATCCGAATGAAATTCCAGATAATCAGATCGACGATGATGGTAATGGATATGTTGATGACCTCCATGGATGGAATTTTATTGGCGGTCCTGATGGGCAAAGTGTTGTGAATGAATCTTTAGAAGTTACCCGGGAATATGCCAAAGAAAGGAGTTTGTGGGAATCCGTCAATCCGGAAAAGCTACATGGTCAGAAGAAGAAGGATTATGAATCCTTTTTGGATAAAAAAGAGCTCATTGAGCAAAAACGTGCCGGAGCAACTGCACAAATTGAGCAAGTGGACGCCACTTTAAAGATTGTTTTGGATGCGCTCAATGCCGCTAAGGAAGAGCTCAATGGAGATCCCATTGATCTGAACCGACTTGAAAACGCTGAAGACGAAAATGTCGTGATTGCCGGTCGCATCATTCAGAATGTAGAAGAGCAAGGCATTACTGTTGAAAGTATTGATTGGCTGATTGATCTTACGTCATCAGAATTTGAAGAAATCAAAAAAGAAAGTGAAATCGATTTAAACTATACCTACAATCCGGATTGTACCGCCCGAAATATCGTAGGGGATGATTATTCAGATTTTGACAATAAATGGTATGGAAATAATGTCGTAGATGGAGATTATGCTGTACATGGTACGCATGTGGCAGGAATCGTTGGTGCGGTACGTGACAATGGTATCGGGATGGATGGTATCGCAGATCATGTAGCGATCATGTCTGTCAAATTAGTTCCAAATGGCGATGAACGGGATAAGGATGTTGCCAATGGAATCATGTACGCTGTCGACAATGGTGCACTGGTCATTAATATGAGTTTTGGAAAAGGCTATTCTCCTGAAAAAGAAATGGTCGACCATGCGATGAAATATGCTGCCAAACATGACGTTTTGCTGGTATCAGGCGCAGGAAATGAAGCTGCCAATATTGATGCAGAGCCAAAGTTTCCTAATGATGATTTTCGCAGGAAGCCACTATTTGGACCAAAACACGCAAAAAACTTATTGACCATCGGAGCGCTATCACCGGAAGGAGGAGAACAAGCTGTGGCAGAATTTTCAAACTATGGACAAAAGGATGTGGATGTATTTGCTCCCGGAGTTTATATCTACTCGACAACACCTGACAGTTCGTATGAATTTTTAAGTGGCACCAGTATGGCTTCACCGGTGGTAACCGGAATGGCTGCTTTGATCAGATCAAGATATCCGGCATTGAGTGCCGTGCAAGTCAAGGATATAATTATTGACAGCACCCGTCCACTCCCTGCTCAACTGATTCAACCCGGCACTTTCGATAAAGTTCCCGCCAGTGAGTTATGTATCAGTGGTGGTATGGTAGATGTGGTCAAAGCTATGCAACTGGCTTCGAAAACGAAAGGAAAAGCTAACCTTAAGAAAAGAAAACCAAGCAGTCAGTATATAGGTATGCCGGATAAAACCTGACGCAAATAATTGCTACAATACCTTTACTTCTTTGACAAAATCCTCCCCCAGCCGTTCATTGACCAGTGCACGAATATTTTCTTTCATGATATTCAATTCGGATTTCAATGAAGCTGACTCAATAAAAAGCAATAGCGTCTGGTTATCAAGTTTTATTCGCAGTGTATATCCACTGATCACCGGACCCATGAGCTCAGCCCACATTTTTTCAATACGGGTTTGATATAGTTTTGCTCTCAGTTGTGGGGACTGTGTAAATACCTGAAGCCATTCTTTTAACGGTCGGTTGTTGTCTCCTCGCATAGCATGAAGTTAATGATTATATGGCTAATATTTTAAAAGAATACGTTGACTAAATTTCCTATCCAGCTCACATGGCTATTCGTGCAAGCAGATCGGCAGGTAAGATTTCACCTACACGTTTACCACTCGTATCCGATATAAACACCTGTCCAAATTCATCCTCGGACAAAATCTCCATCAATCGCTCAAGTCTTCGCTCGTCCAGTTTGTCAAAAATATCATCCAGAATTAAGATGGGTTTGAATCCTGATTGCTGCCCAAGGATGGCATGCTTACTAAGGTGCAATGAAAAGACAAGACTCTTCACCTGGCCTTGAGACCCAAATGCTTTAGCCCCCATATCCTTTATATCCAGTATATAGTCATCCTTGTGAATGCCACTGTTGGATCGCCCGGTGTTTTTATCTGCTTCCCAGTTCATGTCCACCAAAACTTCATAGGGATATTCATATAAATCAGAACTGTAGCTTAGATTGATTTCTTCTTTTTGATCAGCAAGTCTGAGATAGGTATTCAATAATCGCTCATCCAGATGCTTGACGACCCACTTTCTTTTTTCATGAATTAATTTGGCTAAGGGAGCCATTTGATCGTCATAGGTTGAAATTATTCGACGCAAATCTGAGAAACCCTGTTTCAGGGCTGCATTTCGCATCTCCAGCAATTGATTATATCGGACCAGTGATTTCAGATAGGAAGGATCCACTTGACATAAAAGGTGATCAAAATATTTACGCCGGGTCAGGCTGGGCCCATAGACAAGATCAATATCTCTGGGCGCTGAAAAAACAACCGGTATAAAACTGATATGTTCGCTGATCCGAGAAACTGTGATCGCATCTACCAACAATTCCTTTAAAGAACCAGGTCTTACTTTGAAGACAATCTGATGGTTTTTCGTGTCTCTTACCAGAGATCCTTCCAGCCTGAAAAAGGATTCATCTTTTCTGACTACTTTTTGATCAAATGGCGTAAAATAGCTTCTGCCTGCACTGAGATAATAAATGGCATCAAGCAGATTGGTTTTTCCTATCCCGTTGAGTCCTGAAATAAGATTGAATTTTGGTCCCGCACTGAAATTCGCTTCTGTGTAGTTTTTGAAATTAGTTAATATGATCTCCTGAAGAGCAAGGGACTTCATAGCCTTATAAATGCAATTAAGCTTATCTTTGTGCGTCGGCGAATATAGTTTTTATGACTCAGGTAAAAGGAAAAAAGACAACAAAAGCATCCAAAGGCTCCAATGGGCTTGATTTGGCAACCTATCGCCAATGGTATGAGACCATGGTGCGCGTTAGGAAATTTGAGGAACGGGCATTAAAGATGTACTCCATCAATAAGATCCGTGGATTTCTGCATGTATATATTGGGCAGGAAGCGATTGCAGGCGCCATCACTTCTGCTTTACGGCCTACAGATCCTATTGCTACGGCCTACAGACAACATGGCATAGCTTTATCCAGAGGTATTTCAAGTGATCTGTGTATGGCGGAATTGTTTGGCAAGGCTACCGGTATCAATAAAGGGAAAGGAGGCTCCATGCACTTTTTCTCCAAGGAGCATTATTATTTTGGTGGCAATGGCATCGTTGGCGCCCAGATCCCAATAGGGACAGGCATCGCCTTCGCTGAGAAGTACAAAGGCACAGATAATATCTGTCTGACGATGTATGGGGATGGTGCTGCTCGTCAGGGAGCTCTTCATGAGTCGTTTAATATGGCCATGACATGGAAACTTCCTGTGCTTTACGTGGTGGAAAATAACCATTATGCGATGGGTACTTCCGTCACCAGAACAAGCAATGTCATCGATCTGCAAAAACAGGCGCTCTCTTTTGAAATGCCCAACTCGAGCGTTGATGGCATGGATGTGATGAAGGTTCACTATGCTATGGCAGAGGCAGCAGCGCATGTACGGTCCGGTAAAGGCCCCTACCTACTGGAAATTAAAACGTATCGGTACAGAGGTCATTCGGTATCCGATCCGGCCCACTACAGAACCAAAGAAGAACTCAATACCTATAAGGAACAAGACCCGATCAATCAGTTCAGAGATTATTTGATTAAGCATAACTTGTTAAAAGAGAATGAATTAGAAGCCATAGATAAGGCAATACTTGAAGAGATCGATGCTGCTGAAGCATTTGCTGAAGAATCACCATTTCCGGATCCCGCTGAACTATATACTGACAATTACGTAGAAAAAGACTATCCTTTCATTACGGACTGAAGAATATCTGAAGCATTTGATGCTCAATGGACAGGCAGATATTTCACTGCCATTTCGCATGCCGGATGACCTACTAAAATACTGAATTTCAATTAAACACATAATACTTTAATTTCTCATTTGAGGATTTGGAGCAATTGATTACTTTTGCACCACTTTTTTAAAATATATCGCTTCAATGGCTATCAGAAGAAATCGAAACAAGCATCAGGATGACACCCTACTTGACCTGTCACAGGCAAGGACATCTGCCAATAACTTTTTTGAAGAAAATCAAACCAAAATCATTGGGATTGTCGCAGGCATCGTCATCATTTTTGGCGGATGGTTCGCCTATAAAAACCTTATTCAAAAACCTAAGGAAGAAAAGGCTCTTGCCCAGATGTGGAAGGCGCAGAGTCAGTTTGAACAGGATTCCTTTTTGGTCGCCCTGGAAAATCCGGGCGGAGGTTATAGTGGATTCTTATCCATTATTAAGGATTATAAAGGCACCAAGGCCGGCAATTTAAGTAACTTCTATGCAGGACTTTCTTACCTCAATCTGGGAAACTTTGATGCTGCCTTAACTCATTTGAATAATTTCAAACCCACAGACAAAATAGGTCCTACCTTAAAGTATGGAGCTTTGGGCGATGTCTATTCTGAGCTGAATCAAATGGATAAGGCAATGGACAATTATAAAAAAGCTTCTTCCGCTTCAAAAAATGACCTGCTGACGCCTTATTATCTTAAGAAACTGGCGCTTCTTCATGAAACACAGTCCCAGATTGACGAGGCTGTTGTTTTATACAAAGAAATCAAGTCTAAATATCCAAATAGTAACGAAGCACTCACGATCGACAAATACATCGCAAGAGCAGAAGCAAAATAAGGATGGCTTCCCGGGATGCATCTCCACCCATGGTCAACTTACCGGATGGCTCATCCTTTAAGATTGGTATAGTCGTAGCACAATGGAATCCTGATATCACGCACGCCCTTTTGCAAGGAGCCAAAGACACTTTGAAAAAGGCCGGCGTAAAAGATGATCATCTTGAGGTCATCGAAGTGCCGGGTTCTTTTGAACTGCCCTGGGGCGCCCGACGATTGCTGACCTCCGCAAAACGAAATGCTGTTATTTGCCTTGGCTGTATTATCCAGGGAGAAACAAAACACGACGATTATATCGCAAGTGCTGTGGCTTCCGGCATCATGCAACTAGGTCTTACCTCAGGCATACCTGTTATTTTTGGCGTTGTTACGACCAACACACCAGAGCAGGCTATTGAAAGGGCCGGAGGGAAACACGGAAACAAAGGGGCTGAAGCAGCGGCTACCGCTTTGCAATTAGCGCACCTGCAACAAGGCGATCCATCCAATAAAAAAACAATCGGCTATTAGTATGAAGATTATCGCAATAGATAATGGTCATTTCAAACTTGACGGAGGTGCTATGTTTGGCGTGGTACCCAAATCCATCTGGAATAAAATGATTCCTGCGGATGATCAGAACTTATGCAGTTGGACCATGCGTTCATTGCTATTAGTCTATGAAGATAAAGTGGTTCTGATTGACACTGGGCTGGGTGATAAGCAGGACAAAAAATTCTTCAGTCATTATTATCCGCATGGCGAAGGCACCTTAATGGGTTCTCTCCGAAAAGCGGGCTATACTGCTTCCGATGTGACCGATGTCATCCTTACGCATTTTCATTTTGATCATGTGGGAGGAGCTGTGGCTCAGGATGAAAACGGCGCCTTGAACCCTGCCTTTCCAAATGCCAAATACTGGACGACTGAACAGCATTATAACTGGGCATTTAATCCTAATGCCAGAGAAAGAGCCTCATTTCTTAAAGAGAATTTTGTTCCATTAAAAGAAGCCGGCGTACTTCATTACTTTCCGGAAGAAGAAGGTTTTATATGGGACGATCACCTTCGGATCAGACTATCATATGGCCATACGGAATCAATGCTTTTGCCGGAAATCAGGATTAATGAAAAGGTTACGATCATCTATGCTGCAGATCTAATTCCTTCCGCTCATCACGTTGGTCTGGCGTATATTATGGGGTATGATATTCGCCCTTTGGTCACCCTTGCTGAGAAGACGGAATTTTTAAGTGAAGTTGCAGATAAAGGGTACTATCTGTTTCTGGAGCACGATAAGGACACAGAATGCATTACCATTAAATTGGATGCAAAAGGTCGGCCCGCAGTGGACCAAAGATTAAGTCTTGAGCAAGTGCTTTCCGGGATATAGCGTTCCAGCCGAGAGCCCCGCTTAAATATCCTCCTGCCTCCAGCTTTTAATCTATGAATGCCTCTCAACCTGTTGCCTATTATCCCCATAAACCATAGACATTATTTTTAGCCGAAGGATGGATTTTGTTTTCAACCATATTTAAAGTACCTTGACCTGAGGTATCACCCTTAGAGCGCCAGCTCAGAATTAATGATTATTATTAACCGGCCTTCAGGCAGCAATGCAGCGGTGCTAAGGGTCTTATTTTAAGGGAATAACCGGAATCCGTTATGCGTTTGGTGTATCCATATTGTGCAGTGTTGATTTGTTTGTTGGTCACTTGGTCCTGCACAAAAGAAACACTTGTGGTCGTAGGAGATAATCCTCCCTATTCTACTTTCAATATCTCTGATATCAAGATTGAAAATTATGTCAACAGATTATTTATTGATATCATAGGACGTGAACCTCTTGACGATGAACTGATCCGGGAGGTAGATCGATTGAAAGCCTCCGGACTCAAGCGAGAAACAAGAGACAGTATCATATATCAATTGATGACGGATACCACGTTCAGAGAAAATGAATTTTCCTATAAAGCCGCTTTCGTTCAGAATCTATATAACCTGGCGAAAGTCAGATGCATTGAAGGAGTACCGGATGGTGATATTCAATTAAATATCACAGTGCTTCGGAATGGAGCGTACAAGGATTCACTGGAAGGAAACTGGGATTCATATTACAATGCCCTGAATCAAATCCGCAGAAATCAAGCCACCCTGGACAGCCGACAGGCTTTTTACAATAGGCAAATTTATTATCACCAGATGTTTGCTTTTATGATTGATAATTCGACCTATGACATTATCAACATGAACACCTTTAATTTTGTCAGGGCTACTTTCGACGAACTACTTTGGCGATTGCCAACGGTGCAGGAATTTGATAAATGTTTTGATATGATCGAAACAAATCAACCGGAAGAAATTTTCGGGATGCTGGGCTCCAATAAAAACGATTATATCAGAATATTGACGGAATCAAATGAAATGTATGAAGGGATGATCATTTGGTGTTATCAAGTCTTTATGAGCAGACCGCCAACTTCGGGAGAAGTGGTCACACTATTGCCTGTTTACCTGAACACCAAGGATATCAATTGGGTTATTGCACAAATACTTGTTACTGATGAATATGCAAACTTCAGGTAGGACAACTATCAAACTTTTCGGGCTTATCCTGATGATCCTTTTTGCAGCATGTGAAAAAGAGTATTACGTCTATGATATCAATGACGTGGATATTACGCCATTAAATTCTTACAAAGACAAACCCAAGACCCATTCGCAATACATTTCGATTTTGTATGCAAATATGTTCCAGACAGCCATTGGTCCAAATCAAATGCTGCAGGCCTTGAAAGCCATTGAATCCATCGGAGATAAACAGGTTGCCTATGACATACTCGTCAGCAAGTATATGAATGACCCGAATGTCAAACTACCTTCCAATGAATCCATGCGCAGTGATCCGGAAGGTTTCATCCGTGATACGTACAAGCGTTTTCTAGTGCGTCAACCCACAGAAGCGGAACTGCAATGGATGATCAATTATATTGAAAGCAGACCTTCCCTAACCACAGAACTCGTATACTTTTCATTTGCGACGTCCAATGAACATGCACATTATTAAATTCCGCTACTAATGAAAAGAAGAAGTTTCATAAAAAATTCAACTCTGGCCTCCGCCGGGACGATATCTATGCCTTATATTTTGCCTTCCGGCATTATGGGGATGACGACTACCCCACCACTTTCAGAGTATGTTGTATTTGTGTTATTTGCCGGTGGCGTCAGACAACAAGAGGCTGTACTTCAACGGTATCTTGCGGAAGGTCAGAATGAGAATGTGGAAGGAAATATCATGTACAATATGCTGGCCGGCGCACCTCCGGATGACAAAATAGCCTATGGTCAGGATGACACGGTCAATAATATCATTGGAGGCATTCCTATTGATCCGATCCTGCAAACACCGCTTGATCAAATTGGGACATTATTTCCTGAAGTACGTTTTTCCAAAGGAGGAGCCGGGCATTTTAGCGGATTAAGTACCGGGGTCTCCGGAAATTACTCCACCACCCAGGGATTAAAGAGCCGCCCAGCTGCTCCTACTATCTTTGAATATCTCCGACGTCATGCCGGATTTAAAGCAACCGATTGCTGGTTTGTTGGCGTTGGAATTACAGGGTCACGCCCATTACTAAATTATTCTGCTAACGAAGCTTATGGTCGAATGTATGGCGGAAACTTTATTGCGCCAACCGTAACCTTTGGTTCACCGGGTATGCAGCATTTTATGAATTTCAAAAACTACCATCCCGATACGGAATGGAATAAGATTCTTGAGATGCGTGAATTTTTAAATCAAAACTTTAGAAATGAAGGCCTTGAAATCTCGCATTTATACAATGATTTGGAGGAGGAGGATTCGATTAAAGAATTTGTAAAGAAAACATTTGAAAAAGTGAATTCCGGCAGCTTGACTTTACCACCGGTCAATGATAATGGCGATTTAAAAACGATCGGTTATGCTGTTGAATTACTCAACTGGTTTAAGCCAAAACTTACCGTCGTTGACATGAGTAATATTGATGTTTGTCATGGCAACTATACGGCTTATCTAAAGAATCTTCATCGTGGGGATCATGGGGTAGGATTTCTATGGCGTGAAATACAACGTATTCCTGAAATGGCAGGGAAAACAACTTTGATTGTTATGCCGGAACATGGAAGAGACCTTGAGCCAAATCCAATTATGGATGACAATGATTGGTTTGCTTACGATCACTCAGGAAACAATGAAAACACACGTCGGATATTCAGTTTAATGGCCGGGCCAAATATTGATGCCGGATTACGTGTGGGGGGTGTCAACAACCCTATTGGAGATGCATCTGATATTGTACCAACCATTGCAGAGTTGTTTGGTATAAAAGATACGGTAATTAATAAAGGATTGCTGGATCCTTCTTCTCGTTCACTATTTGATAGAATATAACACATGAGAATAGGAACCATCGCATGTATTGGAATTTTTATACTGGCACAGCTGTCATGTGACAAGAATGAACCACCCGTTAATCCTTTTGATGGACAAGTAGTAAACCAGGATACCGTTCAACTGGAAATCATCAATCCTGACCCTAATTCCTTTGCCGGTATATATCAAAACATATTGAAGCCTACCTGCGCAAATGTTGGCTGCCATGATGGAACCTTTGAACCTGACTACCGCAACATGGGAAGTGCCTATAATACACTCGTCTACCAGCGTCCAATCAAAAACGATGGAAATTATAATTATCGCGTGGAACCTTTCAAACCGCAGACATCCGTTATCCTTGGAAGGCTAAAGGGGCTTTTGACACCAGCCATGCCGATTCAGGTTGAACCTGATTCTGATTGGCCACAAAAGAAGGATCAGTATATCAGCAACATACAAACATGGATCACTAATGGCGCTCCGGACATATCCGGAAATATTCGCCAGCTCAATCAACCTGTCCCTGAATTATTAGGTGCAGGTGCTACCGAAGGCAATCTTTGGATGCCTCGAAATAATTTTTCCGGGCCAATTAAAATGCCGGATACTTCCTCCAACGTCAGATTGTATTTTGCTTTTCACCATGACCTGATGATGCCGAAAGATTTCGAATACAATCGAATTGCGTTTTCCGCTGAAGCTAATTCCTTTAATGGCGCGCAAACATTGCCTCTTCAGATTATGATAAGCCCACGTTACGAAAGAGGGTTTTATGGCGACTTAGTGGCCTACACGCACTATATTGATATTAACCCTGAGGTAGATTTTGACCTGCAACAGGAGCAATGGTTTTTTAGGGTTTATGTTCAGGATGAACAAAATCCACTCATGGAAATTCCTAATGATAATGGTATCTATTATATCAAAGATTATATGTCGTTCCGTTGGTCGGAATAGTCTTGTATTACTTTGTTTTTTACTTCTCATCAGCTGTGAAAAAGAAGAAGTCATCGCCTATTCTGACATCCCCGAAATTAACCTTGTGGAGATTTCGAGTGATACGATACGGCAATATGAAGATGTATTGTATTTACGTATTTCATACAAGGACGGCGATGGTGATCTTGGCTTTGAAAATCCGGATCAATACGCCTTATATATTCGAGATATACGATTAGAAGCGTTTGATGGCTTCTATCTAGGTCCATTGGCTCCCCCCGGAGCAAATGCCGCAATCCAGGGCGAATTGAATATTGAATTTCCAAGTTTGTTTTTATTTGGTAATGGAAATACGGAACTCACTAAATTTCAGATCAAATTAATAGACAGAGCAGGTCATGAAAGTAATTTGATAGAAACTGATTTTGTGGCTATTGTCAGAAATTAAATGATGTTCGTTTATTTGACATACCGACAGCTAACGCAACGCCTGGGACACCTATTCATATGCGTTCTACTTTGTTGTGCAGGCTTTTCATTTTCTTTTGCCCAGACGACGTACATGATGCAAAATCTCGTAGTCAATGATTGTGAAGGCACATTGACGGATAGTGAAAATGGGCCTGAAGTTGGCCAATATGACCATAATGAAGATTATACATTTACCATTTGTGTAGATAATGCTGATGAGATCATCATTGCGTTCAATTTCTTTTCTACGGAGGATAACTATGATATTCTGGCTATCTATGACGGTCCGAATACCGGGTCACCCTTATTAGCTTCTCTGACTGGTGTCATACAACCACCTCCGGTGATCGTAGCGACAAGTGGTTGTGTCACCTTTCATTTTATTAGTGACGACAATATTGTGGCTGCCGGATGGGAATTAGATTGGACCGTTGAAATTGATGACCCGGTACCACCTGTCATTGAAGTCGTCAGTGTACTGGATTGCCCGATGGATGCGATTACCTTCCAATTCGACTTTCCGGTTGATTGCGATGTATTTACCGCAAGTAATTTCTCCATCATTGGCCCCGGCGGTCCTTCTATTGCACAGATCAATCCGTTGGATTGTATCTCCGGAGAATTGGGTCAAATGTTCGAAGTTGTTTTCAATGCTGAATTGGCCCAATCAGGAACGTATCGGTTATTATTTAATGGGGCTATTCAGGATGTATGCGGTGAATGGCATGATGTCAGTGCAAATGTTGTTTTCGATTTAACCAATTGTCCGTTTACCGTTGAAATTGTTTTAGAAGATGTCGCGTGCGAGGGTGATTGTGGCACTGTCAGAGCAATGGTCATAGGAGGTGATGTTGGGGCAATTTATACTTATGCATGGGGACATACTCCTTTAAATCAGGCGATCGTCAATATCTGTACAGATGTCACTGTATTACTTTCTGTAACGGTAACAGATCCGGTGAGCATGGATATGGTGGTAGCTCAATTTAATTATGTCCCGCTTGAAAATCCGGTGATTCTAAATCCGGTGCAGGATACCATTTGTTCCAGTATGAGCGATCATTTTTATCAGTCGAGTCTTCCCGGTGGATTGTATACATCTGCGATTATCCCTGCATGGCTGGAAGCTGATGGTCGGTACCAGTTCTGGCGATGGCAAAATATGTCTAATTTAAGTACAGACCTTGTAACCTATACTGCGCCTAACGGATGTGTCGCTTATGATACAGTATTGGTTCTTCCGGTCAACCCGGGTAGCATAGAAGCTGCTTGTGTCGGCGCACCAGATTTTATGGTCAATGGCGGCACGCCTGCCGGAGGCATCTGGCAAGGCCCTAATATCACACAGAATGGAACATTTAGCCCTATCGCTGCAGGTTCTTTTGTCGTTAATTATACCGCCCCAAATGGATGCGTAGCGTATAAACGTATTAATGTAGAACCGGGCATAACCCTGCCATTAGTCGACACGATATGCAGCTCACAGGAATTTGATCTTGTGGCAGTTCCATATGGAGGTCGATGGACCGGTCCGGGAATTATTAATTCGATTTTGGGGAGAATCAGACCATGGTCTGTTCCAACCAATCAAACTTATACGTATATCTACACTTTGGAAGGTTGTGTTGATTCGATCGATGTATTCATTCAGGAGCTTTGGGCAGGACCTGATTTTTCGGTTTGCAAATCTGATTCTTTAATCTTTTTAAATCAAGTTGGCAATTGGTCCGGTCCCGGCGTCTACCTTCCTCTGCAAAATGCTTTTGATATAAGCATGCTTGGTCCCGGTTCCTACAACTATACGATTGCTGCTTTTGGTTGTACGGATGATTTTACTTTATACATTGAAGATCCCTATGCAGAACCTTACAATCCAATTTCATTTTGTCAGGAAGATACCTGGTACCTACTAAGTGACTATGTAGATTACGGACCAAACTGGGGTTCCTTTACGGGTCCTACGATCACTGAATTTAATGACGAGTGGTACTTTAATCCCGGTCTTGCCGGAGGAGGAATTCATACGATCTATTTTAATGCAGTGGGTTGTCAGGACAGTTTCACGATTAACGTGGAGCAATTTGCAGATATTCCTGACTATAGTTTTTGCGAATTAAGTCCGGCTCAATTATTGTCAGCCAATCCACCCGGCGGCACCTGGGCCGGACCCGGTTTTCTGGATGGAGCCAGTGGACTTTTTGATCCGCAATTACTTTCACCGGGGATTCACTATATCACTTATGTATCACCTTCAGGATGTTTGTCGAATGATTCGATCGAAATCATTATTCGCGAAGTCGTCAGTATCACAGGAATAGATCAGGTCTATTGTAACGCAGATACGCTTATCAATGTCGCGATAAATCCGGCAGGTGGTGATTTTTATATTAATGGTGTGCTATCTCCTCCGCAATTTAATCCTTCGGTATTGGGGACCGGTACGCATGAATTGTTTTATACGCGAGGAACAGGTCCTTGTGGTTCGGAAAAACGAATTTTCTTTAGTGTGATGCCACCGATCAGTGGGGTGACAAGCGCTTCAGACTCGATTTGCATGGGAGAAAATGCAGTAGTGACTATTGCCGCGACAGGGGGTATCGGGACTTTAACCTATACCTGGGATCAGGGTCTTGGTTTTGGGTCCAGTCATATTGTAAGCCCAACATTAAACGCTCTTTATTCTGTGACAGTCACGGATGGGTGTTCGGAACCCTTTACAAGTTCAACCTTTATCTTTGTGCATCAACCTTTTGATATCTCATTATCGACCGGTCCTCCGGTTTGTTATGATGATACGAGTTACGTTGAAATAGTGCCCCCTGTACCCGGACAGTATCTGGTGCAATGGTATTTAGATACGATCTATGAAAATCCATATCTGGAAGGAAATCCCGGCATCTATCAGGCGGAAGTCACTGAACTTTTTAGTGGATGCAGGCAGACCTTCGATATTCAAATTCCGGGTCCACCGCCCTTAAGTGCCAATTTTACAATTACACCTAATCAGCCTTGCATAGACATCATTGATAATACGATTCAGGTCATTGATTTAGCCACCGGATATACGGATGCTTCCATAGATTTTGGTGATGGCAGTGGTGCTGTTCCATTTGTTCAGGGAGAATTTATTGAACATGATTATGAAACAATCGGGGATTTCCTGATTACGCTGATTGTGTCCAATGATCTTGGTTGTATGGATACTTTGTATCGTGCTATTTGTGTTGAAAATCGCGTCGTGATCTATGTCCCTAATGTATTTTCACCAAATGGTGACGGACAAAATGATGTTGTCAAAATTGAAGCATTTGGCATGACAGACATCACCTGGAATGTCTTTACACGCTGGGGAGAAAATATATTTGAAGCGCATACTTTCGACGAAACATGGGATGGTACCAATGATGGCCGCTCCATGGATCCCGGGGTTTTTGTAGTGCATATAAACTATACTGATCAGGAGACCGGTCAGCAGGGTTGGCATACCTCTACCGTCACGTTAATCAAATAGAAGCCCAAATAAATAAGGAATAGAATGTCTGTACTTCCTGATCAATCCATTATTGCAGCTGTCAGGCAGTGGGTTGAAACTGTTGTGATCGACCTAAACCTTTGCCCTTTTGCAAGGAAAGTTTATCTTAAGCATGGCGTTCGATTTGCTGTTTCCGATGCTCGCACAGAAGAAGATTTACTTTTGCATCTACATAAGGAATTGAAACGTATTCAAGCAGATGTTTCCATTGATACTACCCTACTCATCCATCCTTATATCCTGAATGATTTTATGGATTATAATCAATTTCTTGATCTGGCAGATCATCTATTATCTGAGATGAATCTCACAGGGGTATTTCAAATTGCAAGTTTTCATCCGGCGTATCAATTTGCCGGTACCGAATCAGATGATGCGGAAAACTATACGAACAGATCACCCTACCCGGTTTTGCACATCATAAATGAAGACGATCTCGAAAAAGCAATATCTTCTCATCCGGATATTGCTGCTGTCCCAATCAGAAATGAACAACTGCTTCGTGATTTAGGCACGAACAAAATGAAAGCTCTTCTGAAAGCCTGCTTTCAATAAGTTGGTCTCTCCTTATTTGATTATATACCATAATGCTGCCAATAAACGAGAATCCATTTACCCTCCCTATATTGAGATGTAATTCGTTTAACCGTGCCACAGAAAATTCTTCTTGTCAATCCTCCTTTTACACAGCTCAACACGCCCTATCCGGCAACGGCCTATCTTAAGGGATATCTGAATACCCGGCGGATTGACAGCATACAAATCGATTTAGGGATAGAAACGATTCTGCAGATTTTTTCTAAACCTGGCCTTGAGCGCCTTTTTCAATCTGTCGAGGAGAAGATCGCAACAGGCTCTCGGAATTCAAAAAGAATATATTCCCTCCGCTTCGATTATATCAACACCATTGAATCTGTCATTCGGTTTTTACAGGATGAAGACCCAACACTATCCTTTCCAATTGCTGAACGTAAGTTACTGCCTGAAGCCTCAAAATTTGAACAATTGGAGGATGTCGATTGGGCTTTTGGTACGATGGGCGTCCGTGATAAAGCAAGGCATGTGGCGACCCTCTATCTTGAAGATATTTCCGATTTTATCGTTGAATTGGCTGATCCACATTTTGGGTTTAGCCGCTATGCCGAACGACTCGCTTTATCAGCCAACTCGTTTGATGAATTATATACAGAACTACATAAACCACTGAATTTTGTTTCAGAGGTGATGATTGCATTGCTTGAAGAGCACATCCTAAAACACCAACCCACCATGGTCTGTTTTTCAGTGCCATTTCCAGGCAATGTATTTGCTACACTAAAATGCGGGCAATGGTTAAAGCTACATCATAAGGAAGTACGAATTATTATGGGTGGTGGTTACCCTAATACAGAGTTACGTTCTATTTCCGATATGCGTGTTTTCGAATTTGTTGATTTTATATGTTTAGATGATGGGGAAGTTCCGCTAGAAATAATTTTATCACATCTCGATGGAATCATTGAACCCCGGATGTTAAAACGCACGTTCACGCTGGTCAATGGCGAAGTCATCTATTGCAATGGTAGTTTGATGCCGGATGTTAAACAAGCATTTGCAGGCACGCCGGATTATTCCGGTCTTCCCTTAAAAAAATATCTTTCCGTCATACAGCTGACAAACCCAATGCACCGTCTCTGGAGTGATGGCCGATGGAACAAATTGACTATGGCGCATGGATGCTACTGGGGTAAATGTACATTCTGTGATATTTCTCTGGATTATATAAAGAATTACGAAGCTTCATCTGCTCAACTGATTGTTGACCGCATGGAGACACTCATTGAACAAACGGGCGAAAGTGGGTTTCATTTTGTGGATGAAGCTGCTCCTCCGGCATTGATGAAAGCCGTGGCGCTGGAGATCCTTCGAAGAAAATTAGTGGTAAGCTGGTGGACTAATATTCGTTTTGAAAAAAGTTTTACGGCCGATTTGTGCAGACTGCTTAGTGCATCCGGTTGCATAGCCATTTCAGGAGGACTGGAAGTAGCTTCTGACCGACTCTTACAACTTATCGCTAAGGGTGTTACGGTTGAACAAGTCACCAGGGTCAATGAAAACTTTAAACAAGCCGGTATCATGGTGCATGCCTACCTGATGTATGGATTTCCTACGCAAACGGCGCAGGAAACCATCGACTCGCTGGAAGTAGTACGACAGATGTTTGAAGCAGATGTCTTGCAATCTGCTTTTTGGCACCGCTTTGCCATGACCGCCCATAGCCCTGTTGGTATGTATCCGGATCAGTTTAATGTTAAAACCATCACCGAAGGCATTGGTGCTTTTGCCAACAATGATTTAGTACACGTTGACCCCACAGGAACAAATCATGATCTGTTTCAGGAAGGCTTGAAACGCTCGTTATACAATTTCATGCATGGTGTTGGGCTTGATTTTCCACTTCAACAATGGTTTGATGAACCGGTTCCCAAAACTTCCCTTCCGCCTGATTTGATCAGCGGCTATCTGGCAATGCCTTCAGGAAGAGATATGAAGGACAGTGACCAATTGGTCTGGATTGGTGGTGCGGTTGCTTACCAAACAGGAAATGCAATGCTTTATATCCATTCAAGACAGGACACTCGCAAAATTCCTTGTTCAAAAGAGGCAGGTATATGGTTGGAAAAAATATTATCCACAAGCACACCTGGTCACGAACAAGTGCTTTCCTTTAAAGCACTTCGAGAGGATTATAGTAATGCCGGATTTGAAGATTTCACGCTCTTCTGGTATGGAAATGTAATGGAGTCTTTGAAAGAAATTGGCTTGCTGGTGTTGTAACAAGGTCTTAACGCTTAAACTTTAAACGCATGCCCTTAGGTTCACCCACTATTTTTCCTTCTGAATAAACCAAATGCCCATTTACCCAGGTTCCATCAATTTGTCCCGGTAGTGATTTATTTTCCAGGGGAGACCAGGCACATTTATACAAAATATTCTCTTTAGAGACTTTGTATTCTTTATTGACATCGATCAGTACAAGATCAGCATAGGCGCCTTCCTCCACGTATCCGCGATCCGCTATATTAAAGCATTCAGATGGTGCGTGACACATTTTTTCTACGATACGCTCCAATGAAATTTTACCGGCTTTCCAATGCGTTAACATCATCTGAAGTGTATGCTGCAATAGCGGGAGACCTGCCGGAGCATTAGGGTATGGCATTGATTTTTCTTCCCAGGTGTGTGGTGCGTGATCGGAGGCGATGATATCTATGCGATCATCTAGCACAGCCTGTAAGATGGCATCTCGATCTTCCGAAGTTTTTATAGCCGGATTACACTTAATTTGATTTCCCAGCGCTATATAATCCTGATCAGAATAATACATGTGATGCACGCATGCTTCTGATGTAATTCGTTTACGCGCGATGGGTCCCGCTTCAAACAAACTGACCTCTTCTTTGGTACTGATGTGCAGCACATGAAATCTGGTATTGTATTTTTTGGCCAAGCCAACCGCCATCGATGAGTTTAACAAGCATGCTTCTCTGCTTCTAATCCATGGATGTACGGAAGGAGGCATCATTTCTCCATATTTCACCTCAGCCTCTTTCATATTAGCTCTGATCGTCCCCTCATCTTCACAATGTGCGGCCAGTAAAATATGGCTTCTGGAAAATAACTGATCCAATGCTTCTGTATTATCCACCAGCATATTTCCGGTACTGCTCCCCATAAAGACCTTAATGCCACATACATTCTGCGGATCAGTCTTCAGGACTTCATCAATATTGTCATTGGTAGCCCCCATAAAAAATGAGTAATTCCCCCATGCGGACTTTTCAGCAATTTTATATTTATCAGCCAGTAAGGCCTGTGTCACTGCAGGTGGTTTGGTGTTTGGCATTTCCATAAAGGAAGTCACGCCACCTGCCACGCCTGCTCTTGACTCTGAATAAATATTGGCTTTATATTCCATGCCGGGTTCTCTGAAATGCACCTGATCATCAATAATGCCGGGAATCAGGTGTCTTCCATGCACAGGCACCTCTGTGACCTTAAAGGGTACCTGAATCGATTGATCAACTCTTTCAATGCGATTTCCGCGCACCAAAACGTCATTTTCAGTGATTTTACCTCTGTTTATAACTAAAGCTTCTTTAAAGAGAATATCTGCCATAGCACAAAGATACCTTGATTTCATTCGATAGTTCGGGGCATAGCGCAAAAAATATATAGTTTTGCAGCCTTAAATATTACAAAATGCAAATTGTCAATCCGTTTTCAACTCCCGATAAAGTGATTGGTATCTGTGGTGGTGGCCAGTTAGGTAAAATGCTCTGTGAGGCAGCCTCAGCCTGGGACTGGAAAACTGCCGTATTGGATGAATCCCATGATTTTCCTGCAGGAAAAATAGCTCACCGATTTACAGAAGGTGATTTTACGAAGTACGAAGATGTGCTGGCATTTGGAAAAACGGTCGATGTCCTGACGATTGAGATCGAGAAAGTTAATCTGGAGGCCTTGATTGAACTTGAAAAGATGGGCAAAATCGTTCATCCCTCCCCTGCTGCATTAAGGATCATCAGAGACAAAGCATTACAAAAACAATTTTTTATCGATCAGGGACTTCCTACGGCAGAACAGTTTTTATTTGATTCACGAGAATCATTGCTGGAGGAATTCCACGCCGGAAAAATCACCATTCCATTTGTCCAGAAAGTACGTTCAGGCGGCTATGATGGACGTGGTGTAGCGATCATACGAAAAGAAGAAGATCTGGCATTGTTGCTGGAAGGACCTTGTCTGGTGGAAGCAATGGTAGATATAGAAACCGAAGTTTCTGTGATCGCCGTAAGAAATGAAAATGGAGAAATAAAAACCTTTCCTCCTGTCGCCATGGCTTTTCATCCGGAGGCCAACCTCGTGGAATATTTATATTGTCCAAGTGGTTTAGGTCCTGCCCTGGAACTGGAAGCAACGCAAATTGCGCAAGCGGCCATTGAATCACTTGAAATGTCGGGATTACTTGCAGTTGAACTTTTTCTCACGACAGATGGTGACTGGTTGATCAATGAAGTAGCTCCTCGTCCACATAACAGTGGTCATCATACGATTGAATGTTGTAGTGTCAGTCAGTTTCAGCAACACCTGCTGGCTATCTGCAATCTGCCTTTAATTGATCCGCAACTTTTGCAACCGGCCGTGATGATTAATTTGCTCGGGGAGGAAGGCTATACAGGACCGGTGAAATATATTGGGATAGAACAAGCTTTACGCTTAGGTTCGGTATATGTACACCTTTATGGAAAGGAGACAACAAAACCTTTTCGAAAAATGGGACATGTCACGGTTTCCAATCGAAATGTCAGCAGTGCGATAAAAACTGCTAACTTTATTAAAGATCAAATCAAAGTAATAGCATGAGTCAGCCATTAGTGTCTATCGTCATGGGATCCGATTCAGACTTGCCTTTTATGAATCCGGCAGCAGAATTCCTTTCTTCCTTTAATATCGCTTATGAAATTGATATTGTTTCTGCGCATCGAACACCGGATAAGCTTGTTGATTTTTCAAAGCATGCACACACGCGTGGGATCAAGGTCATTATAGCAGGTGCCGGAGGTGCGGCTCATCTTCCCGGTATGATAGCCAGTTTGACACCTCTTCCGGTCATTGGTGTACCTGTCATGTCCTCTTCCAATTTAACGCAAGGCTGGGATTCGATTCTTTCTATTCTTCAAATGCCGGGAGGAGTGCCTGTGGCCACTGTGGCGATCAATGGTTCTAAAAATGCGGGAATTCTTGCAGCACAAATTATTGGTACCCGTGATGAAGAGATAATGAACAAAGTACTCGCTTATAAGCAGGAAATGAAAGATGCTGTGGATAGTAAATCAGACCAATTAAAAAGCAAGACTTAAAGGTATATTACCCATCCTAATCTCGATTGGTCAAAAAGGTTTCGAGTATTGAGTAAGGTTATTTTACTTTTAATATCTTGAAGACGAGCACTTCATCCTTCACTTTAATTTTTATAAAGTATAAGCCCGGCGCTTCTGTGGAAAAGGCCGTCAGCACTTCTGTTTCATCAATCAGTTGTTTCTCTTCAACGACTTGGCCTTGCAGATTACACAAGGTGATTAATACATCATTTTCCTCTCTCAACTTCAGTTTTACATTAAAGTCATTGGCTGAAGGATTTGGATATACGTTGGCAAAAAGTATTTCATTTCGAGCCTGAATATCCGGCTCATTTAGAAGGCATTCAACTATTCTAATTTCTTTTGTGACGGCAAGACTTGCACAATCCCCCTGGTAGATAATCAAGGTCACCGTATAAATGCCACTGGTTGTATAGTAATGCACGGGATCGGCTTCAAAGCTTATGGTATTATCACCAAAATCCCACAAGTACGCTGTCGAATCAGTAATATTATCCGATATATCAAAAATATAAATAGCCTGATCTGTACATCCCATTTCTGATATTAAAAAATTAGCCTGAATACCGTCTTCACCTGTATTAAATATTGACACCGTATCCGATTTTGAAGGACAAAATCCATTGGACACAGTCCATACAAAAACATTCTTCCCTATACCAAGATCAGTGACACTTGTTGATGGAGCATCCGGATCAGCGATGACACCTTCCCCGGAATACAGTGACCAATGGCCTTTAGCTTTACCTGGTCCAGGTATAGAAGCCTCCAGAAGCACTAAAGGAAGATCACAATACACTTTATCCGTACCGGCAAATGGATCGTCAAGTTTGGATGCTGTCGTGATGACTACCGTATCAGATTTGGATGGACAACCCCCATTACGAACGGTCCATTCAAATCCAATTTCAGTTCCGTAAGGTGCATTTGAAAAATTAGAATGAGGGTCGAATGGATCCACAATAGTTCCAGATCCATACAATAATGACCACTCCCCGGTTCCTAATAATGGAATTTCTGCAGACAAAAAGAAACCCGTATCGCAAACTGTCAGATCGTCTCCTGCAAAAGCAGCGGAAGTCGAATCTGAATTAGAAATGATCACTTCATCTACCTGGGCTGGACAAAAACCATTAGATATCGTCCAGGCAAGCGTAACACTTTCATTGGGTAACAAACCGGTAACTTGAGAAACCGGAGATGAAGGTGTAAGTATATTCGCTGTGCCTTGCACCACTGACCACATTCCGGTTCCAACTAAAGGATCGTTTCCTGTTAAAGTTGTAAAGGACTGGTTGCATAACGCCTGATCATCTCCTGCAAGCGATTCATCTGGTTTTGCACACAAAGTTATTTTCTGTACACATGAGCTTGAATTTCCGCATGCATCAGAAAATGTCCATGTTCTGTTAATAATGGTAGGACATCCAAACACTTTCACATCTATATAAGTCACGCCGGAAATACCACAATCATCCGACACATCACCCTGATTTGCAGCATTCTTAAACACTTGCACACTGCTTCTTCTCATCTCAGTAGAAAATACAGGATCTGTGATGATCGCCACGTCACAATCATCATAATGACGACTCACTGCACAGGCAATCACATGAGGTCCTATGGAATCATCTACTGTGATCGTCTGCGTACAGGTCGAAGATTGATCACATGCATCAGTCAATGTCCAGGTACGAGTAATGATCATCGGACATGTTCCTGTCACTATATCAATATAGTTTACAGAAGCTATACCACATACATCTGAAACATTCCCAAGATTCGTATTGTCTTCAAATACATCTTCACTGGAGGATGCAGTGACCAGTGAAAAAGGCGGATTGGTGAGTGCTTCAACACCACATCCGGACACCATTCGGGATACCGGATTGGCATTTATCACCGGCGCAATTGTATCATTGATATTGATCTGCTGAATACATTCAGCGGAATTCCCACACGCATCAGCAATGATAAACTTGCGATGAATGATGTACCGGTTGGCACAAATTGAATCTGTTATGCCATCTTCAAAAGCAAATGTAAAATCAGTATCATCGCAATTATCGATGATGACCAAATCACTAATATTCGGTACAGGGACTAAATCTGCACACAGTACGGTAGTATCGGGAGGGCAAGCGATCGTAGGTGCAATGCTGTCAGAAACCATAATGGCTTGCGTGCAGGTGGATGTATTGCCGCACTGGTCTGACGCCATATAGGTTCTGATCAAAGTAAATTGATTGCTGCAAATTTGATTAATAACTGATTCCCCAACAAAAGTGATAATAGGTTGCCCACCACAATTGTCCATTGCCATCAGAAGATCAGGATCAGCTTCCGGTATATCACCGAAGCAGTTAATCAAGGTATCTGCGGGACAGGATGTAATTAATGGTGGTGTTGTGTCTTCCACACTGATTACCTGTTGACAAGTAGCAGTATGGCCACAGCCATCTGTAACCGTCCAGACACGAATGATCATATATTCCTGCGGACAACCGCCTTCAATAATTGCATCATTATACGTTATCTCCGGTGAACCATCACAATTATCGATTGCTTTGGCGACCCCTGTATTATCGGGCAAAGTATTTTCATCGCATTCTATTGTTAAATTGGCAGGGCATGTTATGACTGGAGCCGTATTGTCTTCAACATCTATCTCCTGCTCACAGGTACTGCTATTCCCACAACCATCTGACGCTGTCCAGATGCGTATGATCGTATACACCTCAGGGCATCCACCGGGTACAAAAGCATCACTAAACGTAACGGTCGGTACACCACAGTTATCATTTGCTATGGCAATACCTGTATTATCGGGCAAAGTATTTTCTTCACATTCTATCGTTAAATTAGCAGGGCATGTTATGCTCGGAGCTGTATTGTCTTCAACTTGTATCTCTTGTTCACAGGTACTACTATTCCCACAAGCATCGGTAGCAATCCAGGTTCTAATAATATAATATTCCTGTACACATCCACCGGATAAAATTTGATCACTGTACGTAACTCCTGGCGCACCATCGCAAATGTCATTCGCTGTCGCCATCCCTGTGCTACCCGGCAAGGTATCCTCATCACAAGAAACGGTTACGTTAGGTGGACAACTTATCGCTGGAGGTGCGTTGTCATCTATCGTGATAACCTGGGAACATGAACTACTGTTGTCACAAGCATCCGTGGCTATCCATATGCGTGTAATTGTATACTCCTGAGGACATCCACCGGCTGAAAACACATCAACGTAAATAACCTCAGGCAGCGCATCACAAATATCATTCGCCATTGCCATCCCTGTGTTAACTGGCAGGGTGTTTTCATTACAGGCAATGGTCAGATTTGGCGGACAGGTTATAGCCGGTGCTGTATTGTCTTCTATATGAATTGTTTGTTCACATATACTGATATTCCCACAAGCATCCGTGGCCATCCAGGTACGGGTGATTATAAATTCCTCAGGGCATCCGCCGGCTGTGATTACATCACTGTAAGCCATAACCGGTGATCCATCACAATTATCATTTGCTACAGCCATACCTGTATTACCGGGCAATGTACTTTCATCACAATCAATGGTCAAACCAGGAGGGCAAGTTATTACGGGTGCGGTATTGTCTTCAACTTGAATCTCCTGTTCACATGTACTGCTATTACCACAATCATCTGTTGCTGTCCACAATCGTGTGATCATATAATTCTGAGGACATCCTCCGGGAGTCAGGATATCACTAAAGATAATATCTGGTGTACCACAGTTATCACTTGCAGTGGCCATCCCGGTATTTCCCGGCAATGTACTTTCATCACATTCAACGGTTACGGCCGGTGGACAAAACGTGATCATCACCGGCGTGTTATCTTCAACGGTAATCATTTGCTCACATGTACTGCTGTTTCCACAGGCATCGTTGGCTATCCAGCTTCGAATTATTTCATATTCCTGTGGACAACCACCGGGTAAAATTTCATCACTATAGGTAACCATCGGAGAACCATCACAAAAATCCATTGCTATTGCCACACCTGTATTACCCGGCAAGGAACTCTCATCGCATTCAATGGTCACACTGGCGGGACATAGTATTGTTGGCAGTATGTTGTCTTCAATTGAAATAATTTGTTCACATGTGCTACTATTACCACAAGCATCTGTTGCGATCCAGGTCCGTATAATCGTAAACTCCTGAGGACATCCACCAGGTGTTGTTGCATCATTGTACGTTAGATCCGGTGCACCATCACAAATATCAGTTGCCAGCGCTGTTCCTGTATTACCGGGCATCGTGCTTTCATCACAAGCTACTGTAATATTTACAGGGCAAATGATTGCAGGTGGAGTACTGTCTTCTACACTAATGACCTGACCACATGTGCTGCTATTACCACAGGCATCCGTAGCAACCCATACGCGAGTAATAGAATACTCCTGCGAACAACCACCGGCTATGGTCACATCACTATAAGTAACAACCGGTGCACCATCACAATTATCAATTGCACTGGCCACCCCTGTATTACCGGGCAATGTACTTTCATCACACTCAATGGTCAAACCCGGAGGGCAAGTTATAACGGGTGCGGTATTGTCTTCAACCTGGATGATCTGTTCACATGTACTGCTATTGCCACATTCATCTGAAGCCGTCCACAATCTTGTAATTATAAAATTCTGCGGACAGCCACCAGGGACTATGACATCACTAAACATAATAGTTGGAGTGCCACAGTTATCACTTGCAGTGGCCATCCCGGTATTTACAGGCAAAGTACTTTCGTCACATTCAATCGTCACATTGCTTGGACAAAATGTGATCATCACCGGGATATTGTCTTCCACCTCAATCACTTGTTCACAGGTGCTGCTATTGCCACAAGCATCTGCAGCAATCCATGTTCGCGTGATCGTATATTCCAGAGAGCAACCGCCGGGGATTATGACATCACTAAACGAAACATCCGGTACGCCACAATTATCACTTGCTGTAGCAAAACCGGTATTTCCGGGTAATGTACTTTCATCACATTCAACGGTTACGGCCGGTGGACAAAATGTGATCATGACCGGTGTGTTATCTTCCACGGCAATCATTTGCTCACAGGTGCTGCTGTTTCCACAGGCATCGGTGGCCACCCAGATACGATTTATATCATATGCCTGTGGACATCCACCGGGTAAAATGTCATCACTATAAGTAATCACCGGTGAACCATCACATACATCCATTGCCGTCGCTATACCTGTATTGCCCGGCATAGTGCTTTCGTCACATTCAATGGTCACACTAGCAGGACACATGATTGTTGGTGGCGTATTGTCTTTTATGGAAATAACCTGTTCACATAGGCTGCTGTTTCCACATGCATCGGTGGCCACCCAGGTTCTGGTAATCGTGTATTCATTTATACAGCTTCCAGCGATGATGGCATCACTGTAACTCATCTCAGGTGAGACATCGCAATTATCTATAGCCGTAGCTATACCTGTCGCTATAGGATCTGTACTTTCCAGGCATTCGATTGTTAGATCATCCGGACAGAAAGTGAATTCAGGAGGTGTATGATCTTCAACAGATATAGTCTGTATACAGATACTGGTATTCAGACAATCATCGGTCGCAATCCATATTCTCTGTATTGAATATTCATGAGAACAGACACCGGCTATGGTAATATCACTATAACTAACTACCGGCGCTTCATCACAGTTATCAGTGGCAGAAGCCATCCCTGTAATTAAAGGGTCTGTACTTTCATCGCATTCGATTGTTATATCACCAGGGCAAAATGTAAATTCTGGAGAAGTCGTATCATGCACAAGAATAACTTGTTCACAGGTACTGCTATTATCAAATTCATCCGTAAACGTCCACACCCTGGTAATGGTATACTCGTGCGAACAATCACCGGCTACCGTAATATCATTATAAGTAATAACAGGAGAACTAAAACAATTATCGGTTGCGGTCGCTAACCCTGTATTGGAGGGATCCGTACTCTCATCACACGCAATCGTAATATCTTCAGGACAATACGTTATCACCGGTGGTGCATCATCAGAAATGTAGATCATCTGAAGGCAGCTTGCTTCATTCCCACATTCATCCGTAGCTATCCATGTTCTGGTAATTGTAAGTTCCTGCGGTAACATTCCAGGCATGACCACATCACTATAACTGACTATTGTAATCCCATTACAGTTATCTGTCGCCTGTGCTAAACCGGTATTCGAAGGATCTGTACTCTCATTGCATTCAAGAGTTACATCTATCGGACAGAAAACAATCGATGGGGCAATTGCATCATTAATCACTATCGATTGCGCACAAGTCGAGGTATTTCCACATACATCAGTTGCCATATAAACACGTATGAGTGTATATTGATTCGCACATAATTGATTACTTATGATTTCCTCTATTAACGTTACCTCGGTTTCACCATCGCAATTGTCTGATGCTACAATCATACCCAATTCAACCCCAGGTACATCACCGGAACATGACACTGTCAAATCCGATGGACAGGCTATAAACGGCGGTGTTTGATCCTCTATAGAAATCGTTTGAACGCAATCAGTTGTGTTTCCACATGCATCTGTGGCCACCCAGGTTCTGGTAATCGCGTATTCATTCTCACATACACCGGCGATCGTCACATCGGAATAGGTTATAACCGGCATTCCATCACAATTATCTGTAGCTGTAGCCACTCCGGTATTCAGAGGATCGATACTTTCATCACATTCAATAATAATATCAGAAGGACAAAGCGTGAATAACGGAGGTGTACTATCCCGGATAAGAATGACCTGCTGACAAGTTGCAGTATTTCCGGAAATATCTGTCGCCGTCCAGGTTCTTTCAATGGTATAAGCGTGAAGACAATCTCCTGAAATGGTCAAATCACTGTACCCTATCAAAGGAGAAAGATCACAATTGTCCGTAGCCGAAGCCATCCCTGTCAATAACGGATCTGTACTTTCATCGCATTCAATTGTTATGTCTGAAGGACAAAATGTAATAACAGGTGACCCTTCATCCAACCCGGTAATGAATTGATTACAAGTCGAGGTATTTCCACAAGCATCTGTTGCGATCCAAGTTCTGGTGATCGTATAGGTGCCGGGCTCAGGACCGGTGACTATGTCATCATTATAAGTTACTGTAGGGTTACTATCACAATTATCGGTAGCAGTAGCCATCCCTGTCATTAATGGATCAGAGCTTTCATTGCAGGCTATTGTAATGTCCGAAGGACAGGATGTGAATACGGGTGCAGTATTATCTGCTATAGTTATCACCTGGATGCAACTGGTCAAATTTCCACAATCATCTTCTGCCAGCCATGTTCTCGTGATGATGAATTGCTGTGGGCAAAATCCTGCGACGGTAACATCCTCATAGGTGATTGCAGGAGCAACATCACAATTGTCGATAGCAGATGCATATCCGGTATATAATGGTTCCGCACTCTCTGTACATTCAATGGTAAGATTTACCGGACATGTAATTGCAGGTGACGTCGTGTCAATAAAGGTAATCAGTTGAATGCATGAATCAACTTCCATACAATCATTGGTTGCTTCCCATTTCCGAATAATAAAATAATTGCCCGAACAGTTTCCGACACTATCCATATCTATATACGTAATGGTGGAATCCCCGTCACACCTGTCCCATGAGGTGGGATATCCTGTCGATTCAGGATCTGTTGAAGAGCCACATGAGACAGTAATATCCGGTGCACATACGATTGCAAGCGGGCAGGTAATGTCAACACAATGTTCTTCTATGGGCATCCCAAAAGGTGGTGATTCACCATCCCCTGAATATTCCCAGTTATATTGGATGACATGCTCATAGGTTGGCCACGTATTATCATTACCAAGATATTGGGTTATGACAACTCCATCATCACCAATTAAATAACCCCCTTCCAGTGGATCCTCTCTTAAATCAAAGATGACTGATGGACAAAAATTTGAATTATCAAATGTTGAGTCCTCGAGTATAAAACAAATTCTAAATAGTTTAGTCCAACCTGATGTAGATATGTAAATTGGCTCGCCTCCATTACCCGGAAGCAGGTAAATAGGTGCATTTACGTAGTCAGCAAAACCCGGGTCCGGTAAACCAAAATAATCGCTCCCAAAACCAGGTGGACCGGTATCCACTTCGGGATCGACTGGTTCGCCATTTGGCCCACAAACACAATAATTACCCTGAAGATCATAGATGTTATCAAACTGCATCGCAGAATGATCATAGAAAAAACGCATATTGATACCAAATAGCTCAACATCCTCCATATCAGCCTGAAACTCTACATCCAGGCAATACTTAGCTTCAGCACAATCAATGGTAGGATTAGCAAAACGCACAGTAATATTAGCTGTTTCCTGAGCAATACCGCGTGTCACAAAGCAAATGAATAGCATACACGTAACGATCCATGGAAAAAATTTCCATCGATACATTCCACGATATATGCACTTCTCTATCATAACCATTCTGGCAATCAATATTTCGAAATAATTTTCATATTTATTGTGACTTGCCCCTTGATCCGGAAATCTATTTCACCTACTCTTAACATCAAAAACACTATATTTTTTATATACTTATTTAAATAACTGTCTGATCAATATTTGCTGATCAGGAAAATACCATTGAAATTCCTTTAATTCATTATCTGCCTTAGGACGCCATTTTGAAAGACCTAACCCTTCCAATAGGATGGAAGTCCCTCCCATCCTGTACTTTTTCAAAATAGCCGACAAAACACCGTAATTCAATTCCATGAGGGCCGGTGTACCATCATATGCAAATGGCTTGAATGCATAGGCAATAGCCCCATCATACATAACTACACTTCCTTTTGCGTCTACCTTCGGACGCTGACGCAGAGAAATCATATAGCCCTTCGGCGATGTCATTTTTACTTTTTGATTATTTGAAAGCAATAAATTAGTTGGCGCAAAGTCAATCGCATAAAACCCATTCGGTTCTTGTTTGGTCAAAGGCTCCTTATAAAGTCTCGCAGCATAGGTCATCCCAAATGGCCTGGACGGGTAAGATAACACACCCTCCAGTTGGGCATCCACAAATTTGTTTTGATCAAGCTTCACATATATTTGCTCTAAAGACATCGCCCAGTCATCCTTTTTGCCTGATTTCAACGACAGTAAATTATTTCCATAAAAGGTACCCGAAACACCATAGTGATCAATCAGCAGATTTTCCGAATCGAAAATAATTTGTTGCTTCCCGCCAAATTTCAACTGATCAGGCATGGTGACTCTAAAACGACTCACAAAAAATCCTTGCCATGCAGGATTAGCCGAAAAATATTTCTCCGGAAATTGCATCCCGGAAAGATTCTTTGAAATAGAAAAATCAGCAAATGCTTCTATGACCTCAAACGACCATCCATCGAGTCCCGGAATAGCAAATGGACTCATTTTGACGGTTGCCTCGAAATCATCCCAGGCGGTTGTATTAATATCTAAATAGGCTTCAACCGGATTTGCCCCGGTACTCGCATTGACTATAACGCCGGGCGTAAATGTATAGATACCCTTTAAATGAAAGGCATTAAAGCCATCACAATCAAAACCGATATAACTACCACTTTCAGGATCACCGGGCTGGCTGATTAATAGCTTAACAGGCTTTCCATCATACGCAGAAATCGTTGATTCTTCTGTAAGGAAAAGTTTTAAATCTGTAAGATTAAATCCATTTGGTCTCATGTCGAGACCGGCCAGTCCAAACTTCAAAATCGGACCTTCCGGTGTTGTAAAAAATGCCATACAATTAACGCGGGCAACCTCTGATTCAAAATTGACACCCATCAGTACAAACTCAAAGCTTCCCTCTTGTTCAACAGGTGACAATAGAGAAACTTCCTTAGTAATGGAGACAGGACAAACAAATGTTTCCTTTATGTCCTTGGTTTGCTTTTTAATTCTTTGTATAAAGGCAGCTTTATCCAAAACACTTTGCATCTTAAAAACACCTTTCCCTTGTTGTAACGCTTCCTCTTTAATATCCGAAAACGAATTTCCAACGGTTGATTGAACCGTTCCCTGAGTCATCATTCCATGCTCATCAATTTCTAAGTTGGTAAATTCCACCTCCAATTCTCCACCCAAAAATGGTATCGCCATTTTACCGGTACCGTTATTTCCTGATAACGAGGTGACTTCCATATTAAAATGTCCTACCTGCAAGGTGCTTCCTACCCGAATGGCCACCTGATCTCTGTAAGGTAAGGGCGCCTGACAATAATCAGGTTCCGAGGATGATTGATTTTCAGATCCACAGGAGCAGCTAAAAGCTTTCTTTGGCACCTTTGGGACTTCAATCTCAATTTTTGAAAGTGCATAAGGTCCTGCTTCTCCTGCATTCGCATTGAGCGCCCAAAATTTCGGATGGACACCAAAGGTACTGTTAGAGACATGAAATCCAAGACCAAGTCCCGGTTGCCGCCCATCAAGTTCAAATTCCTCTTCCAACAAATCAACTCCTTCAACAGAAAGTGCTACATCTGCCAAAGAGACCCCACCGGTAGATAATGAAACCCGATCTATTCCAAAAAATCTTCCTTTCGGAAGCTTAGGATGATTTATTTTAAACCCTTTGACCACGACACCCGTCAGATCAAATTCAAATTCGCCATCCGTCTTCAATGAATCTTTGATTTGACTCATTTTCGCACTGATTGAATTACCGCCGAACTGACTAAAAGCGGTTTCAGGCATGCGCACAGTTAATGGGCCATTGATATTAGCATATGGCTTCCATTCCACACCACAAAATGGTGGAGCTTGCCGAATAGCAATCACACTTTCCGCAGTGGGCTCAATCTTAGCTTTCAGAAATGGAATATCGATATTCTCCTGCGGAAACAAATCCAAAGCATATCCGGCAGCATTTTCTTCTCTATAAATCCTTCCATTATAATCGATGGTATCGACGATTGGCACAGCTACAATCTGGCCCTTGATAGCTGCATATTCAAATTCATTTTTCGCAATATTTAACTGCAATTCTTTAAATGAAAGTGCCCATCCACCGGCACTTCCATCCCCTAAGGATAAAAGATTAAATCCTTTCCCTGAAAATGAAATTCCATTTTCATCAATAATCATATTCTTCGTCAGCATCTCCAGGGCATTATTATGACCAAACTTAAGTTCCTGGGGAAGAATAACTTTCAAATCTGTAAGGTAAAATCCTTTCCATCGGATATCCGGAATAACATAATTATCCGGAAGTTGGATGTTGGGCAAGTTACGAGCAGCAGAGAAATCAACCCAGCCATTTAAAACTTCAAACCGCCACTCATCCATACCGGGTATCGCAAAGTCCTGCATCAAAACTTCTGCTATCACGTTGTCCCATGTTGTTGTATTTATATGCAGCTTTGCACTTGCAGGAACAGAGATATTACTTGCTCGTACCAGGACTTCCTTATCAAATTGATAATTACCCTGCAGATTAAATTCTTTAAACCCTTCACAATTAAATTCTGCAAAACTTCCCTTATCGGGATTTAACTCACCAGGATTGGCTACAATATGAACTTTATCATCATCAAATCCCGGCATGCTGGTGTGTTCTGAAAGGAAAAGTTTTAAATCCGAAATTTCAAAACCGGAATCATCCATACCGACTCCTGATATACCAAATTTTGCATACCCTTCATTTCCATTAGGGACCAACATGACTGCATTGAAACTGGCACCTTGCGGTGTAAAATGCATTTCATTCACAATCAGATCATAAGGTATTTTCACATTATGATCCTTCAAAAGGATCTGATTCAATGAAAACGGTAATTGATTAGGGGCGTTTTGATTGATATTATTCGACCGGATCAAAATGTTTTGAATATCCGTCTCTGAAATTATTCCTGCCTCCACAAAATTTAAAGAGCCATTAAGCCCGCTTCTAACCCGGGCCAGCCAATTATCTTCCCGGTTAACACTTACCGTTCCGGCAAACGCTTCATGCTTATCATTGATTTTTAGATTATCAAAACTTACTTCAACTTCAATATCAAGAAAGGGGATTAGAATGTTTCCGGATCCTTTTGCTGCATCCCCTGAAGCATTTTGCAAATCCGTTATCACTAAATCAAAATGGCCAACATGGACCACATCATCGATGTATACCTGGTAAGCAGGCGTCTGATTCTTGGCTTGTTTGGGATCAAGGGCATGACAAAAGTCTTTATTCCTACCGGGGTCCTGAGGCAGATTGAAAGACCAAATTTCACTAATCCCATTATTGTGGAAATAGCCGACCAGCTCCTGACCATTATCATCTCTCGCAAGTGCTCTGACGCGCCAAACATATTTTTTATCCTTGACTAACGGTGGCAATCCAACGCCATAAATCAATGAATTATTCTGAACTTCTGTCTGGTAGATCAGGGTATTATTTTCAAAATACTCCTGCACATTCTCAAAATCAGGATTGAGTTCCCTTAGCTCAAATATGTAACTGATATTGGAATAGTACAGAACAGAAATACCGGTTAGCTGCCAATTGAACATCAGATTGGCAGATTGACCTAAGCTTAACTCAAAATCCTGTCGTGGGAAATATAGCAAAGGAGGATCCAGCTGATTCAGAAACCCGCTGACACATACTTTATCAGATATGACTTTCTGACGCGCAAAATCGATCACTTCCACACAAATTGAATAATAATCTTCCGGTAAGACATTATCTAAATTATAACCTGTTATACCAACAAGATGATTAAGTTCAAAGTAAAAACTCAGATCTGAACCGTTGACCATGATAGGAAAACCTTTCTGTAAGGTAATGAGTGGTGGTGCAATGGATGGATCTGTCATCATCACAGGAGTTCCATTACGAAGAACCGTAAGTCGAAAATGCACTTGCCTGAATTGTTCTACCGGATCTCTTAACTCAATCAGGAAATTAATTTTCCCCCCGGTCGCTTCGATATGTCCAAAATCACCGAGATATACCGTTGCAGAAGATAACGTTGAAGGCATCGCAGTGACCCAAATCGGATAAGCCTGGCCATATAACAAACCCCCTGATCCTGCACATAGCATGAGAAAGATCAAAATATACTTCCTGATCAGTAAATTAGTTTCTATGATGGCTGTTATTTTCAAAGACTCACCGGATTTTTATTTTCATTTACTATTTAGCAACTGTTCCTTTAATCTTAAAGCGTATTACTTTTATTGACGCGTGCATTCCTTGACGAGGAATAGCCGAATCTCATATTGTATCCAATCGATCCCATCAATTCGGAAAAATCATCTTGTATGCCAACGTTTGATCTTAAATTTCTTAGCCAATTGACCTGAACATTTACAGTTTGCTGTTTTGTAACTTGCCATGTTCCGCGCACAAAATTGCTCCATAGATGGTTTCTCAAACCTTCGGTACTGGTCTGCAGGTAGTAATTCATTCCCACCCCCACCTGGTATTTATTGTTTTTAAATCCTTTGGCTATTTGCACCCCTGCACCATATCTATTGAGTTTAAGCCCAAATAAGGAGTTTGTATTCAGATCCCCTATTAATGAATACTGCCAGGAGGTTCTGGTGGCAATGGTATAAGAGGCATTAATAAAAAACAAATCAGAAGCAACACTTTGCTCCGGATTGTCCACCATATCATTGACTGTCTGAAGGCCTGTGATAAAATTGATGCTTTGAAAAGATCCTCCATTGCCCGGAAAAACCTTATTGACGATGATACTTGCTTCTTGTGATACGATAACAGCATTTAGCGAATCAAGATCCGGGTTAAGCTGATAGTCTACCTTTGAACTATAATTGGACACGGTTGCAGTAAAGGTCCAATCTTCTAATCGATACGTGAGGTTGGCTGAACCAATAATCCGTTTAAAAGAAGCATCTTTTTCTTTTTCCAAATTGTTCCTTCTTATACCACCGGTAACATATAAGTCCACTTTCTTTTTAAATATCTTGAATCGTGTATAGGCCGTAATATCTTCGAGGTCATCATTAAAGAAGTAAGCGCCTAGTGATTTATAGCCGGGATCTATTCGCCGATAGGAAAGGCCTACCAAAATTTCTCTTTTCTGGTATTCCATTTTAAGCTCGGCAGCATTATTAAACGAGGTGGATGATTTTCTTTGGAAAATAAAACTATTATAAAGCCCAAAGCCTTTTTGATCGTCAGGATCTTTTGCATTTCTCGTCAAAGCACTTTTGGCTATTTCAAACTGAAATGATAAATTTTCGCCCAATGATTTCTTTCCGGCAAGACTTATCGCCAGATTTTCCTGCGGAGTAACTAAAAACGGAGAATCGCTTTGATATTGAAGCGATTTAGGATCGTCTGCTGCAGAAAATAAAGCAAATTCAAGATAATCTTTCGTTGTATGAAAGTATCCCAACTTAAATCCCCAGCCAATTCGTGTATACTGCTGTACATTTTGTGTATTCAATGAAATACTTTCAGGCTCGGCTTTTGTCAGGCGCCCACCCATGGCGGATAAACGCAATTTGCCCTTTTCCGGCTTGAGATCTATGCCTGCCCCCAGAAAATTATGATTGGCAAAAGTAAACTGCGATAAGTTCATGTAACGATATCCGAGATGAACAGTGATGCTTCTATAGCTTGGACTAGCGCCAATCCGCATCAACCGATTACGCTGATTGGTAAAAAAACCATCCCAGTATTCCTTATCAAAGGGACGATCACTTTCATCCAGATTATGCATCACGAAACTAAACGGAATCGTCACGGCATAGCTTTTTATGGTAAAATTGGCTGTGATTGTTGTGGTATAGGGGTATTGTCGGTTTTCAATATTCCAGGCTCTGTAGGTTCTGAAATTGAAACCAATATTTCCGGAAATACTAAATGGTTCTTGCAATAAATTCTGGTCATCCCCTAAATCAAATGCCTGACTATAGCCCATCAGGGGAATAAGACATAAGTATATCAGAAGATGAGTTTTCATCATTGGGATCTGCTTGTTATGCGAAATAGTCATTGCAGCAATGATTATTTCCTAGCAATAATACAAATTTCGATCCAAAAATTACCCTAAATCTACTTTTAACCCCATCATTAGCAATTGATTTTTAGGCAATTGGGGAAGATTACTTCATGTAAAAAGACAAATTACCGTTTCAAATCAATAAAGCACCTTTTTACATGATTTGCAATGAGGATCCTACAAAATGGGATTTAATCCCTTTTATCGGCCAGCAGATACAACGCTGCCATTCGGATAGCTACGCCGTTCTCCACCTGTTGAAGGATAATAGCATGCTCAGAATCTGCCAGATCACTGGTGATTTCGACACCCCGATTGATAGGTCCGGGATGTAGAATGGTTATGGGTTTTGGCAAGGTATTCAATAGCTCACGGTTCAACCCGTAGTACATTGAATATTCCCGGAGGCTTGGAAAATATTTGGTTTTCTGTCGTTCCAATTGGATACGTAGCACATTGGCAACATCACACCAGGCTAATGCTTTCCGAAGATTGTGCTCGATTTGAACCCCGAGACTTTCAATATGTTTGGGCATCAGCGTAGGTGGACCACAAAGTTTAACTTCTGCGCCTAGCTTGAGAAGACAATAAATATTACTCAACGCTACCCTGCTGTGTTTAATATCACCGACGATCACCACTTTTTTTCCTTTCACACTTCCCAGCCGCTCCCGAATAGAATAGGCATCCAGCAAGGCTTGCGTCGGATGCTCATGTGTTCCGTCACCTGCATTGATAATGCAGGCATTAATGCGTTGGGAGAGGTACATGTGCGCTCCAGGTGCAGGATGTCTCATCACCACCATATCTACTTTCATAGATAAAATGTTGTTGACCGTATCTAATAAGCTTTCGCCTTTGCTGACGGAGGAAGAACTGGCACTAAAGTTAATCGTATCAGCGCTAAGACGTCTTTCGGCTAACTCAAATGATATTCTGGTTCTGGTGGAATTCTCAAAAAATAAATTGGCTATCGTAACGTCTCTTAATGAAGGGACCTTTTTAATCGGTCGATTGATAACTTCCTTAAACTGATCAGCGGTTTCAAAGATGAGATCAATATCAGCCGGGGTGATATACTTGATCCCAAGGAGATGTTTTGTGCTCAGTTGTTTAGTCGCCATATATCTATTTTACATCTTCTTTACTGGCATAAATCCTGACCTTTCCGCCACCCCCATCATTCCATTCCACCTTGACATACGCTTGATCCAGTGCATCAACGACCATTCCGGAATAATCTGTCTGGATCGGCAGATCCCGGTTGAATCGCCTGTCAATGAGTGCAAGCAGCTCAATTTTCTCCGGTCTCCCAAAATGCTGAAGGGCGGAAATAGCCGCCTGAATGGTGCGACCTGTATAGAGGACATCATCGACCAAAATCACCTTCTTTCCTTCCACCAAAAAGTCCATTTTCATCTCATTGGCCTTTAGCGGTTCGTCTCTGGTTCTGAAATCATCGCGGTGAAAAGTAACATCCAGGAGTCCGTAGGAAATGGATTTGAGCTTTCCAATTCTCTTTAATCGAGCCACCAGCCTGTCCGACAGTGCGGCCCCTCTGGGTTGAATACCCACGATGCACGATTCGCTGAAATCGCCATGATATTCAATGAGTTGATGGGTCAACCTGTCAAGTACGAGGTTAAGTTTTTGTTCAGAAAGGATAATTCTCCCGGTGGCCATCGGAGGCAAATATAATCCTTCCTTTTAGTAGGTGGTGAATTGAATTTGCTTTCAGCCTCGGAAAACCACTAAACTGCTGCAGATTTTTATGAAAAACGGGCAAAGTTCAAGGTTTGAAAAACTCACTTATTCAGTTCCTTTTCGACTTCACCGATAACTTTTTCGAGTGCTTTTTGATTTTCTTCACTGAGTTTTTGAGGATCAATTTGCTTTAATTCCTTTTGCAGTTTCCTTAGATTATCCTTTACCTCGCCCTGTGTTTCCCCTGTCCCTGTTTTGAGTTTATTCAACATCGAGCTTACCTTTCCGATCAGATCATCGAACTCGCCTTCATCGTATTTCTCTTTTTGTGCACTCAGAAAATCACCCACTGCCTTACCCAGATCTTTAGTTTCATTGATAATAATTTCGGCTTTTTCTTTGTCATCTTCCTGTCCGAAATAATATATGTAACCCACATAACAGGCCAGAAGGAGGATGATCGTAAATATTAATTTTCGCATAGGATGTAATCAGATTTTCAGTTTTTTCGTCGTAAGAGACCCCTTTTTAACAAAAACAAGTCTGAATTTAGTTCAAATCAAGGAATTATGACACTTATGCGCCAAAGTAGGTGAATCCTTTTGTTCTGACTATTTTTGCGCTCCATAGCGGGCAAAACAATAATATGAAATTAGATTATAGTGCAATAGAGGCTAAATGGAAACGGCAATGGGCGGAGACTGATCTGTATAAAGTGACCGAAGACAAGGCGCTCCCTAAATTTTATGTACTCGATATGTTCCCTTATCCTTCAGGAGCGGGACTACATGTAGGACATCCACTGGGCTATGTAGCCAGTGATATCTATTCACGTCATAAGCGGATGTGCGGCTTCAATGTGCTGCACCCAATGGGATATGATGCATTTGGTCTGCCTGCTGAGCAATATGCACTGGATACGGGCGTCCATCCGGCAAAGAGTACCTCCGACAATATCACCAGGTACAGAGCACAATTGGATAATATTGGATTCTCCTATGACTGGAGCCGCCAGGTTCGAACGGACGATCCTTCCTATTACCGATGGACGCAGTGGATTTTTTTAAATCTATATCATCACTATTATGACAAGATACAGGACAAAGCACTTCCCATTTCAGCTTTAATAACTCATTTTGAAACTGCGGGAAGCAAGGACCTCCATACCGCAAGTACATCACATCCAGAATTTTCAGCGAACGATTGGAAGTCGATGACAGCCATTGAGCAGTCAAATGTGCTCATGAATTACAGGCTGGCCTACAGAAAATCAGGCTTTGTCAATTGGTGCGAAGCATTAGGAACCGTACTGGCCAATGATGAAGTAAAGGATGGTGTAAGCGAACGTGGTGGCCATCCCGTTGTCCAAAAAGAGATGATGCAATGGGCTCTGCGCGTCACAGCATATGCTGAACGTCTTTTGAACGGGATGGAAAATATAGATTGGAGTGATAGTTTGAAATCCATTCAACGCAACTGGATCGGTCGGTCAGAAGGTGCTTTGATCAATTTTTCTTTGGCGAATATTGATTCTGGAGTAACCGTTTACACCACCAGACCGGATACGCTCTATGGCAGCACATTTCTCGTTCTGGCCAAAGATCATGAACTCGTCAACGATATCCTGTCAGCGGATCAAAAAGATTCTGTCCGTGCTTATTTGGACAGATCACACAACAAGGTAGCAGATACACGTGGTGACAAAAATCTTGATGGCGTATGGACCGGGGCATATGCTATACATCCATTGACCAACAAAAAGATTCAAATTTGGCTCGCAGATTACGTCCTTAGTGATTATGGTACAGGGGCAATTATGGCTGTACCGTGCGGTGATGAACGCGATTTAGCTTTTGCACAACATCATCAACTGGAGATAATCGAAGTGATCGATCGTACAGGACTTGAAAATTCAAGCATAGAAGATAAGCAAGGGATACTAATAAATTCTTCCTTTCTCGATGGATTGACTGTCGAAAAAGCGATTCAATCCATTCTTGCCTATCTGGAAGAAAATCATTTAGGGCAAAAACAGATTGCCTATAAATTACGCGATGCTAATTTCAGTCGCCAGCGCTATTGGGGTGAACCCTTTCCGATATACTACGATGCAGCTGGACTCGTGCATGAAATGCCCTATGCTTCCCTGCCGCATGAGCTGCCCGACCTGGATGATTTTAAACCTTCTCCGGATGGTCGTTCACCACTGGCACGACTTGATAGCTGGGCCAGACCCGCTGCAGACAAGTTTTTAGAAACGGATACCATGCCCGGCTATGCAGGATCTTCATGGTACTTTTTGCGTTATATGGATCCAACCAATGCGGATGAATTTGTTTCCAGAAAAGCTGTTGATTACTGGCAGGATGTAGATCTCTATGTTGGTGGGGTTGAACATGCTGTTGGCCATTTAATGTATTCGCGATTTTGGCATAAGTTCCTGTATGATCTCGGTTATGTGCCGACCCAGGAACCCTTTAAAAAGCTTGTAAATCAGGGAATGATTCAAGGCGTAGTGGAAAGTCTGATACTTCTAAAGGAACGTCATGATGGAAAAGCCCATTTTATTAGTGCCGAATTGATCAAAGCGAAAGGCTTATCACCAAATGATTATTCTGCCATTCCTGTTCATATTGATTTTGTGTCCGCGTATGGTCAGCCAAATTCACATATAACGGAGGAAGGTATTAAGTCTTTTATCCAATGGCGAAATGAGTATGCAGAAGCAATATTCGAATCCGCTGATGGCAAATTGTATACACTTACCAATGCATCGGGTGCTTTCATTGAAACGCTATCGGAAGTAGGAAAAATGTCTAAGCGATATCACAATGTGGTTAATCCCGATGATGTCATCGCCCGATACGGAGCCGACTGTTTTAGAATGTATGAAATGTTTTTAGGGCCTATTGAACAATCCAAGCCATGGGATACCATGGGTATTGAAGGAATCAATAAATTTTTAAGAAAATTCTGGTCCTTGTATTTTAATGAAGAAGGAGAATGGATTGTCACTGATCTTGAACCGATTGAATCTTCTTATAAGATATTGCATGCTACTATAAAAAAGACGAATGAAGATATTGAACGATTCTCTTTTAATACGGCTATCAGTCAATTTATGATCTGTGTCAATGAACTGCGAAAAACAGGGGAACAATCTTCAAAAATTCTTGCCCCATTGGTTCAATTAATAGCCCCTTTTGCACCCTTTATTACGGAGGAGATATGGCAATATTTGGGACACGATGTTTCTGTTCACAAATCTACTTTCCCTATGCATGAGGATAAATGGCTGGTGAATACATCCATTACCTATCCTGTATGTATCAATGGAAAAAAGAGAAGTGAAATCACTCTTCCCGTAGATACGCCCAAAGAGGAAATTGAATCCAGTGCTAAAGCGCTCCCGGAAATAATGAAATGGCTGGAAGGTCAATCCATTAAAAAGACCATTGTCATCCCGGGTAAAATGGTGAACATCGTACTATAAATCAATCGATGATCTTAAAAGTGGTCAGTCGATTAGCCTGATGCTCATCTTCTGTGCAATCTTCGCAATTGCATTTAATCACAAGGTTTGACTCCCCAAACCCACGAGCGACCATTCGTCGACCGGGGATACCAGTAGACTTAAGATACTCAATGGCGGCTTCTGCTCGCTTCTGTGACAGGTCAAGATTGTATTCCTCGGTGCCTCTGCAGTCTGTATAGGAAGAGAGTTGAATATTGATTTGCGGGTTGTTTTTTAAAATGGAAGCCAGATGGTCTAATGGCGGTCTTGCATCTTCACGAATCGCCCATTGATCAAAATCATAGAAGATGCTGTCAATCACAATCTCTTTGTTCTTAAATATCGGATCGAGCTCCAGTATTTGATTAATGGTCTTCTGAGGTTTTGATTTATCCTTTTTTATCTCTGCAGTATTCAGGGTGTACACAACGGAAAGGTGATCCCGATACTTCGCTGTGAAAGTATATGCTTCCCCCCACTCCAGTTTAGTTAAAAACTGGCCTAATTCATCCGTTACAAAACGTTGATCGGACAAGCCATCACTAACGATAATAGGGCCGTTAGGGAGTGCTTTTTTACCGGTTTTCGGACTGTTCGGATCACCGGGAGTGGCATACTGAGGCTCCATCACTTTGATGACCAGAAAAAGCTGATAATCGATGGGTTCTTCTTCGGAAGGTTCTTCTTTTGGAACTTCTGCGATGTCTACATTCGTGCGTTTGCCTTTCACGGCAAAAGAATAGATATCATCATTTCCGGATCCACCTTCTCTGGAGGAAGTAAAATACCCCTGCATCAGGGTACCTTCCTGCATCGCCGAAAAAGTATCTACGGCAAAACCGAAGTCATCCCCTCCACTATTAATTGGCGCTCTCAAATTGACAGGGGATACCCAGATTCCATCGGAGCCGAGATAGGTTTTAAAAATATCAAGTCCACCAAGTCCGGCCAATTTATCGGAAGAATAAAAAAGCGTATCCATGAATACCGTCGGATACTGCTCTTCTCCAGAGGTATTGATTATTGCGCCCAGATTGACCGGTTCACTCCATCCATCATTTTCATCATACTGGCTGAAATATATATCATGCCCCCCTAATCCTTTTGGATCATCCGAAGAAAAAAATAAGGTTGTCCCATTGGCCGCAAAAGCTGGTTGGCCATAATTAATTCCTTCTTCCACAAACCAAAAAGGTTCCGGTGTTGACCATATCCCTCCGCGTAAATAACTGAACATGAGTTTGCACCATGCATCATAATCTTTCCCCACATAACATCTTGTAAAGACCATCATACCACCGTCCGGATCTAATATACCGGTACCTTCATTTTTGTCGGTATTAATTACCGGATCAAACAAATTAATATCTCCCGTGTTGGTATTGACTTTATAGATATTGGAAAAGGCTCTGCCTGTCCAGAGATATCGATCACCATTACCGCCGGCATCCCAATCACTGGTAAATAACAACTCATCAGGACCAATGGGTACCGGAGAATAATCTGCACCTGCACTATTAAAGGGGGCTTCCTCTATTTGATATGATTCATTTTTAGCGTTACTCCATTCAAACGCTTGCCTGCACAAATTAATATTAGCACGGTAGCCCGCATTTCCCGGTGAAGCGTTAAGCAGGTCTTCATATATGTGCATGGCTTCTGCATACTTTTCTTGTTTTTTCAATGCATCCGCATAATTTTCGAGCGCTTCCGGACCATACCCATCTTCACTTGCTTTATAATACCATAGGGAGGCTGATTGAGGATCATTCATGTTAGCGAAAGACTCGCCTGTGTAAAAAGCAATAATGGCTTTATCTGATTTCGAATTACTGGATTCATACTCTTGGGAGAATAGTTTAGTCGCCACGGAAAACTGTTTCACCTCATAAGCCTGCATCCCTGTGCGAACCTTTCGCGTGAAGGTGCAGCCCCCAATCAAGACGGCTAAAGCAATACTACAGATAAATATTTGTCGCATCATGGTAATAACGAACTGCTATACTGAACTGTTGCAAAATAATACTTCTCCATCAGACAATATTTTAAGTCCTTTGGTTCAACAAAAAAGGGAAGATTGTCGGCAAACAATCCTCCCTTTCTATATCAATAGAGATAAATACTAATTATAAAATATTTACTTCTTTACGGTTGAACGTTTAAAACTTCCTGATCCAACTGATTTAGGGGTAATGGATCCTGAAAGATCTGCCAGAACAGGTGTTGCAATAAATATGGTACTGTAGGTTCCTACAATAACCCCCACAACGAGCGCAAAGGCAAACCCTTTGATACTGGCCCCTCCAAAAATCAATAACGCTAACACCACAAAAAGTACAGTCAATGAAGTAATAATGGTTCTACTCATCGTAGCATTCACAGACATGTTGATAATCTCATTCTTAGTCTTTCCGGTGTACAAACCAAAATTCTCCCGAATACGGTCAAAAATAATCACCGTGTCGTTGATCGAATAACCAATTACTGTCAAAAGTGCAGCAATAAAGGTCTGATCTATTTCAAGCGAAAAAGGTAACAGTCCATGGAAAATGGAAAAGAATGCAAGCACCACCAGCGAGTCATGTATCAACGCCAATACGGCACCAAATGAATATTGCCACTTATTGAATCGAATCATGATATAAACGAAAATCAACATCATCGCCACAATTCCTGCATACAGTGATGATTTCTTTATATCATCGGCAATCGTTGGCCCTACTTTAGCAGAACTGGTTATATGTGTTCCGGAATAGTCTGTCAATAAAAAGTTTTCCAGTGTCATATCCTCACCGGTCACCGATACAACTCCTTCATAAAGTTTTTGAGCCACTTTTGCCTGAGCATCTGCGGCCATATCATCGATGAGATAACTCGTTGTAATATTGTAGGTGTTGGCAGCATCAATCGCTTTCACGACAGGCGTACCTTCAAATGATGCGGTCAGGGATGTTCTGAGTTTATCAAGGTCAAAATTAGCACCTTCCTTGATTTCCACATTGTAAGAATATCCTCCCTGGAAGTCCACTCCATACTCAAAGCCTTTTGTAAACATAGAAATGAGCCCGATAAGGATAAACAACCCGGAACCGATATAAGCGAACTTTCTCTTACTAAGCCAGTCAACATTTAATCCAACTAACGTGTTTTGGGTCATTGGAGTAGAAAATCCAATTGTATTTCCTTTCGCCACCCACCATTCCATCAGCATACGACCAACGATAACAGCGGTAAAGAATGAAAAGATAATACCTATCAAAAGCGTTACAGCAAATCCTTTAATAGGTCCAAGTCCAAAATAGATCAGCACCAATGCACTAAGGATAGAGGTCACGTTTGAATCTATAATCGCTGAGTAAGAATTTTTAAATCCATCTGCAATAGAGGTCTTCAGTGACTTCCCTGCACGCAGTTCTTCCCTGGTTCTTTCAAAAATGATAACGTTAGCATCCACGGCCATACCAATGGTCAAAACAACCCCTGCAATACCTGCCAATGTGAGCACCGTTCCTAAAGAGGACAATGCTCCAAAAATGAAAAACAGGTTCGCTAACAAGGCAATAATGGCTATGACACCACTACCTGAGTAGTAGAACACCATAAACAACATCACGATAAGCAATGCGACAATCAAGGCGATCATAGACTTATTAATATTGTCCTGTCCTAATGAAGGACCGACAAGCGATTCCTGAATAATAGTAGTGCTTGCAGGCAGCTTTCCAATCTGAAGAATATTGGCTAAATCCTGCCCTTCCTGAATTGTAAAGTTTCCTGAAATTCGGCTATCTCCTGAAGTGATGGGCTCATTTACACGTGGAGCAGACACAACCTCATCATCCAATGCAATAGCAATCTCACGGTTATTATCCTGGGCGGCTTTAGTGGTCATATCAGCCCAGGCTTTTGCCCCCAGGTTGTCCATACGCAAGGTAACGGCAACCTGATTGGTCATTGGATCGGGATTAGACGTGGCCGTCACAATTCGGTCCCCTTCTAAAGGAGCCTTGTTGGATCCTCTTTTCATTTTAATCGCGTATAATTCATACGCATCTGTTTCAACTCCATCCGCATCTATCGTTGGCTTGGCCGCCCACATGAATTTAACATCTTGCGGAAAGATTGACTTCACCTGTTCGTTGTCAAGCATATCCGTAATCGCTTTGATCCGATTGCGATTGGCAACGCCCATCACTGCAAAAGGATAACGAATAGTCTGACCGTCAAAATAATTAAGATCTAATTGAGATAACAGTGGACCACCCTTACTGGCAGCATCACCGTTGACCGGTACTTCAACGGTACTCATCGTCGAATCGATCACTTGTCCAAGGCTGTCATAAGTAGGCGTATAAACTGTATCAATACGCATCTCCTGAATATCTTCTAAGGCAGTAGTATCACCGGATGCAAGCTTGCCTAACTTCGCATCAGCCTGCACAAATGCATCCATGATCCCCGCATCAGAGACTCTGTAAACATCCCAAAACTCAAGCTTGGCAGTTGACTGCAGGTATGATCTGGCCCGCTCCGGATTGTCAATACCCGGCAATTCTACCAAAATCAAATCTCTGGCATTGTCCAGGGAAACGTTTGGCTGTACCACACCAAGTTTGTCAATACGATCTTTCAATCGCTTAAATGTTAAGCTAACTGTTTCATCTGCTTTTGAGCGGAGCAAACGAATCACTTCACCATCAGAAGATGAAAAGTTGATTTCTTCACGAAGAGTTGCATTACGTGCGAAAATCGGACCGAGCTTTTTACCATCAGCCACTTTTGACCATTCTTGTGAAAACAAGGTGATATAATCGGTTTGCGCATTTTTCAGGGCTTTATCTGCATTGTCCAAAGCCAACGTAAATGCCGGTTCTTTAGTCCCGCTGGATAAGTTCTCTAAAAATTCCCGAAGGTTTACTTGAAGTACTGTACTGATTCCTCCTTTCAGGTCAAGCCCTAGTGCAATTTGTTGTTGCTTTAGTTTCTCGTAACTGAATTTTCCCAACAATGGGATGTTGATAACCGGTTCACTGGACATAGAGTCCAGATAATTGGCTTTTGCCAACTTAAACGCTATGCTCTTTGCACCTTCTTCAGTCAATTGAGCTGCAGCAGCATTTCCATACTCTTCAGCTTTCTTTTCCACTTTACGTGTGGGAATTAAATAGAGGTATTGCAGTGCACAAACCACAGTCAGCAGAATCAAGAAAAACTTGATTATTCCTTTGCCTTGCATATAGATATTATTAGGTAATAGGTCTTAAAAAAACGTGGCAAATATAAGGCTATTTAACCAAGCTAAAGACTGATCTACCATCTTTAAATATTAAATTTGTTTTTTTATTATAAATCACTGATATTCAATATACTAAATATTTTATCCCAGCGAATTAAATTCAAGCGAACCTAATTTGAATAAATAAAACCTTCATTTGAATTGTTTTTCGGCCAATTCTCAAGTCTTTCGCATTTATTATCAGCCTGTAATACAAAATGCCTAATATTGTGACTTAACCATAGAAAATACTAGTTAATCATGGATCAGATTCTGAAATCCTTATCCCAGACAGAAATTACTGAATTAAAAGATGCGCATGCTTATATCACTGTATTAATAGCCGGTGCAGATGGTAATATTGATAAACACGAGGTAGCCTGGGCTGAAAAAATTGTTCACTTCCGGACGGTTACCGGAGAAGAGGGTTTCAAAGATTTTCATGATGCTGTTGATGCTGAACTCCCAAATAAAATACAGGAATTAATGGCTTCTCTACCAGGTAATCCTAAGGAAAGAAGTGAAATTATTTCTCAAAAGCTGGCCAACCTGAATCCAATATTAGCCTCATTACCACCGGCGACCGGTTTTTATTTATATAAAGGGTATACCACATTTGCTTTACGTATCGCCAGATCCTCCGGAGGTATTCTATCCTTTTTCTCCATCGGACCGGAAGAAAAGAAATGGGTAGGCTTGCCCATGCTGGATCCTATTCATTATGATCCGGATGAAGAATCATAGCATTTATTGCTATTGACCTTGCTTTTGTCGAAATCTTCGGGGATGTAAGCATGCCGTTTCATGCTACCTGATTTTATCCAATCATTTCCGGGTTTTAAGAAGAAATATGAAATTTATTTTTTCCTTACTAGTTTTAGTTTTTGTCGGTCCGTCAAGGGGTACCTTGTTGTATCCCGCTACCAGGATACCGGATCATGAAATTTGGACAAAAGAACTGGAGAAATTTGTTTCTGTAGATGGCCTGATCAATTATACAGAATGGAAGGATCATCAGGAGAATCTGGATAAGTATCTTCAGCAACTTTCAAAACCATTACCCTTATCCAATTGGAGCCAAAATGTTCAATTGGCCTATTGGATTAATCTGCATAATGCCTATACCGTTAAACTTGTGCTTCAGCATTATCCCATTCAAAGTCTGCACGAATTAAATGAAGGAGATCCATGGAGTGCCAAATGGATTTCAATAGGCGATACGCAATACTCATTAGAACAAATTCAATGGGAAATTCGAAGTCAGTATAATGATCCTCGTGTTAATTTTGCATTAAACAAGGGCACCAAATCTTCAGCACCTATTCTAAAAGAAGCCTATATACCCGAGCGATTAGGTGAACAATTAAATGCACAGACTGAAAGCTTCATCAATAACGATGCTTATAATCAGTTCAGTGAATCTTCAGCGAAGTTATCACCCATCTTCAACTTATATAAAACTGATTTCAAACCGGACCCACTCACCTTTGTACGCAAGTATCTCGTGTACACCATAGCCACTCCTGAATCGATTGACTACTTTGCTTTCGATTGGACGCTGAATGATCTTGTGTCGGAATAGTTATTCACTTCTTAAGATATCACAACGAAAGGAAACAAGCTTAATCTTTTTTTCTTGGTTGCCACTTTATTTCAGTAACGCCTTCACGAACGGCAAGCCATCTGGCCAGCACAAAAAAGAAATCTGAAAGCCTGTTAAGGTATAACAGAATGATGGGTTCGACACTGGACTTATTTGATAAGGTGACACATCTGCGCTCGGCCCGTCGGCACACCGTTCTGGCGATATGCGCTGCGCTAACCGACTGACTTCCTCCGGGCATAATAAAATGAGTGAGCGGCGCGAGGGTTGCCTGCATCTTATCAATGGATGTTTCGAGTAAGGCGATGTCTTCTTCTAACAAATCCGGTGTGATCATATCCTTCCCCGGCTGACTGGCAAGATTAGAGCCAACTGTAAATAATCTTGACTGGATATTCTGCAATAGGGAATCAATTTGCTGATCAGGAATCACGGTCATCAACCAACCAATGATGGAATTCAATTCATCTACTGTGCCATAGGCTTCAATACGAATATCGTCCTTTGAAAGACGCGCTCCTCCAAACAAACCGGTTGTGCCATCATCACCGGTTTTGGTATAAATCTTTGTCGCCATGCTGTTATAATTTTATGAAACTGTGCTTACGCCTGCTCCAAATTTATGGGGATTAGGATTGATCATATCTGATTCTACCAATCCATCGAGCATCCGGATATCGCGATGTGCATAGAGGGCTATATCGGGTTCATGGGTCACCAGAATAATCGTATTGCCAAGGGCATGAATTTTTTCAAAAATCTCCATGATCTCTAGCGATGTTTTGGAATCCAGATTACCGGTCGGTTCATCAGCCAGAATGATAGAGGGTTTGTTTACTAAGGCTCTTGCAATAGCTACCCGCTGGCGCTGACCACCGGACAATTCGTTTGGATTGTGATGCATTCTGTCTGCCAGGCCTACCTGATCCAGAAAATGCTCGGCTATTTCAACCCGTTGTGCCCGTTTAATCCCGGCATACACTAAAGGCAGCGCCACATTATCTAGGGAAGAAAGTCTTGGAAGCAGATTAAATGTCTGAAAAACAAAACCAATCTCTTTGTTTCGAACTGCGGCGAGTTCACTATCAGACATTTCACTGACCAACTGGTTGTTGAGATAATATTCCCCTGAAGTTGGGGAATCCAGACATCCGATCATATTCATCAGCGTACTTTTACCGGAACCGGATGGGCCCATCAGCGCCACATATTCATTTCTGGTGATGTCGAGGGTCACATTTCTTAATGCATGAACCTTTTCCACCCCCATGATATAGGTTCGGGAAATTTCTCTCAGGGAAATAATGGCTTTAGATTCTTCCATAGCTTCAAAAGTATTGATTTTAATCCTTGGGATAGCATTTTTTTGGATGATTCAAGCCTATCAATCGAAGAAGGTTTTTATTTTACGTTCTTATAGGCCTGTTTAGTATATCTCTTCAGATGCAAAAATCGAATCCATTGATTAAACATATAGCCGTTGCGGGTAATATCGGCGCCGGAAAAACGACGCTTTCGGAGCGATTAGCAAGACATTTTGGATGGGATGTGCACTATGAGGACACGACCAACAATCCTTATCTAAGTGATTTTTACGATGATATGCATCGGTGGTCTTTCAATCTTCAGATTTATTTCCTGAATAGTCGGTATCAGCAGATTCTCAATATCAGAAATGGGGAAAAGACTGTAATTCAGGACAGAACTATTTTCGAAGACGCTTACATCTTTGCTCCCAATCTCCATGAAATGGGATTAATGGGTCGAAGGGACTTTGAAAATTACTTTACATTGTTTAAAAACATGAGTGCTCAGATTTCACCCCCGGACTTACTGATTTATCTTCAGGCAAGTATTCCGACACTGGTCAAACATATCCATAGCCGTGGAAGATCCTATGAAGGAAGTATGAGCCTCGATTATCTGAAGCGATTAAACAATAAATACGACGATTGGATTGAAGGATATCATGAAGGGCCGTTGTTGGTTATCAATGTGGACGATGTGGACTTTGAAAAAAGTCCTGAAGATCTGGGCAAGATTATTGAATTGGTGGATAGCCAGATCAATGGCCTTTTCTAAAATACGTTTAGCTTTTATTTTCTGCCAGCACCGTGGTATGCTGGATCTGACTAATTTCATTCACATTCGAGCTTTTTTCATTTCCCGATGAAATATTAGAGGTGTCCAGCAAGAGGCAACCTGCAAAAAACAACACATGCAATGAAATGGATACCACCAATCCAAGTGTTCCGCGACTTTTATTTTTTACTGTCCGCATACTTAAATAAATCTATTGGTTAAGTACTCGTATCTGCAAATTGGCTTATTTTTAAATTTACCAATCCAAAACGTATCCTAAAAGCGACTTATTGCCATAAAATAATATTCTGTATTAACTATAACGCTTGTCAGCGTTGATATACCTCAACATCAAACCTTATCGACTGTGCTTCCTTCTGAACATCCTTATCATACGATTACCAGACAATGTCAGGCGCATCAAGCTACCCTTGTCGCTGTTTCCAAAACCAGGACGATTGAGCAGACTATGGCATTGTATGCTATGGGTCAAAGGGTTTTTGCAGAAAACAGAGCCCAGGAATTAATGCTCAAGGCACCAAATATGCCGTTGGATATTGAATGGCATATTATCGGTCATCTGCAAACGAATAAGGTTCGGTCTATCATCCCTTATGTCCATTGTATTCAATCACTGGATAGTGGCCGACTATTTGAGATTATTAATAACGAGGCCATGAAAGCGGAGAAAAAAATGCGATGCCTTTTGCAGATAAAAATATCAGCAGAGGAATCGAAATTTGGATGGTCATTTGAAGCACTCAATGCCTTTCTGCGCGCCGGGAATCACCTTTCCTATACAAATGTTACGCTAGAAGGCATCATGGGTATGACGACACTCACGGAAGATCACAAGGTGATACGTAAGGAATTACACACGCTAAAGGAAATGTTTGATCAACTCAAGACCGATTATTTTTCAAACCATACTCATTTTAATACGCTAAGTATGGGTATGTCCGGTGATTATCTGATTGCGCTTGAAGAAGGCAGCACCATGATACGGGTGGGCAGCCTGCTTTTTTAATACTCTCCTGACCTTAACTTTTTTCCGGATTGCTTAACTTCTCATTATTGTAGCGTACCAGTACATCTCTTATGTTGTTATACATGGGAATATTCAGTGTAGGAATTTCTTTTGGGTCAAACCAGGCGGCATCCTGAATTCCTTCTTCCTTCTGAGGTACCAGTTTGCCGGGGGTGGAGGTTTTCATCAGATACCAGCGGGTGCGTTTTAATGTTCTTTGCTTGCTCATCAGGTAACAATGGTATCCATTACCCAATTTTTCAATAAGCTCAACATTAGGCAAGCCGGTTTCTTCCATCACCTCACGAACGGCTGTTTCTGCAAGCGTTTCGCCCGGATCCTGCTTTCCTTTCGGAAGATCCCAGTGCCCTCTGCGAAAGATTAGAAGCACCTTTCCAAACTTATTGAGGACAAGCCCCCCACCGGCCTTTATATAATTGTAAAGCGATTTAAAATCGAGCCATAATTGTTCTACATCATCCGCCTGAATAATGATCCCATCATGATGTTTATTTTTCTCCAGAACCTCAATATAATTCATCAGCATCTTGGGTTTGCCCAGATACTTGGCATGAATCAATGAACGTTCAAAAGCAGTTTCATCCTCAAAATCTGAAGTCTGTGTAAGAATCAAAGGACTCTCGTTAATGTATATTTTATACCTTTGCATCAACGTTATTTATTCGCAAATGATTAACAATCAAATACTTGCATCAAATCTGCTCGAAACGGGTGCGGTCCGAATTCAACCGGATGATCCATTTACCTGGGCTTCCGGTATGCGTTCACCGATCTATTGTGATAATCGAATTCTCCTTTCCTATCCTGAAATCAGAACGAACATCATTGATTTAATGACGAAGGTGGTAAAAGATTTTGAATTCTTTGATACCGTTGCCGGCGTGGCGACTGCAGGAATTCCTGTTGGGACACTCCTTGCAGACCGACTAAAGCTTCCCTTCGCCTATGTTCGATCAAAGCCGAAAGAGCATGGAAGACAAAATTTAATAGAAGGCAATATTCAGAATAATGCAAAAGTACTGGTGGTTGAAGATCTGATTTCTACCGGCATGAGTAGTCTTCAGGCCGTTGAAGCTGTGCGACAAATTCCGGCACAAGTTGTTGGAACTATTGCAATATTTCAATATGGCTTAACAAAAGCTACAAAAGCATTTGAAGTTGCAAAATGTCCCTTTATCACTTTGACTGATTTTACAACGATCATACAAGTGGCTGCCGACAAAAAATTAATTGAACCACACCATCTGGATGTCTTACGTAAATGGTCTGAGGACCCTGTCAGCTGGTCGGAAAATTTTATTACATCACTTTCTTAGTTCTTTTCCTGCACGATGAATAAAAAGTCAAAAACTTTTCTAAAAAAATATCTGGAAAATGCCAGTCCTACCGGTCATGAAAACAAAGGGCAGCAACTCTGGATAGATTATATCTCTCCTTATGTAGATGAGTGGCATACGGATGTCTATGGTACGGCTTACGCTATTATCAACCCCGGTAAAAAATTCAGAGTCGCTATTGAAAGCCATGCGGATGAAATATCCTGGTATGTCAATTACATTTCCGATAAAGGAAATATTCATGTCATTAGAAATGGCGGATCCGATCAAACGATTGCCGCCAGCAGACGTGTCAATATTCATACTCCTAAGGGAATTGTCCGAGGCGTATTTGGCTGGCCTGCCATTCATGTTAGAAAAGGAAAAGATGCTTCGCTATCCCCCACCATGGACAATATATTTATTGATGTGGGTGCAAAAGATAAAAAGGAAGTTGAATCCTTAGGTATTCATGTGGGTTGTGTCATCACCTATGACGACGGCTTTGAAGAAATCAATAAGAAAAACTTTATTGGCAGAGCATTAGACAATCGCTTAGGGGGATATTGCATCGCCGAAGTGGCGCGAAAAATTCATGAAGAGAAAATCAAGCTTCCTTATTCCTTGTATATCGTTAATGCTGTCCAGGAAGAAGTAGGTCTGCATGGCGCACACATGATTGCTCAGACGATCAAACCGAATGTCGCCATGGTTACAGATGTGACGCATGATACCAGCACACCATTGATCAATGCAAAAGTAGAAGGTGATGTGCAACTCGGTTTGGGACCTGCGCTGGCCTATGCTCCTTCTGTCCATCGAAAGCTCCTGCAATTGATTGAGGAAGCTGCTGTTGAAAACAATATTCCTTTTCAACGCGTCGCTTCCTCTCGCAGTACGGGAACGGATACGGATGCATTTGCCTATTCGAATGGAGGCATCCCTTCTGCATTGATCTCGATTCCTTTACGATACATGCACACGACCGTGGAAATGGCCAACTTTCAGGATGTTGAACATTTAATTGATTTAATTACGCTCTCGTTAAAGAAAATTAAATCAGGCCATAACTTTAAATATTTTGATCAGTAGATATCTCCGGGATACGATCAATTTGCTGCTCTACGGGGGTACATTTGTTGGGTTGTGTGCTGCATGTTTGACAGCTTTATCATTTGAAATCCTTGGTACAGCCCAGGTCCATTTGGCTTATATTCTGTTGGTCGGTACCTCTACGTCAGCCTTGTATTGTGCGCACCGGGTCGTAGGTTTAAAACGAGTCGCCCATATTCGAAATAACGATCGGTTTGAAATTATTCGAAAATACAAATCACACATTTGGCTATACACCATTTTATGGTCACTGATCAGTCTTTGGATTTTCCTCACGATGGCAGAACCAAAATTACTTTGGATTCTTATACCCGGTGCCATCATCGCCGGTGGATACGTTCTTCCTATCCTTCCGGGAAAAAAACGATTGCGTGATCTTGGTTGGGGTAAAATAATAATGATCGGATGGTCCTGGGGATGGCTGACAGCTTTCATTCCGTTTGTATTCTATGGTCATTCATCGTTCTTCATGGCCGGCATCCATGCCTTGGAACGAATGCTCTTTATTATTCTCATCACCATCCCGTTCGAAATCAGGGATATTGAAGTAGATCACAGCGTGGCACTCATCACCATGCCTACCCTGCTTGGAAAAAGAAAAACAATGTGGATTTCTATCCTGCTTTGTATTATCATCTTCATACTCAGCCTTCTGGTGTCATTTCAATACCTGAATCCTGCCTATCTTATTTCTATGACCGTCGTAAGTCTGCTGACGATCCCGTTAATAAAACTAAGCTATAGGATCAGCGATGATTATTTTTTTAGTGGTCTCGTTGATGGATTGATGATTCTGGCCTTATTTATTTTTATGATCACTAATTCAATCTTATAGTTGGAGGTATTCTTTTCAATGATCAGGCACACCTTCACTCGCTTCCCCTTACCTTTGCCTTAAATCTAAATGCATGGATCATACCACACGTCAAAAGGTCAGTTCAGGAGCCAAATGGGAATCCATTGTAGGATATTCGCGCGCGGTCAGAATAAGCCAAACCATTGAAGTGTCCGGGACGTGCGCCGTGGATGAATACGGGCAGCCTTTTGCCCCCGGAGATGCGTATCTTCAGACAAAGCGCATCCTGCAGATTATACAACAAGCCATTGAATCACTCGGAGGACAAATGCAGGATGTCATTCGAACAAGAATGTTTGTAACCGATATTCAGCAATGGGAAAAAATAGGGAAAGCACATGGTGAATTTTTTAAAGAAATATGTCCTGCTACCACAATGGTTCAGGTGACTGCCCTCATCTCACCGGAGTACCTCGTGGAAATAGAAGCCACTGCCATGATCGATATGCCGACACATGACTAAATATAAAATCAAGGAGATCTATTACACGCTGCAGGGCGAGGGTGCACATACCGGAAGACCGGCTGTTTTTCTGCGTTTTACCGGTTGTAATCTATGGAGTGGAAGAGAAGAAGATCGGTCTGAAGCGATTTGTCAGTTTTGCGATACTGAATTTGTAGGGATGGATGGCGTGGAAGGTGGGAAGTATACTGCTTTACAACTTGCTGAAAAAGTTGATTCCCTCTGGCCGAAAACAGCTGATCATAAATATGTTGTTTGTACCGGAGGCGAACCATTATTGCAATTAAATGGAACATTGATTGAAGCTTTTCATCAAAAAAAGTTTTCTGTCGCCATTGAAACCAATGGGACCATCCCACTTCCCGAAGGATTAGATTGGGTCTGCATGAGTCCTAAAGCCAATACTAAAATTGTTGTTACCACCGGCAATGAATTAAAACTGGTAGTTCAACAAACCGGTATAAAACCGGGAGATTTTGAACACTTGCGGTTTGAACACTTTTATTTACAACCTATGGACGGTCCGCAGGTAAATGAGCATACACAATGGGCCTCGGAGTACTGCCTAGCTCATCCGAAATGGAAACTAAGTGTGCAAACCCATAAAGTGTTAGGGATAAAGTAAGACTTACCGCAACACCGTCACATCACCGGAAGTTATGCGGATGTCGTTGTTATTATCTTTCCAGGTAAATTTATATACATACACACCGCCCTGCACTTCCTCTCCTTTTGAGAGTCCGTTCCATTGATAAGGGTTTGTTCCAAACTGGCTATACACCAAACTCCCCCAACGATCAAAAATTTCCAGTGATAGTAATTGTTCCGGAGGAAAATTGGCCACCACTTCAAAGACATCGTTGACACCGTCATTATTCGGAGAAAAAATATTGGGGATATAAAATTTTTCAACCTCATAAACAGTAATCAGAATCTCATCTTCATAGACACAACCCATGGAATCGGTGACCACCACAGACAGGAGTGTGGTTACCTCCGGACCAAACCAAAAATCTTCCAGGCCTGCATTCGGCAGGGATGGATTCCATGCGATGGTAAGGGCATCAATGCCATCCACGAAAGGTTGAATGAATGCACTATCCCCCTTATGGATAGATTGATCAGGGCCCAAATCAATTGCACCAAATGGAAATGCATCTACAGTAATCAGCTCTCCCGATGAACATCCTAAATTATCTGTAATCGAGACAAAGTGATTGCCTGAAGCCAGACCCGTAAAATAATACGGAGTGGAAATAAAAATACTGGGAGGCTCATTGTCAATTTGAATTATAAACGGTGGAATTCCTCCGGATATGGCATCAATGGTGATCGCTCCATCTGCTACTCCAGGACAGTGCTGAGGAGAAATCGTATACGCTGTAAAAACAGGCATCATGAAAGAAACGAAAAAAGTATCTCTTTCTTCGCAGCCTGCTTCATCACGAACGATCCAAATGTACTTTCCCTCCTTTGTTAATGGCAAGGTTGGTTGCATCACGGTTCCGGTAGGTGTTACCCACGTAGAAAAAGGCAAACCTTGTGCGCCGGTGACAAATGGAATCAGGACAAACGTATCTCCCGGACAGAATCGAATGGTATCGGCGATGTCTTCAATAAAAAGTGTGCAATCGCAATTAGGAGCAGTCACACTAAATGTGGTATTACACAAACCGGATGGTCCGGACAGCGTCACCTGAATATTCTGACCGGATAATATAGAATCAATACTAAATCCATCACTCCCTATATTGGTGACTATGCCAAAATCAGACTCTAAGGAAGTCGCATCTGTTTGGACAATCACTTCATAAATGATGTGATCGGCATCACAACTTATATTGGTAATCGTATACGCCGGAGGTGCTTCCAACGCCATCATGACGGTCACTGAAGCAGGGCAATCCGGCACAGAATCAATCAGTGAATAAGTAATGGTATAGCTACCCATGGCAGCATTTGTGGTATTCAGTGATGACCCTGTTATCACCGGCCAGACCCCAGAAGGCCCATTGCTTACTTCCCATTGACCTGGTGCTGCATTGGTGATTAAATCATTCAGGTCCATCCCATCTCCCTCACAAAACATCAGTGGATTAGTGGTAATATCTAATACAGGACATGCACAGTCTTCAACCAACACCGTGAAAATATAAACACTATCCACGCAAGGAGGGATGGCGGATTGTGTTGTATACACAAACTGATAACTACCAGCCTGCACCATTTCGAAATCGACTTGTGCGGGATCACTAAGGTCAACGAGTGAGGCATCTAAATCCCACCAGAATCCATTGGTATCCCCATCAATAATGAATGCCGAAAAATTAATGACCGTATTACTATCAGGGTTATTGCAAATCGTATCCCTGACGGCAGATAATGTGGCAAATGGAGGCGTTTGGATTGAAAGAATAATTGAATCACTGGGGGCAGGACAAAATCCAAAAGTATCCGTTGCTGTCGCAATAAGATAAACCAATCCATTACTTAAATCATTGGCCGAAACAGAATACGTTGGCGTTAATAAGGAGGCATCATCTAACATGCCGGATCCCGTTGTGATCCATTGCACACCGGTAGCGGAGCCGCTCAAAAAGGCCTCTACCTGCACATCACCTTCACCACAAATGGCTGTGTCATTGGATAAACTTAATAAAGGCAATCCCTGAATTACGATATTGATTTCAGCGCTATCAGGACAACCATCAATAGGGGCTGCATCAAAAGTAAACCGTAAATCATAACTGCCGGGATCGCAACCATTGATGATCAGCGTTGATCCGGTCAAGGATGCCGGATTTGATCCCGAAGGTGTAGAAATAATCTGCCAGGTTCCGGGGCCACCAGCCTGAACAAAAGCATCCAGGGGTAACATGGCTAACGAGTTACATATCCCATCAGGTACATTTTGCACGATCAACAAAGGACACAAACATTCATCCACCTGTACAATGATAGTATAAACAGTTTCCGCACAAGGTGAAAGTGCAGAATTGGTTTCGTATTGAAACATATAATAACCTACAACAACGCCATCAAAATCAACAGCGGAAGGATTTGAAAAATCGACCGGGACACCAAAAGGATTTGACCATATTCCGCCATTATCTCCTCCAGTGATTAAGGCATTAAAATTCAGCACTGAACCATTCATCGCAACGTTACAAATGGAAATTGTATCATCGACAAAGTTGGCAGATGGTGCTTGATTGAAATACAAGGTAATGGTATCGGTTCCATCACTGCAGACAGGATCAATCACATGTAATACCAGTGAAATAGAGGAAGCCATGGAATCCTGTGCCCCTAAAAAATAGGTTGTATTCAACAGGCCTGCATTTGCGAACATACCATCTCCCAAAGTTTCCCACAAAACTGAATCTGTTGTTGAGGGTATTATATTTCCGGTTAACGGAACATTCTGATAGCCACAAAACGCCACATCATTACCTGCAAATGGGGTGAGCACACCTTGCACCAGAATTATTTCGCTCATCATCGCAGGACATCCCGGCTCAGGAAAATTAAGGGAATACGTAATCGTGTATGTCCCGGGATCAGACATATTTGTGATAAACTTACCTCCGATTAGTTCTGCAGAATTTGCCCCCGGAGGTACGCCCGTAATAGACCATGCGCCTGAACCTCCGGCTACCAACAAATCTGCCAGATCTAATGTGTCATTCAAAAAACATAATGGGTTAGCAGGTGCTTCAAGGTCAAAATCAGGGCAATCACACAGTACTACATAAACAGGTATATTATGTGTAATTGACCCACATTCTGGAAAAGGACTTTGCACGGTAACTGAGACAATGAAAAACTGATCATCAATATCCATGGGACCGGGCGTATACGTCACATTAAAATCATCCTCAACAAGCAGCACACCATCACCGGGATAACTCCAGGTTACTAAAGCGAAATCTCCACTAATATCAATCTCAATGACAACACTGTCGCCTTCACAAATCTCCAAATCCTGTGGAATATCAACCACAGGGGCAGCCGCCAGCGTTAGCACGAGCGGCTCATTACTTTGCACACAGGCATCAGGGTCAACAGGCGTATAATATAATGTCACTGTCCCATTGAGTATATCAAAAAATCCTGGTGTGTACACAGTTGACGCTGCATCAGGATCGTCAAATATACCATCCCCATCAGTTTCCCATAGGCAGGGTTCTGAGCTTCCGGTTACCATTGCCACAACATTGGCAATATCATTATTACAAATGGTCATTGGGGTATTGACAGATATCTGCAATGAGGGATTTATAAATACCGTCAGCGAGGCCTCTCCCGGGATACAAGATCCATTTTCATCCATCGAAAATAAAGTCAGCATCACTTCCCCATTCGCGATATCGCCGGCACCTGGAGTATAGATCGTATTTAAAGACAGTTCATTATTGAATGTACCATCACCACTCGTGGACCACATAGATGTTTGGGCAGACCCACCAATACTGCCGGAAACATTAACCGTCTCACCGGCACATATCGTTTGGTCCGATCCAACAGACGCCGTTGGCGCTGCAATAAAGTGCAACGTAATTGAATTCTGATCTAAGTCTATGGAACAGCCGGATGCAGTGGTTGCTGACACAATCTCCACTGAAGCCATAAATCCTATAGCAAGTACAGGCACATTTAAAATACCTGAAGATGGATCAAACGAAGGAAAAAAACCTTCAAGACACACATAGATTATTTCTCCGTTTGACACCTCAAGACCATTGATGGGAAACGTTCCGAATAATGTAGCGGAGACCTCTATATCAACGGTATACGGCCCATCATTTCCGGATATGGTAAAAATCATTTCCGTAGGGGCTTCAGGACAGTTGCCCTCGCACACATCACCTCCACCTGTAAGTTCGATGCTACCGCATCCGACCTGAATGCCATAGTACGGTGTCAAAACTTCAAGGCAGGGAGGTACCGGAGGGGGATTTGGTACACCTACAATGGCATATCCAGAACCCGTATATACGTCACAAAAATCATCCGGAATGGTCCACACAAAATCTTCTACTCCCATACCATTGGGGTCAATCACTAAAGAAGATCCAATTAAAACACCTTCTCCATCGTATGGATTTTGTGTCCCTTCCGTCAAATACCAATCAATGGTACTTCCCAGCGGAAGATTTTCGCCCGTGGCGCTCATGGTCAGCGTACCTCCTTCACATTGCGTCATCGTATGATCAAATACATCGGACACCGGAATGAGCGGACACTGCGCCATTCCGTTTGCACTCAGCAGCCAGAACAACAAAACCTTAAGCGTAGAATTCCTTGCTAAAATCAAATTCATTGTTAAACCATAAAAATAGGTAAACTCCTGACTACATAACGCAATACGTACTCGGGGGATCGGCTATAAGCCAAATAAATTCAAAAGAAGTGTGATGATGTCAAACCGCCTATTTTAACCTTAATTCAAAGGCTACAGGACCCTCAAATAATCCGCTACCTGAATCATCCGTTGCTTCTCCTTCAGCATACATCTCAATAACTTTTTTACCTTCCTTTTTCTTAAACGCAAAAGTTTTTCGCTGGCCGGACTGATCAAATAAATGAATTGCGATCATGTCTGACTTTTGTCCACAATTACCGGCATAACAAAGTTCATAGCCTAAATAGGGCTTCAACCCATTTAGCTGTCCATTTGCCATAATGGTAATAAATCCGGGTTGCTGAACGCCATCTTTATACACCAGATACTCGCCGGTCAGCACACAATCATTAATGCAAAAATCAAAACTTAGGGGACTTCCTGTTTCATCCATTCGTTTTTCAAAAATCGAAGCTGTATTCAATTGTGTAGTGGCCGTATCCAATAGATGTAAGACATTATCTTCCGTCATATAAAAATATAACTCCCCAAATACGGCTGGGTTCCTGATCATAAATTGACAGGGGGTTTCGGCTTGCAACACAGGCAAGGTAAATTTTAAAGTGCCATTGTCCAGGATAACGGTGCTGTCTTCCTTAAAATTCATCTCCACAAATGAAAATGCAGTCATCGTATACCTATCCTGAGCACATCCCTCTATGAGTGTCGCATTAATAAACAATCCCACGGGATAAGGAGAAGAACAGGATTCAGAGGTCATGACCTTTTTACAAGAGAAAAAAGAAATAACGCAAAATGCTACAGCGAATAGAATTGAAATTTTCATTGATTAAAATTGTAAAACTGAAAGATGATTTAGTGATCAGACTGCATCGCCAGAAGTTCCTCATCGGAATAAATATTCCCGATCCGTTTAATACTCGATACGATGGTCGTGGCTAAAATGGCACCCAGAAAGGCAAGAAATATATCTTTTTGGGCATCCCATATGTCGCCTTGCGTACCCAGGTAAGCGTCTCCCTGATCAGGGAAGAAAACATCTGCTACTCCCCACTCTATCAATTCATAAAATCCACTGATGGATAAAGTGATTTCAATAGGGAGCACCCAGGCCACCCAACGTGGAAATTTAAACCACTTTAAAAATATTTCCCGCATGGGGTAAGCCAGTAAAAATCCGAAACTAAAATGAACAATCCGATCATACTGATTTCTCGACATGTCAAACTGGTCCTGGAGCCAATACCCGAAAGGATTTTCTGCATAGGTATACTTTGAGCCATAGACATGCAAACACAAATAAAGACAGATCAACAGGAGGCTCAGGTCACTAAACTGGTATTTCCTCCAGCTAAATGCCAGGAATCCAAGAAAAAGGAAAACCAGCAGGTTCTCCAGGATCCAATTGGCCATATCTGTCGTGCCCAACAAGGAATTGCTCCAGACCAAAAGGAAAAAGAGGACAAAACTCCACAGCCAGTAATTAGTTTTGGGCGGTGTCCTGAATTTAGAAATAGCTAATGAAAATGGCATTGGTCTATAGCTTTAGTGGAACGATAAAGCTACAATACTATTTAATACAATCCGACCGGAATTTTCCGCTATACCTATTTGGTTTTTTCACAAGGTCCGGCTGTAAAATCTAAAATACCATGGCATTCCGCCTCACAGGCATTGCTGTAGGTTTTATGATTGCATCCACAGACAGGATCATATTGCATTGTACAGATGCAGTCCTCGGCAGGTTTTTCCATGCATTTTTTGGCAGTACAACCACCTCCGGCTAAAAGAAAACCGAAGACAAACAGAACACCAAAGATCATTGCTCTCATAGTATACGATTATATAATTAATCTCAAAAGATAAACAAAACCATTGGTTATCCGACTCTCTTCCATTGTTATATAATAGAAGCCCACCAATGCTTCACTTTCCAACCCACTAAATACATGACAGGCAGAATGATCAGGGTAATAAAGGTCGCGAACATCAGTCCGAAAATAATTGTCCAGGATAAGGGTCCCCAAAACGCTACGCTATCTCCACCGAAAAACATTTTGGCATCCCCTGTGGCCAGCAAACTGGCAAAGTCAATATTGAATCCAACGGCTAAAGGGATCAATCCAAAAACAGTGGCCGTAGCGGTCAGCAGTACAGGAGTCATACGAATTCGACCAGCCTCAATAATGGCATGTTTCACATCGGCCCCATCCTCGCGCAGCTTATCAGTAAACTCTACTAACAGGATTCCATTTCGAACAACAATCCCGGCTAACGCCACGATTCCAACTCCCATCATAATGACTGAAAAATCCATATTGAAGATGGCCATACCAAGAAGTACTCCAATAATTGAAAAAGCTACTTCAGACATAATAATCAGCGTTTTTCCAATGGAGTTAAACTGAGCGACAAGGATCAGCAAAATGATAAATATAGAGATCACCAATGAACGTCCAAGGAAGCTCATCGCATCCAACATTTCTGCATCTTCTCCGGCAAAACCTACCTTCACACCATCCTGAGGTGGAATTCTCGTTAAAGCATCTTTGACGGTATTGACAACCTGTGTTTGCTTGGGTTGATATGCGGAAGTAATATTTGACGAAATGGTTACAATTCGCTCCAAATCCTGTCGACGCACACCGCCCAGGGTATTGGTATACTTGATATCCGCCAGTGAAACGATGGGCACCGAACGGAGTATTCCACCCATGTTCATGTCCCGGAAAGTAACATTCAGATTTTCAACTGCATTTATATTTGTTCGCTGATCTTCTTTCAAACGAATCATCACAGGAATCTCATCCTCCCCATCTTTAAACTTTGTCGCTTCTTTTCCAAGAATGGCTGTTCGAAATTCCGATCCAATCTGGAGTGAACTGATACCTTCCCTGTTTGCCCGATCTCTGTTAATGTTTATACTGATTTCAGGCTTACTCACAATCAGGTCACTGCGCAGTTCTTCTACGCCGGGAATATCCAAAGAGTCCAGATATCGATGAACTACTTTTGAGGCAGCCATCAATTGACTAAAGTCATCTCCAATGATTTCAACAGAAATTGGTTTTGGTGTTGGAGGACCTCCTTGTTCCTGATCCACAACAATTTCGGCTCCCGGAATGACATCCTGAGTGGCCTTGCGAATCTGATCCATGTATGCTTTTGTACTTATCCCTTTACGCTTGGAGTACTCCAGAAATGCCACCCCTACTTTCCCTTTGTTCGTCGTGGACGATCGATCAAACTGATCCTCAGATGCACTTAACGCAACATTTGAAATGACTGATTCAACGATTGGATTGTCCTCTCCTAAAGTTTCGATGACTTTTGATTCTAATATTTTAGTCAGCGAATCTGTTACATTGACATCCGTTCCTACCGGCAGCGTCATGTAGACGTAGATAAAGTTAGGATCGGCTTTTGGAAATAAGACAATATTTGATTGTCTTGTTAATGTTATACCGCATGACGTGAATAACAATACCATCATAGTGATCATCATCGTCCATGGATGGCGTAATGACCAGGTTAAAAACCTTGCATACGTACTCTGAATTGAGGGCCATCCTTTCTTTTGAAACCATTTAACCGCATCCGAAATGAAAAACCTGTACAGCACAGCAAAAACGAGACAGACCATGACAAAATTTCCCATCCCGTAATTCCCTGACATGTAAAAAGAGATGGTCGTCATGCCCAACAGGCTGTATCCAAAAATCTTTCTCCTTTTCTTCTTTTTAGGATCTACTACTCTTCCTTCGCGCACCGGATCACCCATGAAGGTGACTGCGAAAACCGGATTGATGACATAAGCGACCATCAGCGAAGCTGTCAGTGTAATGATAATGGTCACCGGCAGGAAGTGCATAAATTTTCCAAATATACCTCCCCAAAAGACGAGTGGAAAAAATGGAGCAAGCGTTGTCGCCGTTCCGGATAATACCGGAATGAATACCTCTCCGGCTGCCTTCTTCGCGGCTTGTGTAATAGTAAGCTTGGGTTCATCGTGATATATCCTGTGTGTATTTTCCATGACCACAATCGCATCATCCACGACGATGCCCAGCGCCAGAAGAAAAGCGAACAAAACAATAAAGTTTAAGGTAAATCCAATCGCCGGAAGGATTAAAAATGCAATTGCCATGGACAACGGAACAGAAAGCGCAACAAAAATTGCATCTGTCAAACCCATAAAAAACATCAGCGTAATCGTGACAAGAATAAAACCAATTACAATTGTATTAATCAGGTCATGCAAGGTCACCCGTGTTGCCCGACTTTGATCTCCGGTAATCGTAACTTCCAGATTTTCCGGAAATTTATTCTCCTTGAAATCATCCACCAGGACCTTAATTTTATCCGAGGCTTCAATCAGATTTTCACCTGTTCGTTTAATGACATTTAGTGAAATTACATTTCGCTTATTCAGGCGACTGAAACTTTCCTGTTCTTCATGGCCCATTTTAACTTCAGCAATATCTTTCAGATAGACGATCGCTCCGGTTTGGGAAAGAATCACCATGTTCTTGATATCGTCGACATTTTTAAAGTCCCCTCTCAGTGATATAGACCGGGTCATCCCTCCTATGTCCACATTGCCTGCTGAAATCGTTGAATTTTCATAGGCAAGGGCATTTTCAATATCTCTGAAAGTGAGCGTAGCTGCAGCCAACTTATATTTATCCACATTGATCTGCACTTCTTTCTCGAGCGCACCCAACATATCCACACGGGTAATTTCACGCATCTCTTCTACTTTGTCCTGTACGTCTTCGGCAAAGTTTTTGAGTTGGTCCAGACTATAATCTCCGGCGATATTGATATTCATAATCGGAATTTCCGAAATATCGAATTCCACAATATTCGGGTCATCCAGTAAATCTCTTGGGAGATCCGGTTTCGCTTTATCGACACCATCTTTAACAAGCTGCTTACATACCGCAACTTCGAGATCTGTGTTGAATTCCACAATAATGCTTGAAAAATCCTGTACGGAGGAAGAGTTTATCTTCTTCATACCACGGAGCCCCTTGAGTTCTTTCTCCAGCGGCTTGGTGACCAGCTGTTCCATATCTAAAGGAGAAGCACCCGGGTAGATGGTGGTTACGAAAATACGAGGCACCGTAACATCCGGGAACTGTTCTTTTGGAATAGCATTGTAGGATAGTAACCCCGCGATGGTGATCATAATCGTAATAATGAAAATACTCGTACGATTATCAATGGACCAGGAGGTAAGTTTAAATTCTTTCATAATTGAAAAAGTGGCTTTTCAAAAACCTGTGATGGAAATCAATAGTGGTATTCTAAATAATCTTAGGGATGGTTTTAAATGGAAACAGTTTCACCCGGTGTGACATCCTGAAATCCGGTAGAAATTATCTGATCTCCGGCCTGCAGGCCGCTGACTATTTCCACATAGCCATTATAAATATGGCCCTGCTCAATCAGTCGCTTACTGACAATAGCGCGATTATCGTCACCCGTTTTATCCGCTATCAATACATAATCGCCATCCTCGCCGGTTTGAATCAGGTTGACAGGAATAGCTACTGCTTTGGTGTTTTCGTAGTCAACGATTTTCATCACTGCAATCTGGTTAGACCAATAGTCTCCTTTTCCCAGTTTGCATTCAATTAAAAATGTTCTGTTAGCAGGATTAATTTGTTTGCTGACATAGGAAACTTTGGTTGTAATTTCCTTTTCCATATCCGGGAAATATACTTTTACATGATCGCCTTCTTTCACTTTAGAAGCATATGCCTCAGTCACAGACCCTACGATCTTGAGGTCATTCAAATTCAAAATATTACATAGCGGCATTCCCGGTGAAATGGCCTGCCCTTGTTTAAGATACACCAGATCAACCGTGCCTGATGTAGGGGCATAAATTTTGGTCATCGCCAGATTTTCTTTTAACGTGGCAATCGCACGCTCCATAGACTCCTTGTTGTTTTTAGCCTGGATATACTGCACCTCTGAACCAATATTCTGATCCCATAAGGTCTTTTGACGGATATAGAGATCTTCTGTAAGAGCTGCTTTCCCTTCCAGTTCAGCCAGGTTCTTCAGCATTACTGCATTATCTAATTCAGCGATCAATTGCCCCTGCTTAACATTATCTCCGTTATTGATATACACCTTTTGCAAGGCTCCCGGAATTCTTGCCGTAGCGGCAACACTTTCGTCGGCATCTACTTTACCCTGAAGATCGATGTAGTGCTGAAATGGTGCTTGAGTCAACTCATCTAATCCCACACGTCGGTATCTTTTCTCAATAACCCCTTCTTCTTCAAGTTGCTTTTCGAGTGACGCAATTTGCTTTTCAAGAGCAGATCGCTGTTCCTTTAAGGCAGATAACTGAGCTAGTCCTTCTTCGCCGGATGGCGTGGTTGCACCGCAAGCCATTAACACGGTTAGTGTTATCAGTGCAAAAAAATAGGATAGGCTTTGATATTTTTTCATCGGAATATTTTTGTAGTAAATGGTTTATGATTTCGTCGGGAATGATTAAAATGTATTCTTTCCTAAAGCTTGCTTAAAGGCTACCAGTGATTTCAGGAAATCAAATCTGGCATTGACGTGATCCGCCTGTGACTGATACAAGCCAAGTTGCGCCTGTGTCACTTCAAAACTTGACCCGACACCTTCTTTAAATTTCGTTTCTGAGGTACTGAATATTTTTTCTGCCAGGGTTAGGTTTCTCTCCTTATCTGCCAGTTTTTGCTTGGTGCTGAAATAATCATTGCGGGCCGTTTCTACCGCCAGATCATACGACATCGATAGTATTCGTTTTTGCTGATCAACCTTTAAGGTCTGGATCATGGATCGCTCCTTGAGGGCTCGCGCATACCCCCCATCAAAAATAGGCATGCTTAACTGAACACCAACAATGGATGAGGGTATCCAAAAAAGTTCGTCATTGCCCTGGTAACCGGGATCATAAGAAATAAATGCGTTGATCACCGGCCACCAGTATTTAGAGTAAGCATCCGTTTGGATATCACTCAACTCTCTGGCTTTCAAGGCAGCAACATAATCCGGTCGGTTCATATAATCAACCGTTTCTTTTGGATCAATGTCATCATACTGTTGGAGCAATACATTTAAGTCATCCGTAAGAATCAGTGTATCGCCGGTGGGCATATTGATTACAAATTTCAAATATTCAATCGCTTTATCTCGCTGTCTGGCAAGGCTTTCAAGATCTGTTTCGAAAGCAGACAACGAAAACTCAAGTCGATCAACATCCAGCTGCTCTACAAAACCGGCTTTGTAATTAGCTTTTGTATCGCTGACCAGTTTGCGTTGATTGTCTATATTCTTTTGCAATACACTGATACCTTCTGCTACGACCAGTGCAGGGATGTAGGCATCGGTCACCTGATTGCGTAATTTCTCCTCAACGCCACCATATTGAATCGCTGCATATTCTTTATACATTTTGGCAGCTTTTATCGTTGCCAGCAAACTATTGTTAAAAATGAGTTGGGTCGCTGAAATGCTGGCGCCCATATCTTTCTTCAGTGCAAACCGTATGGATTCTCCCGGCGAACCAAAGCCAAGTGCCTCGGACGGGATCGCAGGTTGCTGCAAAAAATAATTGTAATGAGCCCCTAATGAAATATTCGGGTATGCTACAGCGGTGTTTTCCTTAATCTGCCATTCAGCATCCTGGATGTCAAGTTCTGCAATCCGGATTTGCGTATGATTTTCAAGGGCGTACTGCACGCACTGCGACAGACTCATCTCTCCCTGTCCTCTCAGCGTCAGGAAACTGATTGAAAAAAATAAAAGTAGTGTGCACTTTCTGTTCATCTCAGGATAATTTCTTGTTTAAATAATCGATCCCTTTTGGGGATACAATGCCATGCAGGTAATGCATCATGTATTCATTAAATAGGGTTAGCCGGTCATTGGCCAGGACCGGAAACAATTCAGGGTCAAACAAATTGAAGGCTGTGGCCAGGTGTAGTTTGGCTATGATATCAATATCGAAATTCTCCCGGTACAGTCCTTCCTTCCGCCCGCGAACCAGATTCTCTTGAATAACTTTGAAAACGAATTCATAATGAAATTTGCGGATGAGCTCCCATCCCTGACGATGGTACTTCTGAAGGTCATTAACAATATTGGTCTTCATTCTGGTCAATTCCTGGGAATTGGTTTCCATGATAATAAAGATCTCCTCAATCGCATTGGGAGCAAGCGAAGCTAAATTAAGGCACTGTGCTTTTTCAGTTGAGATATGGCGCTGTAACACCTTGATTACCAGTTCGTCTTTACTTGGCACCAGCTGATAAAGTGTCTTTTTGGAGATCCCTAGTTCGCGCGCTACATCGTTCATGGTCACACTTTTTATACCATAGCGCATAAAGAGACCCTGTACCCGTTCAAACCAATCTTCCCCTTGTTGTATTGTTGTCATAATGCAGGGTGTAAACATAGGAAACTCTCATTGGTTTAAAAGTTTTCAAAGTTTATTTTAGATAAAATTTACATTTCCATCTACAAAGGCACGGGTATCCTTTAGAACTGAATGAATAGGGAAAAAGATAGGATTCGGTGATCTTAATATCAGGCCTCAGGTTTCTTTCTGATCTCCTTTTTCCGGGAAATTCGCTTCTTTTCAGCCATCCGCTCCTCCTTAGAGGCTTTACTTGGCTTAGTTTTTATTCTTTTTTTAGGAGGCATGAATGCCTTTTCCAATAGACTAAGCAGCTTATCGATCACAATCTCCTTGTTTTCCAGTTGGGATTTCGTTTTCTGAGAGCGGATTGCCAAACAGCCATCACTGTTTATCCGGTTTTCGAGCCTGTTCATCACCAGTTCTTTTTCTTCATCACTTAGCCCCGCGGACTTACTGACATCAAACAGTACTTCAACTTTGGTTTCCGTTTTATTCACATGCTGACCACCGGCACCGGAACTCCTGCTGGTACGAAATGATAATTCTGTTGTGATGATGGACCAATTCACTGCTTGCACAATTTAATAAACGAAGGTAAACATATCACCTGCCCAACTGCATTCGGGTGCTATTTTAAAAAAAACATGCTTTAAAGTTCTGACAGTATAAATGAAATATTATATTCACACTATCAGCAAAAGCATCAGAGTATCGAGGAAGGAAGACATACACATTTAAATCTCATTACTAAACGGCCATCACAAAGCAGTACTATTGCCCAATTGAAGAACCTTTAGTCAGCATAGCTTAGG
>JAHEAR010000002.1:152669-174657 GCA_024642665.1 Bacteroidota bacterium
CAGGAAAAAGAAAATTTTGAAGCCGGTTTGCAGGCCATGCGAATTCTGGCGAATGATAAGCTAAACATCGGCCTCAAATACGGAAGCAATGGTCATCAAGGAATACCATTGCCCTCCACCTTCGAGAAATATGTTCACTATGTCAAAGGCCCCCACCCTGCAGGAAATGTAGGTATTCAAATACACCATACGAGCCCAATTCAAAAAGGGGAAGTCGTATGGTTTGTCCATCCGCAGGATATCATCATCATCGGCCGTCTTTTTCTGGAAGGGCAATACCGCGCCGGTCGACTTATCGCCGTAACAGGTGAAGAAATAGATGCTCCTCAATACGTCACAGCCATCGGAGGCCAGTTAATCAGCGATATCCTGGGCCACTCGTTTGATACGCTCAAAACCAGAATCATTCAGGGCAATGTACTCTATGGCACCACCTCTTCGTCCGAGGATTTTCTGTCTTTTTATACGAATCATATTACGGCCATTCCTGAAGGACACGAACCGGAATTTCTGGGTTGGCTACTTCCGGGTCTCAATAAATTAAGTCTTTCTCACACTTTCTTTTCCTGGTTAATGCCAAATAAGGATTATTCCTTAAATACGAATATGCATGGGGAAGAACGAGCCTTTGTGATGAGTGGTCAATATGACAAAGTACTGCCTATGGACATACTTCCTGTGTATCTCCTCAAAGCAATCCTGGCGAAAGACGTGGAAAAAATGGAAGCCTTAGGGATCTATGAAGTATCCGAAGAAGATTTCGCTTTATGCGAATTTGTCTGCACCTCAAAAATTGATGTTCAGCAAATAATTGCCGAAGGATTGGAATTGATACGGGAGGAAGGATAGTGCCATTGTAATAATCAAAAATGATAACCGATCGCTTGTGAAAATATTACGCAACCTTATTGACAAAATCAAACCCAACTTTGTAAAGGGTGGAAAGCTTGAAAAATGGTACCCTGCTTTCGAAGCAATGGAGACTTTTTTGTTTTCGCCGGGTGAAGTCACCACCAATAAGGTACATGTCCGTGATGCTGTTGATTTGAAGCGCACAATGATTACTGTCGTGATCGCCATGATCCCCACCCTGTTATTTGGTATCTGGAATGTTGGCTATCAGCATTACCTCGCCTATGGCATGGAGATGACCCATATGGATTACTTCCTTTTTGGTCTTCAAAAGGTTGTACCTATTATCGTAGTTTCCTATAGTGTTGGATTAGGGGTTGAATTCATTTTTGCGGTGGTCAAAGGGCATGCCGTCAGTGAAGGTTATCTCGTCACAGGTTTACTTATTCCATTGGTGTTACCGGTGACCATTCCATTATGGATGGTTGCTCTTGCTGCTATTTTTTGCACGCTGATGGGAAAAGAAATATTTGGGGGAACAGGCATGAACTTTATGAACCCTGCATTATTGGCCCGGGCATTTTTGTTTTTTGCTTTCCCTGCTTTTATGAGTGGTGATATATGGACGGATCTATCTCCCGAATCCGGACAGGTAATTCTTGATGCGTATTCCGGCGCTACCAATCTCGTCGCATACGATGTCAACTATCAGCATATTCAATCGGTCTCCGATATGTTTTTTGGATTCGAACAAGGGAGTATTGGTGAAACAAGTGTTCTGGCTTGTTTGATCGGTGCTTTTATTTTAGTGATCACAGGGATAGGCAGTTGGAAAATTATGGTTTCCGTGTTTGCAGGAGCAGCTTTGATGGGTCTGTTTTTTAATGGGATTGCACCTGTCGATGATCCTACAAATTATATGCATACGCCATTCTATTATCATTGGCTGATGGGTGGATTTGCTTTCGGAGCTGTTTACATGGCTACGGATCCCGTGACTGCCGCTCATACCGAAAAGGGCAAATGGGTATACGGACTTCTGATCGGTGGTTTAATTGTCATCATCAGGGCGTTCAATCCGGCGTATCCCGAAGCGGTCATGATGGTCATCCTCCTGATGAATGTCCATGCGCCGTTGATAGACCATATCGTAGTTCAAAATCACATTAAAAAACGTCTTCGTCGTGCAGCACAATAATAAATACATATTCTTTTACGCCATTGGTATTTCTACGCTGACTGCGATCCTGCTTGCCTATACAGCACAGGTATTGAAGCCGCGTCAGGAGTCCAATATCGAACTGGATTTTAAAACCAGTATTCTGCATTCTGTGCATGAAGATGCGTCCAGTCGAAGTACCATTGAAAAAATCTATGGTGATCGCGTACAGGAACTCGTCATCAACAATAATGGAGATGTCCTGACGGATGTAAAAGTCAGAGATATCGTCCTTAAGAATGAATTAAAAAAACCTGTGGAAGAAAGAGAATTGGCTTTGTTTGTGTACATGGGGGAAGATGGCAAAAATAAATATGTAATACCTATGCAGGGAACTGGTCTGTGGGGCCCGATCTATGGTTACCTCAGTATCGAAGATGACTTCAGTACCATCTACGGCGCTGTGTTTTCCCACAAAAGTGAAACGCCCGGATTAGGTGCTGAAATTGCGGAACTACCTTTTCAAAAACAATTTCCCGGCAAAAAATTATTTGATAAAAACAACTCTTTTGTCTCTGTCAATGTGATCAAGAAAACTACTAAAACGGATCTTGATCCTGTTAACTATGTGGACGGAGTCTCCGGCGGAACCATTACTTCCACCGGTGTAGATAAAATGATTGAGGTTTGTGTAAAACCTTATCTGGCCTATTTCGAAAAATTAAAAAGTGCATCATGAGTACAGCAACAGTAGCACCTGTCAAGCCCAAAGAAAAGAAAGAAGGCTTGTTGTCCAAAAAAAACCGACGAACACTTTTTGATCCGCTGGATGACAATAATCCAATTACGGTTCAGGTCCTTGGTGTTTGTTCTGCACTCGCGGTAACCATACAAGTAAAACCCGCTATTATTATGGCGCTTGGACTAACACTGGTTTCTGCTTTCTCCAGTTTGATTATCGCCCTCATCCGCGATTCCATTCCCGGGAGAATCAGAATGATTGTACAACTGATCATTGTAGCCTTATTAGTAACGCTGGTGGATCAGGTTCTAAAAGCATTTATGTATGATGTCAGCAAGCAGCTTTCTGTATTTGTCGGTTTGATTATTACTAATTGTATTGTCATGGGGCGACTGGAAGCTTTCGCGATGGCGCAAAAACCGTGGCCCTCTTTTCTTGATGGCATCGGCAATGGACTAGGCTATGGCATCATTCTTATTACAGTGGCGGTGGTGCGTGAATTTTGGGGAGCGGGGAAAATCTTAGGATTTCAAATTGTCCCGCAATGGGCCTATGATCATGGGTATGTCAACAATGGATTGATGGCCCTGCCGCCTGCCGCACTTTTTACCATTGGGATGTATATCTGGTGGCAACGAAGTCGAAAACCAAAATTGGTCAATGTATCTTAAACAAAAACTGATCTGCTCATAGAACGAATGTGTAGTTTCTAAAAATAGTATTATGGAACATCTGTTAAATATGTTTGTAAAATCCATTTTTGTAGAAAATGTGATTTTTGCATTTTTTCTTGGGATGTGCTCCTATCTGGCCATTTCAAAGAAAGTCAAAACGGCTACCGGGTTAGGGATCGCCGTTGTATTTGTCATGGTCATGACGACGCCAATCAATTACCTGATCTTAAATTATATGTTGCGCGAAGGTGCTTTAGCCTGGATTCATCCCTCATTGGCTTCTGTCGATTTGACTTTCCTGGCATTCATTTTATTTATTTCAACGATTGCAGGCGCTGTTCAAATGGTAGAGATGGTAGTAGAAAAATTCTCACCCTCCTTATATAATGCGCTCGGTATTTTTCTTCCATTGATTACTGTCAATTGCGCGATACTCGGAACTTCGTTATTCATGCAGGAACGGGAATATGGATTCCTCGAGACAGGTGTTTTCTCTGTCGGATCAGGTATCGGTTTCTTTCTGGCTATCGTCCTGTTAGCCGCTATTCGTGAACGACTGAAATACTCGAAAATTCCGGATGGATTACAAGGACTTGGTATCGCCATGATCGTAACAGGTTTGATGGCCCTGGCATTTTTAAGTTTCTCAGGCATACAATTATAATCGCATGATTCCAATACTTTCCAGCAGTATCATTGTCTTCACCCTGGTGATCTTGTTTCTGATCTTTTCAATTCTCATTGCAAAAGCGAAATTGATTCCTCAGACAGATATCTCCATTGTGATCAATGGCAATAGCGACAATCCGTTAATCGTTCAACCCGGTAGTACCTTATTAACAGCGCTTGCTTCTAAAAATATATTCCTTGCGTCCGCTTGCGGCGGTGGAGGGACCTGTGCGATGTGTGAATGTCAAGTGCTTTCCGGTGGTGGCGAAGTATTGATCACGGAAACCAATCACCTGAGCCGACGCGATGTTGAAAATAATCTGCGATTAGCCTGTCAGGTAAAGGTGAAAGAAGATTTGGAAATCAAAATTCCGGAAGCGGTATTTGGCGTAAAGAAATGGGAATGTACGGTTGCTTCCAATGACAACGTATCGACCTATATCAAAGAATTTGTAGTCACGTTACCACCGGGCGATACGCTGAAATTTCGCTCCGGTGATTATATCCAGGTAGATGTACCGGAAACCACGATCAACTTCAAAACAGATCTTTATGAAATTCCTGAGCGATTTAAAGATGATTACGATAAATTTAAGATCTGGGATTTGAAAACCGTTGTTGAGGAACCTCTCTTCCGAGCGTATTCGATGGCTAATCATCCTGCGGAAGGGCAAAAAATCATGCTCAATATCCGACTTGCCACACCGCCCTGGGATCGGGCAAAAAACGGATTTATGGATGTGCCACCGGGATATTGCTCTTCCTTTGTTTTTGCGTGTAAACCTGGAGATAAAGTGATGATCAGTGGTCCATACGGAGAGTTCCATATAAAAGACACAGAAAAAGAAATGGTGTATATCGGCGGTGGAGCAGGTATGGCGCCGCTTCGCTCACATATTTTTCATTTGTTCCATACGCTCAAAACTACCCGAAAGGTTTCTTTTTGGTATGGCGCCAGAAGCAAAAGGGAGATCTTTTATGAAGAAGATTTCAGAGCAATTGAAAGAGAATTTCCAAATTTTAAATTTGTCATCGCCCTTTCAGAACCGCTGCCCGAAGATAACTGGACCGGTGAGACCGGTTTTATCCATAGTGTGGTCCTGAGTAAATATCTGGACAAGCATGAAGATCCGGATGAGGTGGAATACTACCTGTGCGGACCACCGATGATGAATACGGCAGTTCAAAACATGCTTGATGATCTCGGCGTTTCCAATGAGAATGTCGCGTTTGATGATTTCGGGGGATAAGATGCTGAACCGACTTATAGCATTCGTTTCATCATTATTTTTCTTACTACTGGTTTCCTGCAATGATGTTGCAGATGATTATTTGACATTGGATGGGCAGGCGCAAGGAACTACCTTTCACATTGTATATCAGGATGAAAGTGACCGAGACTTTTCAATGGCCGTGGACAGCCTCTTTCGATTGATGGATAGTAGTATGTCTTTATGGGATAAAAACTCATTGATCAGCCGGCTTAATCAGAACGAACCAGATCTTCTGCTGGACGAACATTTTATTGCTGTATTTAATCAGGCACGAGGGATTGCTCAGGCGACGCAAGGCGCTCTTGATATCACCATCGGGCCACTGGTCAAAGCATGGAAAATTAGTTCACGGGAGGATATTCCCCTTCCTGATGCTGCAACGATAGATAGCCTTCTTTCTTTTACAGGGTTCAACAATGTGCAAATAGAAAATGGTATGTTGATCAAATCTGATCCTCGCGTACAGCTGGATTTCAACGCCATCGCGCAGGGCTATACCGTTGACCTGATTGGCCAATTTTTAGAACAAAAAGGAATCATAAATTATCTTGTGGAAGTAGGTGGAGAAGTAAAAACCAAAGGGGTTAATATCCGCCATAAACATTGGCAAATCGGTATTGATAAGCCAGTGGAAAGTGCATCTGATCAGCGTGAATTGCAAACATCCGTTTCTTTAGCGAATCAGGCATTGGCTACTTCAGGAAGTTACAGAAAATTCAAGGAGGTAAATGGCATGAAGTTTAGCCATGTGATTAATCCCAAAACAGGATATCCCGCTAATCAAACCCTCTTAAGTGTTTCCGTCATTGCCGATGATTGTGCTACCGCAGATGGATATGCTACTGCTTTTTTGGTGATGGGATTGGAAAAAACGATGTCATTTGCTAATGAACAGAAGATGCCTGTATTCTGTATCTATGCTGATGAAAATGGGGATTTTGTGGTAAGGGCTTCTGCTGACTTTCCTAATGAGTAGTTTCTGTTTTATCATTTCCGCAGGCTTCGCCGGAAGTACGGCCGCAAACTCCGCAAGTCACCCCTTCTTTCACCATAAATGGATTATTATTTGCGCAGGTGCCTTTAAACTCGCCATTTTTGATCAGGAGCAAACGAATGCTAAATAAAGCAAATGCGATCAACATGATTACGACAGAGGCAATTAAAACTGGCCACATAAGTTTAGACTTTATATAAATATAACAAGAATTACCGTTTTAAAGTTTTATCAAAGAAAAGGGCATTAATAATTTGACAATCAGTTGTAAATTTCTATCTTAAGTCCATATTACTGAAGGGCATGGCGGGGGAAGAAACTCTTAATTAATAAAAACCTAAAACAGCATGATCTCAGTCAAAAAGTTACTCGGCGACAAATGGAACAAAACACTTCACACGTTACGTCCTGAAAACACTGTTATTGAAGCGCTCGACCTGATGCTTCGCAAAAATATTGGCGCTGTAATGATCATGGATGGGGATAAACTGGTGGGATTATTTTCAGAGCGAGATTATGCCCGCAAAGGTATCTTGCAGGGTCGAAAAGCAAAAAGCACACCACTCTCTGAAGTGATGATCGAAGAAATTCATGCGGTCACCCCGGACATGGATATTGATGACTGCATGACTCTTTTTACGGACAAGTATGTGCGCCATCTTCCGGTGATATCCAATGGAAAAGTGCATGGCATGCTCAGCATTGGGGACATCGTCAGCGCCATAATGAAAGAACAAAGAAATCACATTAAATTTCTTGAAAAATATATCACCGGTAGTTACTAATCTTAAACGCCCTATTTTCCGTTTCGAATTAATGTAGGAAAACCCACTTTCATCTCACTCCTATGATTAGATTCTCATGTCTATACTGATCATTATTGCCTTTGTTGTTGGCTATGCATTGATTGCCTTCGAACATCCTCTGCGCATTGATAAAGCAGCTCCGGCCTTATTTACCGGTGTCATCTGTTGGGTTATTCTGATTTTTGCGATTCATCACATGCCGGTCTATGAAACCATGACCGCCACGCATGGTGAAACAGATCTATTTCTTAAACATGCATTGTTTGAGCATCTTGGATCGATCTCTGAAATACTTTTTTTCCTAATGGGAGCGATGACGATTGTCGAGCTGGTGGATGCCCACGATGGATTTCGTGTTATTACTGACAGGATTACCACTACAAACAGAGTAAAACTCCTATGGATATTATCCTGGGTGACCTTTTTTATGTCGGCCAGTTTAGACAATATGACAACGACCATATTAATGTGTGCGTTATTGCGAAAAATAATAAAAAAACAGGATGTTATGTGGTTGTTTGGCGGCTTTGTGATTATTGCTGCCAATGCAGGAGGTGCATGGTCCCCTATCGGTGATGTCACCACGATCATGCTTTGGATTGGGGGACAGGTGACTGCATTCAATATCATTGCCATGACGATTGTTCCATGCATGGTCAATCTGTTTATCCCCTTAGTGTTGGTGTCCTATTTTATGCGGAAAGACCACTCAAAACTGGAAACGATTTCGGCAGATGAGTCAACATCGGAACAAGTCACCACACCCTTTGAACGAAATACGATTTTTATTCTCGGTGTCCTGAGTTTATTGTTTGTCCCTGTATTTAAGGCGATCACGCATTTGCCTCCCTACATGGGTATTTTGCTGGCAGTTGGTTCCTTATGGGTGATCACCGAATTAATCCATCGACATAAGGATGAGGATGAGCGCGGTAATTTATCTGTCGCCTTTACATTGAAAAAGATCGATACACCGAGTATTCTGTTTTTTCTCGGTATTCTTTTAGCCGTTGCTTCGCTGGAGACATCCGGATATCTGAATGCGCTGGCGAATCTTCTGGATCAACAGATAGGAAATATTTTTGCCATCAATACGCTGATTGGATTTTTATCTGCAGTCGTGGACAACGTCCCTATGGTAGCTGCTTGTATGGGGATGTATGAGCTTACGACCTATCCAACGGACCATGCGTTCTGGGAACTTCTTGCTTATTGTGCAGGTACCGGAGGTAGTATTCTGATCATTGGGTCAGCTGCCGGCGTAGCGGCTATGGGTATTCTCAAAGTGGATTTCCTATGGTATCTCAAACGGATTTCATTATACGCACTCCTCGGATATCTGTCGGGGGTGGTGGTGTATTATGCGCAGCACCACGTGATATAAAAATTGCTTTTAAGAAAAAATCGGTTTCCTGTTGGGTTGGGATTTTACAACTTAATCATATCAAACAAACTGGTTTGGGGTTTCCTTGCTTTTTCAAATTGCGTCAGATCATAGGTGAATGATTTAGCTTCCGGAAGGTGTCTCTTTCGTGCCAGTTGAAATTGCGCGGCAATCATCTCTGCGTATTTCCCTTCTCCTTTCATGCGCACACCGACTCTGCTGTCATTTAATTGGCCGCCATGTGTGTCCATGATTCGGTTCAGGATTTTATCTGATCTGTCTTTATATTTTTTCTGCAACCAGTCAATAAAAATAGGACCTACATCTCCATTCAAACGGACCGTGATATAACCTGCATGCTTTGCACCTGCATTTGCAACGGCTTCCATGAGATTCATGATCTCGTGATCATTCAATCCCGGAATAATTGGGGCAAGCATGGCTGTCACATGAATACCGGCATCAGAAAGTTCACGGATCACCTGCAGTCTCTTTTGAATGGTGGCAGTTCTGGGCTCCAGATGTCTGCGTAAAGATTCATCCAGGGTATTGATGGAAATGGCAACACTGGCGAGGTTCTTTTTGGCCATTCTGGACAGGATATCCTTATCCCTTAAAATCAAAGCGCTTTTAGTAATAATACCGACCGGATGATGATAGCGTTCGAGCACGTCCAGAATTTGTCTGGTCACTTCAAGTTTTGCTTCAATTGGCTGATAACAATCTGTATTGCCTGAAAGCATTATAGGCGTAGCTACCCATTTGGAAGAGGCTAATTTCTTAGCCAAAAGTTTCGGAGCATCTCGTTTGACGAGAATTTTGCTCTCGAAATCGATGCCGGCACTATAACCCCAGTATGGGTGGGTATTTCTAGCATAACAATAAACGCAGCCATGCTCACAACCCTGATAAGGATTCATAGAGTATTCCAGGCCGATATCCCTGCTTTCCACTTTATTTAAAATGGTTTTGGGATGGGTTTCCAGATATTCAGTCCGAATCTCCTGCTCAGGTGGTGAAAACACCATATCCAAATGTGTGGCTGATTGGAGTTTTGCAAATGGATTATCGGTATTGATTTGGGCGCCTCTACCCTTAATTTCCTGGTTCATGACCTAAATATAGTCGTTTTATGATTACTTATTCGTCATTTATTGCATATTTTTATAACATATACTTGTTATTTAGATTTATAGACCTGGGATTTGTTGACCTGAGACTTTTAGACCTGTGAATCTGGGAGAGTCGACACATGACAAGGGAGGGCATGGGGCATGGGGCATGGGGCTAACAAATTATTAAACCTTATAACAAACAAGCTGCAGCTTCCCAATCTTTACAACCATTCATAACCTCATAACCTTCATAAAACCTCTTCAACCTCATAACCTGCTAACCTCTAATCTCCTCATCTTTTAACCGCTTAATCTTTAAAATTTCATCAAAATCAAATAGCTTTATCCTGTGGTTATTCGTTTACTAGTCAGGGAATTAGCGAAAAATGAGTTTTGATTGACCTTTTCCTTATCCTTACATGTTATTTATTAGCAAAACATATGGCCAACAGGCAGCGAATAACGCGAAACCGTATCATTTATTAACAACCGCAACCCGATAATCTTTTGCAAGAACAGGAACTGATCAGGCGATGCAATGCCAATGAGCGTACAGCTCAGCGTTTGTTGTATGATCAGTATGCACCATTGATCCTTTCTATTTGCAGGAGGTATATCGGAAGTGCCAATGCGGAAGATGTGATGCAGGATAGTTTTATTCGGGTGTTTAATTATCTCGCCCAGTATCGTGGGGAAGGATCTTTTGAAGGATGGATCCGACGCGTTGCCGTGAATACTTGTATTCGCCACCTGGAAAAGGCAAAACGATTGAAAGTGGATTTGTACGGGGACAATATGCCGGAATATGCGGTTCAACCGGACGCCATCAGCCAAATGGGGGCAAACGAGCTCCTTGCATTGATTGATAATATACCGGATGGTTACAAAACGGTTTTTAACCTCAATGTAATTGAAGGGTATCAACATAAAGAAATTGCTAAGTTATTAGGCATAGAAGAGAGCAGTTCCAGATCACAACTGACGAAAGCACGCAAGTACATTCAACGTTCGCTGGAGGTGACTCAAAAAGTAGTATTATGACAGAAAGAAATTTTTTCAGGGAGAAATTGTACCACCATACCATGCCGGTCAATGAAGGGTTATGGAGTGCGATTGAAGCTCAATTACCCCCGGAGCAAAAACAAAAGCGTTTTCCCGTCTTTTGGATGACCTTATTTGGTACGACCTTATTAGGTGGTGCATTGATGATTGGGGTATTCACTCAAAAGTCAGTCACCAATACGTCACCCCAACCCATAGTTGAGCAGCAACAGGTGATCGCTTCGGCTATGACAACCTCAAATACATCCATTGAGCAAGATGCTATCGGCGCATCCTCCTCCAATGAAAACAGCGATAACAAAGCCACTACTTCAACTACAACTTTAAGTTCAAGTAATACTTTAGGTTCAGGTGCTTCTGCAGATCTAACCCCAACTTCCGGAAAATCAGGATCTAAGAGATCATTTAATTCCCCTAAGCCATCCGTTACAAAACAAACCAACACAAATAATAGCAAAACAAAGATGTCACCAGTCGGTATCATAACCGCAAACAATAGCCAACCATCAAACCAAACCAATAGTGCTTCTCAGGCGAGTACAGCAGCCATTGACAATGCATTGAATTCTGCTATACTTCCATATCGAAATACATCAGTAACTTCCTTATTGCCTCTGACAGAAATGAATCAGGCAAATTCTTCGATAAACCTGATGACGAATATCGCTCCGGATCCGAACTGTTATAAATTCGGAGATATAGGCGCTCACTATGCTCTATCGCTGGATGTCCTGGGTGGTATTGGCTTTAGTCCAAAAACCTATGAGCAAAATAGTGGTGAAAATCAGGACTATATCAGTGCGAGAAAAGCAACTGAGCAAAATCAATATGCCTGGTCCTTTGGCGCCAGGCTTAATCTGCACCACAGAAGCGGTCTGACCGGCAGGCTTGGACTTCAATACACACAGGTTGGTGATGTATTTGACTATAGAGATTCTCTCGCCACCCAAACGACCACCCGAATAGATTCATTTTTTGCAGCAGACGGCACCTTCTTATATACGGAAGTGACCCAGGTTTTGATTGATGGTACGTTGGTGAAAAAGATTCACAATACCTATCGATATGTGGATATCCCCTTATTGGTGGGTTATGAAATGCGCCTGGGCCGAAATATTGTAATGTTGAATGTAGGTCCTGTATTTAACCTCACGCAAACCCATGAAGGGCAAATCCTCGATTCGATGTTACACCCAAGGTCAATCACCCCAGGGGCACCCGGAGCTATTGATATCTATAAGACCAATGTGGGGGTGAGTCTTTATTTCGGAGCAGGCATCCTGTTCCCGCTGACAGACAGACTTTCAGCACTGATTGAACCAAGTTATCTCTACCGATTAAGTCCGGTCACATTAAATAGTTATGAACTCAAGGAAAAGAGGCATTACGCCAGTCTGAACCTTGGTGTGCGCTATCATATTAATTAATCACTTCAGGCAGCAGAACAGACATGAGACGTCTCTACATATTAAATAACAGAGTAATGGGCAAGCTTTTTTTAACCGTTGGAATCCTGATCACTATGATGTCGTGCGGCAAGGACATCGATCAGTTCATTCCGCGATCAATCCAGACTCCCTCGGGAGATATATCCAGATTGATGACCCGATTACAAACGGACATAGCAGGGGATGTTGAAACATACGTCTCCTGTCCATGTTCCGGTGATACCGCGATTGTCGCAGATAAAGATCTGATCCTGGTGATTCCTCCGGACTTTGTTGATCTGACAAAATTTCCTTGTCATAATGGTTCTTTTGATATCAAAATCACAACCTGTGATACCAAAAGCGATATTCTGATCAGTGGATTACCCACCATTTCAAATGGTCAGTTACTCGAATCCAGAATAGAATTTAACCTCGACATCAGAGATGGCGACACACCGGTCAAACTGGCGCACGGAAAACAAATTCGAGTGTTGGTGAAAGATCCTGATCCGAGAGACCGAATGGAATTGTTTTATGGCATGGGAGATATGTGGCTGGAAGCTGACAATGATCCAAACAGCTGGAACAGCGTTCAGCAAGGTGAGTGGTTTATTCAGCAGGATTCACAAGACATCATATCAGGATTCGGCTACGAATGTTTTAGCGATAGTTTGGACTGGATCAATGTAGATGTCTTTACCTCTACACCGGGAGATACACGTACGCCGGTTTGTATTGAACTGCCAGAAGAATTTACAAATAAAAATACGACTGTCTTCATGGTCTTTGATGACTATAAGAGTGTACTTAAGATGCGTGGTGATGCAGAGACAAAACAGTTTTGTGAGCCGTATGGAGCTACACCCGTAGGCTACCGAGTGACCTTTGTTGTTCTCTCAGAAATGGGAGATGATTGTTACATGTTTGCATCGCAATCTGCAACCATTGAAATGGGGCACTTTGAAATCATCACGCCAAAGAAGACGCCGTATGAAGAAATTAAAAACTATGTGACCTCCTTATAAAAAAAATCGGATGACCGTCAACAAACGCGTTGATGCTTGTTATCCATTTTGCCGAAATCCTTTTTTCGCCAACAACGAAAGGCTCCGTCCCAACAACGGGGCTTTTTTTATTCGCCGGAGGCGAATAGCTGAGGGCGAAGGGCGCAGAGCGAAGGGTTCCGCTTAGCGGAAGGCGGAGAGTAAAAAATTGATCTGTATTCGGTAATATTTGAATGTCCTTAAGACACTTCTAAATGAAAATCATTGAGAATGTCAGATTTTAGATTTGAAAACTTGGAGATATGGAAGGAGGCGATTCAAATAGCTTTGTTGCTATTCGAAATTGGAGATAAAATGCATGACCAAAAGCTGTGGCGATTTGCAGACCAAATCCATGGTGTCGGCATGAGTATCTCCAATAATATATGTGAAAGCACAGGAATAATCATGATTAACGAACAAAGACAGTTCCTACGATATGCTAAGCGAGAGAGTTACGAAGCTGCCAACACAATTATCCTTTTAGAGCTGAAGTCTTTGATAACTTCATCCATGAAGGCACAATTGTATAATCGTTTAAATATTTTGAGCGGTCGGATTCAAGCTTATGCCAATTCTTTGAAGTAGCATTTTTTATATCTCCTGATGACTGCCAGTTGCTGAATAAATCACTACCAAATACTAAGTACCCTGCGCCCTGCGCTCTTTGCCCTGTGCCCTGTGATCTTCGCCCTAAGCCCTTTGCCCTGCGCTCTATGCTCTAAGCCCTTCGCCTTTCGCCCTAAGCTGATTCTGCTGTGGAAGCAATCGACCTTGCCTTCTTTTTGCGCGTCTCTTCATCCAGGTCGATTTTGCGCATACGAATGATGACCGGAGTGACTTCGATGCACTCATCCTGTTGGATATACTCCATGCATTCTTCGAGGGTCATCTGACGCTTTGGCGCGATATTATTGGCAGCATCACTACCACTGGCACGCATATTTGTGAGCTTCTTACCTTCCGTAATATTTACGACGATATCACCGGGACGGTTGTTCTCCCCGATGACCATACCTTTATACACTTCCTCTCCGGGATCAATAAAAAAGAATCCACGATCCTGTAATTTATTAAGCGAGTATCCGGTAGATGTCCCCGGATCTTTCGCCAGGATAGTTCCGTTGGTACGGGCAGGAATATTTCCTTTCCATGGTTTATATTCTATAAATCGATGGCTCATTACAGCTTCACCGGCGGTCTGTGTCAACATAGTGGAACGCAAACCGATCAATCCTCTTGATGGGATTTCAAATTCAAGGTGTTGGTAATCTCCCTTGGCTTCCATTACGTGCAGCTCACCCTTTCTTCTGGTCACCAGATCGACTGCTTTGGAAGAGTAATCTGTAGGTACATCAATCACGAGATTTTCATAAGGCTCGCACTTTACCCCATCGATTGTTTTAACCAAGACCTGTGGTTGCCCGACAGTCAGTTCATACCCTTCACGGCGCATAGTTTCAATCAGAATACCCAGATGCAGAATACCACGACCATAGACCAGAAAACTATCCGCACTATCTGTGTCTTCCACTCGCATGGCGAGGTTTTTCTCGGTCTCTCTCATGAGACGATCTCTCAGGTGACGCGAGGTTACAAACTTTCCATCCTTTCCGAAGAATGGTGAATTGTTGATCCCAAAAGTCATACTCATCGTTGGCTCATCCACTGCGATAAATGGCAGACCTTCCGGCTCGTCATTATCTGCAATCGTCTCCCCTATTTTAAATCCATCTAATCCGATCACAGCACACAGATCACCAGCACTAACTTCCGTGACCTTCTTTCTTCCCATCCCTTCAAAGATGTATAATTCTTTAACCTTGCTTTTTTTAACCTTACCATCTTCCTGAACGATACTCACTGTCTGGCCTTCCTTGATCGATCCACGGTTAACTTTCCCTATGGCGATACGACCCTGGTAGGAAGAAAAATCCAGCGAAGTGATCTGCATCTGCAGCGTACCTTCATAAGCCACCGGTGGCGGGACTAACTTAATAATACCATCTAATAAGGGTGTAATATCTTCTGATGGTTCGAGGGAATCATTAAACCAGCCATTTTTGCCGGAACCGTAATAGGTACTGAAGTCCAGTTGCTCCTCTGTAGCATCCAGTGCAAAAAACAGATCGAAGACATCATTGTGGATCTCCTCCGGACGGCAGTTTGGCTTATCTACCTTATTAATAACGACGATTGGCTTCAGATCAAGTTCAAGTGCTTTTTGCAGCACGAAACGGGTCTGGGGCATGGGACCTTCGAAAGCATCGACGAGTAGTACTACCCCATCAGCCATACGTAAAACACGTTCCACTTCACCTCCAAAATCAGAGTGACCGGGGGTATCTATAACATTGATTCTGATGCCTTTATAGTTGACAGCAGCGTTCTTTGAGAAAATCGTAATGCCCCTTTCGCGCTCGAGGTCATTGGAGTCCATAATCAACTCACCGGTCTCCTGGTGATCCGCGAAGACTTTGGTGGCAGCAAGGATTCTATCCACGAGGGTGGTTTTGCCATGATCGACGTGAGCGATGATAGCAATGTTCCTAATATTTGCGTTTATCTGGGCCATAATACTTGGTTAGGTGTTCAAAAGCGGGTGCAAAGGTAATTATATAATAGCAATCTATATGCATGAGGCATGAGGCATGAGGCATGGGGCATGGGGCATGGGGCATGGAGCGTGGGGCATGGAGCGTGGGGCATGGGGCATGGGGCGTAGGGCATGGGGCGTAGGGCATGGGGCTGAGGGCATGGGGCTGAGAGCGAAGGGCGCGGGGCATGGGGCATGGGGCTGAGGGCGTGGGTGTGAGGCGTCGAAAAATCTAAGGTCTAAATATCTCATGTCCAAAAGTCTCAGGTCTTTTTGATATCCACTTTTCATATATAACTTTATACCTTTGACCCGCGGAAATATTCGCGATCAAACTGGCTCTGTCGTACAACGGATAGTACATAGGTCTTCGGAACCTAGGATCGGGGTTCGATTCCCTGCGGGGCTACTTTTCTAAAACCCTCTTTGTTTTCATCTATAACAGAGAGGGTTTTTTCATCTCTGCATATTTGGCTTTTTGAGTATTTTGTTGTGATTCCGTTGGCACCATCTCAATACTATGGCTTTTACTGACATCCTAATCGCTCTTAGGGGCGCCAAAGGGAAAGGCAAAGCAGATATGTATTATGTATATCGCCGCCCCTAATTTCATGTCGGGCATCGTCAATAAAATATTTCGAGCATGAAACAATATGTTGTCTTCTTTATGCTACTCATTTCATGTTTGAAAATTCATGCGCAGGACAAGCAAACTTATCTGGACTCCCTTTGGACGATCTGGAAAGACAAAACTCAGTCTGATACTGCCCGTCTGATCGCAATGCATAGATTTGCATGGGATGCCTATATCCCCTCTCAACCGGATTCTGCCTTCTATTATGCGCAGATGGAGTTTGACTTTGCTAAAGCCAAAGGCTTGAAAAAGTACATGCCAAGTGCTTTAAATACAATGGGGACTTCTTTTAGCATTAAAGGGGACTACACAAAATCCATAGCGTATACGCTGAGTGCTGTAGAAATTCTGCAGGAAATCGGAGATAAAAAAAAGATTGCTGGTGCCTTAGGCAATATCGGTTATAATTATGAAAGAAAAGGGGACTACCCCATGGCGCTGGACTATTTTCAAAAAAGCTTAAAAATTGACCAGGAAAATGGAGATAATATAGGAATTGCCAGCAGCCTCATGAGTATTGGAAGTATTTATCAAAGTCAGGGGGACTATCCTAAAGCACTAGACTATACGCAAAGAAGTCTGAAGATCATGGAGGAATCCGGGGATAAAAGGGGTTTGGCTAGCGCCATGATTAACATTGGCGTTATACTCAAGCAACAAAATAATTATCCCAAAGCGCTGGACTATTATCAACAGGCCTTAATGATCTCGAGGGAGCTTGAAGATGAACAGGGAATCTCTATTTGCCTGAGCAACATTGGTAATATTTATAAGAATCAGGGCGACTACCCCAAAGCGCTGGAATACAACCAAAAAAGTCTGAAGATCAGTGAGATTATTGGGGATAAAGAGGGCGTAGCAATTTCCTTAATTACTATAGGAGAAGTCTACCAACTTCAAGGTGATTATAGAAAAGCCATTAATCAATGTCAGAAAGGCTTCGAACTGGCTCAGGAAATTGAAGCCCTGAAAAGACAAAGGGAAGCCTGTAAATGCCTGTATAATGGCTACAAAGTACTCGGCAATGGAAACATGGCCCTGAAATATCATGAACAAATGTTGGCGCTGGCGGACAGTTTGCAGGGTGAGGAAACAGGTAAAAAGCTTCAGCAAATGGAGTTTCATAAGCAAGTCTTTAAGGATAGTATGGCCACGGCTGAAAAAGAACGCCTTATGGTAGCAGCACACCGGGAAGAAGTACTAAAGAAGAATAACACAAGAAACTTAATCGCCGCCGGAGGCATCATTGCCCTCTTACTTGCAGCAGGATTTTTTACCAGATGGCGGTATGTCAACAAATCCAAAGCGATCATTGAAAAAGAAAAAGATCGTTCCAATAGTTTATTGCTCAATATTCTTCCCGCCGATATAGCAGAAGAATTAAAAATTCATGGCAAAGCGGAAGCACGTGATTTTGATTTGGCTTCTATCCTCTTTACGGATTTTAAAGGCTTTACCGAACAAAGTGCCAAACTAACTGCTGCGGACCTGGTTTCCGAAATCAACCACTGCTTCGAAGCCTTTGACGGCATCATGGAAACGTATGGCATTGAGAAAATAAAAACCATCGGTGATGCCTACATGGCTGCAGGAGGCCTCCCCGTCCCCACCGATGATGCTGTAAGAAAAACCATTTTAGCAGCACTAGAGATACAGGCGTTTATGACCAAAAGATATCAGCAGCAAAAATCGAAGGGACTTCCTGCTTTTGAAATGCGCGCAGGTATTCATACCGGTCCTGTTGTAGCCGGTATTGTCGGTGTGAAAAAATTTCAATATGATATCTGGGGCGATACGGTGAATACAGCAGCCAGAATGGAAAGCGCAAGTGAAGTCGGTAAAGTCAATATTAGTCAGGATACTTTTGAACTGATAAAAGATGATCCGGCACTTAGCTTTGAACACAGAGGAAAAATACAGGCCAAAGGGAAAGGCGAAGTGGATATGTATTTTGTGTATTTTAAAAAGTCATTTTAACTGCATGCCATCTTCCCCATGCCATAATGGATGATACTCTGCCGCGCCGGCACAAAGTAATTATGCTAAAGTTTCCTTTGGCTTTTAATCAGCCTTGAATCAATAAAAACAATAAGCGATCGACTAACTGAAATAATTGGAATTCCAATTATTTCAAATCCCCACTGGGTTGTTGTAACATAAATATAAATTGATCGTCTACATAGCATCCATCGAGACCTTTAAATCATTACTAAAATGCAGAACGTAGCCCAACAGGATATTGCTCATCAAGGTGAACCCGGCCAAACAAAGAAATCGACACTGAAAAGTAAAATTATTGCTGCCTGGACATTAGGGTTATTTGCTTTAGCTATTTCGGGCTATATCGGTCAACTCTCAGAACAGTACTGGCAGTTTAATTGGCAAAATCGGGCAATGATACAGGCGTTTATTATGTCCGGAATGGTTGGTTTTGGTATTTGGTTTCTGCGTTACAAGATAGATAAAAACATTCCGATTAGTATTGGCTTAGGCCATTGGAAAATCTCATTAACAAAGTTTTTAATTGGTCTTGGGCTAATTTTAGTACCTATCATAATAACTGTTTCTTCTTCCTTAATTTTTGGATGGAACAACATTACTTTTAATCTAAATGGAGAGTTATTACGTTCGTTTTTTATTGGCTTTGGAATCGTTTTCTTATTTGAAGCATTCCCGGAAGAACTTTTATTCAGAGGTTATATGTATAGTCACCTGAACACAAAATACAAACGCTGGATAAGCAGCATATTTACAGTTCTACTATTCCTTCTGCTGCCTGTAATTCTGGTCCCTTTGCAGAAGTATATTTTAGGAATGGATGTGTATATAGCTGGATCAAATTCAGTAACGCTATCTTACCTACTTATAATGCTTTTCTTTGGTTCATTCCTGCAATACCTACGTATAATTACAAAGAGCATATGGACCGGAATAGGGTTTCATGCCTTGTTCGTTTACTTTGACAGAATCATGGGATCGACTTCAAATAATTTGATTCAATTGGATACGACAGGAAACCAAGCACCTATGCAAATCGTATTCGCCACATCGCTTTTAATACTATTTGGCATTGTTATTTTTTATCCTGCTATTTCAAAAAAAATAATTGGTTGGAATGAAGTTGAAATATAACTTCATAAAATAATAACAACCATAAATCTGATCATCGAGTCATTTGACCTATATAATAAGAAGTAATGAAGGTCTACTTGACATCCTATCGAACCACAGATACCCATTTCAGTAATCGGGTATTGTTCTGAAAAATAATATCCAATACATAGACACCTTCCGGCACCTGACTTAGATTTAAAACCAGATCATCTTTTGAAAAAGTACGCATCAATTGTCCTTTGATGGTATATAATTGCAATGACTTGACCCGGTAATCTATACCGGACAAATCAAGATATAGCTCCTGATCTGCAGGGTTTGGAAAAACACTTACCGAACCGGCAGATTCATTGTTAAGGCCTGTTAATATAAATTCGGTGGAAGATTGACACTCATTCGCATCAACAACAATGACGTGCAGGATATTCTCAACGGTGTCTAACGTAATATTATATGGCGGCGTTCCTCCGGAAACACTCACCTCCTGATCAATTAAATCAATAATAATCTGATCAGACTCAGTCATCAAGATTTCACCTTCCCCAAGACATCCGTTGGAATCAATTACAAAAAGGCTGACCACTCCACCACTTACGATTACAGCCGAATCTGTCAAACTGATGACCTCCCCATTGAGGACCCAGGAATAAGACGCATAATTTCCTTCGACACTTAATATCGTAGACGACTCAAAACAAATGGTGTGATCGCCTTCAATGACAGCAGGTGTCTCATACACTTCAATCATGTAGGCACTATCTTCAGCACACTCGTCGAGATTGGGGGCGAATACGTATTCAAAAAGACCCGTTTCAGCAGCGTCAATTGTTTCCGGATTCCATGATCCGGCTATTGCATTATCTGATACCAATGGCAACGTGGTGAATTCATTACTCCTGCAATATTGCGTCTCCAAACTAAAATCCGGCGTGAGAAATTCTTCAAACTGAAAACAATCACTGCCATAGTAGTATATGATGATATCACTCAAGGCTTGTTCTATTTCATTCGCGGTGGCTTCATTATAGTTAGCAGCAGTCATTTGATACCACCCCGCACCATAATCAAACTGGTCACCGGAGTAATTCAGAAAATCAGGATATAATTCATTCCCAAAAGCCACAAAGGCATCATAATCAGCAGGGATTAAATTGCGATACTGATGCAATTTTCTTTTAATGTCCATAGGCAGTTTAAGATCATGCTCCTCCATTTGCTGAGCCAGGGTCTCCTGATCATCCGGATGTATTCCCCAAAAATGGAATAAAGGTCTTAGATCCACACCGGCCGCCACAGACATCCGGAGTATTCGATCATCCTGTGGCTGATCATTCACCGGGAATGGAGAGCCCATCGCTGCGGAATCGCTTTCAGCTTGCCAGAATTTTTCGAGTGCTTCCCATCCATACAACTCCACAATATCAACGTAATGCGCATAGCCCCTATGCTGATAGCGAACTTCATTCTTCGTGCACCCGCAGGTATTTCTGGGTTCGCCTTCCCGAAACGTATCAGCCACTAAACGAGTTCGGGTGGTATTGTCTTTCGTTGAGGTATAATTATACGAAGGTCCAAACGACTGTTGAAAAGCTTCTGCTAATGAATACCCGAAGCACTTATTTAAGACGGGCACATACAGAAAATTAACAAGCGCTTCGGTTTCCCCGACAAATTTTGTAATAGCCACTTCATGCCCAAGCTCATGAAAATGTATATCCTGATCATATTGTGGCCCGGATAAAATTTTATGCTTTGGCATCCCATCTGTGGCATCATTTGGATTATACGGTGTGTTTGACATAGGATACCCGGGATGATAGGCAGAACCTCGGATGACTACATCAAATTGTAAATAGTTTTTATGCCTGTCCGTGATTCTTGGCCTTCCTAACAAATCTGAAACGGCATCCATAGACTTATCCCAATCTTCCATCAAAGTTTTAGGATTATCAAATGCATAAATCCAGCTGGTAGGTACCTGCATCATAAATTTATCGGTTTCGAAATCAGCCCATGGAGCCTGATGATTTCGCTCTACTTCCTGCCACTCCGACAGCGATGTTTCATGAAAGGTCTTTTTTGAATAAAAAGGAGCCCTCACGACATTTTTCAGCTCGATATTGACTATGCCCTCATCAACCCCTAATGGAATTTCCAAATAGATTCCACCCCCTAGTGGATGGGCAATTTTCGTAACCGTTTCATTGACCGGATAGGTAATTGAGACACGGTCTAAACGCTTGTAATTGCTTTTGCTCTCCAGGTCCCAATAATGAGCCCCTACGCGTATCATTATCCCTTGCCCCAATAAAGAATCCGGGACGATAACTTCCGCTATACTGCCGGGAGCCAGATAACAACCGGTAGGTCGAATGACATTTGAATTCCCGATGTCAGCCCAGGGTTGGGAGCCCTCAGCAAGCACGTAAGCGCATTTAAT
>JAHEAR010000002.1:174757-235720 GCA_024642665.1 Bacteroidota bacterium
AAATAATCATGAATACCATTCCACGTTTACTGCCAAAAACAGCTTGCTCAACCCGGTCCACAATCAGGCTGAGCATATACAGTCATAAATCCGTAACCAAAATCAAAAATTATTGTGACTTATGTATTCATTCTTAAATTAAAAGGCAAGAATTACCCAGCCATTTCCTTAAGAAATTGTGAAGGAGACTTTTTCGTGAATTGTCTAAAAACTCGATAGAAGCTTGCCTTTGAATTGAACCCAGCGGCATACCCAATCCCTTCCATTGTATATTTCTGGGCATCAGGTTGTATCAATAATCGTTTAGCCTCTTCGACTCGATATTGATTGACAAATTCATAGAAATTCTTTTCCTGAAAACTATTAATGACACCGGAAAGTTCGTTTCGCGAAACGTTCAAATGACCGGCCAAATCATTCAAACTCAACTCAGGATTCAAATAATGCTTCTCTGTAAGCATTGATTCGGTTAGTAACTCATTGAATTTTTGAAATCGGTCATTCGTCACCATAGAATGCCTGTCTGCTATTTCGCTTTCTACCACATCAACATCGTTTAAAGATTGGATGGAATGACTCAGAGGATCATTCACTTTTGGATTGAACTCCACTTTAAAAACTTCCGTGTTTTTAAAAGAGATATAACTTATAAGGTATATCAGTATCACCAGTGATAGATAAGAAACTAAATAGAAGTCGAATTCTACAGCGAAGCCAAGCAATGTTAATTGAAGTCCTACAACTGATATAGTCCAAAACACCAGTACGATTATTGCGCCTATCTGCAATAAATTGATTCTTCTTTTGATTAGAATGGAGGATTGGTCTTTGTGTGCTTTCTTATATCGATGGACCAACACTAATATAGAAACACAATAGATGATGCTTTGCAGGCTCACTACTTCATTACTAATCACCTCCACCCAATCCATGTAAGGTGTAGGGTTCATCATCAAATTCACTTTTTCGGTAGCGGAATTTAGAAAAAATCCGGAATGAGCCAGAACACTGGCTAAAACAGGTAAAAAATGCCAGAGATCCCGGGAATCGTAACTTTTTGATTCTCCGAGCAAGTATTTAGCATACAAGAAAAAAAGTGGAAATATCAGTAGGATCAATTGATCAAAAACCAGTAAAAAGTGAGGATACTGGGTGTAAAAATTGTTTTCCTGCAATGCATATATCAGGAGTACAACAGCCCAGATCAAAGCAAGAAAAGACAAAATGCGGTTTGACAGTCTGTTGGTAGATATGGTTAACAAACCAAAAGCAAGTAAAAAGCCCTGAGCTGCGCCAACAAAAAGTAAAACCTGGGTAAAATTGCTCATCCGGGGAAAATTCTTAGGGGTTATTGAGTCCGAAAAATAAGAAAATCGTCCAGACTTGTCTCATGATGTCCATTGAGACCTTTTATTGCACTTATTATGATTGCTTAGTATCCTTCTTATTTTTTATTCAAAAACCATTCACAATGCATGCAATTACAAAGTATTGGTGGCTCACGCTGCTCAGAGGTATTATTCTGGTCGTTCTGGCCATATTCGTCTTCAGACACCCTGTTAACGCCCTTGTGGCCCTGGGTACCTATATTAGCCTCAGTCTCCTTCTGACGGGCATTTTACAAACCACTTTTGCCTTGTTTACCAAAAATATTCTGCCCAATTGGGGATGGACACTTGCCGGTGGTTTGCTGGATATACTTTTTGCGATCATCTTATTCTCTAATCCGGCGATAACGGCCTCCACGATACCCTTTGTAGTTGGATTCTGGATAATATTTTACGGGATTTCCTTATTTGCCAATGCATTGCAGGAGAGAAAGGACGGTGCTGCTAACTGGTGGGTCGGACTGCTGGGAGCCATCCTGGTCGTTTTTGCCGGCTACAATATCATGCATGATCTGATGACCGGGACACTGGTCATTACCATCTGGATGGGATTAGGATTTTTACTGGCCGGTATATTGACAATCCTTGGAGCCCTTGCGCTGAAAGCGTTAAAAAGCTGAATTAAAACCGGCATTGGAAAGTAAATATTTTATGCTAAAAAAAACACTCAACTAATACACACAGTTCTTTCTTCATTTCAGAAACTCATTCAACCTATAAAAAAAATAATTAAAAAATGAAATTAGTTAATACCATTATCATCGCACTATGCTGCTTCTATTTGCCAGGCTTCAGCCAATCAATAGAATACGACCTGGTCATCAATAATGGCCGGGTCATGGATCCCGAGACCATGTACGACGACATTGCCAATGTCGGGATCAAAGATGGCAGGATTGCTGTCATCACGAAAAACAAGATCAGCGGGAAAGAAACCATCGATGCCACCGGGCATGTAGTCGCCCCTGGTTTTATTGATACACACTTTCACGCTGTCGATCCTTTTGCCACAAAAATGATTGTAGCTGACGGCGTCACCACCGGCATGGACCTGGAGGCCGGTGCCTATCCGGTTGGCGACTGGTATGATGCTCGGGATAAATCAGGATGGCAGGTGAACTATGGTACCGTGAGCGGCTTAATGATGCTTCGTATGCGCGTGCATGATCCTGAAGTGAATTATGACCAAATAATCGATATGTCCAATGGAGGAGAATTCATTAATCGGGCTGCGGCAGATGGTGTGGCGGGTTGGTCTCTTACGCGCAGCAATATTGAACAGATGAACCAGGTCCTGAAGATGCTGGATGAGGACCTACAACAGGGAGCTATCGGTGTGGGTGTCACTGCTGCTTACCAGCGACTTGGTCTATCCAGTTACGAGCAATTCGCCGTACAGCGAGCTGCGGCACGTTATGGTCGTTTAGCTGCAGTACATACGCGTTTTCACCTCAATACCGAAACACCCACGGAAGCACCCATTGGCGTTAACGAAGTCATGGCCAACGCGATGCTACTCAAAGCACCGCTCCTGATAGCTCACGACAATGACTACGGCTGGTGGGAAAACCAGGAAAAGTTACAGATGGCTCGCGCCCAGGGGTACAACTTCTGGGGAGAGTATTATCCATTTGCTGCGGGTTCTACTTTTATCGGGGCCGACTTTCTACAGCCCGATACTTGGGAGGCAGTCAATGGTTATAAGTATGAAGAAACTATTTATGATCCAGGGGCAGATAAGTTTTTAAGCAAGGATGAATACCTCGCACTCAAAGCGAAAAATCCGGGATACACGATCGTTGTTCACTTGCCCCCACGACAAAAATGGCTGAAGTACTGGCTGACCGTTCCGGAAATGGTGGTCGCATCGGATGCAATGAGAGGCGCTGACGTGGATGGTAATTTACTGCCTTATGATGCCGATGTTACTAAATACGCCGGCCATCCACGCACGGCATCATCGTATACCACCACGCTCAAGCTGGCGCGCGAAAATGGTGTTCCACTTATGTTCACCCTGTCACAATTAAGCTACTGGACGGCTAAACACTTGGGCGATACCGGCCTGGAGGCGATGAAGGAACGCGGCCGCGTACAGGTCGGCAAGGTTGCTGATCTGGCCATATTTGACCCGGTAAATGTTGCTCCACGAGCCACCTACAAACTAGGCGAAAACGGGCTACCGCCCGTGGGTATGCCCTATGTGATTGTGAATGGCACCATTGTCGTCAAAGATTCCAAAGTGCAGGACGTCAGACCGGGCCAATCCATTCGCTTCCCAATAGAAGAGAAAGGTCGTTTCAAACCCGTTGAGCTCAATGAATGGATTCAGGACAATACGATTAATGTACCAGACATGCATGAAATGGACGACACCGGAGCGGGGGCGATTCATAAGCATTAGAAATTCTGCATGAATACAACTAATTAGTGAATGCACTTAAGAAAAAAATAGTTAATTATGACAAAACATCTTAATTATTTGACAGTTTGCCTTTTTGCATGCATGCTTGCATTTTCATCATGTCAGTCTCCTGATTCGAATCGGCAAGAGTCAACTCAAGACTCAACGAACTCATATACACCCTTACCGGCATCAACCGATTTTGATGTGGTGATTTTAAATGGTCGCGTAATGGACCCGGAGACCAATTTTGATGGCATTCGAAATGTGGGAATCAAAGACGGTATCATTGCTTTAATTACAGAAGAAGACATCAAAGGAAAAGAAACCATTGATGCAACCGGACACGTAGTTGCCCCTGGATTTATAGATCAGCACCAACATTGTGTAGATCCTTACATATTCCGACTAATGGTGCGCGATGGACGGACCACCATTATGGACCTGGAGCATGGAGCATTTGGCCCAAAAGTAGATGAGTGGTATAAGAAGCGTGAAGGAGTGACACCCGTCAATTTCGCGGTATCGAGTAACCACGAAGCTGCGAGGGCACATGTTCTGGACGGCTTTAATGAATGGAAGTTTTTTAATACCCCCGATGCCTTATGGTGGCGGGTAAAACAAGGCTGGAGCAAGACCCGACCTAACCTGGAACAAGGCAATCAAATCCTTTCAGTTTTGGATGAAGGACTGCGCATGGGCGCTATAGGCATCGGATCTACAACCGGTTATATGCGAGAAGGGGTTTCTCCCCGTGAGCTATTTGAAGTTCAAAAACTTTCTGCTTTGTATGGACGCCAGTTAGGTCTGCATGTTAGAGGCACTCCGGGTACTGACGTTCAAGAGTCGAACGGTCATCAGGAATTACTGGCCAATGCGGCCGCCTTAAATGCACCAGCTATTTCCATGCATTTCAATAATCCAGGATATAATCTGGTACATGAATTACTGGTTCGTATGCGCGAACAAGGGCATAACGTATGGGGAGGGCTGTATCCCTATGCTGCGGGCAGTACCGCCCTGAATGCAGTGTTTTTGGACCCCGATACATGGGTAAAAGAATTGGGCAATAAATACGAAGAAACTGTGATGGACGTGCAAACAGGTGAATATTACACACAGGAATCAAGGGAAAAAATGTTGAAAACTGATCCTACTCGTCCTGTTGTTGTATTTAAGATGCCGGAATCGGCCATTGTAGAATGGTTAAAGTTGCCCGGTGTAGCCATTGCTAGTGATGGTATGCCCATTTACCCTTGGGATAGCCTGAAGTGGGATACCCCTTATGAAGAATTGGGTAATGCACACCCACGATCGGCCGGTTGTTATGCAAAAGCATTCCGCCTAGCCCGGGAGAACGATATACCCCTCATGCAGATCGTAGCCATGAGCAGCTATAACACTGCCAATCCATTGGGTAAAATGGGATTAAAAGCCATGCAGGTTCGTGGCCGCATGCAAGTAGGTATGGTGGCCGATATTACCATTTTTGACCCGGCAACCATTCAAGATAATGCCACCTATGCAAAAGGCACTTTGCCTTCAACAGGAATACCACATGTTATTGTAAATGGGGTAATCGTAATGCGCGATTCAGAACCTTTAGCTGGCGTAAATCCGGGACAGGCCATTCGTTTCCCGGTAGAAGAAAAAAGTAGATTTGAAGGACTCAATGTAGACACCTGGAAATCGGAATTTTACGTGATGCCGGAACATTTTGGTTGCACATCCGAGCTCGATGCCGCTGTAGAAGAACATCAACATTGATTATAAAGGTTATTTGGGAGTATGGGCCCCTTGAAAAACTACTGGTTATGCACAAACACAACTAAATACTTTTATAATGAAAAAATTGAATTCAAGAGTACTATTTGTATTAACACTTGCGATGGTATTAAGTACCATGATTTGCTATGGACAATCCAATACACCCACCCAGGTTGCATTTAAAAATGTGAGGGTATTTGACGGAACCAGTGATAAACTTTCTGCCACTACTGAAGTGCTTGTGGAGGGCAATAAAATCAAGGAAATTTCAGCAAACGCCAGTAAAAATGCTTCAAAAGATGCCACCATCATAAATGGAGCGAATAAAGTATTGATGCCCGGAATTATTGAAGGGCACTCTCATTTGGCGTTTTCCGGAATCACTTTGGTGATATATTATTCCAACAGGAAACTACACACGCTTTCTGCGCATTTGGGTTCGCGAGCGCCAGGTGATCAGTTGGATGGATGCTATTCGCCAGGCATCTCTGAATGCGTGCCTGATCCTGGAAAATGGCTGCCCACAAATGAAGAAGAAGGGCCGCCTTCAGGAAGGGATGGATGCTGATATCATCGTGTTTGACCCGGAAACAGTGGGTGAAAAGGCAACCTTCACAAACCCACGTCAGCTATCCGTAGGCATGAAACATGTCATGGTTGATGGCACCCTGCTGATTCGTGATGAAAAACTGGATACGAACGCCATGCCGGGTCAGGCGGTGCGCTCACCTATTGTAGACTGATGAAAATGGAAAAACAAACAGAGTTTAAGGTTAAGCCCACTAAATAAGAGGAAAGTCTTTTTTTTTTAACTAATAAAATATTGCAAAATGACAACAAATAAAGCGAACGAATTGTACGATGTGGTACTAACCAACGGCCGGGTAATTGATCCGGAGACCTATATGGATGGCCAGTTCAATGTGGGCATCAAAGGCGGTCAGATCATGGCGGTCACGAAGGATACCCTGAAGGGTAAAGATGTGATCGACGTTTCAGGCCTGATTGTATCACCTGGTTTTATCGATACGCATGCACACGGGCAGAATATTCTTAGTGGCCGCGTACAAGCCTATGATGGAGTAACAACCGGACTTGAACTGGAAGCCGGAATCCTGCCTATAAATGAATTTTATGACAATTGCGCCAAGGAAGGGAGGGCGATCAATTATGGATGTTCAGTAGGTTGGAGTTATGCTCGTTTAGTCACTTTGTGTCCAGAACTTGCAGTAAACGGCAAGCCTGAACCTCAGATGGGATTTATGTTCCGCAACCTTGGCGCTTTGGGTTGGGTAGAAGGAAAAGCAGAGGGCGCTGACCTCGAGGCCATGCTTGATTTGATAGAAGAAGGGCTCAAACAAGGCGGTATTGGTATTGGCGTAACATGGGGCTACGCTCCTGGAGCCACCCTGACAGAACTGGATCGAGTTTGGAGGTTAGCTGCCAAATACAATCAAGCGACTTTTACACACATACAAAACCTGTCGATGGTAGAGCCTAATAGCGGTTACAAAAACCATATTGAGCTCGCGGGACTTGCGGCAGCTACGGGCGCGCAAACGCACATTTGCCATCTGAACAGTACCAGTTTACGAGATATTCCGCGTATTCGTGAGGTAGTGAAAAATGCTCAAGCCAAAGGTCTTCCTTTAACCACCGAAGCTTACGTATGGGGTGCCGGAGAGTCTGGTATTGGAGCGGCAGAATTTAATCCTGATGATATCAGGGAAAGACTGGCAATTGATTGGAGTGATCTAACTTTGGTGAAGGGGCTCCATACTTTCTCCAGTAAAGAAGAATTTGTAAAAGCACGAACAGAGGGTCCTGGTGATTCAGTAATCGTACATTTTCTGCGCGAGGATGATAAACCAGAAGATATGGCACTCTTGGATATGTCTGTACTCTACCCAGGGGCATGTATATGTACCGATGCTATTGCTTGGGTTCAACCAGATGGTAATTTTTATTACGGTAGCGAATGGCCAATACCAGAAAACTTGAACAATCATCCCCGAGCAACTGGAAACTACACACGCTTCCTTCGTATTTGGGTTCGTGAGCGCCAGGTAATCAGTTGGATGGATGCTATACGTCAGGCATCTCTGAATGCATGCCTGATCTTGGAAAATGGATGCCCTCAGATGAAGAAGAAGGGTCGTCTTCAAGTAGGTATGGATGCTGATATCATTGTGTTTGACCCGGATACAGTAAGCGAAAAGGCAACTTTCACAAACCCACGTCAGTTATCCGTAGGTATGAAACATGTCATGGTTAATGGAACCCTGCTGATTCGTGATGAGATACTAGATACAAATGCCTTGCCAGGTCAGGCAGTGAGATCACCAATTACAGCCTAATGAAGAAAGAAGAACAAACAGAAGCTAAGGTCAAGCTCCCACCGATTCCAATTACTGTCATAGCCGGATTTCTGGGTGCTGGCAAGACCACACTCCTCCACTATATTCTCACGGCCGAACACGGCCGGAGAATTGGAGTACTGGTCAATGACTTTGGCTCCATTAATGTGGATGCTGAGCTGGTTACAGATGTAAGCGACGAAATGATTAGTCTGGCCAACGGATGTATCTGTTGTACCATCCGGATGGATTTAATACAAGCCGTCCTGGAAATGGCGAATAATAAGGATCGTCCGGAGCACATTGTGATTGAATCCAGTGGCGTAGCCGATCCCGCTGGTATTGTGAAGAGTTTCATGGACCCTGAAATCTGGGGTACAGTGCAGTTAGATAGTGTGATTAGCCTGGTAGATGCGGATCAGTCCCTTGATTTGCCCGACAATGAGAAGCGATTGGCACGTGCACAGGTAGTTGGGGGAGATATTATTCTGCTGAACAAGGTTGATTTGGTAAATGCGGAAAAACTTGCTCAGGTGCACGAGTGGATCAAAAGTATCAAACCTGGGGCTCAAGTGTTTGAAACCACACAAGCGCGTCTACCTATGAAAATTCTGTTGGGGACAGGACTGACGGATCCAAAACGGTTTGAAGCAAAAAGGGAACCTGAAGTAGGAGTGCATGTGCATGAGGTGTCTGAGGGCCACGATCATGATCACGACCACGATAATCATGCCCACGGGCTCTTGTTCGACACCTGGACATACTACTCAGAGGAGCCTTTGCATATGGCGTATTTTCAAGAACTGCTATATAATTTGCCAAGTACAGTGTTCCGGGCCAAAGGGTTTGTTTATTCCATGCAAGAACCTCAGACTCGGATGGTAGTACAGGTGGTCGGTCGACGTGCTACTATAACAGCCACGCGCGCCTGGGGCGATGACAAACCCCAAACCCGAATGGTGTTCATTAGCGAACTTGGTACTGTTAATTATCCTTTACTAAAAAAAGTTTTGGACCGATGCAGAGTTCAGGTAGAAGTTTAAATCTGATGATGTATCAACCCAGTTAAAATAAACACCCAACTTAAATCATAATGAACAAAAAATTCAGCTTTATAATCTTAGTTGGAACACTCGCTCAGCGATATGGGGTGTCTACTTTACGCCTTTATTCATATCTCAAAAGATTGAGCGCTATCCTTAAACTCGATGCTGAGTTTTTAATCACACCATCCAATATTTTGTATATATTTCAGGAGAATGGTCAGTCTCAATCTTATCACATCCAGCCTGCTGGTGCTTCGTCCTTCGAAATGGATAAAATCACCCAGATAGGCAATCTTGTCAATCAGCTCGAAGCCGGTACTGTTGATTTTAATAAAGCGGATGATGCCCTGAAAGCTATCGAAAAGAAGACATCCATATTTGGTGTCTGGCCGGTAGGTTTGGGTTATGTTTTATCAGGAGTGGGCTTTGCCTTAATTCTTTCGATTTCCTGGATAGATGTAGGGATATCAGCCCTGCTGAGTGCTGTGGTCTATGGGTTGGTTTTATTATCCGGACAGTTGAAGTGGCTTTCCCAGTCATTGGAATTCACCGCAGCACTGGTGGCAGGTATATTGGCGAGTGCGATAGCCTGGTTCTTTCCCGGTAGCAATACTTTCTTCACTACCCTTTGCGGTTTAGTCGTTTTAATACCAGGCCTGGGTATTACCCTTGGTTTAGGCGAATTAATGACCAATATGATTGGTTCAGGAATGCAAAGATTGATTAGTGCCATCATTGTGACGCTTAAATTGTTTTTGGGCGCTATGATTGGAACCTATATTGTTGGCTGGATTCACCCTGTTCCGCTGGTTGCAGAAGTTGCTGCTAAATCTGTGCTATGGCCCTGGATCGCTATAGCAGGTCTGATGGTGGGGCTGGCTATGATCTTCCAGGTACCACGGAAGGATATCATCTGGACGATTGCAGGAGGCCTGATGGCCTGGGCCGGAATCGAAGTGGGCAAACAGTTCGGGTATTGGCAAGGCTCTTTCATAGGTGCGATGACGCTGACAACTTTTGGCTACTTGTATAATAGATTCACGCTCAAGCCGTCCTCGATTGTAATGCTTACCGGAATAATGGTGCTGGTGCCTGGTGCTGCTGCCTATATAGGCTTGAGTACAGGCCCTGACGGAGTATCTACAGCGGAATGGAGAGCCTTCGTCAATGCCATAGCGATAATCGCAGGACTGATCGTGCCCTATTCGGTTTTACCACGCAGGGCAACACTATAAGGTAAAATAGTTTACCTGTTTAATACAATCCATTAGAATATGCTTACCAAAAACAAAACAATAAAACAACCTTTAATCAAAACAATTATGAAAACGGGAAAAATCACACGATTATTTATGATTGCACTCTTACTGATTTCAATAGCACAAGGCTGCCAATCTCCTCAAAATGAGGAAGCACAAAAAGAAGGCGCATATAAAGCGCTACCAGCCTCAACTGAGTTTGATGTTGTTATTCTGAACGGACGGGTCATAGATCCCGAAACCAATTTTGATGCCGTGCGCAATGTGGGCATTAAAGACGGTATCATCGGTTTGATTACCGATAAAGAAATCAAAGGCAAGAAAACCATTGATGCTACTGGGAAAATTGTTTCTCCCGGATTTATTGACTTACACAGCCATGGTCTTAACATAGGAGATTATAGATTACAAGCCTGTCAAGGGGTCACCACTGCCTTAGAACTCGAGTCCGGGGTACTACCGATTGGTGAATTTTATGAAGGTCAGGCAACTAAAAATATACCGGTCAATTACGGGGCTTCTGCTGCATGGACCTTCGGAAGAATTGCTTGTTTTACCGGCCATGAGCCTGAAGCGACTCCTCAATATTTCCAAGGCGCCCAGGGGAGGTCCGATTGGAAAGATGATCTGGCAACACCTGAACAACTGGATAAGATACTGGCCGAGGTAGAGCAAGGGTTAAAAGAAGGAGGTCTGGGCATTGGTGTAAATGCAGGTTATGCACCTGGTAATGGCCATTTCGAATACTATAGCTTAGCAAAACTCGCAAAAAAGTATGCCGTGGGCACGTACACACACACGCGCTTCGCGAAAAGTACAGAACGCAATAGTGCCTTTGAAGCTTTTCAGGAACTCATCGCGAATGCAGCCGCTACAGGCATCAACATGCATATTTGCCACATTAACAGCATGGCTCAAAAAGACATAAATAATTGTTTGGAATTATTTGAGAATGCACAAGCAAATGGTACAACAGTAACAGCAGGAACCTACCCTTGGGGTGCCGCGAGTACGGTAGTGAAGGCAGCCGTATTTACAGGGCCTACGTGGAAAGAAGATTTGCAAACCGACTATGAAGCATTCCAGTATGGGAAAAACAGGCTTAACCAGGCTCGGTTTGATTCTCTACAAGCAAATGCCCCGGGAGCCTTTATTATCTGGCACTTTTTAGATGCAGATAAGCCCGATGAGCTGGCGCTAATAGATGCTTCGGTTCTTCATCCGCGAACAATCATTGAGTCAGATGCGATGCCGAGTTATGCTGTAACAGAAAGTGGTGTCGTCCCTTACGAAGGCGATGCATGGCCACTATCTGATGATCTTATCAATCATCCCAGATCTTCTGCATCATTTGCAAAAATTCTTCAGGATTATGTTAGAGATCGCCAGTTAATGGATGTACAGACGGCCATAAAGAAAATGAGTCTGATGCCTGCTCAAACCATCGAGGCGTATGTGCCTCAGATGAAAAAGAAAGGCCGATTGCAAGAAGGTATGGATGCGGATGTACTCGTTTTTGATTTAAACGACATTAAAGTAAATGCCGATTATGTAAATTCTGTTCGGGCTTCCGAAGGGATGTCTTATGTGTTAGTTGGCGGGACACCTGTTATAGAAAACGGAAAATTGCTTTTGGACGCAGCACCAGGGCAACCAATTCGAAGAGATACACAGAACTAGTTTGTTGACATATGAATGCAGCCAGAAATATCTTATTCAATAAATAATCTTGAAGTATTTAAATTTTAGGCTTGGCACAGCTAAAGTATGTCGTGATTAGAAATATGACAACCGAACAACAATTTTTTTTTTTTAATAAATAACTAAACATGAAAAACAACTTCTTCATCCTTGTTCTTGGGTTTCTTGCACTATCCATTAATATGCAAGCCCAAACACTAACAACAGACACCATCCCTCCGGGGGTACAGGGGGCAATAAATCCAATGACGGATAATGCTCCGATCAATTCAGGAGACGAGTTGCTGGATGCGAGTTTCCCTAATTCATGGCCTGTATTTGGTTCGGGTGTGCGTATGTCTGTAGGTGGCTATGTGAAATCGGACTTTATACATGATTTTGATTACATAGGAGACCGATATGAATTCGAACTGGGAAGTATTGCCGTTGAAGGAAGCCCGGAAAGGGATCTTGGAGGCATCACGACATTTCACTCCAAACAGACCAGGTTTAATTTCGATTTCAGGTCAAAAGCCAAATGGAAAAGTGGCAAGGAGTTTCCAATGTCGGCGTTTGTGGAGCTCGATTTTTTCTTTGATTCGGAAGCTTTACAGTTTGTACCTCGTTTCCGTCTCGCCTATGGAGTCATCGGACGCATGCTGATCGGACGGTCCTGGACCAATTCGGGGGATTTAACCACGTTGCCCGGATTAATTGATTTCTCTGCTGGCGATGCGCTCTACGGCGGCAGAGCCACTCAAATCCGATGGAAGGACAGTTTTGGAAAGAACTTTACTTATGTCCTGGCGCTGGAAGAAGCTGCGGGGCAAATAGACAACCCTAATGACCTGGAAGGTGCTTTTCGAGCACAATATCCTCAACTGACAGGTAATGTAAGGTGGCATTCGATGAATGGTTCGTCCTTTCAGTTGGGCGTCGATGCTTTTGCACTTAGTTGGAAAGGGCCTGATTATGTTCCGAACGTTACTAAAACTGGTTATGCACTTACGGGAACAGGGCGCTTCGTCTTAAATGTCTCTAAATTTAAAGACTCCTTTATGTATGGTGGTGGTTTTGGAACAGGTCTCGGAGGGCGATTAATTGCCCTTTCCTGGGACGGCAAGGCATCCGGGGCTATCACTGAGAATGGACTGAATCTCAACAAAGCCTGGTGGGCTTTTGCTGGCTATAACCATTATTGGAGCGAAAGTTTCAACTCCACCATAGCAACAAACTGGGGTGGAACTGAGCTGACCCCGGATCAGACTGATGGCACCATCAAAAAAGCAGGCTCTTTCCATGCCAACCTGATTTGGTTTCCCTACCCACTTATTTCGACCGGCATTGAGTACATGTGGGGACTTCGGCAAAACAAAAATGGTATTGAGGGACAAGCTTCCAGAGTTCAGCTTATGGTTAAATTTAAGTTCCACTAATTAATGCACAAGCCAAACCCGGACAACTATTATCTCTATTCATGATCCTTCTCAGATTAGGTCATTATTGTTTTTACTCAAAAACAATAATACTGTGGTTGTTCATCATCCTTATGTGCCTGGTACATACTGCACATGCGCAATCAGATATAGCTAATTTGACTGCTACTGATGGTATTATTAACCCTTTGGACACCATCAAGACCGATAGTACCATCATTGCTGAGGTTGCTCCTTTAGATATTGGTCAGACCAGAGGACTATTCATTACAACACCGGATGGTGATATGCAACTTCGCATACTAGGTTCAGTGCGCTATCTGGTGGTGTATGACGGGCTGATCAATGCCAACAAAAATGGATTCAATACGTATGAGATTCCCATTAAGGGGAATGAAAAACCGATTCCAAATTATTTCAATGGATTAGATCAGACCAGGATAGGCTTTGAGATTACAAGAAAGACATCAAAAGGAAATGTATTTATACGCCTTGAGAGTGATTTTGCCGGCTTAAACGGATTTCGGATTCGCCATGCGTATGGCCAGTTTGGCAATTTCCTATTTGGCCAGACGTGGAGTTTGTTTTCACACATCAATGCATTGCCGGCTACTGTAGACTTTGCCAGCCCTACTTCAAATGTAATTACCAGAACCCCTCAAATCAGGTACTCCTTTAAGCCATTTAAAAAACAAATAAATTTGCAGGTTGCACTCGAGTATCTGATTCCAAATTTAACGACTTCCGATTCGATTAAACCAGAAGTCGTTCAGTTGATACCGAACCTAACCTTTCGACTTAACAAAATATTTAACTGGGGTTCCGCACAATTATCAAGTATAGTCCCTACCCTTTCTGCAAGAAATTCAAATGCAGAATTAATTGTTAAAAGAGGCTGGGGCATATCGGGATCTACTGTAATAAACTCATGGAAAAAAGGCACCTGGTATGTGCAAGCCGTGGCAGGAAAAGGTATTAACACGTATTTTAATGAATTAAGTGGTGCCGGATTAGATGTTTCGATCAGCCCTTCGGGAAAGGTACAACTTAATACGGCCTTTGGTTTTTACGTGTCATATGAGCACTATTGGGTATCTTCCATTTATTCAAACCTGACCTATGGATGGGTAAAGGTGGATGACTACTCTTCTGCAAATGGCACCACGTATAAATCCGGACAGACCATGCGTTTGAATACTTTTTGGGACATAACAGAAGGTGCGAAAGTGGGTGCAGAAATTATTTGGGGCGCTAAACGTAATCATGACCATGCTTATGGAGAGGCCTTCAGGGCAAACCTATTATTTTATTACGACTTTTAAGGCGCATCTCATTTGGAACAAATATTGATCACGTTAACTTCATGAGCTCGAAAAATAAAAACCTGCTACAAATAGCAGATAAAAAAATAAACAGACTCAACACCTTTTTACGCGTGACGCTTCTTATGCTTAGCGTGGTCGTCGCCTATGATGCCATTGTGCATAAAACACCGCTGTATTATTTCGGCTTTTATTTGGCAGGTTTTCTAATCGGAAAGGTGTTTAACAAAAGCATGAAGATAGAATTCGACCAAACGTCTGGTTCATTCAGTCTTACGACAGGTATTTTGCACAACCTCATCACGGTTTCTTTATTGTTATTTAGGTTTGTCATAGGAAAATACTTACTGACATCTTTTGATGTTATTTTTGTCAGCGATGCCCTGTCTCTGTTTTTTATTGGAATTAATTACGCGAAATGGCGTACGATCATCACAAAAATTGATAATGCGATTTATTCCTTTGCCGTTAAGCAATATGACCAATAGATTGAGTGCATTTGCTGATCACATCATGAAATAAATACAAACGTAAACGCATGAAGCAACATCAAGTCAGGAGGCTAAGACATTGCACAAAAATTATCCTATTAGTTTTATTCGGCCATTCGTCAAGCCATTTGAATGCACAACAATTTAATTCCGACAATTACGTGGTCATGCCCCATGGGACAGGCACATTTGTGATCACCAATGGGGAAAGAAATGCTGCCTTTGTTAATTCGTTTGGTCTCATTCCTCGGTTCGAATTCTTTGTTCAGGGCAATTTATTCTGGGAGAATGAAAAAACAGAAAGCCCACAACATTTCACAGCAACGCTGTACGCAAAGTATTCCTTATGGGTCAATACACAGAAATCAAGTGGTGTGAGCGTCTTTCTGGGTTTCGGAAAATCACCTGGCTACTACACACAAAAGGAATTTCTGACCCTCCATAAAAACTACTGGACAGCAGTTGTGTATACCCTTCCCCTTTTCAATAAAACAATATATTGGGATTTTATGCCCGGGGGGATGGTCGATATAGATTATAAAGGCTCTAAAAATGCTGCATGGGGTTTCACTTATTCTTCCCGAATAAATGTGTATAAACTTATTCCAAAAACGGCTATTGTTGCAGAAATATTTGGAACAGAAGGAAGTATTTATTCAGCGCCGGAGTACAAAATAGGTCTTCGCTATGAACCGAATGATTTTATTATCCCTGCCATTACCTATGGGAATACACTTTCAGGAACCGGTGGGGCAGGTTTTGAAATTGGCTTGGTGATCTTTACACCGCAATACATTAAGAAATCATACATCCAAAACAACCATATCGAGTATTAACCGCCTGGAAATCCTAAGTACACTCCATTCGCCTTTACACAAACGCCCAAGACACAACCCGCTGTAAAGCAGACCCAACCTCAGTCTTTATCTCTCCTATTGGGCTTCTAATCAACTAAATTACACTTCATTTACACTAATTTACACTAGTTAAACATCGTATAGATGATCTCCCTCTACATTTATCGAAACATTTAAAAACGATAGATATTATGAGAATTCAAACATTTCAAGTACTAATTGCCTTATGCTTCGCGTCGTGCACGTCGTATTCCCAAAACGATGATGGTGTAACCAAGCAAAATTCGGAAACAACAAAGACAGCACCCCACCGATATGGTGGCTGGTATTGCCCGGACAATTTAAATGGGTTTCCGGCGGTGGACATCACGGAATGGAAAAATGTACCGGTGGTCAATGGTCGAATGGCGACACAGGAAGAAACTCAAAGCGGAAAATCATTAATTTTTGTAGACGCTGAAAAATACCCAAATGCTAAAGCACTGGATATACCCATGCCTAAATTGGCCAGTTTCTACAGCGATTATACCAAAAGAGACGAACTTATTATTGTCATACAAGCCATCAATGTAGACCATGACTCTATCGTTGGCTTCCGATATTTGAATGGAGGCAATGGCAGTGCAAGGTTAAATGAAATCAGGTTTCTTGCTAATGAGGAAATTGCCTTGATCCCTTCCGCACGTTTTGTTTCCCAAACGATTGAAATCAAAGCCACACAGGAGGCGATTTGGAATGTACTGACGCAACCTGAATATACGGAAGCGCTTGAACACATATTTGATAAGGATAAAACGTTGAGTCCAAATTGGCGGAAATCTTCAAATGTGAATTACCACTATCAACCTGCCGGAAATACAACCTCTTCCTACGGCGAAAAATTATTTGGCAATTATTATATCCAGAATGATTATGATGGATTAATGTATACTGAAAAATTCCTGTTACTAGAAAATCAGGAGAATAATACCACTGAATTAAAAATTGTTTGTGGCCCGTTTGGCGATGACTTTGAAGCACAAAAACATCAAATCAATAAATGGGCGAAAGAAGTTAAAGCTTTAAGCGAAAAAAAATAAGCGCATCTATACATTTACCGTCTACTCGCCATCACAACTTTACTATTCGTGTGATAGCTGGTAAATAAAAAGCCTGAACATCATGTTCAGGCTTTTTATTCTTCGTTTTAGTTTAACCTGCCGGTGGAATTGGATCCGGAACTACATTTTTAACAGGAGGGAGACTTTGTAAATAGGCAAAAATGGCTTTTAAATCCTCATCAGTGAAATTCCGAATTTGTTGCCAGGGCATCGGAGGCAATAAAGGCCTGCTTCCTTCAATACCCTTGTAGAGTCCTTGTTTAATGGCGACTAAAAACTGATCTTCTGTCCAGCCACCAAGACCGGTAGCATCCGGAGTTAAATTAGCCGAAAAGGAAGTGCCCCAGGGACCTGTGGCTGACGTAAGCCCCATGGTAAAAAGAATATACGATTGAGCTGTTTTAAGATCGTATGGAGCCAACACTTCACCGGCCGGATGTCCGGATAATGCACGCGTCAGATCCAGCTCCATTCCTTTGTCTGTGAACTTTTTGGGGGTATGACAATCATGGCACCCATTCGAGCTGACGAGGTATTCACCTCGTTTTACCGGGTCTTTCGCCATTTCACTTTCGATGGTATAGGGGTTTTCAAGGGGTTGCTCTCCCTTATTGGAGTTACATCCCAGAAGCAAAATGAGGAAGGCTGCTCCGGAGGCAAAAATGGTTGGTTTCATGAAATTGGTGTTTAATAAAAGTTAAACAATAAATGGTATCATCCAAATTTAATCATTAATTCTGACATTTTTCAGGCCAGTGATAATACCTCCCCAATACATCTTTTTTATCTCGAAAGCGGAATATCGTCTAACTTTTTCGGTAGTTTGAATTCAGTTTTTCGGTTCAGGTCATTCAACGTCCGCATTAGAAAACTCAAATAGAATATTCGTATACTATTTTATTCAACGACCAGGAGCGTGCCAGTAAAAGTCGAACATCGCTTCGTTTTCTTCTGGATACCGGGATCCTTGTGCCACAATGAAGAGAGACAAATGCAAAACCAATTAGGTAGATGGCTTTGATGTTTGTAATGTTGATATGATGCCATCAATTTCTGACTTTTGCAAAGCAAACTTCAGTTGAAGTTCTGCTAAATCAGCCTTTATTTGATCCAGGCTTTGGAATTATGGCCTTTTATCTTGTAGACCTACTGGCAAAGCTATAATCCTTCTGACCAGTAAACTTCTCCTATTTAAGGTGGCAGCCTAAGTACCGGGATCATATTTTTTAGTTATATTCGGAAGTTCCCAAATACCGGGATTGGTTTGGAAGTTTTGATGTTCGTTGGGACAGCTGTATTTAGTAACATGCACTCAATTCAAAATCCATGAAAAAGCTATTGTCATCCTGTTTCATTTTAACATTTCTGGTTTATTCTTTATCGCTATATGGTCAATATCGGGATTGCGATATTGCGCTTGCGATATGTGGTGAATCTCCTTTTTACTTCAGCGCACCCTCCGGTGAAGGAAATGTGGATAACGATGTGTCCTCTACTTGTGTGGATATCGAATTCAATTCTACTTGGATCAAATGGACTGCTGCGACTGATGGTCTCATCACGTTTGTCCTTACCCCTGACAATTCCGATCAGGATTTGGATTTTATCCTCTTTTATATGAATGAAGAGAATAATTGCGATAACAAGACCTTAATCCGCTGTATGGCCTCAGGAGCTAATGTTAACGAACCACCCTCTCAGTGGGCCCAATGTGCAGGACCGACAGGACTCATCATATGGGAGACTGATGTGATTGAAAATGCGGGATGCAGCCCAACCGATAACAACTTTCTGGCTCCTCTTTCGGCCACTGCCGGAGATCAATATATGCTGCTTGTCAATTCCTTTGCCACACCGGGCCCCGGTTTTACCCTCGACTTTGGGGGCACAGCTGAGTTGGAATGTATTACGGTTTCCACTACCCCTGTGGAGCAAAAAGTATATGGCTTATTTGATGTGTATCCAACGGTTTCCAATGGCACGATTTATATTCAACCGGTTGAAGCTGAATTGACTGATGCTACGATGACGATTTATGATATGACGGGTCATGAGGTCTTGTTAGAGAAAACCACTATTGAAAAGATGCATCCGATTGATGTATCCTTCATTCCGATGGGCGCTTATCTTATTACGATTCGCACAGCAGGGGCACTTGCCACAAAGATGTTTTTCATTACTCATTAGTGTCGGGATGTGGTATCTCCTTTTTCATCCTGCTGACCATAGGATATTAATATCCTTTTGCCAGGCTGGCACTGTTTATATTCTAAATATTTAGGCTAACTTTAAGAGGTCGTCTTACACCGAGGTTGAGGGGGTGATGATATTTTTCAAGGTTTTGTTGGAGTTCAGGGTCTGTAAAAGGGAGGGTTAATGGCTATAATCCGGTAATCATGAAATCATGTAAGGCGAAGATTTATGGGTCGGATACAACCGAATTTTTCCGCGTATCCGGAGGAAAGCTGTTCAGTTGCAATAGATATCAATGGAAAATAGTGGCGGAAATAATATAGTTGTGCCTCATGCCAAACAGACTCAGTTAACTTTGATCTTTTTTATTTTTTCTAATGAGTAGTTTAAGACAAAATCAATAACAAAGAATGGAAAACAATTCAAAAGAAACCTCACGAATAGAAGCATTTAGTGATGGTGTTTTCGCTATTGCAATTACTTTACTGGTTCTGGATATTCATCTTCCTTTGGCAAAGGATAATGAATCGTTGTTTCAATTGCTATTAAATGATAGAATAACTTTTCTCTCTTTTCTTATCGGCTTTTTTACAATATTGGTTTGCTGGATAAACCATCATTATATGTTTGAGTTAATTAGCAAGAATAACGGCATGCTGATATTGTTGAATGGATTCAAACTCTTAATCGTTTCATTTACTCCATTTGCCACTGCGCTTATTTCGAAGTATATCGGAACAGCGAACCAACAAACAGCTATCAGCATTTATGCTTTAAACTTTTTTCTAATGGGACTTGCTATGACATGTTTATGGTGTTATGCTTATCGAAAAGGTTTGACAACAGGAACTTCAAAAGAAAACTTAAAAGCGGTTACTAAATTATACCTTTTAGCTCCTGTTTTATCAGGAACAATTTTCATAATTTCTTTCATCTCAATATTGATTAGCTTTATTCTATTCGTTATAATGTTTTTAATATTTGTGTTTCCAAAACATTTTGTAGCTCGCTTAGAGAACTATAATGTAAACTTATACATGAAAGTAATCGATTCCTAAAAGAAACTTAGTGGACAAAGTATCACGAACCCACAACAAAAAGATAATCGCAAATTTTTTAAAAGAGGGCTTGGTTGCTTCGTATGAAAGTGAGTGCACTATCAAACATTTGTGCTTCTTATCCACAGTTGCGCGTGAACTCCGACTTTTATAAAACTTCGGTTATCCCTTATGCGTTAGTGGCAATTAACCGACCGAACCAAATATATAGAACTCAACCATAAAAGAAACAGAGATGATACAAAAATTTATTTATTCTTCAATTGCACTTTTTATACTTGCAAGCTGTCTGAACACTCAAAAAAAGTCTAACCAACAATCAACAAAAAAAGAAACCCTTGAGACTCAAAAAGAAGTTGTAACAGATACGACTTCAATTTTAGATTATGCGAAAGAAACTACAAACGAAGAAACGGCAAAAAAAATACAGCAATTTTTGCTTGAAAAAAATAAAAAAGACATCGAAAGTAATTCATTAACCAGTGATGACAGAAAGTTTAGTTTCTATGAAATTGACCTAAATGATGATGGGAAATATGAATATTTCATTCATCTTGAAGGAAGGTATTTTTGTGGCAGTGGCGGATGTTCCTTTTACTTATTGAATAATGATTTCTCTATAAACACCTATTTTAGCGTAACAAACCCTCCCGTTTTCAGAAGCGCTAGTATCACTAATGGGTGGCACGATTTAATCTTGTATGGTGACTATACCCATGATGCCGGCGTTAAAAACTATATTTATTTAAAATTTGACAAATCAAAAGGAACGTATCCTTCCAATCCTTCAATAATTAAAAAAATTGACATGGCACCAAGTGGTCATGATTTTGTAATGTGGCATGATGAATTCAGCAAAGCGAAACCATTCACTTTCTAAACATTGAATACTAAATCAACAACTACCACTTAACTGGCGTTTGGCAAGATTGTGAGTTTTGTGGCAAATTCAAGTTCACGTTTCGCAAGAAATTTTATCCCTAACAGGAAATAATGAGTTCCAAAGTTTGCAACCTCGCCAAACGCCCGAACGTTATGTGAGAAACGCATATCATGACTCTTTTTTTGTAAGCACCATTTGTAAAATAAAATGCTAATTCCAAATGGCATAATCTGCTCTTCTCCCCTTCTTTCGTCATACGTCGGCGCTTAAGCTAAACTTCAAAAACTACTTTCTCGGGCAGGGTTTAAACTACTTGCCATTAAATCCGAGATGTGCTGGTTCTCACAGATTGAAAAATTTACGATGATCTTCCTGGTTTCACTCTTCAAATAAAACAAGACCAAGGTCACTCTTGGGTTTCTTTGCTTAAGATTTGTTGTAGCTTGCGGGGGGCAAGAGATCGTCCAGCTATCTAAGGAGACGACGGGTGATCCGAGACATTGTTAGCCCATAGAAAGCCGTACCCAATAAAAGAAAAACAGATGATCCGAATTGCATGTATTACATTTTTCACTTTTCACTTTTCGTTTTTCACTTTTGCACAGCAGCCTAACCTCGACTCCCTTTGGGCTGTTTGGAGTGACCCGACTCAGCCCGACACGGTCCGTCTTTTGGCATTGGATGACTATGCTTATTACGGGTATGATGACGAACACCCTGATTCTGCTTTTTATTTTGCCCAGATCGAATATGACTATGCCCAAAGCCTGGGCCTGAAAAAATTCATGGCCATCGCCTTAATGACCCAGGTGGAATCCTGGAAAGCACGTGACAATTATGCCAAAGCCCTGGAGTATCAACTCCGCGTGATGAGAATCGCCGAAGAGATTGAGGATACAAAAATACTTTCCTCGTCTTTAAAAGAACTTGGAACCTATTATGCGCAACAAGGGGACTACCTCCATGCCCTGGAGTATTTTGATCGAAATTTAAAAATACAGGAACAAGCCGGCGACCAGATTGAAATCGCCGGCATGCTGAATAACATAGGTATCATTTACAACCGGCAAAGGGATTATACCAAGGCGCTCGAATATTACCAGCGCTGTCTGAAAATACAGGAAGCAGCAGGCGTTGGCAAGTACATGGGGGGAACACTTATCAATATCGCCATCATCTACGCCAATCTGCAGGACACCCTGACTGCGGTGGACTATTTCCAGCGTGGTCTGAAAATTTGCGAGGAAGAAGGATTAAAACTTTTTCAGGCCAATGCACTCAGCGGGCTGGCAGGCCTGTATGCAGGTCAGGGTGATTTTGAAAAGGGACTGGACTACTTCCAACGAAGCCTCAGCATCCATGAAGACCTTGGAGCGAAAATACATATGGCCAATGTCATGACCAACATTGGGAATCTCTATACGAACAAGAATGATTTCCAATCCGCTATTGTATGGTGTAAAAAAGGCTTAACTCTTGCGACAGAATTGGGAACGATCAACCGACAACAGGAAGCATGTGACTGCCTGTATTCTGCCTATAAGGGGTTGGGCAAAGACAATGAAGCACTTGTGTACCTTGAGAAGAAAGGCGAACTTGAGCTGGAACTAAAAAAGGATGAAACCATCCGTAAACTTCAGCAAATGGAGTTTGCGAAAGTACAGGAGCAGGACAGTCTGGCGAATGCGGAAAAAGCGCGAATCATAGAGGAAGCGCATCAGGCTGAAGTAAATGAAAAAAATCGAACGCGGAATCTGCTTTTGGTTTCAGCCTTATTATTGATTTTGGTAGCCGCCGGATTGTTTCTTCGCTGGCGTGCCACGCGCAAATCACGCGATCTTATTGCAAAGGAGAAAGACCGGTCAGAACACATACTGCACAACATTTTACCGGCAGAGATCGCGCAGGAACTCAAAGAAAAAGGCAGGGCGGAGGCACGTGATTTTGAAATGGTGAGTATCCTGTTTTCCGACTTTAAAGGATTCACGGAGACTTCCTCCAGCCTCTCCCCTCAGGAACTCGTGGCCGAGATTAATGCGTGTTTTGAAGCCTTCGACGGCATCATGACAAAGTATGGCATCGAAAAGATCAAGACCATCGGGGATGCGTATATGGCGGCGGGCGGTTTACCTGTTCCTACCGATGATTCGGTGAAGAACACGGTGTTGGCTGCTCTAGAAATGCAGGCTTTTATAACCGATCGTAAAACCACGAAAAATGCTGCAGGACTCCCTGCCTTTGACATGCGCATAGGGATCCACACCGGCGAAGTCGTAGCCGGTATCGTGGGCGTTAAAAAGTTTCAGTACGACATTTGGGGGGACACCGTCAACACGGCCAGCCGCATTGAAAGCAATGGGGAGGCAGGGAAAGTAAACATCAGCCAGGCTACGTATGATCTGCTTAAAGAAGATGCCGATTTCACTTTTGAAAGCAGAGGAAAAGTAGCAGCAAAAGGCAAGGGTGAGATTGAGATGTACTTCGTCTCAAAATCTTAAATGAAAAAGAAAAACTGAATACAACTATATATATGCGCAATACCCTTTCACCTTCGTTTCACTGCGGTGAACGAAGTCGGGATCCTACGCATAGCCAAAACCTTTTATGCCATTAAAAGAATAGAACTTATGAAAGATAAACAAATCATTCAAATCGCGCTCCTGGTATTTTTCTCTTTTATTTTTTCTATCGGCAATAATTCCATGCAAGCGCAGAACCTTGACTCCCTTTGGTCGGCCTGGCAGGATGAAGAATCAGCAGATACCCTTCGATTACAAGCAATGGATGATTTAATCATGAAAGGATATGTCTTTTCTCAACCAGACTCAGCATACGCCTTGGCTCAAATGGCATATGACTATGCCGATAGCGTTGGGAACAAAAAGTATATCGCTGCTTTCTTGAATATACTTGGGATCGCTTGCGCGATGCTAGACCATTACTCAAGAGCAACTGACTATTTTCTTAACTCTAAAAATATGTATGAAGAGATCGGCAATACATCGGGTTTATCTATTGTATTGAGCAACCTCGCAAGTCTTTATGATAGAATTGGAGAAAAGGACAAAGCCTTACAAATGTACAAGCAAGGCTTAACCATTCTCACTGAGATTGGAGATGAAAGAAATATGATTTTCCCATTGATAAACATGGGTTATAATTATGCTAATACAAACCATCTGGATAGCGCGTTGGAATCCTTTGAACATGCGCTTCGACTAGGCGAGAAATATGATTTCAGCCCTGGAAAATTAAATTCCATTTCTGGTATTGGATTGATCTACGATAAAAAAAATGATCCTACCAATGCGCTTAAATACTATTTAGAAAGTTTAGCGATATCCAAAAAAAATGGACCAGAACTTTCAACGGTTGATATAATGATTTCAGTAGGAAACACCTATCAAAAATTAAATCAGACCAATCAGTCTATTACGTATTGCCAGGAAGCATTAGAAAGAGCTGAAAAATCAAATTCTATCCGAGTTCAAATTGGTGCCTGCAGATGCCTCTATGTTGCATACAAGGCAGCAGGAAATAGCAACAAATCATTGGATTACCACGAGCAAATGGTGATACTGGAGGACAGCTTACATGCAGATGAAACAAGAAAGAAACTCCAGCAAATGGAGTTTGCAAATGTCATGCTTAAGGACAGCATTTCCAAAGCCGAAGAAGCGCGCGCAGTGCAGGAAGCGCATCAGGAAGAAGTGCGCATAAAAAACAAAACACGCAATTATCTCATTGGCGCTTCCCTATTTCTTTTGCTATTGGCAGGTGGGCTTTTCAGCCGATGGCGATACACCCGAAAAGCCAAGGCCATTATTGAAAAAGAAAAAGACCGCTCCGAAAACCTCCTGCTCAATATACTCCCATCAGAAATTGCGGAAGAATTAAAAATACATGGCAAAGCCCAAGCCAGAGATTTTAACATGGTCTCTATTCTCTTCACCGACTTTAAAGGATTTACCGAGCAAAGCGCCAAACTGAGCGCAGCTGATCTGGTCAATGAAATCAACCACTGCTTTGAAGCCTTTGATGGTCTTATGGAAAAATATGGCATCGAAAAAATTAAAACCATTGGCGATTCCTATATGGCTGCAGGCGGATTACCGGTGCCAACCGATGATGCTGTAAAAAACACCGTTTTGGCAGCAATGGAAATGCAAGCCTTTATAGGTTCCCGCAAATCAGCCATGGATGCAGATGGAAAACCTGCTTTCGAAATGCGCGTAGGCATTCACACCGGCGCAGTAGTCGCCGGCATTGTAGGTGTTAAAAAATTCCAGTATGACATTTGGGGCGACACCGTCAACACCGCCAGCCGAATGGAAAGCAATGGAGCAGTCGGCAAAGTAAACATCAGCCAAACCACTTATGATCTGCTAAAAGAAGATGACGATTTCACTTTTGAAAACCGGGGGAAAGTAGCAGCCAAAGGCAAGGGAGAAATTGAGATGTACTTTGTTGAAAAACGAAAAGTATAAAACGAAAAGTAAAAACCTAAATACCTGGTGATGGAGTGAAAAGGCAAGTAGTGTATGGTCAAACGCATAAATACAAAAAGCAATACGCTAAACAACATAACCTTTTCGCAATCCCTTTCGGGATAAGGTAGATCGCCCGAAACATTAGACGTAATTCCTAATTACTTCTAATCCAATTGAAGGAATATTTATATGAATGAACCTATATTTTTTTCGACTCAAACGGAATTCAGAGAATGGCTGGCAAAGCATCACGATAAAGAAACAGTGTTGCTTGTGGGGTATTATAAAGTGAAAAGTGGCTATCCAGGCATGACCTGGTCGCAATCCGTTGATCAGGCACTTTGTTTCGGATGGGTTGATGGTGTACGAAATTCAATAGATGAACATTCGTATCAGATTCGATTTACGCCCCGAAGAAAAACTAGTATTTGGAGCCCTGTCAATATAAAAAAGATTGGAATTTTAACGAAAAAAGGGCTTATGCAACAAGCCGGTATTGATATTTTTAACAATAGAGCTGAAAGCAAACCACACGCTTATGCTTTCAGACAAAAAGAGCTAACATTGCCGGGTGATTTTGAAAGTCAATTCAAGAAAAATAAAAAAGCCTGGGACTATTTTGATTCTCTCGCCCCTACCTATAAGAAACATTCGATACACTGGGTCATTTCTGCTGTACAAGATGGCACGAAGATAAAACGGCTTAAAGAATTAATCGCTTCGAGTGCATTAGGAACAAACAAATGGAAAGATAATAAGTACAAGAAAATAAAATAAAAACGGTTACCATTAGCTACCCCAGGCCATGCTTCGTTTCACTCGCGCAGTAGATAGTTTAGGCAGTAGCTGCAAACCAAAAAAACACGGGAAACAATGAGAAATTCTGGAGTTATCACAATGATTTTTGGCGCTATAGTAATAAGTTGCAATGCAGACAGATCTATACCTGAAGCTGAGAATGTACAAATCACTAATGTCGTACAGAAAACGGACACGTTGACAAGGCACCTAAAACCGTTTAATCCGGCATTGCCGACCATTGGACTTTTGATGTATAATGGTGTATTACAAAGCGAAGTCATTGCCACTTCCGATGTTTTCGCAAAGCCCACTGAGGATGGCAAACAACTCTTCAATGTTGTATCCATAGCGGAAACTGAAAATCCAATCACCACAGAAGAAGGAATGCACTTTCTTCCCGATTTCACCTTTGAGAATTCCCCTAAACTCACAGCGCTTTTTGTTCCTAGTGCTTACGACATGTATACCCAAGTGCATAATGAGAAAATTGTGGAATTTATTCGAATGAAAAATCAAGAAACTTCATATACTGTAAGTAATTGCGCAGGAGCCCAATTAATCGGAGCATCCGGCATTGCAGACGGACATAAAATTGTTACCTGGATTGGGGGTGGAAAACAATTGCAAAACGACTATCCTGATTTAAAAGTGCAAAATGACAGTTTAGTAACTTATATTAAAGATGGGAAGTTTCTATCCTCCAACGGTAATTTAGCCAGCTATATCTCTGCTTTGGAACTATTGCAAATAATGACGAGTCCTGAGCACAGAAAATTTGTGGAAAGCTATCTGTATCTAGACCGACTTCAAGATTGGAAACAATAAAATGGTAAGGACCAATGCAAATAGCTATCAGAAGTAATTAGCTCCAGAAAACGAAGTAGCTATTTATCTCCTATTCATCATGTGCCATTCAGAATTCCAAGCTTGCCAATTACGCTTCTCGCCTTAATCAATCCTCAAGAAATGCCTGGCATGCCCCTTTCATAATAATATTCAATTCGCACCTACGCTGCTATCAATTCGGCACTCCTTCTCAACTTCTAAAAAGATTCAAGCTATACAAGAGAGACCACCATTGTAAAATTGAATAATAGGTTTGTTGTAGCTTTAGTGGGTCGTGATATCGCGCGGCTAAAGGGCTTGACTACACTATCAGTTATTTTGAACAGTTATATGTAAACCAAAGCACTATAAAATGAATAAACTTATTTTGATTACTTTTTCTGTCATTTTCATCAGCTGTTCAACTGACAGAACCATTAGCGAGATTTCAGCCATTGAAAATGACCTGCTTCTCGAGTATCAAAATTTAACGGCCCAAAGTTTATTAAACATTGCAGGCAAGAATGAACCGGGTGAAAAACTCATCCTTTGCCTAACTTTTATCAACAAAGAAAACAAAAACGTACTTGCTAATCAGTTTGTACAGTTTTATCACACATCCACCACCGGAAATTACGAACCATCTAATCCAAATGACGAAACTTCGGCCAGATTAAGTGGACAGTCGAAGACCAACAAGAAAGGACAGATCTACATAGAAACTATTTTACCCGGAGATTATGGGAGTGCTGAAGACAATCGACATATTCATACCATTGTATATGGAGCAAAACCGGAAGCCTATGACATTCATTTTAAACAATATTCGAGTTATATGGGCAGGCATTTTGCCGAAGGAAGTGATCAACACTTTTTGGCCGATTTGAAAAAAACAAAGGACAATACACTGATAAGCTTTTTAACCATTGAGGTTAAAAATCCTACACAAGTGGAACAATAGAAACTGCTAATCACCTCATACATATCAATCATTGGAAGGTATTCCCTAAATCCGATCCTGTAAAACCAATAGCTACGCCGCCCTTTCTCAATAACTATTTACACATTATCTCGAATATTCTTCCCTATAAATCCGCTTAGATCACAAGAATATCAAGTCATATCCATTACATTTACGGATATTGGAGCTGACTCATTCAACCTGTGTTTTTCAAGTGCTGTAATAATATTCAAAATACGCCTTAAATTAATCGCATGATGCATAGGCTGTGCCTGATTGGTTTATTTATTTGTCTGCTATGTTCAGGCTACATGACCAGTGCTCAAGTTGCGGAAACCAAAGTGGGCCCCGAGCCCTTTCTGGAGGGAAAGGCCTTTTGGCTATCCAGACCCGGTGGATGGGAGTTCACAACCAATCAGGACACCAGTTGGGCAAGCATAGATTCCATCGCAACGGACTGGCAATCCTGCGATATCAGGTTTGTAGAAGATAAAACGCCTACGGACTGGAATGGAATAGGTTGGTTTAGGCTAAAAATGAAGATTGATTCTTCCTTATTTGGGAGGCCTATGGCGATTGCAGGCATATCACGTGGTGCAGCTGAAATTTATCTAAACGGCAAACTCATCTCCCGGTCAGGAAAAATTGGAAAGAATTCAGCAGATGAAATAGCAGGAAGCTTCCTTAATCCATTGCCTTTCACCTTAGGTGATCGAAGCGATCAGACCCTGCTGATCAGGTTTTCAAATTTCGATGCAGAACAAGTATGGAACCGAACATTTACCGGTCTGCATATATTTCTATGCGCATCAGAAGACGCTTATAGAATTACAGGTCTGCTTGAAGGTGATATGCATACCCAAATCAATAGGTTTTATCTGATCTTTGGCTTTCTGATTGCGCTTTCCGTTCTGCACTTTGTCTTATTTGCCTACTACCCTGCCGAGAAAGCAAATCTCACCTGTGCGTTGTTTTATCTCTTCCTTTCAGGTATGTTTCTCAGTGGACTAATTTTTAATGGTCGCAAATCCATTACCGCATTTATCTATAATGGGTATAGCGAATCTTTATGCATGCTTTTGTCAGGCATTATCCTTCCATTTTTTGTCTACCAGGTCATTAAGCGCAAAATAAACTGGTTGCCTGTGCTGATTGCGATAGCAGGCTTTTTGTCACTCATCGTGTTTCTTATTCACCCTTTTGCGAAATACCCAACGACAAGTAGTTTCCTGATCCTCTCTGTCATCACAGGGGTTGCGATTGTACTGCACGCCAGATTTAAAGGTCAAAAAAAGGAATTAAATATCATTCTTGTCTTCTATGTCATTGCTTTTTTAATGGTGCTCCCTGGATTGATTTTTATCTCCTTTGGGTATGTTTTTTTATGGGGTGATAAGGTAGTGTATATGAATCTTGCCCCTATTGTCGGGGCCTGTGGGTATTCATTTTATCTGGCGAAAGGCGTGGCCATGACCAATAGAGATTTAAGCCTGAAACTTACAGAAAACGAAAAACTGGCACAGGAGAAATTACAAGTAGAAAAAGACAAGCAATTACTGATTGAAAAACAAAAAGATCAATTAGAACATGAAGTCGCTGAACGAACAATAGAATTGCGTAGTTCATTGAAGGAACTTAAAGAGACACAAGCACAACTTATCCAACAGGAGAAACTTGCCTCTCTGGGGGAACTGACTGCCGGCATTGCGCACGAGATTCAGAATCCACTTAATTTTGTTAATAACTTTTCTGATATCAGCAGTGAATTGATTGATGAAATGAACGAGGAAATTGACAAAGGCGATTTTGAGGAGGTAAAAGTGATTTCCGCCGACCTCAAAGACAACCTCAATAAAATACACCATCATGGGCAACGAGCGGATTCAATTGTTAAAGGGATGCTGGAGCACAGTCGAACCAGTACCGGAGAGAAAATAATGACAGACCTCAATGCGCAGGTCGATGAGTTCCTTAAGCTCGCCTATCATGGTATTCGTGCGAAAGACAAAAGTTTCAATGCAGCATATTCCCTCGATCCGGATCCTGCCCTTCCAATGGTGAATATCATTCCTCAGGATATTGGCCGTGTCTTTCTTAATCTGATCAATAATGCTTTCTATGCGGTGAATGAACGAAAGAAAACAGAAACGGATGATTATCATCCGGCAGTCACCGTGCATACGAAATATCCTTCTGAGAAAGATGATGCCAGTTTAGAAGTTATTATCAAAGACAATGGGAATGGTATTCCACCGGCGATCAGGGAAAAAATATTCCAACCCTTCTTCACCACAAAACCCACCGGATCAGGTACCGGGCTTGGCTTGTCTCTTGCTTATGACATTATAAAGGCACATGGCGGCCAACTTATCGTTGAAAGCGAGACCGGTATTGGCACGCAATTTATCGTGATATTGCCGGTGGCATGAAAGAAACAAAATTGACCGATGTCCTGACGCATGCGCATAAAAAGGAAATGATTTCTTTTTTACAAAAGCATCCTCATTTTTTTGATGAAGCCATTACCTTGTGTATTTCCGATCATCAACCTTATGCCTGGCGAGCGGCATGGTTGCTACACGGCTGCATGGAGGAAAATGACCCACGAATAAAAAAGCATATTGACCCTATATTAAAGTGCATTCTAAAAAAAGAAAGAGGGCATCAACGGGAACTCATCAAAATTCTAATGGCGATGGACTTAAATGAAATTCAGGAGGGCCTCTTGTTTGACATCTGTGTCAATCTTTGGGAACAAACGGACTTACCGCCATCTGTTCGGCATACAGCTTTTACTTTCATTCACGGACTCGCGGAAAAGTATCCTGCCCTAAGCAATGAAATAGCCATACTGACTCAAACACACTATCTGGAAAGTTTGTCTCCCGGCATTCGGAATTCTATTGTCAAAAAGATAGCAACCCATACGATTAGTGAATAAACTTACATCCGACGTCTAAATAAAACCAAAAATTCCAATACAAGATGTACGATCTTCCCTACCATAAAGAATCTGATGAAAAGGTCATCAACGAATTTATTGGTCAATATCCATTTGCATTTTTGACAGGTTGCAATGAGGACAACAAGCCCATCGCTACACAGATACCGCTTTTCATTGAAAAGACCGATGGCCGAAAATTATTGCGTGGGCATCTCATGAAAAACACGGACCACCACAAGGCATTTTTGTACAATGAAAATGTGCTGGCCGTTTTCACAGGCAGACATACCTACGTCAGCGGCACCTGGTATAGTAATCCCTATACGGCATCCACCTGGAATTACATGAGTGTTCATGTCAAAGGGATCATCCGATTTTTAGATGACCAGGCACTGGAAGATGTTCTGCGCATGACCACACTTCATTTCGAAGGTCAGAATAAAACATCTACGACGGTCTTTGACAATCTGCCAATGGAATTCAAACAACGGGTCATGCATGCCATCGTCGCGTTCGAAATTGAGATTACAGAAATCGACACCGTTTTCAAGCTCAGCCAGGACAGAGATGAGGAAAGCTATAAAAACATCATCGTGCGACTTAAAGAGCAGGATGAGGATGGTCGGGTGATTGCGGCTGAAATGGAGAAAAGAGCTGATCAGTTGTTTTCTAATCGTCAAAAATAATGGTCAGCTCTGTTTACAAAAACCAGAATTCGGTATCTAACCAATCCGTCCTCTTCAGGACTTTATTTTCAACTTCCAAAATATAAGCAGCACGATCCTCTTCATTTTTTAGTGCCAATAATTCACAGGCATGATGCCAAACGGATTCCCGCCATTCACTTATCAATTTCAGCAATATCCGTTCATCAAATCGCCCCATGAGCGTATCAATCACTTGCATCGATGGAGAAAATTTTTCAACGACGTCATCCTGCACCTTATCAATCGTTTGCCCGATAATTGAATTTACTAAACAATGATCATGGTATCGCATCTCACGTTTTGCTTCTGACAGGTGGTCCCACTCCGGTGAAAGAATATCATTCAACGTCAGCACCAGATCATAATTAATATGAGCATTGACCCCTAATAACAAATGCTGAAGAACATGCAAGTGCTTTGTAGCGGCAGCCTTATATACTTCATCCCAAACTTTAGGGGTTGTCGCTCCCCCATCGTAACAACTCAGTGAATCGAAATAATAATCAGCAAATCGATGCAACAATTGCTCTACCCAGACATTATCCTGAAATCTGTTTTGTTCGATGGCCATCAGCATATTGTCTGTCATCATACTATAGCAATACAGGAAAATAGTACGATTATCCTTATTCATTTCAAATGTACCGGCAATGGCCAACATTTTCTCAACAACGCCTCGATCAATGGACATATAAAAGTTTTTTATTCCTTAAAAATACTATTTCTGCCATTAAACAGAAACTTCTTTTACCGAGGTTCATGGTAACTTATTCGCCTTCGCCAAGGAGAAATTATACGAGGCAATATAGATGATTGTCAACCCTTCTCATGTATCGAGGTGCACAAGCCATCATGACTTGTAGTTTCATTCCTATATTTACAGAGGATGATGATGTAAGGTGAACAATTCATTGGATTTAAATCCTTTTTTACTAACGGTACCTTATAGGGTAGCTCAAAGTCAAAATATTACAATAAACTTAACATCCATTTGCCATGAAAATGGCAGGAAAGGCTGAACTTGCAAGTTTTCTAATACATTACTTTAAACGTCCAATGAATTTTAATAGAACAATCTTGTTCGACCGCATAACTGATAGTTGCCGACAGCTTGAGGAGGAATTTCATTTAATCCCCAACAACCGAAAAAGCAAACTTGCTATCCTAGGGGATTACTTCTCCGAAAAATTTAATGCGCAACAGACCCCAAAGGTTATTGTCATATGCACCCACAATGCCAGAAGAAGTCATATTGGACAGCTATGGCTGGCTGTGGCTGCGGACTATTTCGGCCTGCCATCGGTCCGGACATTCTCCGGAGGTACCGAAGCTACAGCGGTAAACTTACAGACTATTGCGGCACTGAAACGAATAGGCTTTGTGATCGTTGAGGATGAATCAGCTACAGAGAATCCGGTTTATCAGATCACCTGGAAGGAAGGCATGACACCCCTTAGGGTTTTTTCTAAAAAGTATGATGCCGATCCAAATCCTAAAGAAAATTTTGCTGCCATTATGGTTTGTTCAGAAGCGGATGGAGAGTGCCCATATGTCTCCGGCTGTGATTTAAGATTGTCCCTACCCTATGATGACCCTAAGGAAGCGGACGGATCGGAATATGAAGTAGAAAAATATGACCAAACAGCAAGGCAGATTGGAAGAGAAATACTATATTCCCTGAGTCGGGTCAACCCCCTTTGAAAAAAGCATGGCGTGCCTAAACAATTCAAATAAAAAACAGTTTTTATGGTAGATCAATAAATATAAATTCTTCTGTTTTTCGCTTCATTTCGTTTAACCAAATCCCATTTTTTCCTTACCATTGATGCATGAATGTTACCCTATTTTGGTTCAGAAGAGACTTAAGACTGGAGGACAATACGGCCTTACAAGCTGCTCTTGAAAACAATCCTCATGTCCTACCCCTTTTTATTTTTGATGAGAACATTCTCCAGCAACTTCCCGAAGATGATTCAAGAGTAAATTTCATCCATCATACACTCCAAAAAATTGATCAACGTCTCAAAGAACATCACTCCTCCCTCTTAATTAAAAAAGGGAAACCAGAAGATGTATGGAAAGCGCTTATCACAAACTACACGATTAAAAATGTCTATATCAACAAAGACTATGAGCCTTATGCGCTAAAACGGGATCAGCAAATTGAACAGCTCCTTGAAAAAAACAACATAACCCTCCACCGTTTCAAAGATCAGGTCATTCATGAAGAATCAGAAGTCATGAAGGCCGACGGGACGCCTTATACGGTGTTTACACCATATAAAAACAGGTGGCTGGAAGCTTATCGTCCAAAACAAATCTTACCTGATATTAATTTCCAGAAATTTTATCAGGCACAATATGATTTCCCCACCATCAAAGAAATTGGTTTTAGTCCTTCCAAGATACTTGTCAAGCCTTATAATTTATCGGACATTCATCAGTATGCTAATAACCGCAACTACCCCGGCCTTGAAGCTACCTCTTATTTAAGTCCTCATCTTCGATTTGGAACCGTCAGTATTAGAGAGATCATGTCAACGCTGACTAACCGAGATGACGTATTCCTAAGTGAATTGATCTGGCGTGAATTCTTTATGCAGATTTTATTTCATTTTCCGAAAGTTACTACAGAAAATTTCCGGGCTAAATATGATGGCATCCAATGGTTAAATAATGAAACTGATTTTGAAAAATGGTGCAAGGGACAAACCGGTTATCCATTAGTGGATGCCGGCATGAGAGAATTAAACGAGTCAGGCTATATGCACAACCGGGTGCGAATGGTGACGGCAAGTTTTCTATGCAAACACTTATTAATTGACTGGCGTTGGGGAGAAGCCTACTTTGCACAAAAACTTCTGGATTATGAATTGTCTTCCAATAATGGAAACTGGCAATGGGCAGCGGGCACAGGATGTGATGCGGCTCCTTATTTCAGAATCTTCAATCCGATTGAACAGTTAAAGAAATTTGACTCTTCTGAAGTCTACGTCAAAAAATGGGTGTCCGAATATGGCACAACTGCTTATCCTTCACCAATGGTTAACCATTCCTTTGCGCGTGCAAGAGCATTGGACGTTTATAAAGCTGGGATAGATCAATAAGTCGCTGAATAAAAATGACCAATCATCTTACTTTAAAATGCAAGCCACTGGTGAGAAAAAAATAATTCTCATCCAGGTTGTTTCCTTTTGCAGGATTACTCTTTCTTTTAAGTAACTTTAGAATAGCTTTCAAAGATAAGCTGAAGCTCCTGCTATAAAGTCACAAAAGAAACATTGACAATTATGACAACTCCTAACCTAGTCTCTCATGACAAGAAGCAAATCAGGAAAAATATGTGGCTGATGGAGGGCCTCATATGGAGTGTTATTATGTTCCTGATCATGGAAGTGGCCACGCCATATGCCGAGGATCAGCCCTATGAGCTTAAAAAGCTCCTGACTATGGGCTTGGTTTGGCTAGGTGTTGGCTTGATATATGGGTTGCTCATGAAACTCGTTCGCAAAAAATGGGGTTAATTTTTTTACTAATTCCTGAAAACCGCTGTAAATTATCGGATGAAAAATCACTTATGCATCATATTATTTTTGACCACATTAGGCAGCTTAAACTGCCTGGCATCCGATTTTTATGTTTCAACGACAGCAACCGGAACAGGTGACGGCAGCTTCACCAATCCATGGCAATTACAGCAGGCGTTAAATTCTCCGGCTGCGATTACTAATCCAACAGATACGGTTTGGATTTGGCTACGCGGTGGTACCTATACCAATGCATTTGATCCGCAGTCCTCCTTTAGTTGTTTTACACATGGAACAGCCAACGCGCCTATTATTTTCAGGAATTATGTTAATGAAAGGGCTACCATTGACGGGCAACTACCTTACTCCATGGCTTTTGTTCTTGGCAAGTGCAGCTACACCTGGCTCTGGGGTCTGGAAATCATGAACTCTTCCACCGACGACCGTGACCATTCAAATACCGACCGAGGAGGCAACGTATATTGCACGGCACCCAATATTAAGTTTATCAACCTGATCGTGCATGATATGGGCAGTGGGCTGGATACATGGAAAACGTCCAGTAATTCAGAAACCTACGGATGCATTATTTATAACATTGGGAATAATCTTAATAATAATGGCAACTGGGAAGGTCATGGACATGGTATGTACCTCCAGAATGATACCATTGGCATCAAGAAAATACACAACAATATTATTTTCAGTACCTATGGGTACGGCATGAAAGTATGGCAAACGACGAACACTGATGCGCTGGGAAATTTTGATATTCAACGGAACATTGTGTTTAATGGGGGTGCTGCTTCAGAGAATCTTGGTGGCGTGGGAAACAATACCAGAACACATAATTTCTTTGTCGTGTCCAATGGGGCGAACAATCCCATTCGCAATTCCGTCATCAAGCATAATTATACCTATTCCGGGATCAATACACCAAGACCTCCTGTCAATGCTTTCGGTTTGAATTTTGGCGTTGAAAATCTTATTCTGGATAGCAACTATATTACTTGTCAGACTCGATTAGGCTTTAACAATACGCCAGTTTTTAATGCCTCTGTGAAAGGCAATAAAATCATCGCCGGTATACCGGCCGTGTATGGCTATTATTTATGGGGATTTACCAATACTGATTTTCCCGAAAATACTTTTTTGCCGGAGGAGCCAACTTCCGGATTGGAATATTTTGTGCTGCCCAATAAATACGAGCAGGAACGGGCACATATCGCCATTTATAATTGGGCAGGTGCAGATGAAGTTCAAATTGATATTTCCGGTTCAGGGCTGCAAGCAGGAGATATTTATGAACTGGTCAATGTGATGGATTATTACGGGGACATCATCACCGACACCTTGGATGGCTCCGGAATGATAACCGTACCGATGACCGGCCATTCGTATGCGCCGGTGATTGGATCAACAAAAGCGCCTGTCTCTCAATTTCCTGTATTTGGCGCATTTGTTATTCGCAAAATCGACAGAACGGTAATCTCTGGTATTGGCGCATCACGACTGGAGCAGCCCTTGCAAATATTCCCCAATCCTGCCGGCTCATGGTGTCAGGTTCGATTTTCGATTGAAATTCCCGGACATTATGATATTTTGATCACAAATTTATCAGGCTATTCAACGCGAATCAAAAACAAGCTCTATTTCGATGCGGGACCACAGGAAATTCAATTGGATCTAAGTGCATTTCAAAATGGAACATACTTAGTTCAAGTTGCGAACAAACAATTTTGTCTAAGTGGAAAATTAGTGCTAATCAAATAACCAGGATGTTTACTATTCGCCGCGTCTCAAAATCCTAAGATTTTTTTTTAAAATTAACCATACACCAAAATCAGTTCGCCATGAAAAACTTAAACTTCCGGGAGTTTTCGGTATTTATATTCTCTGCATTGTTTGTTATCTCCGCTTGTCAGAAGGAGGATGATAGAATACCTGCCGCAGAATTGCTGATCGGCACCTGGACGACAACTGAAGTAAATATTGTCGCCAAGGTGGACGCCCAGCCGGTCACCGAATACCTGATCAATATCATCGGGTTGTCTTCAGTAGAAGCAAATGCGGTGTTTGACAATATTGTTTCATCCCTGACACCGGAGCTAACAGGCTCCCTTACTCTAAAAGAAGATCATACGTATCAGTCCGGCTTTGCTGGTAACATGGACAGTGGAACATGGAGTTTAAGTGCTGATGAAAAATTATTAACACTCATTGAGGGTTCAGACACAATTTTGATTTCGAACAATTCCATCACGAATAATCGATGGGATGCGACGATTACAGAGGACTTTTCAATGGATCTCGACAACAATGCCGGAACCCCTGATGAACTAGTAACCGTCTCTGCCAATCTGATTTTGACTAAATAATATGCTTTACCAGGTTTTTATTATGCCATTTCGATATTTTCAAAACAGGCGGGAAAGCCGGAAGCAAGCTTATTCTATTTTAGATCTTAGTGCATGAAGTGTGGAATTGTCGTATGTTTAGCAGCCAGAAAATCAAGGATTCTGCCGGAGTAAAACCATAATAAATCCGCTGCTGAAACGAATCCACTCACTTTATTTTACAAACGGATACATTAAAGATGGAAGACCTGCAAACGCAATGGACCAAAAAAGAATTTGAAGCTTATGTGCTGCTGTATTGCTCCTACGCTGATCTGAAAGAGACTGCCGAAGAAACGCATTATATTGAGGAAAAGATAAAGCATCTGGACGTCGAAAGAATCCGTCATGAGTTTGAGCAGGATAATGATTTCCAGAGCAATCAAAAAATACAATCGACCCTCAGGCGATTTAAATACTCCGAACAGGAATTGAGTAATTTGTTGACTGAAATCAAAGAATTATTTCTTGCCGATGGTGTCTATCATATGCTGGAGCGAAATATGTCGACTGTTTTTGACAGACTGATTAAGCAGTCCTGACATATAGCTACCCGTTAGTCCCAATTTAATTTTTTTTGAGCATCGCCATCACTTCTTCCTTTCTCCGCCTGGAGACCGGTATGCTGTCGCCATTCTGCAACCACAGGAAACCATCCCTGTCCATTCTGGACACGTACTTGATATTGACCAGATGGGATTTATGCACGCGTACAAAGCCGTAATCTGTCAGAATGGATTCATAATCTTTCAGGGTATGGGATACCATCAGCGGTTTGGCATCTTCTAAAAAAAACCTGGTGTAATTGCTTTCCCCTTCACACCGTATGATTTCTGACGGAAGATAAAAAAAGACGCCTTCCGATGTTGAGATAGCCAGTCGATACTCATCAGCCTCAGGCTTCTGGACATTACTGATCAGATTATCGACCAGATCATGGCGCGTTTGTTGCGAAAGATTGCGGCGGATGATATGACGATTTAAGGCATTTTGTAATTCTATAATATCAATTGGTTTCAACAAGTAATCCAATGCGCTAAAGCGAATCGCTTTGATAGCATACTTGTCATAGGCAGTCGTGAAGATGACATCAAAATCCCAGGATCCCGCTTTATTCAAAAAATCAAAACCATTCATACCGGGCATTTCAATATCGAGCATTACTAGCGTGGGTTGGTAATCATTAAGCATTACCAATGCTTTTACTGGATCTTGTTCGATCTGAATCTTATGCTCCATCGGCATATATTTTCGGATCAGGATAGACAGAATATTGCAGGCTGCCTCTTCATCATCAATTATAAGAATTCGTATCATTTATATCTGGGGCTTAGCCTTTGTACCTTTTTCCAAAATCGGAATCACCAGCAAGACCTGCGTTCCACTCGCGTCACCATTTACATTTCTAAGGTCAGTGATGGTCATCGCTGCATGGGGATAATGACTCTTTAACAACTCCATTCGCTTACCGGATAATTGCTTGCCTTTTGATTTATGTTTATGGCCTCCAATCCGATTATCTCTCAGCACCGCCGACTTTTCACGCCCGATACCATTGTCTTCAACCACCACGGTAAGATAACCCGGTTTATCTTCAAACATCTTCAATTTCAGAACCTTCTCTCCTTCCTTATTTCGCAAGCCATGCCAGATGGCATTTTCAAGATGCGGCTGAATGAGCATAGGCGATATTGTGATCTCTTCCTGGTCAAGGCGATCATCAATTTCTTTCACAAATTTCATGTCATTTCTAAATCTCAATTTTTCCAATGAAACAAAAAGAGATAACACTTCAAGTTCTTCGTGGAGCGAAACGCCATTGACATCTGAATGCTCAAGCACTAATCGAAGCAATCTCGAAAATTGAGACAAATAGGAGTAAGCTTCCTCGATTTTTCCGGTAACGATACACTCCTGAATGGCATTCAGGCTATTAAATACAAAATGTGGATTCATTTGCGCCCGCAATGCTTTTGATTCCAAATCAGAAATCTGTCGTACGATCGATAATTCTTTCTTATACTTTGCTATTCGTCCACTGAAATAAAACCAAAAACTCAGCACAATGATAATCGCTCCAATAGCTATCACCCACCATTTACGCCACCAGGGAAAATCAATGATTACCTGAAAAGATCCTGATGCTTTAAACCATGTCGATCCATCCGATGCTTCGACCTCCAATACATAATGGCCGGAATTGAGATTAAAATCAACTTTTGGTAAATACGATGGATCCGACCAACCGCCTTCATTACCCTTTGACAACTTATAGCGATAGACCATCTTGTCTGCCAACAGGAGATCATTGATGCCAAACGAAAATCGCAGCAGATGCTCATTGGATTTCAAATGGATGGGTTGATCTGAGGCACATAAGAACTCATGTCCTGAGGCATTTTTATAAAATACAAATACCTGTAAGGGATCCATTCTGACATCTGTTATAAAAGGATCAACAATCACCATTCCCTTATGTGCTCCAAAAACCAGCCGACCTGAAGACAATACGGTTGAGGATACTATCTGATAATTTACTCTGCTAAATCCCGAATTACCAGGGGCTTTAATCACCTGTTTCGTGTTAGGATCATATTGCAATAAGTTATAGGTATTTGTAATCCAGATAGAGCCATCCTGTGCACACTCAATCGCATCAATTCGTGTACTTGGCAGACCTTTCCCTTTTGACAAGCTATCCATCGTACCATCCGGATGAAGGATTGTAAGTCCCGCATACGTACCAATGTACACACTACCCTGTTTATCTCTGGCAAGACCATAGACCCGATCGGACAACAGACCATTTGCCATGGTGTATTTCTTCATTACCTTTTTACCAAAGTCATAGTGCCATGCGGCACCAGAAGGAGAAGTAGATACCCATAGATCATCCTCAGTGGGAAGGATATCGACTATACGCGCCTTGCGTAGTGGCCTGAGAGCTGAATCGTTTGGAAAGGTGTCAATTTCGAAATCAACCTCACGTATTCTGAACAATCCATTCTCCGCTCCACAATACATAAATCCATCCGTCGCCGTCTGCATGATACGAATGTTCTCAATGGCATTACCATATCCGGGAAGGGTCGAAGAGGATAGAAATTTTACAAGCATACCATCCGGATTAAATATGCCAATTCCTTGCCGCCGGGCTGCTACCCAGATGCGTCCAAAACTGTCTGCTGCCGCATAGGCAAAGGTGGGGGCACTATCCGGCTTTGGTGATTGTTCTTGAAACTTTAATGTTTTATTTTCTTTGCCATCCGGGGAAATTATCACTACACCACTTTCCATCACGATCCAGAGCTGCTGTGAGGTGTCTTCGGCAATACTAATCACCCGATCGTCAAATACATCTCCTGAAATAGTTTTGAAAAAATTGATGTACTCGATATCCTTCGGGCGGACATTTGTCATACTGACGCCGCTGAGACTCGTAAATGCAATATTGCCCAGCGAATCAGAAATAATTGACCTGAGCGAATTTTCGCAAATGGAAAATGGGTTAGCCGCATCATGTGTATACTGCTTATACGTTTCAGATCCAAAATCATATTCCACTAACCCTGATCCATCCGTAGCAAGGTATAATCGGCCATTGCTGGCGATGGTCATATGTTCGATCTCTGTTTTAGAATCTCCCTGTATAAAAAAGTTGGGTCTTTTCGCCTGAACCAATGAATCCGGTGCCTCAAACGAAGCGACATACCATGAAAAAGGACCACTTTGGGAAATAACAATGTGATCATTATCTAATCGACCGGCATGGCTAACATATTTAAGTGGAAAAAAGGCAACTTCCTTTTCTTTTATCAGGTTGATCACCGACACACCACGATTAGGCATGATGAAGAGGTAGCTATCCTTATCAAACCGCCGGATATCACGTATTCTTTCACCTTTTATAATAGAATCCAGCCACATTTGTGACATCCATGAACGATCGGGAGACTCTTGCTGAAAACAAGCGCCATTACTAAAGACCGTGATATATCCTCTGCTATCTTCAATGCAAAAATTAACCGGACGATTCGGATCGTCCGGCCAAATTTCCTGACGCTCCAGCTGTCTGTTGGCATTTGCCTTCGCTAATCCCTTAGGTGTACAAATCCAGACATTATTCTTGCTGTCGCAAAACAAATAGCCGGTTGGATCAGAAGGTAATCCCGGGTGGGTTTGGGTGTAATAATAATTGATCTCATTTCCATTGTAGCGCACCAGACCGTCAGAGGTAGAAACCCACAAATAGCCAAAACCGTCAAACGTGCAGTGCCAACTCGTTAGTGTCCGCATGCCCTGATCCATGCCCAGCGACCTGAACGCCAATGATTGACCGGAAAGGGGGAACCACAGCCATATCCCTATTGCTGAGAAGATAATTAGACGATGGTGGCTTTTGAGCATGAGTAGTCAACAAAACTAAACAACATGAGGACAATTTGATTCACCATTTAAATATCTGATGATGCCGTTCCCTAAGTAATGGTCAAAACGGATGTTTTCTGACACCGTATTCTCAATAGACGCAACCACCCGTTGATACATTTATACCATTCGGTAGTTGGAGGGCCTGATCTAACTATCTGACAATTAAGTTTGGGACTGAAATCATTTTATTCATGAGCAACCACTCCCATACTCTTTCCACGCAAATAGAATCCATACGAACGGCCATGCAGGAGGCAGGTGTATGGAGCGAGGTTATTCCTGGATGGGTGCAAAACTACCAGGGAAATCAATTTCCGGATATCTGGCAATGGCTCCAATTTATATATCTGCCGATGAGGCTCAATGGCACTATCACAGAACCGCATTATATAGCTCCCATACTCAGCCCTTTTCTTCAGGCCGAAACCAAGTACAGACATATACTTCAACTGGTCATCGAACTGGATTCTTTATCTCCCACTATCGAAAAAAAACAAACGATATGATGACACAAAAATGTATTGCACTCTTTTTGATATTCCTTTCCTGTCAGCTGTCAATTGCTCAATCAGAGGACCCTTCTTTGATCGGTACCGGAGGAGGTATCGCTCAAAACGGATCTTTTTTCCTCACCTATTCATTAGGAGAGCCATGTATCGCCTACACCTTGTCAAATGGACACTGGGTAACAGAAGGATTTCAACAACCGGGGAAAATCAACCTGACCGCCATAGAAATTACTTCTAATGCAACGTATACGTTTCGAATCTTTCCTAATCCGGTAACGACAGATCTCCATATTGAATCAATAGATGCGGGACCATGGCAATTGGTTCAAATCGTCAATATCCTCGGACAACCACTTCTCAACCAACCCATTTTTGCTGAAGGAAACATGCAGATGGACATATCCCATCTGATCCCCGGCCTATATCATTTGAACATCCTTGATCGTAACTCGACACCCGTCACACAGTCATTTATAAAAATCTAAACCACATCCACATGAAAACTTATATGTATCAACTTTTTATTCTTCTTGCATGTGTCGGAAATCTCGCTGCGCAAGTACCGCAGGGTTTTCAATATCAGGCTGTCATTCGGGATAACACAGGGAATCCATTATTAAATACGTCCGTCCAATTCCGATTTACGTTAGAAAATAATGCAGGCAATCAAATATTCTACCAGGAAACTCAGTCCATTTCAACGAATGCGCTTGGAGGTATCAGCCTGGTCATCGGAGCCGGCAATCCATCGCAAGGAAATTTTGCATTGACGAATTGGAAGAGTGGCGATGTACGTCTGCGCGTTGAACTTGATCCTGCCGGTGGTAATAATTATGCTGCATTTGGTATCACATCACTTCAAAGTGTACCCTATGCCCTTTATGCAGAAAGAGCAGGTGTGCTTGTAGATCAAAATGGAAATGACTGGGGGCCGGAGAATGATCAGGATGCACAAACACTCATCATCAATGGCAATCAACTGTCTATTTCCAACGGAAATGCAGTGGTACTCCCATCCGGATCCGGTGGTGGTGATAACTGGGGTACTCAGACGATCGAAACTGAATCTGAGCTAACCGGAAATGGTACTCTGTCCTCCCCATTGGGTCTTGCTACACAAGGTGCAGACAATGGGGATATATTAAAATGGAATGGAATTTCCTGGGTGCCTGCGCAAGACAACTCACATGAATATGCAGCAGGCAATGGAATATCAATCATTGGGGATGTCATAAACAATACAGGGGATAATGATAATAATCCAACCAATGAGATTCAAACGCTTTCCATCAACGGGCAGGTGCTGTCATTGACGGATGGAGGCTCTGTAAATATTCCGGCACAAAATTATACCGAAGGAACAGGCATTAGTATTACAGGAAATACGATTGCTGCACTCAATAGCACCAATCTGTGGAATGCCAACCAACTTCAGAATCGATCCATCGCCACTACTGCTCCAACAAACGGCCAGGTATTAAAATACAATGGTAGTACCTGGAGTCCGGCAGCAGATAATGGACAAAGCTACACAGAAGGTACCGGTATTAATATTGCAGGAAGTATCATCTCCGCCGAAAATACAAATGAGCTTTGGAATGCTAATCAGTTGAGAAGTTTCAATATCGTAGATCAGGCTCCATTGGATGGGCAAGTGTTGCGTTATGTCAGTACAGCAGGTGGTTGGTTGCCTCAAAATAGCAGCCCTACCTATTGGGTCGCAAATGGAAATAATATCTATTACAATTCCGGTAATGTGGGTTTTGGAGTGACCGTTCCGCTCGAACGCCTTCACATCAACGGCACCGACAGGATCCGAATGGATGATGAGACTTTCGGGAAATTTGGTTCCAACTCTATCGAATTTTCAAGCCATTTATTACCCTTAGTTGATGATAACAGGAGCCTGGGTATCTCAACCAGGAGATGGACATCGGTCTGGGCCACTGACGGAACCATCAATACCTCTGATGCCAGAGAAAAGAAAAATATTAATCCCCTGCAGTATGGTCTCGCTGATATCATGAAACTCAAACCGGTTTCATTTGAATGGGATGCAAGAAATGATGGAAAAATAAAACTGGGTTTACTGGCTCAGGATCTTGAAGAAGTAATCCCTGAAGTAATTGCAAGACCAACATCAGAAGATCCGGAGGGTACCGACAGACTAGGTGTCTATTACAGCGATTTGATTCCGGTGCTGGTTAAAGCTATACAGGAACAGGAAGCCAAAATCCTTCAACTACAGCAAGAAATCGAATTACTAAAGAAAAACTAATTATGCCACTTTAAAAACCGGCTATGCATCAGTTAAGAATTATTCAACTTCTTGGTATTTTCTATATGTTTGGGTCAGCACTTTTGGCTCAGCAAGCCAAAACGCCCTGGGTTGAATTCGGTTCATCGATCAGACTATCTGCTACGGCGTATAGTATCAGCGGACAGGATTATAGACAGGAACCTTTTTCTTATTTCCTGCATGGCACACCTCGATTGACCATAAAAGGTTTCGATATTCCGATCAGTTTCATTCTCTCCAGTCAACAGCGTTCGATTCAACAACCTTTTAACAGGATCGGTATAGCTCCTTCGTATAAATGGGTCAAAGCTTATGTCGGATACAACACTATGGCTTTGTCCAAATACACATTTTCCAATCGACAGTTTTTAGGTGGTGGCATAGAACTAAATCCAGGAAAATTTAGGTTGGCTGCCCTATATGGAAGATTGCAAAAGGCCATTAGAGAAGATTCAACCGAGTCAACGGCCAATTCATTTCTTCTGCAACAAAGCTTACCCCGCTTTGAAAGACATGCTTTCGGTGGTCGAATTGGCATCGGCACAGCCAACTCCTTTTTTGACATTGTGGGCATGAAAGCATTTGATATCAAGGGACCAAATGACCCCATTGACACGTTGGCTGTAAGACCACAGGAAAATGTGGCTCTGGGTATCAACTCAAAATTAAAGCTGTCAAAATTTATTGAATTGAAAATGGATCTGGCGACCAGCATCTATACACGTGACACCACTTCTGCTGACTACGATATTTCTGAAAATGTTGGATTTTTAGTAGATCTGATTCAACCAAAAGAATCAACACAAATACTTTTTGCGGGAGAGGCAGGCATTGCCTATAAAAAACCAACATGGGGCCTGCAACTGAATTACAAGCGAATTGATCCTGATTTTAAATCTATGGGGGTCTACTATCTCCAATCAGATATTTCCCAATGGACCATTGCCCCAAATTTCTCCCTATTAAAAAAGACGCTTCGTATTCGAGGACAAATTGGCATACAGCGAGACAATTTATATGACACAAGACTCGCTACCAGCAAAAGAGTCATCCAATCGGTACATGCGCAATGGAATCAAAGTCGCTTTTTTCAAATCGGCGCTTACTACACCAACTTTGGCTTAACACAAACACCCGGCTTAAAAGCCTTAACGGATTCAACCAGGACGAGTCAGGTCAATGGCTCCTATGGCATCAGTCCATCCTTTATGATCGCCGGCAAAACCTGGCAACACCAATTGTACAGTACGATCAGTTTAAATAAACTATCCTTTAACAAATCATCCATCATTACGATTCAGGACATAAAGACAACACAGGTAAATATAGGTTATACCTTATCGCCAATTTCTTCGAATCGATTTTCAGTAGGCGCGCTTATCACTTCCTTAAAAACAGATGCGTCTACCACGATTACCACCAGTAATGGTTTTGGCGGCAACGGTTCCTATTCAGATGAAAAAGGATTGTTCCGTTTGGGTGGGCAAGTCCAATTCTTTACCAATAAAATGGATGAAAATCCCAATGGACATTCACTGGTCTTAAGTGTTGATGCAACTTATCAGTTACAAAAACAAATACAATGCTTCTTTCTGGGACAACTCATCAAAAACGAGACGCCTTCCGGCGAAGGATCTTTTACTGAAAAACAATTCACTCTTGGACTACAAATCAATTTATAAATCACCAAACAAAAACAGGAAATGAAACTACGCATATTACTTATTTGGTGCTTCGTGTGGCATTTGTCCTCCAATATCCTCCATGCGCAAGGCGATAAGATTATCGTATCCATCATTATACCGCCGCCCTATAGCCCTTATCTGCAGGACTATCTCCAATATGAAAACAAGATGGTGATTCAGCTTCAAAATCTGAGCACACAAACGCTGTCCGTCAAACTAATCGGTTCAATTGAAGGAGATAATGGCATAGCGTTACGGACGGATCCGGATTATCTGCCCGCCACTCCTATCACTTTACTAGGCGGCAGCATTCTTCGCATTCCTGCATCATCCGGTTCCAGAGCTTTTTTCGATCCGGACAATGTATCGTATGAAGGGCCAGCGGATCTTAAATTAAACATTTTAAAATCGGGCATACTCCCGGAAGGACTATACACGATTTGTATTCAAGCGGTAGATTATCAAACCAACGAACCGCTGTCTGCAGAATCGCCGGCCGGATGCGCACTCCTTCCTATCAGCTACCCTACACCTCCTCAACTGATCAACCCGGAATGCGAGGGAACGACCGATGCAGAGCTTCCTTTTTTCCAATGGACATTACCCGGAGGCAATACCGGCAAAGCATCAATTGTATATGATCTCTATATCGTGGAATGGCTCAAGGGAAGCAATCCACAAGATCTGATGCAACTGGCCATTGATTATCATGCAGGAAATGCCATCATCAAAACGAATTTAAGAACGCCTGCCTACCAATACCAACCATTTGATATAAGGCTCATCAAAGGAAAAACCTATCTCTGGTCTGTCGTCGCCAGAGATCAGATGAATAATATCACTTTCGAAAACAATGGGCAAAGTGAAATGTGTTCTTTTACGATTGCCAACCCTTTTGAAGATGATCTGGAAGACCAACTTATCCTAGCACCGCATATCATACCTGAATTCGAAATATCTCAGAACAGAACTTTCGTAGAAGGGCAACTACGCTATAAATTTCCGGGTGAAACTTCGAGCACGATGGAAATGGTCAACCGTCTTATTACCATGGAAACAGGCGACATGCCTTTTATTGTCGCAGAAGAAAGTCCTTTCGAATTGGGTGTTATGGAGCAACCGGTATATGCACTTACTCCTAAAAATTATATTGATGCATTTCCTGTTTCCGTTCTGAACAGTAAGCCCTTGGAGAATATTACCGTCAAACTTATCGAGAGTTGGGTCATCACGGATTGTAATGTAACCTATATACCGGAAGACACTGATGCAGCGAGTTGGACTGTGCATAAAGATTTTTTTATTCTTCCGGATGATTATTTCAAAGCACCACCCAGTGGCGTTGGCCGATCTGTAATCATCCCAGGGATAACGGATAATGGACCGGGAGGCGAAAATCCGTTGAGTTTTGGTATGGCCAATCTGGGCAATACGTATAATCGTGTACTTGCGGTAAGCCGCACCGACCAACAGGGTCATTATTCTTTTCGCTTTACACAATCAACACCCGGTTTGAATTTTATTAATTATCCCGGCCAGGCAAGTATCTATATGGAATGCGAAGGGGGTGAAATACCTATGGAAGTCAATGAATTTGTCCATCCATTGGATATCGTTTCAAATCCGGCTGACCAGCTATCTAATCCAATAAACATATTAAATAATCCCATAGAAAATATTTCAAACCAAATAGAGCAAGTACAGCATCAGGGAAACCTTCAACTCCCTTCCGGCGGGCAACAAACTTTACGCTCCGGGGATATCAGTTCAATGCAAAATCAAAAGGGCTATCAAAACATTGAAATCAATGGGGGTCATTTATACAAGGTATTACGATTGGAAGTTGTATCGCCTTTCTATTATTCACCGGATCTTATTTTCTGGACACATCCCGGTGATTCGTTAAGTCTTCCGGATCAGGTATCCTATGTCAAATCATTTGATCTTGATCTGAAGGTATATGCAGGTGATTGGAATGGTAATGCAGAAAATCAGGTATTGATAGAAGGGGATGAAGTACCTCATGTTGATGTACTGTTTAATCGAAAAAGAGCTGGCTTACCCGCTGAGATACCAATGGAAGAAGGACAAGGGCTTCGCGATTTTGCAGGCGTACCCTCTAATGACTCAAATTGGCTGGACACAGAGGATCTCAATGCCTATATCAATGAAGACCATTCTGCGTATGATTCTGTTTCCGTTTTGCAAACATTAGGAGAAGGAAATGCATTCTTCAACAAAATGGTCACAGGTCATCCCTATTATATTCAGGGAGATGCGCCGTTGGAAGGGGGTGTCAATTATAAGATTCCAATGACCTCGAAAAAATATCAGGTATTTGAACCAAAATATTGTGAACAAAATATTGAGGTAAATCTTAATAGTTTCTGTCAACACAAGCCCATTTCTATTCAGGATGTACTTACAGCCTTTCCCCAAGCGCCAAGAGTGTTTGGGTTTGTCACCACTGCTACCGGAGACAATAAAGCACCCTTGCCTTATGTGCTGATCACCCTTCGTAGAAAATCCAATAACCAGACTGTCGAAACCCTGACCACCTATTCAAATGAAGCGGGATATTTTCAATTTAACAATATTCCGGTCAATGAGGATGGGGGTTCACCTTATACCTGGCAGATTTATTTTGAAATGAACGGTTACGCAGACCAGCATTTCCCGCAAAGCTCCATTAAACCTTTACGCCCGGGTCAGCAATGGGATCTTCCGGATATTGAAATGATACCGCTGGGACTTATTGCCGGATTCATACAAGATGAAGATGGAAAAAGCATTCAGGCACTGGTGCGATTAGCCGACGGGCCCTTCGTCCAGACTACCAGTGTGCCCAAACCGCCAGGGTTAACTGACTTCTGTGGCTTGGTCAATAGTTTTGGTGATGCCCTCGATGAGGCTACAAAAATTCCGACTATATATTTTAATAACCAGTCTGATTTTCAAGCACAAGCAAATCAGGTGGCAAAATTTATGTTGCCGGCTCAGTCTGGAAACAATAGAAAACTCATCATCATACCACTCCCGGAGCAATATTTTCAGGATACCTGTATCATTGATGTAGAGGATGTTCCGTTTGATCAGATTCAAATGCTGGGAAAAATCACGGTGAAAGAAAAATTGCACAGAATCTCATTTGCGGTAAAGGGACCTAATGGTGAAAATGTGCAGGCTTTGATTCGCGTTGATGAACGCGTTCGGCAAACGAACGATCTTGGATTTGCGGCCTTTCGATTTGCTTCTCCTGAATTGAATTATCGCGTTCGAATAGATCCTGCATCTGCCTACTTTGTTCCAGTCGATACGATCATGCGTATTCCGATCAGTAAGGAATATATCCCATATACCTTTCACCTCAAAGAAGGAAAGAAAGTGAAGGTGGTCGTAATACGCGATCAGAGTGGGCAGCAACATCAATCCGAAAATCCGATTCCTATCGCCGGGGTAACTGTTCAAACCTTGCTCTCTTCTTCTCCCTCAGGCAATAGTTATATCGAGTGTATCACCGGCGCAGATGGTGTATGTACGCTGGAAGGCGTGCCGACTGCATTGCCAACTGTAGAGGTGTCTGCCTGGAAAGAAGATGACACTGATCTCTACATTGGAAAAACTGTCTCCATTTCTACCTCCAGACCACTTAATCCCCCATTTCCTATAGCCCTCAAAAGAATGGCCAATGTAACAGTACCTGATATTTGGGGATTTCCGGTAACGATTACCGATGCAGAATTTTCATCCGGACAGGGAGGAAATACAGATACTTTATTTGCCGGATTTATAGTTGAACTCCCTGAGAACGGGCGATTCAAAAGTAGATACAATGAAGTGCGCATTCCTTTCCCAAAAATAAAATTCAAATATTCCGGGCAACATGCTGATGACGGACGAAAAATACTGGAGCCCATTCCGACGGGCATAACATTGCAACAATCCAGTGCAGAGATTACATTGTTTGATCAGTTTGATGTCATGCTCACTCCGACCCGATCTATCCATGGGCCAATCAACAGCAAGCTGTCCCTGAAAAAAACAGGTCCTTTGCAAGGAAAAATGGATGGTGTCGTTCAGGCGGAATTATCTTCCTTCAACTGGTCTTACAATTATACCGGAAAATTTTATCTGGGAAAGACACCCACTGATTACAACCTCACTGTATTCAACACCGGTAACCCTGTCTACCAGCTATTTGACCACCATCCGATCGGCCAAATGGACCAGGAACCAGAACCCGGACCGAATGATTTTTATTTAACGGACATAGGCCCGGGCAATAAGCCACGGTCTCATCAATTCAGCATCTATCAATTTGAAGCTTCGAGTGATTCTTCAAAATCGTTTGTTTCTGCTGAAGCATTTTATATACACACCATCCTGCATACCGATATTGATTATGTCACGCCAAGAGATCTTGCATTGTCTGTCGGCAAAATTATTGTCAGACCCGAGTCGATTGAAAATCCTGACAATAATGATAATCGCCTTGATTTTAAAATGGGAAAGTTGTGGCGGTATTATAGTACAAGTCCATTCAGATATGATCCGGATCAGGGAGGTATTACAGTTACAACTGGATTTATACAAACCGGTCAAATTGATGTACCGGTAAGCAATCCAATCATCAAACCTCACGAATTAATCATGAGCGATATTGGCAATATCGACAAACTGACCCTTTCGGGCATTAAGGATCTTGCGCTCAAAGAGGGTGTGAATATTGTTTTGAGTAAAGGGAATTTTAATATAGGATGGAAACTTTCTGTGCGGACACTAAATAGCAATGGAGTCGTTGCTGAGATCAAAGGTCTTCCACTTTTGCAACCGCAGGATTTGATTCAAATTCAAACCATCCTTTTAAGTAGTGAAAATGCTAATTTAAATCTTTCCCTTAACGGGGTGGTCAGACCATATGACATTGCTGATTTTACGGTGACGGACATCACGACAGGTCCCGGATATTTCATTTTGGATGGTTCTGCCATTTTGGGCCGATCAGATGTGCGTGTACCCGGCTTAGGGGTCAATACCATGTGGATCAAATATCAGGGTACTAAACAAAATTTAAGCGGGGAAATCGTCACTAACTTTGCAGGTATATTCGAGACCGCCGGTAAGGTTTCTTTTAGGATGCAAGGAAGTACATCGAACTCCATAAAGCAGTACTATAAAAATAAAAATTATTTATGTCATGGCGAATTACGTGTATATGAAGACGAAGGTGATTTTACATTAAATGCCATATTAGAAGTGACCTACAATCAGGTAAAGATCCATGTGATTGATAAGGATTTGGATTACGATCATATTGATTATGTGAAAGCAGATCAACCCATAAATTTTGGAGGCGGTGGAAAAAGGCTATTGGTACGATCCGGAATGCAGGAATCGATCGCCAATGAATGGCAGGCACTCACTTTTGATGCCAACATGGACAATTTTAATGGCATCAAATCCACTCAGCCGCCGATGACGTTTGTGGTAACCGGGGACGTTAATGCTACCGATGCCAACCTGGCGGTGGACAATATTGATATTGATCTTGGTTTTGCGGCGATTATACTGACTTACGATTTTGGCAAGCAATCATTGTTCGGTTCCATGGATTTCAATCCACCTGCGCCCATCATTATGGGACCGGTATCCATCGATCAAATACAGGCTCAGATATTAGTTGATCCGAATGGATTTCTTTTCTCAGCAGCCATCGATGGATCGATTGCAGCCGGCGCATTCAACACAAGACTCGGGTTATTGCTTGGTTCGCATACAAGGGTACCAACCCAAATGATTGACTTCACAATGCAATATGCCAGAAATCAAAATCCGCCTGAAACACTTGCTGACAAAGAACTCAATGGCTTCTTTATGACGGGCAGGATCGACTTAATCGAGGCACCGATGACTGAAGTCAATTTTGGTTTCTTTGGTGTTTCAGGAGGTGCTGAGGTAGGCCTTGATGCAAGATTTTCCATGGATTTTAGTCGTAATGGAGATGCTTCATTTGACTTCGCTGCCTTAGCATTTGCCGGAGTTATGGTAGAGGCTTGGGTACTCATCCCACCAGTTCCTTGCCCAGATCCGACGATATGCCTTGCGGCAAATCTGGAACTTCTCCTTCAGGCCAGCCTTACTAAATCAGGCGGACAATGGGAGATTTCAGGACATGGCTGTGGTTCACTTTCTTTCAGTGGTTCCATCTGTGGTATTTCAGATTCCTTTAGTGGAAAAGTAGACATCATTTTTAGCTCTGAACATGATCCGGAGATTGACGCCGAATTAGGAGCAACCTGTGGAGGTGGTTCGCCAAGTGATTATTCATGTGATTAAAAAAAGAAAAATGAGCATCATACAATATATCATCATCGTCGCTTGCTTAACCAGTGTCAATTACAATGGCATTCAGGCACAAATCTTTACGGCAAAAGGTGGTTCTTTTATCCTATTCCATGATGCTCCAACCAAAGATGAAGTGGTCACTTTATCTGTACCGGGCTCCAAACAGGAAAAATATGATTGGCCAAAAAATCAATATGATTTTATTCAGGCATATCGAACAGCGGAAGAAATATTCGAAGGTCCAATAAAGCTTACGGATGATGACTTACAAAAAATGTGGGCAACCCTCAAGGACATGAAAGCGTTCGCACTATCCTATCAATTTTCTCCAACACTGCTATTGGCTCTTGGACAGGCGGCTTATCTCCCCGGAAGTGCGAAGTTGGATTCCTGCACTATTTCAATTGAAAAAGGAAGTGAGACAACAACAAAATCCTTGCATTGGTTTGATCATACGATGGCGAAAGGAACAGGAACAGCTGAATCTATAAAAGATGATGGTTTACAAGTAAAACTTAAGTTTCTTTTTCCTAAAGAAAGTTGGATTAAAGGAGCCAGAGTATACAAAGAACCAGTAGGCGCCGTAGATGAAAATGAAATATTTCCGTTAGTGTATGTGTCCTCCTGGGTCGATCGTACGGAAATGAATATCAGAGATACGATGAACGTTGTGGGTGAGTTTCTGTACACCATTCAACCCATAGATTATCTGGGAAATACGCATCCGGCATTAAAACCTGTCTATGCGCATAATTACAATAACATGTCAGCCCCCCTCATTGTCCATTTCAAATGTGCCGCCCTTAAAGAAAGCAAAGTGATCCGATTGGCATGGAAAAGCAGTGTACCCCAGCGAGTCAGAGGATATGAAATTTACCGCGGCACCGAAAGTGATGGTCCGTTTCAACAGATTGCCTCTCTGCCTCCTTCCGATTCAATTTTTATCGATCAGGTGGAAGGCGTTATGCACAACTTCTTTTATTATATTCAGATACTGGATCAGACCAGCAAAGGAAACAAGAGTACGATTCAATTTGCCACGCCAATGGTTAAAGAGAAACCACAACCCCCAATTGATTTGATTGCCATTCCCGACACAGGAGGTGTAAAACTTACCTGGCCGACAAGGGATGATTTGTTTCAAACGCGCGGGTATTATGTCTATCGTCTTGACAGGGATACATTATCATGGTCCCAGATTTCTGAATTTATTCCTATCAGAGGAAATATCATGACGTATACCGATACTACCTCAAGATTGAAAACGGAGAATGAATATTCCTATGTAGTCAGAGCAGAAAGCACTTCTTATCAACTTTCTGATCCTTCTACGATTGCAGTCGCACGACCAAATAAACGCAGGGATGTCTATACACCACAGAATTTATCCTGGCGCTATATGGATGATGATCATTTGATGTTGTACTGGAGTGATCAGCGCAATCTTGATCCATATATCATTCGATATCACATTTATTCGGTAGATCACAATGGGCTAAGTCATATGGAAGTTCCCGGATCTCCTATCGACAATGGTGTAAATGTCTGGATACAACCGGATACATTTTTACTGAAGGATGGATATGCCATCCGATCAGAAGATGCCTGGGGTAACCTAAGCCCTATTTCACAAACTATTCATCCGGTGTCTAATCAAACGTTATCACCCCCCGGAATTATATTGGTTCATCCTTCTACAAGTGGTTATACATTAAGTTGGGGTCTCCCGGAAAAGCCCACGGTAAAATCCATTCAATTGTATGAACTTAATACCAAAGAGGAGGCTGTACTTGTCAAATCATTTTCGCCTGTTACAACCACTTTTGCTATTCCTAAATTAAAAGATGGCGAGTTCCGAACATTCTATTTGACCTATAAAGGATCAGATGGAATGGAAACAGACGCCGGGGAAATGGTCATACTACACTAACCATAAAATACGATACCTCTTTTGAACAAAATTCAATTACGTTGAATTTATCAACGGTACAGCCTGAAATCACTTAATGCATCACTAACAGAATAAATAAGCAGAAACTTATCCAGGGCTTAAAGGCATGGATTCAATAAAGACTCTATGCGGCTGGAGAAAAGCACCCCGGAACCCCAAAACCTGGTGTCCAATACAAATGCATTATTCACACTCCGCTCCAGCCGCCAAATTCATTTTAAGAGGATTTCTAGTATTTGGTGCAAACTTTTCGCAATCATCCCGGTCATCTCAAATGACGTGATTCGTTCGAGAAGGACAACTGTTTAATACACCGAAAATGAAACCATATACTTGCCTCACCTTCATTGGCTTAGAAAATTTGTAATTTTATTTTTTGTAAAATTACTCATTGGCATTGTGGAGCCTCACAAATTCCATTTTTCATAAATATAATATCCCATCAGATTTATTATAATAGTGGTTGAAAAGCAAAATTAATCCCAACTTCACCCCTTATCAATACCCATTAAATGGAAAACAAAAAGCGTTTACTGGCAGCCATCATGTTTACAGACATAGAGGGGTATACGGGCATGATGCAGGAAAACGAGACTGCGGCGGCAGCTATTCGGCAAAGACATCGAGAGATATTTAATTTGGAACACGAAAGGCATGAAGGACAGATCTTACGCTATTACGGCGATGGCACATTAAGCATTTTTACCAGTGCGGTGGAGGCGGTCAGGTGTGCCATCACCATGCAGCAACAATTCCAACAGGGCGAAATAGTTCCCTTGCGTATTGGCCTTCACTTGGGAGAAATTGTCTTTGATGAAAATGATATTTATGGAGACGGTGTGAATCTTGCCTCAAGAGTTGAATCGCTTGGTGTCCCCGGTTGTATTCTGCTGTCCGAAAAAATTCAGTATGCCATTAAAAATCAGGAGGCTATTTTCACACAATCGCTAGGCTTGTTTGAACTAAAAAATATCAAGGAACCGGTAGAGATCTTCACGGTGACAAATTCAGGCATCCGTGTGGCTGAACGCAGCGAACTCAAAGGCAAACGAAAAGAAAATAAAAAATCCATCGCTGTCCTACCCTTCCTGAATATGAGTGCTGATCCTGAAAATGAATATTTCAGTGACGGCATATCAGAGGAAATTCTAAATGCTTTAGTCAAAGTAGAGGGGCTGAAGGTAACTGCCCGTACTTCCTCCTTTATGTTCAAAGGAAAAAATCTTGATGTTCGCGAAATTGGTCATCAGCTTGGTGTCACACATCTGCTGGAAGGAAGTGTGCGCAAATCAGGAAGCCGAGTGCGGATCACTGCCCAACTCGTGAATTGTGTAGACGGCTATCATTCATTCTCTGAAACATACGATCGCACGCTTGAAGATATATTTGACGTTCAGGATGAAATCGCTTCAACGATTACCAATCGCTTGCGAGAACATCTTGGTGAAACGGAGCATGAGGAAAAACTTGTCATCCCGGCGACCATGAATATGGAAGCTTATGAAACATACTTGCGTGGATTATTCTACTTCAATCAATTCGGAAACGATACGGCCATGGGCCAGGCTATTCCTTATTTTGAAAAGGCAATTGAAATGCAACCTGATTTTGCGTTGCCTCATGCTCGCCTGGGGCTCTGCTATCTGTTCCAGGCCTGGGGAATGAAACTAAGTTGGGAAGAAGCCAATCAAAAAGCGACCTATCATATTGAGCGAACCAAAGCACTTGGCATTGAAACTGCTGAAGCTAACTTTGCAATAGCGGTTTTTCAGATATTCTTTAATTGGGACTGGACAGGAGCTGTCCATGCGATCCAAAAAGGTCTTGACCTGTTTCCTAATTTCTCAAGTTTGTATCATGCGCTTTCCACTATTTATTATATCAGTGGTGACATGGACTTGGCTGTTAAGGCTCATGCCAAAGGATTAGAAATTGATCCATTATCCATAGAGATGATCTTCTTTATGGGCATTGCTTATTTGTGGAATCACGAATATGATAAAGCGCTACCTCATCTCCACCAGGTGGTTGAATTGGTGCCTCATCATCGTACGGCAAAAGAATATATTGGGTGGACTGCGGCCTTCCAACAGGATTATGCAAAAGCTCTTACCCTATTCGTAAAACTTGAACCTGCGGTGGGCTATAGATTGCATCGTTCTACTTGTCTGGGATGGGTGTACTTTAAAATGGGAGAAAAAGAAAAAGCTGAAGTCTGCCTACAGGAAATACTTGACCTTGAGAAACAATCCATCAGTTTTTGTACTGATCTCATGACGCTATACACTTGCTTCGGCGATTTTGATAAGGCATTTCATTACCTGGAACTAGCCGTACGAAATAAAATTGGCGATTCGATGATGTGCAGAACAGATATTTTTCTGGCGCCTTTAAAAAAAGACCCGCGTTTTAAGGCGATTGAAAAAATTATTGGGGAAGTAGAGACCTTTGAGATCAAACAGATTCAATAATCAGTAGTTCACAAACCGTATGATGTCATAGCCAATGTTTTGTTTCACGCAAAGAATTCTGATTTAAATATGAACGAAGACTCCGAAAGCATCAACAAATTCATCAGCAGTAAAGGCCTCTGTTCGCGCAGAGTGGCCGATACCTGGATCGAACAAGGGCGGGTTTCGATCAATGGGACAATCGCCATTAAAGGGAATCGCGTATTTCAGGGAGACAAAGTGGCCATCGATGGGAAACCCCTGGAGATAGAAACTGAATGGGTCTATTTGCTCCTGAATAAGCCTGTTGGGGTGACGAGTACTACCGACCAGAAGGACAAAACTAACATGATCGATTTTATCAATTTTCCGCAGCGGATATTCCCCATCGGAAGATTGGACAAGGATTCAACAGGGTTAATCATGCTGACCAATAATGGGGACATCGTCAATCAGATATTAAGGGAAGAAAACTATCACGAAAAGGAATATGTGGTAACTGTCGATCATCCGATCACCAAACGATTTCTGCAACAAATGTCAAAGCCTATTCCGATGTTGGGGAAAATGACACTACCCTGCACTGTCGAGCAAATCAGTAAACATACCTTTAGCATTATTCTTACACAGGGCTTTAACCGACAGATTCGAAGGATGTGCAGCCATTGTGGCTATAATGTAGTCGCCTTGCAAAGAATCCGGATCATGCATTTGCAATTAGGGAATCTCAAGGAAGGCGAATGGCGATTTTTAACGAAAGAGGAACTCGATGAACTTGAAAAGCAAATCGCTGTTAAATAATTCTATATAGTACCTAAAACAAAACGATCAGACGCGATGAAAAAACTGAGAAAGGAGGATATCAATCAGGAAGTATTTGCACTGTACGATGATTATGCACATAACCGATTAAACAGAAGACAGTTTGTTGAAAAGCTATCACTGTATGCCGTCGGAGGTATTACAGTTTCTTCTTTGCTGCATTATATCATGCCAAACTATTCCGATACAATCGTCGTGCAGCAAGATGATCCAAGGCTTGATTCGAATTATGTGCTTTACGACTCTCCTAAAGGTGGTGGAGAAATTCGCGGACTACTTTCGAAACCTAAAGATGCTACCACCAAACTACCGGGAATTATCGTCGTGCACGAAAACAGAGGGCTCAATCCTTATATTGAGGATGTAGGGAAACGCGCCGCTTTGGCGGGATACCTTTCTATAGCACCGGATGCTCTATGGCCCTTGGGTGGTTATCCGGGAAATGATGATGATGGAAGAGCTTTACAGCAAAATCGTGACAGTAATGAAATGCTGGAAGATTTTATTGCCGCCTATCATTATCTACTATCTCTGGATACTTGTAATGGTAAAATCGGTGTAGTCGGATTCTGTTTTGGCGGGTGGATTTCGAATATGATGGCTTGTCAAGTGCCGGGATTATCTGCAGCTGTTCCTTTCTATGGGATGCAGCCAAATGCCGAAGAAACAGCCCAAATCAAATCTCCCCTGTTAATTCATTATGCTGAATTTGATGAAAGAGTAAATGCCGGATGGCCAGCCTATGAAATGGCTTTGAAAGAAAATAATAAAGTGTATACTACATGTTTTTACCCAGGAACAAACCACGGATTTCACAACAACTCAACACCTCGATATGACCAGGAAGCTGCTCAACTGGCCTGGCAACGCACCATTGCGTTTTTTAAAGAAAATTTAAATTGAATTATCCTGTAACAGGAATAAACACTCCTCTATCACCAACGAATACTCCATTCTACTCGTATTACCTGTGTTCAGCATCAAGCAAAACTGAATGATAGGATTACTTATAATCATTAATCACAAACAGGAATATCAAATATTCCTTTAACTTGAGGTATTCTATTTACTTTTTGCCGTTACCATGATTACCACAAAGCCAAGAAGTACATACGCATTGCTAAACAAAGGCAAAATCACATCATGCCACATGCGATAAAGGAACTTCTAATCATTCTCATCTTATCCGGTGCAGTCTTTCCAGCACAGGCTCAACAGCCGTTTGAAGAAGGATTACCATTTGTAACTAACTATTCTCCGGAAGTTTATAATGCATTCGACCAAAACTGGGACGCCACGCAAGATGCTTCCGGGAGAATGTATTTTGCGAATGGGGATGGGGTGCTCGTATACGATGGCGTGAGATGGAGCCTAATTCCACTCCCAAATAAAGCAACTGTATTTGCAGTTTCCGCGGACCAAAATGGAAAGATTTATGTTGGTGCTCTGGGTGAATTTGGCTTTCTGGAATCTAACGATATAGGACAACTCGTTTATAGTTCATTAGTACCTGAATTATCCGAAGAGTTTCTTGATTTTAGCGAAATCCGAACGATTTGCATTACTGGACAAGGGATTTATTTTTCATCAAAAAAATATCTTTTCCGTTGGGATGGCGAACAGTTCAAAACATGGGAAAATTCAGGAGATTCAAATATATTCTCGGTTTACAATACCATCCTAACACGCAGTAGAGGGGTTGGCTTAATGGTTCTGGAAAACGATAGTTTACAACTATTTACTCATGGTGAGTTTTTCGCTGAACATAAAATTTATGCCATCATTCCTTATCGGGACAATAATTTATTAATTGCCACCGGCAATAAACTATTCACCTTTGATGGAACCGAATACAAAGAATTTAAGACGAATGCCGAGGATTTTTTATCAGATAATATACTCTACAAGGGAATCGCTTTAAGTGATCAATCATTTGCATTTGGTTCACTGAATAAAGGAATCATCATCCTTGATGATCTCGGTCAAAAAATAGCCATACTCGATGAAAGCAATGCATTAAGAAACAATGGTGTACTCGACCTTTACCAAGATGAGGCAGGTTTGCTATGGGCCTCCTTATACTCCGGTATAGTAAAAATTGAATATCCATCTCCTTTTACGTATTTCAACGAATTTAATAACACACCCGAAATGGTTTTTACTTTCCATCGCCACAATGGGAAGTTTTTAATTGGCGGACCTGATGGATTATTCTATCTCCATACCAGTACCAATGCAGGTAAAGCTCAATTTGAACGCGTTACCGGAAATTATGGGGCGATTTGGGATATTGTTAGCTTTAAAGATGAATTGCTGATAGGCGGCACCAATGGGGTTTTCAAAGTTGACAAGGATCTTACTGCTGAGAAAATAGCGGACTTTACGCTATCCACTTTTTATCAATCGGAGATTGATCTTAACAGGCTTTACATGGGTGGTGAGTCGGGATTGACTTCAATGTATTATAAAAATGGCGCTTTGACATTAGAACACAAATTCAATGATGTCCATTCGTTTGTAGACAAGGTACTTGAAATGAAGAATGGCGATCTATGGCTTGGGCTTGATCGAAATGAATT
>JAHEAR010000058.1 GCA_024642665.1 Bacteroidota bacterium
TGGTGAAAAATGCACAGGCCAAAGGTCTTCCCTTAACCACCGAAGCTTATGTGTGGGGTGCCGGAGAGTCTGGTATTGGAGCGGCAGAATTTAATCCTGATGATATACGGGAAAGACTCGCTATTGATTGGAGTGACCTTACTTTGGTCAAGGGTCTCCATACTTTTTCCAGCAAAGAAGAATTTGTAAAAGCACGAACAGAGGGTCCTGGTGATTCAGTAATCGTACATTTTCTGCGCGAGGATGATAAGCCAGAAGATATGGCTCTCCTGGATATGTCTGTACTCTACCCGGGGGCATGCATCTGTACCGATGCCATTGCCTGGGTCCAACCGGATGGCCAATTCTACTATGGTCACGAATGGCCAATACCTGAAAACCTGAACAATCATCCCCGGGCAACCGGAAACTACACACGGTTTCTGCGGATTTGGGCTCGTGAGCGTCAGGTGATCAGCTGGATGGATGCTATTCGCCAGGCATCTCTGAATGCGTGTTTGATCCTGGAAAATAGCGTCCCACAAATGAAGAAGAAGGGCCGTATTCAGGAAGGGATGGATGCTGATATCATCGTGTTTGACCCGAATACAGTAAGCGAAAAGGCAACCTTCACAAATCCACGGCAGCTATCTGTGGGCATGAAGCATGTCATGGTTAATGGCACCTTGCTGATTCGTGATGAGAAACTGGACACGAACGCCTTGCCAGGTCAGGCGGTGCGTTCACCAATTACAGCCTAATGAAGAGGGAAGAACAAACAGAGGCTAAGGTCAAGCCCGCACCGATTCCGATTACAGTGATAGCCGGATTTCTGGGTGCGGGCAAGACCACCCTCCTCCACCATATCCTCACGGCCGAACACGGCCGGCGGATTGGTGTACTGGTCAATGACTTTGGCTCCATCAATGTGGATGCCGAACTGGTTACCGATGTAAGCGACGAAATGATCAGCCTGGCCAACGGCTGTATCTGTTGTACCATCCGAATGGATTTAATACAGGCGGTACTACAAATGGCGAACAATTCAGAACGTCCGGAGCACATTGTGATCGAATCCAGCGGTGTAGCTGACCCGGCGGGTATTGTGAAGAGTTTCATGGACCCTGAAATCTGGGGTATGGTACAGTTGGATAGTGTGATCAGCCTGGTAGATGCGGATCAGTCCCTGGATCTGCCCTACAGTGAGGAGCGATTGGCGCGCGCCCAGGTAGTCGGGGGAGACATCATTCTGCTGAACAAGGTCGATCTGGTAGACGCCGAAAAACTCGCGCGGGTACACGCGTGGATCAAAAGCATCAAACCGGGGGCCCAGGTATTTGAAACCACACAGGCACGCCTACCTATGGAAATCCTGTTGGGGACGGGACTGACGGACCCAAAACGGTTTGAAGTAAAAAGGGAACCTGAAGTAGGGGTGCATGTCCATGAGGTGTCTGAGGGCCACGATCACGACCATGATCACGACCACGACCACGATGATCATGCCCATGAGCTCTTGTTCGACACCTGGACATACTACTCGGAGGAGCCCTTGCACATGGCGTTTTTTCAGGAACTACTATATAATTTACCCAGTACAGTGTTCCGTGCCAAAGGGTTTGTTTATTCCATGCAAGAACCCCAGACCCGGATGGTTGTTCAGGTGGTCGGTCGACGTGCTACTATAACAGCCACCCGCCCCTGGGGGGATGAGAAACCCCAAACCCGGTTGGTGTTCATTAGCAAACTTGGCACTGTTAACTACCCTGTACTAAAAAAGGTGTTGGACCGCTGTAGCGCTCAGGAACAAGCATAAATCTGATGATGTATGAACTCAGCTATACTAAATATCCAACTTAAATAATAATGAACAAAAAGTTTAAACGCTTAATAAACAATAAAAAACATGAAATCGTATTTACAAAAAATCAAATTGCTTGTCAGCGCTATGTTGCTGCTGATGAGTTATGCGTCGTTTGCCCAGATTACAGGGGAGGCAATCGTTACCGACAGACCTGATACCATTCCTGCCGGAGTACAGGGATCCGTCAATCCCCTGACAGACAATACAAAAATAATTACAGGGGCAGAATTATTAGATGATAGTTTCCCGGGTTCATGGCCTCTCTTTGGTACCGATGTCAGGATGAAAATAGGAGGTTATGTCAAGGCTGATTTTATCCATGATTTTAACTATATCGGTGATAAATATGAGTTCGAATTGGGAAGCATTGCTGTTGAAGGAAGCCCTGAAAGGGAACTTGGAGGCATCACGACATTTCACTCCAAACAGACCAGGTTCAATTTCGATTTCAGGTCAAAGGCCAAATGGAAAAATGGCAAAGAGTTTCCAATGCATGCCTTTGTGGAGCTCGATTTCTTCTTTGATTCGGAGGCTTTGCAGTTTGTACCTCGTTTCCGTCTCGCCTATGGAGTCATCGGGCGCTTGCTGGTCGGTCGTTCATGGACCAATGGGGGAGATTTAACCACTTTGCCCGGATTAATTGATTTCTCTGCTGGCGATGCGCTCTATGGCGGTCGCGCCACTCAAATCCGATGGAAGGACCGTTTAGGAAAGAACTTTACGTATGTCTTAGCTATAGAAGAAGCCGCGGGGCAGATAGATAATCCTGATAACCTGGAAGGTGCTTTTCGGTCACAATATCCTCAACTGACAGGTAATATAAGGTACCAATCGAAGAATGGTTCGTCCTTTCAGTTGGGTCTCGATGTTTTTGAGCTTAGTTGGAGAGGACCCGCTGGCGTACCAAAGGTCACGAAAACAGGTTACGGAATATCTGGAACGGGGCGCTTCGTTGTCAAGGTCTCTGAATATAGTGACTCCTTTATGTACGGCGGTGGTTTTGGAAATGGTCAGGGAGGGCGATTAATTGCACTTTCCTGGGATGGCAAGGCATCCGGGGTTGTCACTGATAATGGACTGGATCTCAACCAGGCCTGGTGGGCTTTTGCTGGCTATAACCATTATTGGACCAAGAGCCTCAACTCCACCATAGCAACAAACTGGGGTGGAACTGAGCTGACCCCGGATCAGACTGACAACACCATCAAAAAAGCAGGCTCTTTCCATGCCAACCTGATCTGGTTCCCATATCCAATGATATCCACAGGTATTGAATATATGTGGGGAATGCGGGAAAACAAGGATGGGATCCAGGGTGCCGCCTCAAGAGTCCAGCTTATGATGAAGTTCAAGTTTAATTAACATCATTTAAAATCCAATTACCTGGTTAAAAAATGAAATACAAAACAAGACTACTTTATCCATTCTTACTTTTCATTTTAGGTATGGCGGGGATTCATGTTTCGAATGCGCAACAATTTGCGGGAGATAATCAGTGGGTGGCACCTTACGGTGTCGCGACAATTATCGGCACAGTCGGCCAGGATTATTCTCAATTTTATGCAGTTGCGGCACTGATTCCTGAATGGGAGTTCAATCTCCAGCTTACACATTATTATGAAGATCCGCGGGCAAGCTCCGGCTCCTATACTGCCTGGTCATTTTATGCGAAGCGCAGAATTTGGCAAAATGATACGGAAACTTCAGGTTATGCTGCTTTAGGTGGGCTAGGATTAATTCCTCAACACCTGGATAAGGGTGAAGTCACTACTGACTTTCATTCGTGGTGGGTCATGGGGGTAGCTACCTATCCTTTTGCCAATAATACCATCTTCCTGGATCTGTTACCGGGCGCTACGGTCAATTTGGATCATAAACAGTCTCGCGAAACAGCCTGGGGATTTACCTATAGTTCAAGGGTTGCTATCTATAAGATCATTCCCAAATCTGCAATTGTAGCAGAGGTATTTGGCACGGCTGGGAAGGCATCCTCACCAACGAGTTATCGTGCCGGAGTGAGATGGGAAAGTCCGAGATGGATTGTAGCCGGAACCTATTCCAATGCGTTTGACGGATCCTACGGCGCGGGGTTTGAAATTGGAGTCTTGTTTTTTACGCAGCCGCTATTTGGTAAAAAGAAGGAAAGGGAAAAGAAGTGATCATTTAATATGAAAGCAAAACGAATTTTGTACATACTCATGAGCAAGCGAAACAAACATTTATTCGGCATTGTCATTATCTTGATCTATGCACTTCCCTCTTTTGCTCAAAATGAAAACAACCTGGTAGAAGACAGTATCATTCATGTGGATACCAGGGAAAAGCTGGTTTGGGATGTGTCGTTTGCCTTTAAAACCATGAATGCCTTCAGGGGATTACTGCCCTCCAAAGCTCCCGTTTTTTCCACACAGGGAGGCATCAAAGCCGGAGATTTTATTGTAGGATTTTATGGTGGAGCATCGACAAATGGCGGTTATACGGAAACAGATCTGATTCTGATATATTACCGCCCAAAATTCAAAGTACGGGCAGATTGGTACTATAATTTTACAGAAGGAATTACCAACATTCCCACAGCTTCAGGTTTTTTTGACTTCAACCCTGAAACAACCAGAGGTCTGTTGGATTTTATGGCCGAGGTAAGCCTTTCGAATAAATTTGAACTGATGTCTTCTACTTTCCTTTTTGGGCGGGACAGACCCTCTCTACCGGAAGATGATGAGGATGGTATTGAATTGAGGAGGGGAGACCAACGCTATACCCAGTATTTTAAGTTGCAGTACACCACAAAAATCAACAAGGCCAAGTTGCAGGCCCACGCCGCGTATTCTTTCAGTTGGGTTGATTTTTCGGGGCCAACATTTTATGGGAAAAATCCTGGTTTAAGTGATCTTGGTGTATCGATCACCAGGAATCTTTTTAATACCAAAGTGGTGAGTATACCTTTTAAGGCAATGCTCAGTATAAATCCGCTGTCAAATAATATTTACCTGGCAGGAACCATTTCGATTATTGAATTATCAAAGATTTAGACCACTAAGTGAGATGACACAGATGATCGGTAAACAAAAATCTAAAATGAAACTACTACTACACTCCAATTTGTCAGTGGTTTCCATTAAAAGTCTTTTTTTTAGTGTAGTCTTTCTGATGGGTATTGGAAATGGTGTGATGGCACAAGAAGCACAGGCTCCGGAACCAAACTCAGCTGCCGAGGCAGCAAAAAAACTGGCTGATCCGAATGCTACTATAGGCATGTTCTCTATTCCTATTGATTACATCCATTACAATGGAGATATGAATGGGGCTTCAGAACAAAATGCCATTAAATTAAGCCTACAGCCCAGTCTGCCATATCCGATAAAAGAAGGGCAAAACATTTTTGTAAGGCCGCTCATACCATTCGTCCTTGCTCAACCTACCATATCAGATGAGGGCGAGTTTGTTCAGCAAAACATTGAACTCGGGGACATCGGTTTTGATGTGGCCTATGGCATTTCCTTCCCAAGCAAGTGGATGACGGTGTGTGGCGTGGCAGGTACCATACCCACAGCAACGAAAGCCGATTTGGGGAGCGGTCGCTGGATGTTGGGGCCCGAAGCCTTTTTAGGAAAAACCACGAAATGGGGTTTTGCAGGAGTATTGGTGACCCAAACCTGGAGTTTGAATAAAAATAGGGGCGAAAATTCCATAACGGGTTCGGATGATTTTATATACATCGGAGAGGTGCCTTATCCTGATAAAAGGGAAGTGCTGAGTATCTTATCGGGCCAGTATATGTATACCGTAAACTTAAAAAATGCATGGCAGATTCAGGCGCAACCGGTTTACCTTTTCAACTACAATGCAAAAAAAGGCAGCCGGTTGACCTTGCCTTTAGGTACCGGAGTATCAAAAACCATCATGGCTGGAAAAATGCCGATGAAATTTAATGTACAGTATTGGTATTATGTGGCAAGTGCAGAAGCATTTGGTCTGCAACACCAAATCCGTCTTCAAATAGTTCCGGTAATAAATCTTCCCTGGTAAAAATTTGTATACAAAGAGAAATTGAGACAGCATGAAATGAGCACAAAAAGGAAATATATAAGGCGCCGCTCAAATCGGAAACTCAGGTCGTTAAATCAACTATTGCAGGCAGCGATATACCTGATGGCGGCAATTGTTTTGTATGACTCTTTCATTCATCGAACGCCACTCTTTTATTTGGGATTTTATTTTACAGGCCTGGTTGTTGGAAGAGTTTTCAGGTATATGATGGTGGTAGAACGCACTGAGGAAACGAATGAGTTTGTCCTGAACACAAACAAATGGGATTTGGTATTTACCGTAGTTCTGATCCTGTTTCGATTTGTGTATGGGATAGCATTTCTGGAATCAATAAATATAGTATGGGCATCTGATGCAATTTACTTATTCTTTATTGGTATATATCGCTCTAAATGGAAGGGTGTGGTGAAGCAAATTGATGAGATCGTGTATCAAATGGTAGCCAATCCCGGGAGCGTATCTAGTAACTAGAATCTATTTATAACTATAAACACCCTATGATTATGAGCACAAATAAACAAATTGAACCATCTAAATGGCAGGACAGACTGCAATCATTCACTTCAGGCAACAAGGGACGCCCTGCAGCAATTGCTACTGAAGGCATGACGATCGCTGAAAACAAGGCGTTTGTCAGTATTGATTATGATCCTGCAGGCAAGGGTAATGACATCATGATTGCTTTGGATGGATTTACACATACCGTGAACGCTCCGGTGGAATTACGCATTACGGAAGCTAACAATGGTGTGGTTTCAACACTCGAGATCATTGATCAGAGCGGTTCTACCTTTCTGAGACTCTTATAATTATTATTTATCACTTAACTTAAACAAATTTTATTATGAAACAAGTATTGAAGTATTGGTGGCTGGTCCTGATCAAAGGAATCATCCTGGTTTTGTTGTCCTTTTTTATATTCAGACATCCTGTGAGTGCACTGGTTGGATTGGCTTTATACATTGGCATCTCGCTGATGATAACCGGTGTTCTGCTCGTCATCACCGGGCTGTCAAACCGTAAGGAAGATGATCAGTGGGGTTGGAAATTGGCGGAAGGTATCATGGATGTGGTTTTTGCCTTTGTGTTGCTCTCCAACCCTGCAATCACAGCAACGGTATTCCCATTTGTGGTAGGCTTCTGGATGATCTTCTATGGCATCATGATGTTTGTCGGTTCGTTCGGCAATAAAAAAGCTGGTGACAAAAGCTGGTGGATGAACCTGCTGGGTGGTATCCTGAATGTGTTTGTAGGCTATATCATTATGAATGATATCATCGCCGGGGCATTTGCGATTACCTTCTGGATAGGTACCGGAGTTCTGATCTTTGGAATTGTCAATATCTCTGCGGCTTTCCGCATGAAAAGCCTGGCGAAATAGCAGGCTAAATGTGGGGTCGATCAGTCAAAATTGAACATTGAATCATAATGCATTAAAAGTCAATTCTTGACGTCATTGCGAGATTTAACATTTTTGACAAAACGTGCAATTTCAGATGAACCAATAATTAAAATGCGATAGTTCCCGGTCTTGTACCGGGATCCCTTCGCTATTTACAAGGATTTTACAGATAGCTGAGAGACCCCGGTACAAGTCTGGGGATTATTGCTTTTTATATATTTATTTGATTTATAGTTCATTATTAAAAACGTAATCGGTAAAAGAGTGAAGGTTGGCAGGATTTCAACGGTGCTAATAGAATGATTGTCAAACTTGTAATTACTGAATTGAGGTTATGATTAATACGATATTGACAGCTTTTTTACTTGTGCTACTCAGCATTGCTGTGCATAGTTCTGCCACCACGCTCACCTATCAAATGGTCTTCAGTGAGCGTCCAAGCCGATCAAAATTGCATAGGTTGATCTATGTGGATTTGATTGTCATGGTCATATTGGCGGCGACCATTATTGAAGGAGTATTATGGGCAGTATCCTATCTATGGATTGGCGCATTTGAGACCTTTGAGCAGTCACTTTATTTTTCCCTGGTCACTTACACAACCTTGGGCTACGGGGATCTCGTGTTGCAGGATGACCATCGATTGATGGGAGCCATTGAAGCGGCAAATGGGGTAATTATGCTGGGTTGGTCGACAGCCATCGTTGTTTTTGCGATCCAAAAGCTGTATTTCGGTTCGAAAAATTGAGTTTTAAAAGAATCTGGGCAAACTTACTGGTAAACTATGGATTTCGGGCAATTCTTTAACAGATATAAGGCAATGCAGAATGGCGTAATTCGGGGATTCATTTTACTGATATTTCTTAGTCTGTTGTTTGTTGAGACTACCATTGCCCAGGATAATTCCATCAACGATGCCAAGACTGTTTTAACACTAAATTCCATAGATACACTCCATTCCGATTCTACAAAGATCGTCGAGGATGCACCACTCGACATTGCCCAGGACCGTGGTTTGTTTAT
>JAHEAR010000010.1:0-86628 GCA_024642665.1 Bacteroidota bacterium
TAACAGTTAGTTCCAAAATAGCAAATGGCAGCGCAGTGATACGCGTAACGGATAATGGCAACGGTATCCCGCAACAAGTTTTAGATAAAATATTTCAACCGTTCTTCACCACCAAGCCTACCGGACAGGGAACCGGGCTAGGCTTGTCACTGGCATTTGATATTGTTACAAAAGGGCATAGCGGCGAATTGAGGGTCGAGACAAAAGAAGGAGAAGGAACAACATTCATAATCCAACTTCCTAACCCATAAGTTAAACCTAAACATCCTGACGAAAAAAAAGACATTAAATAGTTTTCATGAAACGATATTATCTCATCACCACATTATCTCTCTTTTTCCTGCTGGTGACCACTATGTGCATAGGTCAGGACACAGTCTTCATGATCACTCCTGACCTGTTCAATCAGAGTGGGATTTTTTATCTATCGCCAGATGATGAATGGGAATACAAAAAAGGAAATGACCCGGCCTGGGCAGATCCCGCATATCCTACGAAAGATTGGAAAAAAATTAAGTTGTCAGATATTAACGCCACCAGAATAGATAAAAATGGTTTTCTGGAAGGTTGGCTACGGCTCAAGATACAACCTGATAGTACCCTCATCCATCAGAACCTGAGCATTTTATCCTCTGAATGGGCAGCCTCAGATATTTATCTGGATGGCCACCTAATCAACTCTTTTGGAAACACGGGAGCATACGGAGGTGCTTTTAAAGAACATTTTCCGAAGCAAAATAAAACAGTCCCCATTCATCTGCCAGAGGTGAAAACATATACTATCGCTATTCATTTTGTCTATCATCCAGTCGGCTTTTTTAAATCATTAAGAAAGGGTAAACATGCTATAATCAACCTTATCGCCATCGCGTCACCAGAATATATTTCAAATATCAACCAAAATATCTTGAATGCGAAAGCACTTATGCTGGGTATCTTTGCATTTGCATTTGTTTTATTCCTGCTTTTCTGGCTGCTATACCTCCAAAACAAAAAAGAAGATCACCTTCTTTATCTGGCCATCACCGTGACCTGCATATCCGGCGGACCATTGCTATTGTTAATTAATTTACATGGATCAGCTTTGACACAAATACAAAGCTGGACGTTAGAATACATCTCAGGCATCCTGGTGTTTAGCCTGATCATACTTTTCCCCCTAACGATCGCCAAAATATTTACGAACAAAATTCACCGCCTGCATTGGCTGTATTCAGGTATCCTGCTTATCCTGACCCTTCTTCAACTAGTGCAAGGCTACACCATAGTTATAGGAGCGATAATCATTTCCTCACTCATCTCCGTGTATTATGTGATTACCTCCTGGAAAAAGCTGACTGGATCAAAATGGGTGATTGCTGTTGGCTTGCTGGCCTCGATGGCCATCATTATTTCAATTCCCGTGCTCGTCCTGCTGCAAATGGATTCTTTTTTTAACAAATACGGTCAATTCTTAATGTTAGCCATTTTTCTCGTCTTCCCAATAAGCCTTGTAGTGTACATCTCCGTATGGTTTAAGGATACCCTCCTGAAGGTAAAAGAAACGGCCAATCATCTAATTAAAATAACGGAAGAGAAAAAAGAGATTCTCGCTAATCAAAATATACAACTGGAGCAACAGGTGGCACATCGTACAGCTGAATTGAATGAATCAATGGAACATCTCAAGTCCACGCAAGCCCAACTTATTCAATCAGAGAAAATGGCCTCTCTCGGAGAACTTACCGCCGGCATTGCACATGAGATTCAAAACCCATTAAATTTTGTCAACAACTTCTCCGATGTTAATACAGAACTTATCACCGAACTACATGAGGCCGCAGCGCAAGGTGATTTAAGGGAAGTAATGGCACTCGTAAAAGATATTAAAGAAAATGAGGAGAAGATCATGCATCACGGCAAACGAGCAGACGCCATTGTAAAAGGTATGCTTCAGCATAGTCGAGCAAGCGGAGGAACCACAGAACCAACAGACATCAATGCACTGGCCGATGAGTATCTACGACTAGCCTATCATGGTCTTCGGGCCAAAGACAAATCTTTCAACGCGACCATGAGGACTGATTTCGATCCATCTATTGGAAAGGTCAATGTCATCCCCCAGGATATTGGAAGAGTCATTCTGAATTTGATTACAAATGCTTTTTATGCCGTTTCCGAGAAGAAAAATTCAGGTATCGAAAACTATGATCCTACAGTAAATGTCAGGACAAAAAATATCGTCTCTTCAGATGGAAAAACTTACTTAGAAATTTCTGTACAAGACAATGGCCATGGAATGCCAAAATCAGTGATGGATAAAATATTTCAACCCTTTTTTACTACTAAACCTACCGGCCAAGGTACAGGTCTGGGATTATCATTATCTTACGATATTGTTAAAGCACATGGCGGTGAATTGAAGGTGCAGACTGATGAAGGCAAAGGATCGGTATTCACAATCCGCGTTCTACCTAGCTGACAAAACAGACCAATCAATGTAAACACACCAATTATATGTTAATTTAAATCTCCTACTCATGAAATTTACCACACAAGACATTTCATTAATTCTGGTTACAGCCGTAAGCACTGCCATTATTACGGCTGCTGTTGCCTATACACTCTACCCCGATTGCAAGGAGGAAATGATTGTTTACCCGGACAACCCAGTGAGCGAACGTATTTCATGGGAGGAAGCCACAACCGGAAGGAATGAATACCTGAACTTTAAACCCTTACTTGTCAAATATGCTGATCCTACCACCGGAAGTGATCAAATTAGTCGATTAAAAGGCTTCACTTTTGAAGCAGCACATCTAAAAGAAATTATTAATCAAAATAGCAGCAGTCGCGGAAATCCGGATAAAATCACTTTTTATTTAAGTCAGAATGGCACATTTTCCGACAATTCATCTGGCACCACCATTGAATATGGAAATATCAATCTCATTGCTGTAGGTGTGAAAAACAACAGGCAATTAATAGATGATATTTTATCAGGAAGACAGTTATCGGTATTTGATAAAGCTGACCCATGCCCGCCAAATTGTCCTGATTAAATTACAATGGGTATCCAAGCTGATGTATTTGATGTTTTTTACTACTGCAGTTTACTGATATCCGCTGCAGCCGGCTGCGCCTATTATAAAAAAACAGACCTACCGTACAAATGGCTTACCACCCTCATGATCCTGACACTCGTCAGCGAACTGATCGCCAAGTATATCGCCTTTGGCATAGAAATTTCGAATAGTGTTGTGTATCATATTTTCACACCTATTGAATACACCATCTATGTTATCATTTTTATAAACTTTATACAAAATAATAAACTGAATATTTTGCTTTGGACTAGCGCGCTTCTTTTGTTGCTGTTTGAAATTGGAAACACTATTTTCTTTCAACCTTTGCAGGAGACGAATACAAATACGATGATTGCAGAAAGCACTTTATTAGTTATTTTATCCTTGCGCTTGTTTTTAAAAATAAGAGCGACACCCTCACAACAAAACATCCTGAAACGCGGAGACTTTTGGTTTGCCAGCGCCGTCCTATGCTATTACGCATTTAATATACTCATTTGGGGTTTTCATAGCATGAAGGTGTACTTACTGGATAATCCGCCACAAATCATTTATAATGTGAATATGCTTCTGAGTGGCTTTTTATACATAACTTTCATCACAGCGATCATATTAAATGGTATGCCAAAACATCAAACACCCTAAATCCATGGTTTACCTCAACACCATACAATCATCTGATATTATTGTGTTTTTCTTTGCCGGATTGATGACGATCATCCTGCTTTTTGGGTTTATCCTTTACTTCCTTTTTACCTACAGGCACAAACAAAGGGATTTCAACCTACTCCAGCTGCAAAAGGATGAAATTGACACTCAAAAGCATCTTCTTGAAAATACTTTAAATGATCTCAAGCTCACCCAAACCCAATTGATCCATTCAGAAAAAATGGCTTCGCTTGGCGAACTAACGGCAGGTATAGCGCATGAGATCCAAAACCCTCTAAATTTTGTCAATAACTTCTCGGATGTTAACATCGAATTGCTCAATGAAATGATCACCGCCTTAGACAACCAGAATTATTCAGAGATAAAAATAATGCTCAACGATGTCTTAATGAATGAAACAAAAATTAACGATCACGGCAAAAGAGCTGATGGAATCATCAAAAGCATGCTGCAACATAGCCGAAAAAGTAGTGGCATCAAAGAACCTATCAATATTAATACACTGGCAGACGAATATATGCGTCTTGCCTATCATGGCTTTCGTGCAAAGGACAAATCATTTAATGCAAAAACAGAAACTGATTTCGATGATTCCGTAGGTCCTGTCAACGTAGTTCCACAAGATATCGGCCGAGTGATACTGAATCTCATCACCAATGCCTTTTATGCCGTTTCAGAAAAGAAAAAATCAACGAGTGAATCTTATGAACCTATAGTAAGCATCAACACCAGGAAGAAAATTGCACCTGGTGGGAAACCTACCGTTATACTTTCTGTCCGCGACAATGGAAATGGCATCCCAAAGGAAGCTATCGACAAGATTTTTCAACCCTTTTTTACTACTAAACCTTCCGGACAAGGCACCGGCCTGGGGTTGTCACTGAGTTACGATATCGTCAAGGCACACGGAGGCGATCTAAAAGTATCTACAAAAGAAGGAGAATATGCAGAATTTATAATTACTTTACCAATACAAAACGGATAAGACCAAATGAAAGTACTTGTAGTAGATGATGAAAGAGATGTTCAGATTCTCTTTGAACAACGATTTAGAAAAGAAATAAAAAATAATGACATGCAGTTTGCTTTTGCCTTTTCTGGGGAAGAAGCCCTTGATTACCTTAATATCCATCAGCATGAAGCCGTGCTGATTCTGTCAGATATTAATATGCCCGGCATGAGCGGTCTTGAATTACTCGATCGAATCAAGAATAAATTCAAAACACCTCCACCCAAAGTGATGATGATAACGGCCTATGGAGATAAAGAAAACTTTGAAACCGCCATGCGCCTGGGAGCAGATGACTTCCTCACCAAACCGGTTGAATTTACTGTGCTCAAGGAAAAACTAAAAGCGATTTAATATGGCTAAGATTTTAGTGGTGGATGATGAAGTCGATCTGGAAACACTGATTAAACAAAAATTTCGACGAAAGATTCGTGAGCAGCAGTATGAATTCGTTTTTGCTAATAATGGCATCAGCGCATTAGAACAAGTATCCGCCAATGACGATCTGGATATTATTCTGACCGATATTAATATGCCGGAGATGGACGGGCTCACCCTGCTGTCTAAACTCAACGAACAAAACTCCCTCCTAAAAACCGTTATTGTCTCGGCTTACGGGGATATGGACAATATTCGTACAGCAATGAATCGTGGAGCTTTTGATTTTATTACCAAACCGATCAATTTTGAAGATCTTGAACTAACCATCCAAAAGACCCTCGGCTATGTGGCCCAAATGCGCGAAACGGTAAAAGCCATTAAGGAGAATAATATTCTGAAAATGTATGTCGATGAGACTGTCCTCAAATTTATGAGCAGCCGGGAATATGAGAAAGCCCTGATTGAAAATGAAATGATCCAGGCTACCGTAGCTTTTATTGATATCTGCAGCTTTACCAAAATTAGCGAAAATGCCCCGCCGGATACTGTCATTAAGTTGCTCAATAGCTATTTCGATGTCATGGTCAAAGAAATCATCGCTCAGGGCGGTTATGTGGATAAATTTATTGGGGATGCCATCATGGCCGTCTTCAGAGGCGATTTTCACCTGGATCGCGCCATTGAATCCTGCCTGTCGGTTCGCAAACAAATTGAAGAATTACCGGAATTCCACGAAAATATAGATTTCGTCCCAAAAGTGTCGATTGGCATCAATAGCGGCGAAATGATTTCAGGAAATATTGGTTCTTCCAGCCTACGGCGACTCGATTACACCGTGATCGGGGACGCAGTCAATACCGCCCAGCGCCTTCAAACCATCGCTGCGCCCGGACAAATTGCAATCAGTGGGGCAGCGTTTGACCTCATAAAGGAGTCTTTTCAATGCAAGGAGATTGGCGAGTTTAGTCTTAAAAACAAAACAAAACCAGTCCTTGTGTATGAAGTAATGAAATAAGGACTACGGACAGGGTCAATTACTCCCTGAATAAGCAATAAATATATCATTATTAAAGTTTTATATATTATAAATTAAATTAATTTGGATCCATATCGCCCTTCTCACAGTGTTCAATTATTGGGGCGAATGGAAGCATTGAACGCAAAAATGAGACACATTCTGCTTGCCGCACTATGTATTTTATTAAATGCTGCACTATCAGCACAGGCTTCCTATGTCCTGAATTCCCATATTCTTTCTGCGCACATTCAGGCAGACGTGAGTCCGGGATTTTGTAATGAAGCCAACGGGGAAATTATTATCAACGCCATTGCTTCCGGCAATCTATCCTTTTCTATGGATGGTGAGTTGTTCCAGCATGAGAATGTGTTTACCAGATTGCAAACCGGTGCCTACACTATTTATATCCGGAACACTAACCTGCAAACGGATTCGCTGGCTGTAGAGATAAGTAATATCGAACCCATCCATATTACAGATATCTCAACTTCGCCTTCCAAATGCGGTGAAAAAACCGGTAAAATCCTGATTGAAACTTCAGGTGGAAAACAACCGGTTTCCTACATCCTCAACTATGGCTACCCTCAGCAAGCAGAATATTTTGATGAATTAAATGCAGGCACTTACCATCTGCGAGCCATCGATGCAAATGGATGTGTCACAGATACTTTGTTGACCATCACGCAAACAGGCTGTCCAATTTATATCCCTAATATTTTTTCTCCTAATGGAGACGGCATCAATGATTTTTTTCAGATACAGACAGCAGATGAAAACAATGTATTGATTACACGCTTTCTGATCTTCGATCGCTGGGGAAGCAAAGTGTATGAAAAATATGACCTTCCTATCCACTCTTCAGATGGCTGGTGGGATGGTACTTACAAACGCTTCACAATGAACAAAGGATACTTTGCATATTTCGTGGAAGTACAATTTGAAAATGGGGACAAAGAAACCTTCAGGGGAAATGTTACCTTAATCAAGTAGTCGCTGTTACAGACACCTACTGAATCAACTTATTTACCTCTCCTTTAAATTCAATTATTTTTTTGCCTAGCTGACGCTTTACACCTGGCTTCAGGAGCATGATTTTGTATAAAAGATGAACAGGCACTCTGAAAAAAATACCGGACATCATGACCACCATCCATACCGGTACAATCCATAAAGGCCATCCGGCGATAAGAATTATCAGGAAGAAAAGTAAAGCGATAATTGGAAATAGCACCATGGCTGCACCCACTGATACAGGTGATTGAAAAGTATCCTTTCTGATTTTGGAAAAAATAACATTCCTGGTCATTCGCCATATCCATCCTCCCGAAAGCAGCCAAACACTTTTCAACATAAGAAGCGCCAATAAACCAAGATGATTTAACCGAAGAATATCCGGAAAATAAACAGCCTCTTTTATTTTGCGCTTCATCAGGAGAGACCGAAATGAATGGATTTGATCAAATAACTGAAGATTATTATCCGAATCACTGACAGCCTTTGCAATGATCACCAGATGCTGATGCACCCTACCCGTATCCTTACTTACTAATCCACAGCGCAGATAGATCGACGCAAGCACATCATAATCTTTTTCATGCCCACGCTCTCCTACTTCGATAATCAATGGACGCATGGCTTCTTCCAGTTGCCCGGTAAAATGATCAATTGCCTTTCGATCATCACGTGTAGCATGTTCTGTGACGAAAGCAGGTCCAAACCTTACCACCACATCCGTACCGGGAATACGCGGATCAATAAAATTGACACCAACCGGAAGAACGTTTAGCTGATCCTCTGCTTTAAGGAATGGTATCGTGCCAAAAGCGAGATGAGCCGTGCCTCGCTGAATAGGCCGCATTTTCTTCTCAAGAATGGTCTTCGCTTCCGGAAAAATCAGGACAGCCTCCCCATCTGCCAGTTTTTTATACGTCAGTTCAAAACTCGAAGCATTCTTTCGTAAATTACCTATGCCATCTTTTTGACGAAATATGGGGATTTGGTTGGTCCAGTTAAAAAGCCATTGAAATTTTGGATTGAACATATCGCCACGCACCAGAAAGTGTAGCGGTCGCCTGATGACCGTCCCTAGGATACTCGCCTCCATAAACGCACTGGGGTGATTGCTGGCGACGATCAGCGGCCCATCTTCAGGAATATGTTCCAACCCATAGACAATGGTCCGCCTGAAGTACAACCTGAGGAAAAAAGTAGCCCAACGCTGGATAATCTTATATACCATAAAGAAATACGAACTTTGCGTATAAGTGAACAAAGATATGTCAAACAAACTTCTGGTCATCATAGCTGGCCCAACAGGTGTTGGAAAAACAGAAGTCGCTATCCAACTCGCCCAAAAATACCGGTCTGTTATTATTAGTGCTGACTCAAGACAAGTATATAAAGAATTGGCGATTGGTGTCGGCAGGCCCTCCCCGGATCAACTGGCTGCTGTTAAACATCATTTTGTAGGACACTTAACCATTCACGAGCCCTACACGGCTTCCCGGTATGCCAAAGAAGTCCATTCTGCACTGGATCGCTTGTTTGCAGATCATGATGTTGTTTTTCTGGCAGGAGGTACCGGTCTCTATATTAAAGCCGTCATAGAAGGGTTTGATGATATCCCGGAAGTCCCTGCATCCGTCTTTCAGACATGGCTTGACCTCTGGAAGAAAGAAGGAACTGAACATCTCTGGAAAAAGCTCAATGGTTTAGATCCGGACTATGCCAAAAAAGTGGATGCTTCAAATCATACACGATTGATCAGAGCACTGTCCGTTATAGACGCTACAGGCAAAACGTTTAGTTCATTTCTAAAAGGTAAAAAAGTGCCTCTGTCTTTTAAAGTTCTGCCTATTGCTCTTGAACTACCTAGAGAGGAGTTGTACGCAAAGATCGACCGGCGAGTGGGTCAAATGATTGAAGACGGTTGGTTAGAAGAGGCCAAAACGCTTTACCCACAAAGACAACTACAGGCGCTGCAAACGGTCGGTTATAAAGAGCTCTTTTCCTATTTCGATGGAAACCTGTCGATAGCAGAGGCTATCCATGCTATTCAGCAGGCAACCAGAAGATATGCCAAACGGCAGCGTACCTGGTGGCGGAATCAAGGGAACTGGATAACTATTCACCCGACTGATATTGACCACATCAAAAATCTAATCGATCAGAAATTAGATTCCAACCATTCTTGAATTCAGGATGGTATTGCTCCTAATCATTGTTGAAGCCAGGCGCCAACAATCGCTGCTACAGAAGCAACATTCAAACTCTCGGCACCAAGACTCTGTTGATTTGAAACCGCAAAAATCTTCTTTGCATTTTGCCTGCTATCGGGAGAGATACCCTGAGACTCATTGCCCAGCACAAAAATACCTTCTGCCGGAGGCGCCTGCTTTTGAATATCCTCGCCGCCCATATCACACGCATATACAGGAAAGTTTAAAGAGATTATTTGCTGGAGATCCACTTCACATGTTTTCACACGAAGAAAACTGGACATGGAGGATTGAATGACCTTCTGATTATATACGTCCGCGCAGTCCGGCGAAAGAAAAGCGTATTCCATGCCAAACCAGTCTGCGACTCTTAGTATAGTACCAAGATTACCGGGATCACGGATTCCTTCTAAATAAAATATTTTTTTGCCGTTTATGTCTTTTGGCAATTCCTCAACCGGAGGGAGTTTACACAAAGTCAGAATTCCGGGAGGCGTCGCGAGTTGCGAAATGGACTTCATTTCCTGAGGCGATACGGAGAGAATCTGGTCGTCTTTGCCATACTCGATTAGAATCGATTGATAATCAGGATTAGAAATATATATGGATTCGACCATATTTTGATGCCCGGCAAGCAACTCTTTAGTAATTTTAAGCCCTTCAACTATGAATTTATCATACTTTAGCCTATACTTTTTATGTTGAAGAGAGTGTATAAGTTTGATCCGCGCCTTGGATAGTTGCTCCATTATAAAATTTTGTCGATCGGGACATCATCAGCGTAGCCTGTGGTGGTTGACCTGCACGTCCCTGGTGATTATCCTTTCTTCATGCAATAGTAAAAAAAATCTGCTGGAGAGTCAGTCATTTCTAACCACAAACAAGATTCAGATTAAATCTGACCATTCCATCCATAATAAAGTTGAACTCAAAGAGGCCCTGCAATCGATTTATCGCCAGCGTCAGACCAAGTATTCATTAGGATTTCCAAGACACGTCTTTTATTATAATTACCAAAAAAAAATCGCCAAAAAGCCCAATTCCAAAAAATGGGATGAAGAGCGAATCATCAAAAATCGGCCGATTATTTTTGACTCGCTGAAAGCTGCTCAAACCCAGGTTGATTTTACCAAATACCTGGCCTTTCGAGGGTATCGCGCTGCCTTCGTCACCTATGATGCCAGGACAAGAAACAAAAGCACAGAAGTCCGGTATGCCATTAACCTTGGGCCAAGACTAATGATTGACTCATTAATTATTATAGCCGAAGATTCCTCCCTTCAGGAGATCATCGATCAGCAACATAAAAGTGCATTTAGTCCGTCCAATAGTCCTCTGGATATTCAATTATACAATCAGGAAAAAGTAAAACTGGCTCGCCTTATTCAAAATCAAGGATATGCGACGTTTGATGAGACCTACATACTTCCGCTGGAAGTGGATACAAGCCAACACCGCGTGATCGCCACCATGCGGCTGACCAACCCCACCGATAGCACATTTCATAAAAAATACCGGGTCGGAGAAGTTACTGTTTATCCTGATTATTCAATTGTTGCCCCCGTACCTTTAGAAGACACCCTCATAAACCATATCCGATATTTTGTACCAGACAAGAATAGTTTCACCTTAAAACCGGATATGATTGAACGAAATATTTTTGTTCGTTCCGGTGACTTTACGAATACCGATCATTTGGAGCATACGCGAAAAAATCTTGCGCGCATTGAATTAATAAAATTTGTTTCCCCCAGTGCCCTAATAGATACGTCCGCAAATGAGTTCCCCTCAGTAGACTACTCTTTTTATCTGACCCGTAATAAAAAAATAAACTTTGACTTAAGTGGTGAGCTGACGTATTCAAATATTGCCTCTCAAACCAGAAAATCACTTTTTGGCACCTCCTTCAGCAGCACCTATCGGGATCGCAATATCTTCGGAAAAGCAGAAGTGCTGAATGTCAATATGGAACTGGGGTTTGATTTCAACTTTGTCAATAAGGATCAGGCTGAAAAACCTCCACTATTGAATAGCTTTAATACAGGTCTGGAAGGAAGCCTTGCATTTCGTCGATTCATGGATCCATTGAATCTGTATCAACTATTTGGACGATCGCGTAAAGTTGAAAAATCCAATACCATTGCTACAAAAATCAACAAATGGTTACTCGAAGATGCCACCACACGCGTTGGTGCAGGTTTCGATTATGTGATCATTTCTGATTTTTTCGATTACTACAACGTCAATGTCAATCTGAGTTATGACGTTCAACCCGATCCCTTTAAAAAACTGTATATCACCCGAATTGGCTTTGATTTATATGTCCCTACGGCCAAACCAGCCTATCAGAAAATTCTTGATCAAAACAAATTTCTTGCCGAAAGTTTTGGTAACCAGTTATACACAGGACTACTCTTCAAAAGCTATTTGTATGAAATCAACTCAAAAGACAAAGCGAGGATAGGCCGTTTTAAATTACTGCACAATTTTGAACTGTCAGGTCTTGAAATGCTTGGTATCAATTCTATTGTGAATGTCATTAATAACAATACGAAGGAGATCGTTCTCAATCCAAATGGCGGGCCGGACAAAACAGTTCAATTCTCGCAGTATGCCAGAGGAGAAATTGATCTGCGATATTACCTTCGACTTTCCAGTGAAACTACTTTTGCCGCAAAATTCAATATTGGTATCGCATCCCCTTTTGGTCCATTCACAAAACAAACCCCTTATCCAAGACAGTTTTTTGTGGGTGGGGCACTAAGCAACAGAGCCTGGCAAGTAAGACAACTCGGACCCGGCGGCTATAATGATACGACAACCATAGATCCAAATCTTCCCTATTATCAAACAGGTGACTTCAAGCTTGATTTATCCGCCGAACTACGCTTTAATCTATTTTGGTATTTTAAAGGAGTCGTTTTTGTGGATGCTGCCAATGTATGGATTTTAAAAAATGACCTCACCAGACCAGGGGCAAATTTAAGTTCTGATTTTATCAATCAATTAGGAATTGGCTATGGCTATGGAATAAGACTTGATCTTGATTTCTTCATTATCCGACTGGATCTTGGCTATAAACTGCATAACCCATTTCCGGTGGATGGCTCACGCTGGCTAAAACAACGGTTTCCGAAAGGCTCCATTCCACAAATTGCAATAGGACATAAATTCTAAAGGAAGAATTATTTATAATTAGGATTATACAAACTGCAGATCGGACAGTTGTCCACTATATGTCCTCTGGCCGGACAGTATTCTCTGCCGTAAAAGATAATCTGAAGATGAAGCTTATTCCATGTATCCTCCGGAAATAATTTTTTCATATCCCGCTCCGTTTGCTCCACATTTTTACCATTGCTTAATCCCCACCGATACGCAAGGCGATGAATATGCGTATCCACCGGAAAAGCCGGCACGCCAAATGCCTGAGACATCACCACAGAAGCCGTTTTATGCCCCACACCGGGAAGTGCTTCCAAGTCCTCAAATGATTCAGGGACATTCCCCCCATGCCGTTCAAGCAGCAACCTGGACATCTCATGAATGTTTTTTGATTTAGTTGGGGAAAGCCCGCATGGTTTGATGATATCGCGAATCGTCCCAACCTTTAACCGTGCCATGTCTTTTGGATTATTAGCACGGGCAAAAAGTAAAGGCGTGATTTGATTCACCCTTGCATCCGTGCATTGCGCTGACAACATCACTGCGACCAGCAAAGTATAAGGATCTGCATGATCCAGCGGAATCGGGACTTCCGGATAAAGTCCATCAAGGATTTCACCTATTTTCTCTGCTTTACTTTTTTTGGAAATGCGCACGCCTCCGGCTTATAAGGTTGAAAGAAACGCCATCGTATCGACACCATCAGCATATTGATTCAAAGCAGGCAGCTGACTTTCACCAAAAGCAACATGATCCCACCCTTCTATCGGTGACCCACTGACCACACATTGTATTTCCTCTCTTTTGGCATGCAGATCATCCTGTAATGTCGCCGTTGAATTGTAGTAGCTGTAATGCAAACTACCAATCCGAGAAGCAATCGCATCATCTTCTTTCAATATGATATTCCCCAGATTGATGTGAGGAATTGAGTTAATGATATACAAGGCAAAATTATACTCCAGATTATTTTTATACTTATTGTGATCTGACAAATAAGCCCACGTAGCGACCACTTCTTCCCATGGCTTAAAATCATAGCCTTGCGGGACGTAGATTTTTGACACATTTCTACAGCCCAATCCAAAATATTGAAAGATATCCTTTGCAAGTTGCTTTAAGTCATCCATGCTTTCCTCACCGGTCAGCACGGCTATGCCATTGCGATTCCGACGAAGGATATGCGGATACGCGCTAAAATAATAGTCAAAGTATCGCGAACTATTATTACTGCCTGTCGCTATCACCGCATCGAAATGTTCAAGTCGCGAGGTATAGGATATTGATTTGGCAAGAGAGGGTACCACATGAGTCCATTGCTCCACTACCCAGGGCAATAAATGTGCATCTTTATCACTTAGTTTGACAACGGCCTGATGACCACTCATCAGCACACAAAACAAATCATGAAATCCGACTAATGGCAAATTACCTGCCATGATCACCGCTACTTTCTTCGATTCGTTAGAAGCCGGATATGTCGCAAGCCATAGTCTGCAATATTCCTCAACTAGAAATCTATCCGTAATGGAAGTAATAGCTTCTTTGATAAACGCATGTGTAAACCATGGATTAAATGCCTGAGCCTTATTAAACACTTCCTCTTTTAAGGACGTATCAGCAGCAAGAAGTTCACACAAATCAGGTAATGATTTCAAAAGTTCTGTCCTATTGTCCATCAACCCAGATTTTCTTTTTTATGGGATACATAGGCCCTCCACTTGTCCAGCAGCTGGGTCATATCTTCAGGCAATTCAGACTCGAAATACATATTTTGACCGGTGGTTGGATGAACGAAACCTAACGTACGGGCATGCAATGCCTGACGATTGCATATCTTGAAACAATTATCAACATACTGTCGATATTTTGTAAAAACAGTTCCTTTTACAATGTGGTCACCACCATAACGGGTATCACTGAACACCGGATGCCCCTTATGCTTCATATGCACTCTGATCTGATGTGTCCGACCGGTTTCCAAAACACATTTCACCAAACTCACATAATATAAATCCTCCAGCGTTTCATAATGCGTAATGGATTCCTTGCCCTCTTCCCCATCTTCAAAGACTGTCATCAAAAGACGGAAACGCGGATCTCTGCCGATATTCCCTTCAATGGTTCCTGATGGCGGATCAGGCGTACCCCAGACTATCGCATTGTACTCCCGAAGAATAGAATGATCAAAAAATTGTTTGGCCAGATGGGTCATGGCATAATCATTCTTTGCGATTAATAATAATCCTGACGTATCCTTATCAATTCGATGCACTAATCCCGGTCGGTCCGGAGAATTCCCTTCCATCACGGGCATCTTCGTTTTGCGCAAATGATAGACCAGCGCATTTACCAGTGTACCAGTTTCATGACTGATACCCGGATGCACCACTAAACCTGCCGGCTTATAAATCACCATCACATCGTCATCCTCATAACGTATATCCAAAGGAATATCTTCTGCCACAATACGCTCACCAATATTTGGTGGCTTGGGTAAAAGGATGGTGATCGTTTGGGAAGGTTTTAAAATAAAATTTGGCTTAATCACCTGATCATCGACTTTGATCGATCCTGCTCGAATACCATTCTGTATCTTATTACGTGATACACCTTCCATGTGCATCTGAATATACTTATCCGCCCGAACCGGCTTTAATCCCCCGGGAGTAATAAAACGAAAATGCTCATATAAGCCATCCTCCCCATCTAATTCTATTTCCTGATCTTCTATCATAATGCAAAAGTAGCAGAAAGCTGACAGCTTCCCGTTAAAACAAATAACTCAACCCTGCAGAAATCTTCAACCAATTGCCGGAAGAGGTGTGTTTTTCAAAATAATCAATTGGAAACCCTGTAGTTCCTTTGTTGTTTTCATCTAGAGACATAAATGTCGCACTTGGATTAACAACAAAACCCATTCTGATATCGCCACGGACATACCAGATGTCGGGGACGATGTGAACGCCAAAATCTATTCCGTAGGATATCACAGCATCATTCGATTCGGAAATACGATCAATATTCTCCTGCGTATCACGATCCGTGATGATTGAGCTCGTTTGAAAGACAGCCATCCCCACTCGTCCCTGCAGATAGGGCTGAAGCAACCAATTGATTTCAGGATAAAACCCGGCCGTAAGTCCAAAATCCAATCTGCGGGTTGTTGCCCGGTCTCGTGCATCGATTTGATCGTCCGGCGTAGCATAGGTATACTTCAAAACATATTTACTCAAAAAAGCTTCACTAAAATATAGTCCGCCTAAAAAAGGTTTATTGTATTGCAAACGATACTGCGCCTCAATATGATATCCCCATTGCACATCATCCAGAAACATCTTTACCGGTGATTGGGGAATCATGGATATGCCATGCACACTTACCAACCAGCGAGGGAGTGCTTCGATAATATATTGAGACGAACATTTGGTAGAGGAAATAGCAATCATAAAAACAATTGCACCAATTCCGGAAACATATTTTACCAAATGACGAAAAGCAGAAATTTTCACTTTAGTTTAATTGTTCTATACTCTTTCGCAACTGTTCAATTTTTGAAAGTCCGTCTGCATATTTTTGTTTTTCTTTCTCCACAACATCCGGATGGGCATTGGCGACAAACTTTTCATTTCCAAGTTTCTTGTCTACACTTTTCAAAAATCCCTCATAGTAGGCGATCTCTTCTTCCATTCGCTTTATCTCTGAATCCTTATCAACTGTCACTGTCAATGCTGCATAATACTGAAACTTGCCTGCCAGAAAAGAAACACCGGTACCTTCCCCTACCTCGCATTCCGCATTTGCCAGTTTTTTCAAAACAAATTTTGCCCCTGGTGTATTCCACAAAGTTATCAATGATGCATCGGATGGAAATACAATATCCATATTCTCCTTTGGAGATAGTTGATGTTGATTTCTCAATTCAAGCACGGATGTTTTAACTTCCAGCACATGCGCAAACAAATCATCGACAACTTTATCAGCCTCCCCCAAAACATCCGGAAGTAAAGACATCATACAGTCATCTCCTTGTGGTCTCTCCTTCAATTGATGCCAGATTTCTTCCGTGATAAAAGGCATAAACGGATGCAGAAGCTTGCAGATATCTTCAAACACTTCAACGGTCGCATCATAACTTTCCTGGTCAGAAGCTTCACCAAAGGTTGGCTTAATGACTTCCAGGAATATACTACAGAAGTCATTCCAGACAAATGAATATAACGTGGTGATCCCTTCCGACAATCTGAATTGTCTATAATCACTACGCAGTTCGTTATCTACCTCTGCCATTCTTGATTTAATCCAACGAATCGCAATTGCGCGACCTTCATCTTGCGAAAGACTTCCATCCGTTTCCCATGACTTCACTAACCGAAGGGCATTCCAGACTTTATTGCAAAAATTTCTTCCCAGCTCACACTGCTTTTCATCAAATAAAATATCTCCACCGGCCGGCGCTGACGCCATGATACCATAACGCACACCATCTGCCCCAAACTGTTCAATGAGTCCTAGTGCATCAGGGCTATTACCCAGTTGCTTACTCATTTTGCGTCGCTGTTTATCCCGCACCATACCCGTGAAATACACGGATTGAAATGGCTTTTCACCTTTCCATTCATAACCGGCCATAATCATTCTGGCTACCCATAGAAAAATAATATCCCAACCGGTCACGAGGACACTGGTGGGATAGTAATAATCCAATTCTTTTGTGTCATTCCATCCATCAAACACACTGATGGGCCAAAGCCATGAAGAGAACCATGTATCCAGAACATCTTCATCCTGCCTCAAATTGGCTAAGGTCAAATCATCCCGACCGGTTATTCTTTTAGCTTCCAGAAGAGCCTCTTCAGCATTTTTTCCGACAAACACCGGCTCATCGGCATCTGTGTTTAATCCGTCGGAATTACTATCGTTGAGGTACCATGCCGGTATTTGATGTCCCCACCACAATTGCCTTGAGATACACCAGTCACGAATATTAGCCATCCAATGTCTGTAGGTATTCTTTAGATTTTCAGGATAAAACGCAATCTCATCTTCCATCACCGCTTTCAGGGCCGGATCTGCTAAAGCCTTTGTATCCACAAACCATTGAAGAGATAATCGTGGCTCCACAACCACTCGCGTTCGCTCCGATCGCCCTACATTATGCACCAACTCTTCGGTGCCCACCATGTGACCCGCCTCTTCAAGTGCCTCAAACATTTTCTTCCTGGCCTTTTCTCTGTCCAGCCCAACATAAAGCTGTGCAGCAGGACTCATCGTTCCATCAGGGTTAAGCACATCGATCACTTCGAGATTATGCCTTTTTCCAATTTCGTAATCATTGATATCATGTGCCGGCGTAACTTTCAATGCACCGGTTCCAAATTCGATATCAACATATGCATCGGCGATAATAGGTATCTCCCGATTGATCAAAGGAACAATCACCTTCTTGCCCTGAAGGGCAGTATATCGTTTATCATCGGGATGGACCGCGATGGCAGTATCGCCCAGGATCGTTTCAGGTCTTGTTGTCGCAATTGTAATCCACTCCTCCGTACCAACGACTTTATATTTTACTTTATAAAGCAATGCTTTTTCTTCTTCATATAACACTTCTTCATTAGAGAGCACGGTCTGTGCTGCCGGATCCCAATTGACCATACGTTTTCCACGGTACAATCTTCCCTTCTTATACAAATCCACAAAAATGCCGATGACGGCTTCGGAACGGATATCATCCATCGTAAAGGCAGTGCGCTCCCAATCACAGGAAGCTCCCAACTTTTGTAATTGATTGAAAATAATACCGCCATATTTTTCCTTCCACGCCCAGGCATGCGCCAGAAATTCTTCTCGCGTCAAATCGGATTTTTTGATGCCTTGTTCTCTCAACAAGGCAACGACTTTGGCCTCGGTGGCGATGGAGGCATGATCCATCCCTGGCACCCAACAGGCATTCTTGCCTTCCTGACGAGCTCTTCTGATGAGTGTGTCCTGGATGGTATTATTCAGGATATGACCCATATGCAGCTGCCCTGTCACATTTGGGGGCGGAATCACAATCGTAAATGGTTCCCTTTCATCCGGGACCGAATGAAAATAACCCGCCTGCATCCAATGCTGATACCATCGATCCTCAATATCTCCCGGCATGTACCGTTTGGATAATTCTTCCATATTCATTTACAATGATTTGTATTTGACCGCAAAGATAATGGACATAGGCATAGTTCCATGACCTCTCAGCCGGAACAGAGGACAGAACCTATCCCTTTTTATATGGTATAACGATTCTGAGAAACCCGACCCTTAATCAAATATTAATTATTAGCTGATCAGGAATCAACAAACGGCTGCCGGGGAACCCAGTCCAAATCAGGTTTAAAAAAATTATAGGCCTTGGGAATCAGCCAGTTGAGGCTTTTCTTCGGATGGCGCATATAGGCCCACATTTGGACGCCTTCAGCACCGACAGAGCTTTTGATCTCTGTGGCAGTTCTGGAAAGTTGTAATTGCTGAAACCCTCTAGAAGCAGCCATATCAATCATCGCCAGGAGCATATTCAGGTATAGTTTATACTGATGGTTAATCTCCGGATCATATCCGAGGAAATGGGCATCAAGGATATCGCCATCTTCAAAGACAGTAAAGAACGAAATAACTTCTCCTTTGTCTTTATATACCCAAAGCTTGAATTTATCCCCTAAAGATCTTTTTAGCCTTGTAAAATATCCTTGTGAGAGAATAAACAGGTTAAAGCCAACATCTTCTACAACCTTGAGATATAGATCGTGCAGCTGTGCCTCAATAGCCTCAATCTCATCCGCATTAAGCTCCACTCGCTCCAGATGATCAGCCACAGACAAAGCCTTTTTTGCCCGCACCCTGTATTTAGATTTCAGGGAAGCCAGATAGCCATCAAGATTCCCCCAGGTTGTAGGAATCTCCATAATCATACTTGGCTGCGTATCAATTTTGTGGTATTTGAGACAATGTGGAGAGTCCGGGATGTCCTCAAAAATATCATGATAGAAATCCTTGATAAAAACCAATCCTATTTGTTTGAAATCCTTGAGTGTCAGCATCCAGTCAATGCTGCCCATCATCAGTTCAGTTTGCAGTCTATTGGACACCTGGGGTTGAAAGCAAAAGCCATAATCACCCGTCACCAGCGTATTACCAAGACACAACACACTAAAATTGAGAAGTGATGCGACTTTGTATCTGGCTGCACGCACGATATTGCCATTGATTTGATTCTTAAGACTTTCCCCGGGATTAAAATTTTTTATTTGAAAGCTTAGTAAGCCCAATAGCCTGCCATCTTTCTCCAATCGAACATAATAAAAGCTCATCTGTCCGGGAGGAGCCGCTTCCAGAACGGAGTGATAGGCTTTCTGCTGAAATATGCTCTCACAGCCCACATCCGTAAACAACGGATCATGGCAGGATTCAAACAGGATTGCCTTGTAAGATTGCCCGTCAACATGGAGTAATGTTGATCGATGTAGTACCTGGGCTTGAGCGACTTTCTGCATTTTCAGTCAGATAACAAATCTATGTAGCTTTTGTTACATTAGATGGACTTAAAAGTGAAAAACATATAACCACTGCTGTCATTTAATTTAAGCAGGAAATGCTTAGTTTATTTTCGAATAAATTGATAAATCAGGTCAAAATAGTAATGGAATAATTATGGCTACCAAACAAATCGGAAAATCTTTAAAATCAAGGAAAAATCCACTTTCGGAATCAATTTTCCAGCTTAGTGTTTTGAATAATACCCTTTCCCTTGAGTCTTCGGTTCCATCTTTTAAAAATATGATCAAGTCGTCTGGACACAAGAATCTAACACCAACTAAACTTGAGGTTTTACAGATCAATATGGGGAAGCGCTGTAATCAAACCTGCAGTCATTGTCATGTAGATGCCGGTCCGGATCGGATAGAAAATATAACCAGAGAACTCCTTGAACAATGCCTTAAGATCATAGCCCTGCATTCTATCCCTACCGTAGACATCACGGGCGGGGCTCCCGAGTTGAATCAAAATTTCAGATGGTTTGTTGAGTCATGTGCTCAACTAGGCTGCAAAATCATCAACCGCTGCAACCTGACGATTATCGTATCTAATCCGAAATATCATGATCTCCCTGAATTCTTTGCAAAGCATAATGTTCACTTAATCTGTTCTCTACCCTATATAAGTAAAGGATGCACGGATGCCCAACGTGGTGATGGAGTTTTTGAGGATAGTATCCGGGCCCTTAAAATGTTAAATGAAATTGGCTATGGTGTTGAAGCAACTGACCTGAAGTTAGATCTGGTACACAATCCAATAGGAGCTGTTCTTCCTGCAGATCAACATACACTTGAACCCGAGTTCAAACGCGAACTCAAACATCAGCACGGCATTAGCTTTAACCAATTGTTAGTCATTGCAAATCTGCCTATCAGCCGGTTTCTTGACTTCCTGATTGAATCAGATAAATATGATCAATACATGCATCGCCTGGTAGATTCGTTTAATCCCAAAACACTGGATAGCCTGATGTGCAGAAATACATTAAGTGTTGGGTGGGATGGCTACATCTATGATTGTGATTTCAATCAGATGCTTGACCTCAAAGTCGAGACCCCACAACACCATATAAGCGACTTTAACATGGATGCTCTATCAAAAAGGGAGATTGTTGTCAATCAACATTGTTATGGCTGTACTGCCGGATCGGGATCGAGTTGTGGAGGAGCGCTTGTTTGAGGAGTGAGAGGTGAGAAGTGATGTGAAATATATCAATGGAGAATTATAAATGGGTCAATTATGAATTATGATCTGCGAAAATCTGCGGTTCGTTTATTATTTGCGACATCTGCGGGAAGCCTTTTTTCGTCTCCAGAAAATATTTCCCGCTGATCTAGCTGAGTAAAATGCAGATTTCCGCAGAACTGCCTCCTTCATTTTGCTAATTATTCTACATTTTCCAGAAAGAAAGTCCTATCAACTATGACCAACCTAAACTAATAACCCGAATCACTAAATTACTCTTCACCCCTACACCGTCTAAACAAGGTGCTCCGGAGGTGCAGCGTCCTCAACAAAAGAAACCGTCAGGTTTCTTGACTCAACACATCTTCAAGTTGACAAGTTCAAAAAACCGTTCACCTTTAATCGTTCACCGTTTGCCCTTCCAACTTCTCACTTAATTCCTGCTACCCGGATCATGGTATCTTCCACCTGCTGCACTAACTCCGTAAAGTGCGCTTCACGTTTTGTACTTCGGTCCCGCTTAAGCGGTAGATCAATATCAATGTGTTCGATAATGTTTGACGGTTGTGATTTCATGATATATATATCATCTGCGAGGTATACCGCTTCATCAATATCATGTGTCACAAAAACAATGGTCGAATGGAAGCGATGCCATAGATTGATAATCAAATCCTGCATCTGAAATCTTGTTTTGATATCCAAGGCACCAAAAGGTTCGTCCATCAATATAATCTGCGGATTAGCAATAATACTTCGCGCAATGGCTACGCGCTGCAGTTGCCCGCCGGATAGTGCAGGATATTGCGCATATTTTTTCTCATGCCCTGCCAGTCCTACCAATTCAATTAAATCCATTGCCCGTTCATATCGCTCCTTTTTTCCAACCCCCTGGTATTTTAAACCCAGTGCCACATTGTCCAGCACAGTCATCCAGGGCAGCGAAGAATATTGCTGAAACACCATGCTCACCCGATCCTTATCACTTATCGGCTGGCCATTGATCAACACCTGGCCTTCCGTCGGCTCCTGTAACCCGGCGATATAGCGCAACAAGGTGGACTTCCCGCTTCCTGACATACCCAGCAGGACGATAAACTGCCCCTGATCAGGTTTATCTTCTATGAGCAACTGAAGTCCTTTGATAATCCAGGATTGTCCACCATCATACGACTGGCCAATATCTTTCAGTTCAATGATATTGTTTCTGGCTGCCATGTCCTCAAATTTCACATTCATCAGGCAGCAGATTTAGTGACTATTTCCCGCATCGCAAGCATATCCGTACGTTTGGTATACCATTTCCAGCCTGTAAAAAAAACAATAAGCACAAAAATCAGATAGACCACATTGACACTGTCGCCAAAGATATACCGCAAGGGCTTAGCATCTCCTAAGACAGCAGTGAGTTCCTGAATGATCAACACAAACATCAAACCAAGAGAAATCCAACCCAGCGCCACAAAAGCATAATCCAGTAAAACAGAAAAAGCTCCTTTCTGCTCTATTCTGGAAGATTTCATAGAAGCTTCATTCTGATACTTGTGGGGAAAAAGTTTTTTATCCATTCGAATAAAAACTCTGTCCTGAATAATCCCAATGACCATGATGATAATCAGCAAAGCAAACATCTTATCAGATCGCACCTGCCGCATACCGGCAGAATAAATCAAACTACCCAATCCACCCTGACTGGCGTTAATAGATTCTGCAACAATAATGTAAGTCCATGAAATGGCAGTCAATACTCTGATATCATCGGATAGTCTGGAGACTACACTTGGAAAATAAACGGTTTTAAGTCTTTGCCAACCGGTTGCACCAAGCGTATGCACTGTTTTCAAATATACATCATCCACTTCATCAATACGCTGAATCATGATCGGCAGCAGATAGATAATAATACCAAAGGCTAGAAAGTGTACTTTCATATCGGTGCCTATACCAAACCAAACAATAAACAATCCTGTCAATGCGGTCAGCGGTACATATCGCAAGGCATCCACTTGTCGTTGAAATCCCCACCTTGAGAATTTAATAAGACCAATGATAAAACCAAGAGGTATGGTGATCGCGATGGCTTCAATATAACCCGTGAGATTCAACCCAATGCTATAACCGATATTACTGATCAGATTATTTTTATTAAGCATTTCGGGAAATGCTTTAAGGACACTTAAAGGGGAAGGCAACGTCACCGGTTTCAGGATTGGTGTTGCACCGGAAGTCAGTGCAATCCATAGCATAAGTACCAGGGCAAACCCCACTACACCAAAAAATAATTTTTGGGATATCGTACCTTCTGAAGCGCCGCCAACTAATTTCATAAACGTATCGTCACCAATTAGTCCGCGATCACCTGAAAGTCTGTACGGCGATTCATGGCCTTACATTCTTCATTCTGATTTTGTTCACACCCTGATACAGGATTGTCAGGCCCATTACCAATAATAATAAAACGATTTTTATCAATTTGATATTCAGCGGAAAGATAATCCGCAACCGCCTGGGCTCGTTTTTGAGACAAACTCATATTCATAGCTTTGCCTCCAACATTGTCTGTATTACCTTCTATTCTAATGCGTGAATTGGCAAATGATTTAGCTACGTCTGCAAACTGAAGATCAATAATGGTTTTAGCATTCGCATCCAATTGAAACTTACCGCTTGCAAAACTTATACTCACAGGCTTTGTCGCTATGGCCGGTGCTTTCTTTGACTCAGGAGTTGGCGCAGTAAATGTTTTACCTGCCTCAGAATCATATTGCGGGCCGGTCAATTTATCATTAGCGGCCTGCACAGCTCCGGTAAATATCACACTTCGCCAGGAAGGAGCCTCTTGCTCTGCATCTCCTGTCAGCACAAAATTCTTACTCATTTTGGTATAGAGATCCTCCCCTCGCTGTCCTTTATAACCCGAATTCATTCCAAAGAAATTAAGATTGTCTCCATGCCCGGTCCAATAGACTACATCCATCATGCCTTGTGCATCCTCCACGCCAAGTCCATTTAATTCCGCAAGGTACTTAGCCGCTTTTTCGCGATTCACCGGATTATTTTTCAATTCAGCCACTGCTTTCATCCATCCCTCATAAAATCCATCGACCATCTTTCGGTTATTTTTCAAAAAAGATTCTTTAGCAAAAAAGATATCCGCAATTACATGCGACTGATCCTTTGTCGTCAAAAGAATTTTGGAACCGGGGACATCATTGGTAGCCAACATATCATCAGGACTCCATACAACAGCAGCATCCACATCTGCACTTCGGAACAACTGAGCAGCTTTGAGATTGTCGGACGTTTTGATGACTTCCACATCTGAGTATTTCAAATTAGCCGCTTCAAGCGCCGTCATCAAAAGAGTTTGCGCAGGTGAAGGCACGGCTACCGCTATTTTTTTTCCTTTCAGATCATTAACATTATTGATGCCTCGCTTGACAATGATCGCATCTCCTCCACGAGACCAATCCACCTGCATAAAAGCTCTTGGTTTAAACTCCTGAAGATCCACCGGACCGGTATATAATGGAAATGCATCTGCTGTCTGCACCGCTACATCATACTCATCCGCGATCCAGGCATTCATTGCGTTAATCAGATCATTCTCTACGACAAAGCGTACCTTAAATCCATATTCTTTAAAAAATCTTGACTGCTCTGTTGGCTCAGAACCCTCATTGAAATAAAGCCCGGGACCATAACCACCCCAGGTGACTAATTGAACCACCAGTGTATTTTCATCGTCATTAAATCCCGTCTTAGGCGATTCCGCTGATTCACTACCCTGAGCTTCTGATTTTTCTTCGGAACTCATAGATTTTCCCCAGGCTGTTTTATTAAGAAGATACCATCCTCCACCTACAATGACGCCAAGAATTAATAGAGTCATCAGCAATTTTGAAAATGCGGTTAGTCGTGTGGCCATATGTCAATTGGTTTTATTGGTAAAATGTTTATGAATGATAAAAATCAATTTATTCAAAAAAGGTATTATACTGGTTTTGACGCGCTTCCACTTTTTCAGCCCGTTTCATCGGCGCATTAATATCGAGTACATTGGAATCATCTTCTGCTTCATTTAAGAGGGTTTGTTTTTGATCTCCAAGAATACTTGAAACACCTTCCTGCTCCCACTTCTCCAGCATACGCAACCCTTCCTCCTCGAAAATACCATTCTGCAGGTCAACGGACTTCATAAAGTTTTCGGAAACATCCATGAATCGTTCCATCTCTCCCACTTTATTGGCCACATCATCAGCAATTGCTTCCAGCGCCATATCGAAGACCATTCGTTTGTCCTTATCCCCTGAGATGATATTCATGGCTGATTTCATCGCACTGTGACTGGCATGCATGGCTTTACGCTCCTGTTCTTTGATTTCCACCTGATCTTCAATATCCTCCAGCATGACTTCACTATTTTCATACATCTTGCCGAGTACACGGTAGAGAATCTCCATCTTCTTGTACAGATCCTCCAACTTCATATTTGATTCTTTCAAGCGACCGGCTTTCCGACTTTTAAGTATCATCACAGATTTCATGTCAGACTCCTTCGCCTGACTTGCCAAATGCAGATTACTTTGTATTTCCTTTCGATTATTGATGATCAGTTCCTGCAATTTATGCATCTGCCCTCGTAGCATACTGATCTGACGATTCATTTTTCGAAGATTTTCTTTCAGGTCACTCACATACCCTTTCAGAATAGCTATTGGATCCAACTTGACAAAAATACCTGTGATGGATCGCATCACGCTCTTATACATATACCATATAAGATTACGAGACTTTTTATCCAGGGCGATGAATATGATCAGCCCTAATACAATGAGACTTCCTACCAACCCAAGCGTTGAAGATATGGCACCGACTATCAGGGCAGCGGATTTAATGGCCGCATAGATCATTGCCGCTATTGCTGCTCCTATAAAAATGGCTCCGGTCACCCCTTCAGGACGTTGCCAAAATGTTTTCCTTTTATATCCTTCCATGCGTCTTGCGTCAGTACTTATAGATGTGATTCAATATTCGATACGTCTTGTTGTATTTGCCCAAGTAAGGCTTGATAGGTAGCCTCAAAGTTAGCTGCAGTTTCCCCCAGTCGCTCACTGGCCTCATTAATTTCCACTTCCAATGCACCGATTTGTTTGCGATGAGCGGTAATCTCATTTTTAAGCCTTTCGATTTCCTCTTCTTTCTTTCGGATGTCCTGTTCCTGGGCCAGAATTTCTTCATGCTTAGCCGTAAGATTCTTTTCTTTCTGACCTTCCAGCGCTTGTTGAAATTTTACCTGCTCCTCGCCTAATATTGAAATATATTCTTTAGCACTGTTGATGATATTTTCCTTGGTAGCACCCATCGTCTGTGCTGTAGCAAAAGCGGACTGATATCGGGTCTTATCTTCCATCGGAACATTGGCCAGAGAGCGTAAAAACTCTTTAAACTCCATGTAGTCAAAGCCCTCCTTATTTTTTGCGTCTAAGGCACCAAAAAGGACTTCGAGGAACTTGTCATCGACTTTTCCGTCCCCATTGGATTTGACCGAGCCTCTGAAGCGTGTACTCGAAGAAGGGGAAGTAATGTGGGCTTCTTTGCCCTCCGGAGCTGCTGTCGCCTGCTTTGACGCGTCCGCTTTGTCATCAACTACAAATAAGGACTTAAAATTTCTAAGAATTGCCATTTTTGGAAGATAATGGATGTTTTTCAGATATTAAAGCGTAAAAATACAGATTAGGTTCAAGTTGAGCCTACGGTTTAGATATAATGAGGATTTCCCCACATGAATATAACTACCTGAGGAGTTAAGATTACCTTTACCTTATGAATGATCCAGTAAATGTTCCATCGGAAATCGGGGCGCTGCACCGTGTTATTGTGCACCGCCCTGACAGTGGTATTGCTCGAATTTCACCTCGCCAGGCCGGTGAATTGCTTTTTGACGATATTGTCCATCTGCCTAAAATGCAGGAAGAACACGACATATTTACGGAGGTACTTGCCCATTTTATTGGCCGGGACAATGTCCTTGAAGTTGAAGATCTTATCCTGGAATCCTTACAAGCAGATCCGGGAGCAAAAGCCCATTTACTGGAATTAATCGCCATTTTTGAAGAACTGCCCACCCAATTTGTGGAAGAACTCATGGCCATGGGAAATGAGTTGCTTTCAACCGTACTGATCACCGGACAGGACCCAAATACAAATAATATCTATTTCGATCCGGTGCCCAACCTGATTTTTACACGTGACATTGCAGTCGTTGTCAACAATCATATTGTGATTACAAAGGCTGCCAAAGAAGCACGCTATCGCGAGAATCTTCTGACCCGTTTTATTTTCTGGTATCATCCTTCGTATCAACATCTCAAAGAACAAAAAAGACTCATCAACCTGAATGATGTGAATATGTTCCCGCCATCACGATCAGGTGAAAGAATTTCTATAGAAGGAGGCGATATGATGGTACTCAACAACAACTATTTATTAATTGGTTGCAGTGAACGTTCCACACAGCATGCATTTCATGCGTTGAAAAAAGTGTTGTTTGAAAGAAATGTTATCGACCATGTCGCAATGGTTGTCATACCGGCAGATCGATCCTATATGCATATCGATACGATCTTCACCCATATCAATACCGATCATATTGTGGCTTACAAACCGATCGTAGTCGATGGCTTGAGTAGCTATGTAGAAGTCTATGATAAAGACGGCGGGCAACGTGAATATTCTTCCATTCGGGAATTTGCCTGTAAAGAAATTAACCCCGAGATGAAGTTTATTCTAAGTGGAAATGGCAAATCGCCCTATCAGGAAAGAGAACAATGGACCGATGGCTGCAATCTTGTGGCTATTCGCCCCGGTGTCGCTATTACATACGATAGAAATCCCGAAACCGAAGTAGCTTTTCGGGAAGCGGGTTATACCATTCTCCCGGCCGAAGATTTTAATAAAAAAGCAAATGATAATCCGGCATATGCGTCATCTTTAGAACAAACTATCATTACCCTTCCAAGTAATGAGTTGTCCAGAGCCAGAGGTGGTTCACATTGTATGACTTGCCCTATTCTGAGAACATGAGTTATAACGCTACCTGTCAGTTAAGAGTGCGTTATGGTGAAACCGACCAAATGGGATTTGTGTATTACGGTATTTATGCGCAGTATTATGAAGTAGGTCGGGTAGAAGCCATACGCAACCTTGGGATATTATATGCGGAAATGGAAACGAAACATCACATATTGATGCCGGTGATGAATATGCAGGTCCGGTACCTGCGCCCGGCCAGATATGATGACCTGCTAACCATTCTTACAACTATTCCTGAATTACCTGAAAAGCATATCAGGTTCAGATATGAAATACATAACGAAAAAGGCGAGTTGTTAAACAATGCAATGGTTCAGCTATGTTTTCTTGATGCTACTTCTCAAAAGCGAATCAATGTACCTGAGTTTATTAAAAATCCATTAATGCCTTATTTTTAACGCTATGATGGCATTTTTGAAGCGTCAATACCGCGTCATAAGAGCATTGTTGCACAAACAAACCCTTCCCGGATTCACCGGCATCCCTATTGCAGTCATTCTCAAATTTGTATGGAAAGAAATTCTTCGTGATGACATCGTGACCAGAGCTAATTCGATGGCTTATAGTTTCTTCCTGTCCATTTTTCCGGGCATGTTGGTGATGCTGTCACTGCTACCTTATTTTCCCATTGAAAATATGGTAACTGCATTTCAACGCAACTATGTTGATTTACTTCCGGGGGAAATGGCTACGTATATAAATACGATTATTGTAGAGATGACTGCAGAGGGGAAGGAAGGTTTGTTGAGTGTGGGATTGTTGCTGGCGATTATTTTTGCTTCCAACGGTGTCAGTACGATGCTTAAGGGATTTCATAAAAGTTATGAGAGTACATACCATCCTGAAAACCTCTTTCAAAGACAATGGCGGGCACTTTATCTGACAGGGTTACTTGGGGTGTTGTTACTTTCTTCTTTGGTTGGTATTGTGGTAGGTAAATCGTTGCTCATTAGTTGGTTGACCGGATCTGATTTAGCATTGAAAGATGATAAGATATTCAGTTATATCAGGTGGGTGCTTGTTTTTGTTTTCTATTACATTGGCATCGGGATCATCTATCGCTTTGGCCCTGCGATGAAACAAAAATTAAAAATATTTTCTGCCGGAGCGACGATGGCTACAGTCCTTTCGGTCATTAGTTCAATTGGATTCTCTTTGTACGTCGAAAACTTTTTTCGGTATAACACCATTTACGGCTCCATTGGTGCACTGATCTTAATTTTAGTTTGGCTTCAAATCAACTCCTTCATCATCCTGATCGGTTATGAACTCAATGCTTCCATTGCCGTCAATCGGGATCTTTTAGCGCAGGAAGACAACTAAGCCCCCTTACTAAAAAGTGTATTATTTTTTTCTCCACAATTTGCTTTTTACCTTTTTTTTACTTAAGTTTATGCTATTGATTTAATTATCAATAAAGATTTTAGACTGCTACAAGTCCTCCGCTGTTTTGGTTCAACATTATAAACATTGGGGAATGTTTTTGGTATGCAAGTAGGGCGGGCCTCAATTCCAATATGGCTTAATAAGGTATGTTGGATTCCTAAGCGGGACCGGGGATTACTGAAAGCATATGGAGCTCTTCAGAATTAATTTTCGGGGCCAAAACAAACTTCGACTTGTACAGTCTTTTTTTATGCCCAACTCAAATTCAATTACGAATGTGAGAATTACAAAAAGGTAGCCTCCAGACGCGAGACACGAGAGATTTTTGAATCTAAACAACAAGCGCCAAAGGCACTTCGTGCTCAACTATCTAAACGCTTGCTCCAAATGACTGAACCCAATAAACCTTAAATCTAAGAGACGCGAGATTTTCTGACCTGTGATTCTTCGATACGCGATGAGCGACCACTATCAGCGCCTGCACTTACATCAAAGAGACATCAGACGTGAGAAATCAGATGCGAGACCATATTGCGATATAGCTCCCTACCCCTATGCCCTTGGCTCTTCGCTTCTCACCTGGCCTGCGCCTTCTTGTGATCCGCTAAAAATTGAGCAAGTCCTATATCCGTCAAAGGGTGTTTTAATAATCCCAGAATTGCTGATAAGGGACAAGTAACCACATCTGCACCTGCTTTAGCTGCATCAACAATATGACGTGAATTGCGAATGGAAGCAGCCAGGATAGCCGTGCTATATCCCTGTATTGCATAGATCTCTGCGATCTCACTGATGAGCCCCATACCATCCCAGTTGATGTCATCAATTCGCCCAATAAAAGGACTCAGGTAGGTAGCCCCTGCTTTAGCAGCAAGGATGGCCTGACCGGAGGAAAACACAAGTGTACAATTCGTGCGAATATCATGGTCTGAAAACCAGTTGATGGCTTTTATACCATCCAGTGTCATCGGTACCTTGACCACAATATTGGGAGCAAGATCAGCCAACACCTTACCCTCTTCAATCATTTCCTGATAGTCGGTAGCGATTACCTCTGCGCTCACGTCACCATCTACAATGGCACAGATCGACTGATAATGTTTATTTATCTTTTCTGTTCCGGTAATTCCTTCCTTTGCCATGAGCGAAGGATTGGTGGTTACGCCATCTAAAATGCCAATAGCGGCGGCTTCTTTGATCTGATCAAGATTTGCTGTGTCAATAAAAAATTTCATATCAGGGAGGATTTTGTTAAAAGAAATGAGTGAGAAATCATATCGCACCGCTCAACCTTCTACCCTTGCTGCATTTCTGCCCTGGGGGATTTGAAAGGAGCTGGTCGTATGACTCTCACTCACGGCAAAGGTAAATTTTTAATTAATAAATAGTCCCCAGAATACCGAAAATCTCTTTGCGATACCTGCTCCACAGGGTATTTGGGGGAAGATCTGCTGTCAATACCACCGGTTCATTCTTAATCGGATGTAAAAATTCCATCTTCCTGCAATGCAGCATGATGGAGGAAGCATCCTGAATATTTACCCCTTTATATTTCACATCACCCACGATTGGGCATCCTATCCAACGCATGTGCGCCCGAAGCTGGTGAGATTTACCTGTAATCGGATTAAGCTCCAATAAAAAATATGGTCCTACCTGACCAAGCGTCTTGTATTTTGTCCTTGCCTGAACCGCTCCGGGTTTCGCCTCACTGACCACATCGACAGTATTTTTTGATTTGTTTTTCAACAACCAGCCAGTCAAATCTCCTTCATAGGGATCCGGACATTTGGTCACCAATGCCAGGTAGGATTTTTGGACTTTATTTTCAGCAAACACCTGACGCATCCGCTCACGCCCTTTAGAGGTCTTGGCAAAAATCAAAACACCACTGACGGGCCGATCCAGCCGGTGACAGGAATGCAAAAAGACATTGCCTGGTTTTTGATATTTCACACGGACGTATTCCATGACTATCTGCTCCAGACTAGTATCCCCGGTGATGTCTGAGTGAACGAGAAAGCCATTTGGCTTGTTTATGACAATGAGGTGATTATCTTCATAAATGTATTCCAGTTTCTTCATAGCGAACACGCAAATTACAGATTTCAATTATGGCAACGAATATAACTTTGGGTTTTTCTCCTTGTCCTAATGATACTTATATGTTTGCTGCTCTGATCAATGGCTGGATCGATACCAAGAACCTTAAGTTCCAGCCCAGAATGGCCGATATCGAATCGCTTAACGAATGGGCTGCATCTTCCCTGCTGGATATATCTAAAATGAGCTTCAATCGTTATTTTGGCCTTAGTGAAAAGTACCGGATGCTATCGTCAGGAGCCGCACTTGGTCGCGGTTGCGGGCCGATCCTGATCGGTCGGAGTAAGCTGAATGACTCGACTATTCAACATTCGTCAGTTGCACTTCCCGGATGGTGGACGACTGCACATCTTTTATTCTCTATATTTTATCCCGAAACCGGTCAAAAACAGTTCATGGAATTCAATAAAATAGAGGATGCCGTGTTGAATGGCGAAGTGGATGCAGGTGTGATCATTCATGAAAACAGATTTACGTTTGAAGATAAAGGCCTGGTCAGGATTATGGATCTAGGAGAGGCCTGGGAAAACAAGACACAGATGCCCATCCCATTGGGTGGCATATTTGCCAATAATTCCTTACCGGAGGAAATACAAATTCAGGTAGAAGACCTGATTAGAGAAAGTATTCTTTTTGCCCGGGCTCATTCGGAGGTCGTCATGCCCTATGTCCGACAATACGCCCAGGAAATGGATGAGGAAGTAATGAAAAACCATATTAATCTCTATGTCAATGACTATTCTTTGGATTTAGGGGCGGAAGGCCATTCGGCCATTTCTCAATTAAAAAATATGTTTTTGTAGCCTTTGACTTTGGAAGGCCTATTCTCAAGATTTTCAATTAAAAACATATTACGATTTTTAATAGTGTATTTTTTATTGATAAAAAGTGATTTACATATGACGAATAATCGTAATATGTATGTATATTTGTTTTATCAAGCCGTAAAGCACACGTGATATACTCTTTTTACGGCTTTTAACCATCCACCGAGAAACCGAAAATTAGCGGGTATCAGTCTGCCTGATAGCCAATAGTAAAGATGTGTGATCTTAGTTTTAGTTAACCTTTAGCCTGCTCAACGGAGCGGGCTTTTTTTTGCCTGCCCACAATAAAACAATGTCTTGCACCCCACCATTTGATGTGATCTGCGTCTTATACTGTAGGGTGCAGAGCGGCCCAATTTCCAACCGGTTTTTCAAACTGAATTATATACCTTTGGTTCACTAAAAACTAAACCGCCTTATGATTATTGGTGTACCTAAAGAAATAAAACCAAGTGAAAATCGTGTAGCCCTGACCCCCGGGGGAGCATTGGAATTAACTAAAAGAGGACATAGCGTCTATATTCAGAAAGGTGCCGGAGAAAATTCCGGATTTCCGGATGCAGACTACGAACAAAGAGGAGCCCAAATTCTTCCAACGATTGAAGAAGTCTATGCTATTGCAGAGATGATCATTAAAGTTAAGGAGCCTATTGCCGCAGAATACCCACTCATCCGTAAAAATCAATTGCTTTTTACCTATTTCCATTTTGCTTCCTACGAACCACTGACAATGGCCATGATTGAGAATGAGTCCATCTGTCTGGCGTATGAGACCGTAGAACTTCCTGATCGTTCCCTCCCTCTTCTTGTACCTATGTCAGAGGTAGCCGGAAGGATGTCTGTACAGGAAGGTGCTAAATTTCTTGAAAAACCTGAAGGAGGAAGAGGCGTATTACTGGGTGGAGTACCTGGTGTGCCCCCTGCCAATGTTTTAATTCTCGGCGGAGGTGTCGTTGGTACGCAAGCGGCCAGAATGGCGGCAGGACTGGGAGCAAATGTTACGATTATGGATATCAGTCTAAACCGACTTAGATATCTGGCTGATGTAATGCCGGCAAATGTGCATACTGAATTTTCAAGCGAAGTCAATATTCGCGATCACATAGGCAATCATGACCTGATCATTGGTGCCGTACTAATCCCAGGAGCCAAAGCTCCACACCTCATCACAAGAGATATGCTGAAGGATATGCGCCCCGGCACCGTCCTGGTGGATGTAGCAGTGGATCAGGGCGGATGCATTGAGACCTGCAAACCAACCACACACGATGATCCTATCTTTATCATTGATCATGTCGTTCATTATTGTGTCGCTAATATGCCGGGAGCCGTCCCATATACCTCCACTAAAGCACTGACTAATGCTACCCTTCCTTATGCCATCAGACTAGCCGATAAAGGCTGGCAGCAAGCATGCAAAGAAGATAAAGCATTGCGATTAGGACTTAATATTGCAGGTGGCAAGGTGGTATATAAAGGCGTAGCAGATGCCTTTAACCTGCCATTGGTTGATGTGGACTCAGTTCTGTAGTGATCCGTGGAATGATTTAGGTTTTAACAATTGTAAAGACATCCCATTGTTGAAAAACAATTTAATCCCCTGAATCAGAATCATTAATAATGTTTTTGTTTGTTTTTGAGACGCCCCACTCGACTGATAATATGCGCATCGAACAATAATTGAACGAACTTTAAAGTTAATTTTTAGAAAAAATTTTTCTAAATGGCTATTATGCGTTAACTTTCAAACGAGAATAGTAATCATGTAGTTTTACATAAAGCTTTAAAATATGAATATAACTTTTGAGGATTTAAGAAAAATCAAGCATGCCTTACCAACCGGCAGCGTGAAAAGAATCGCAGACGAACTCCAAATTGAGGAGCAAACGGTTAGAAATTATTTTGGCGCACATAAATATGAGAATGGTCAAATCGTTTCTCAAGCTATTGAGCCCGGACCAGATGGGGGAATCGTTCATCTTGAGGATGACACCATTTTAAACGTTGCAAAACGAATCATCAAAGAGTCCATTCACGATATGTCGCACAGTTAAAAAAAAGTGATACTGCATTCAGTATCACTTTTTTTATTAGCACTGTTCAGATATTACGATTAGCCTTTTGGCTTCCTTCTTTTGCAATACCTGTAAACGTCAAGTACTGCTTGCTGTAGGTGTTATCCGATTGATATATTGTAAGTCTGGATAAGTTAGGCTTTTGCAATGCATGCCTAAAGCAAAGCAATGTTCTTACGGGTGACGGGTCAATATCAAAGGAATAAACATCCATTCGATTGGTATTATAAAACTTTTGATGATTCGCTGCACGTATCCAGTTTTGGGCTGTATTTGAAGGTACTATAATACAGCAGCACCCATGATCAGCAGTGCTTTCGAGTAACTTGTACATCCAATCTTCAATGGACCCGTGCATGTGCTTTGCCATCTTCTTATACATATTGTCCGTCGGATTTTGCGTCGTGTAATAAGGCGGATTGGACATGACCAGATCATATTTTTTTGATGCCCTGAATGCTTTTAATATATCTTCTTCTACAATAGTAATACGATCACCATATCCCGACGCCTGTACATTCCGCTGTGCCAAAAGAAGTGCATTGTCATTTATATCGATTGCTTTAATCTTTGCTTCCGGATGGGCCTTTGCCATGATTAAAGCAAGTATTCCCGTCCCCGTCCCAATGTCCAAAATGCTTTCTGCGGAAGAAATTATTTGAGGAATCCAGGATCCCAGCAAGATCGCATCTGTGCCAATCTTATGGACTTGTTCATGCTGATGAAGTGCAAGCCCTGCCCACAAAAAAAACGTAGTAGTATCGTTGGCGTCACTCATCGCCGGTAAACGCAATACGGATAGCTTCACTGGATTCCATATTGGATTCGAGACTTATGCGTTGTGTGGATTCTCCGTCATACACGCTGATCGAAGCAGTATTGGGAGGAACCATTCCAACATTATGCGCATATAAGATAAGATCTTGTCCAAATCCAACCAGCGTACAATTGATCAGCATTTTCTCTGCCGTAAGCGTATGCTCCGTCAAAATCCACTCATCCCCCAATTTCAGGGAGACGATGTCCCCATCAATGGTATTATGATCCCATACACCGATCGTCAGTTTTCTGTGTTTCACTTCAATCGTACCTTTGGCCTTGACCAAAACGGAATCCACCGCTATATCTTTAGGTGCAGCAGGAGCCTCTTTGATCACCCAGGATAAAAGATCATGGTTGGCATGATTCTCTGAAGTAGAAGCTGTAAATCCGAGCCATGCCGTGTGATCCGGACTGTTTATTTTTTCAGCGATATCAAGCTTTACAGAGAGCACCGGAAATAAATATGAGTCCAGATAAATCTGTAACCTTCCATCGCGATATACTACTCTCGTAAAATGAGATTTGCCATCCGTAATCTCCGGTATCTCGTGGACTGTCGCATATTGTCGATACGATTTGGTCTCAGGATTGTAAAATGAAAGATTAATATGATTGCGGCTTCCTTCGTCATTATCCTTAATATCAAATTCCAACGCAACACCATAAGGGATTTCTTTATATCCGATATTATCACCAATTCCTCCGGTAATCTCCGGGGACTGGGACTGAATCACAAAAGCAAAACCATCACCTGGTAATATGCCCGGTTTTAAATTTGAAATAATAAAAGTAAACTCCGTTTCAAATCCGTGTGTAAAATCAATCTTCTCTGCTTTATACCAGCATGCACCAGCCTGATTTGGCTTATCCGGAGCGATCCTTAGTTTCCCATCGACTATCTCACTACTTCCTTCCAGATTTATACTCTGGTCAGAAGCGACAAAACTGTTTATCTGAAACAACGCAGATTGTGCCCCGGATAGGAATGAACCTAAAAAAAATAAAATGGATAAAAGTCCATATCCACCACGCCCGGGAGAAAATATCTTTCGCAAGTGATTAGCCTTCATTTAAAAAAATAACATTTAAATATAATTCAGAATCCGTAAGCGGTTGAATCACAAGACAAATGTATAGAAATGACCGTTATAATCAGATATTATCTTTGTTTCGATTCCGACAAAAAGAAGCCGTTAACATTTTATAATGCTAACGGCTTCATCTAAAAAAAGTAGCCCCTAGGGGAATCGAACCCCTCTCTGCAGAATGAAAATCTGCTGTCCTAACCGATAGACGAAGGGGCCAAAAGTCAGGATGCTTCCTTGAAAAGCAGGGCAAAATTATAATTTTTTGGATGTTATGCATGAAAAAATTTACCCGTATGTCCCCTTGCATTTCCTCCGAGACATCTTAAGTCTTGTGTATCAAGCCAATAGAAATCATTTTACAATACATGGAATTCTTGCAAATCCGAAAAAAAATAGAATTGACGGCTATTTCCTGATAGAATGACCTTACTTTTGCTCCTCATTTTGCACCTTAAAAAATTAGTACGTGGCTAAGAGAATTGCAATAAACGGATTTGGACGAATAGGACGCTTAACCTTTCGCCAATTATATAATATGCCTGATGTGGAAATTGTAGGAATTAATGACCTCACTGATCCCGCAACACTGGCCCATCTGCTAAAATATGATTCTGCTCATGGTATTTTTGACAAAGCCATTAGTGTCGATGGTGATTTTCTAATTGTAGAAGATGAACGAATTAAGATCACCGCGATCAAATCCCCCGCCGAACTTTGGAAAGGATTGGAAGTAGATACAGTCCTGGAATGCACCGGAAGATTTACACAAAAAGACGAGGTCATAGCCCACGTCAGGCCGGATGGCGCTAAACGCGTAATCATCAGTGCGCCAGCAAAAGGGAAAGAATATATTCCTACCATTGTACTAGGCGTCAACGAAGAGCTTATTGATCCAAATGAACTCGTGCTTTCCAATGCATCCTGTACGACCAACTGCCTGGCCCCAATGGTCAAAATACTTGAAGACAATTTTGGTTTGAAGTCAGGTGCCATGACCACCATACATGCTTATACCGCTGATCAAAGACTACAGGATGCACCTCATTCAGATCTTAGAAGAGCACGGTCTGCTGCGATAAATATTATTCCAACGAGCACCGGTGCGGCGTCCACATTGAAAAAAGTCATCCCATCTGTTGGCAATAAACTTAGTGCCATCGCCTACCGTGTGCCGGTCATTACCGGCTCTTTAGTAGAGCTTAATGTCGTCCTCAACAGCACTCCGACAGCAGAAGAAATCAATAGTGCTTTTCTGACAGCCTCTCAGCAACCATCTTTCAAAGGAATCCTTGAATATAGCACAGACCATTTAGTATCTACGGATATCGTCGGCAATACCCATTCATGTGTGTTTGACTCGTTGCTGACCAGTGTCAATGAAGGCATGGTAAATATTGTTGGCTGGTATGACAATGAATCCGGCTATGCTAGACGACTAGCTGAGCTTGCCTTCAAAGTAACCATTTAGTATAAACACTTTATTTATGAAAGGTGATCTGAGAGCCATAGACGTAAAGGACAAAAAAGTTCTCGTCAGAGTCGACTTTAATGTTCCTCTTTCAAAAGATTATAAGGTAACAGATGATACCCGTATTCGCGGGGCACTGCCTACGCTGCTATATTTAGTGGATCAGGGGGCTAAAGTCATTGTCATGTCTCACCTTGGACGTCCACTCAAAAAACTTTTGCCTGATGGTACCGTAGATAGAGATCAGTTTTCTCTTCGACATATCGTTGCTGATTTCAGCAAATTAATCGGCCAACCTATTGCATTTGTAGATGATACGATTGGAGATGAGGTTTCCAAAAACATTAACACATTGCAATCAGGAGATATTTTGTTACTTGAGAATACACGCTTCTATCCGGGAGAAGAAAAAGGCGATCCTCAATTAGCCAATCAATTAGCCTCTTTAGGGGAAGTATATGTCAATGATGCTTTTGGTGCCGCTCATCGGGCTCATGCATCAACAACACTTGTAGCCGATCATTTTGACGAATCACACAAAGCATTTGGTTTCCTAATGCAGAAGGAGCTTGATAATGCAAAAAAAATACAGACTAATCCTGCGAGACCTTTCATCGCAATTTTAGGGGGCGCAAAAGTTTCGGATAAAATTTTACTGATTGAAGCACTCCTTGAAAAAGCTGATAAAATAATTATTGGAGGTGGTATGGCGTACACCTTCCTAAAAGCACAGGGAGGGAATGTCGGAAACTCCATGGTGGAAGAAGATAAACTTTCGCTCGCCATTGAATTAATGAATAAGGCGACTTCTATTAACAAACAGATAGTGCTGCCCACAGATAGTATTGCTGCCGATAAATTTGCACCGGATGCTACGTATCGCAATGTTTCCTCTGATGCAATTCCTGATGGATGGATGGGCCTTGATATTGGTCTTGAAGCCAGAATAGATTATACCCGACAGCTTGAAGGCGCAGGCACCGTTTTATGGAATGGTCCAATGGGTGTCTTTGAAATGGAAGCCTTTGCACATGGTACTAAAGCTGTTGCCCAGGCTGTGGCTCAAGCCACTAAGAATGGAGCTTTCTCATTAATTGGCGGTGGAGATTCTGCCGCTGCCATCGAACAATCAGGACTTGCCGACCAGGTCAGTTTCATCAGTACCGGAGGAGGAGCTATGCTAGAATTGCTTGAGGGCAAAACACTGCCCGGCGTTACAGCCATTCTAAAATAAAAAATAGCTTACCAGCTTTTACAAGCCAATAAGCTATTAGTACAAATGAGGGCTTTAGTCTTTTATCGAATGATCGTGACTTCTCCAGTCACTGTTTCTTTTATTCCCTCAAAGTCCATTTCTGCTATGTATGCATAGACTCCGGGAAGCATATATTTTCCATCAAACTTTCCATCCCAGCCTTCATTTGCTACTCCGGGACTCGTACCGTTACTTTCAAAAAGCTGATTACCCCATCGATCAAATATCCGCAGATATACAATTGTCGTCAGGTTGGCCTTGCCGGTAATGAAAAAGTAATCGTTCAGCCCATCCCCATTCGGTGAAAAGACATTCGGAATATAGTAGATTCTCGGAACCAGCACTCGCAGTCGCATCGAATCCTCTGCTACACATCCTGATGTATCACTGATCATCGCTGAGATCGTTGCACTTGATACAGCTATAAACTCAAACTTTGTACATCCTGCACAGGCAGCTCCATTGTATTCACTCCATACGATAGCGTCGGTACCTCCCGGTGTCAGATTTGTATTTAATGCGATTGATACGGAATCGTCCACATTAACGGTTCTGTCCGGTCCAAGATCAAGGGTCACCAGATCAGGTTCAGTAATCTGATAACTTTCTACATAAGAACATCCATTGGCATCGGATACCGTTAATGTATATATTCCTGGTCCGAGGGATGTCAATGCCGTTCCACTTTGTGACGTGCCACTCCACTGATACGTAAATGGACCTGTTCCGCCGGTAACACTATTGACGGTCAGTGCTCCATTATTCTCTCCATTACATACGATATTCATCAGACTGACATCGACGGCATTTATGATTTCACTGCTCTCCTCTACTACCACATCTTCACTATTCATGCAGCCATTTAATTTGCTCAGTATCGTCAGCGTATAGGTACCTCCTTGTGATACATTTATGGTTGCGCCTGTAGTCCCCCCTTCTATCTTTCCATCTGCAGTGCTCCAATTCAATGTATAATTTGACACCGGTTCACTTAACATCGCTTGTGCTGTAGTGATCGGTGTATTACAATCGATCGTATCCCCCGGCGTAAGTGTGATCATCGCCACAACAGTATCGATCCCGATCAATACCTGATCAGTACTCTGACAACCATTAGAGGTATCCCGTACTAAAATATTATACGTACCCGTAGCATCGGCCTGGATGCGCAATCCGTTTGTGGCACCTACTATATTGCCATTCGGTGTTGTCCAATTATATATAATATTTGTTCCCGTGGTGGAATTACCTCCCAGCGTAAACTGTAGTGAATCACAACTCAGTGTTTTGTCCGGACCTGCTATGGCTGTCGGTATATTTGCATCCTGCGTTACTGTCACAGAAACAGAGTCCACACATCCTGAAACCGTATTCGTTACTTTCAATTTGTATACGCCCTGGGCCGTTGCTTCGGCCATACTTGTATTGGCACTACCCGCAATGACTCCATTAGTGGTTGTCCATTGATAACTTAACGGACCGCCTGAAGATCCTGACCCATCCAGAAAAATCGATCCTGCAAGACAGGTAATCATCAGATCTGAATTACTAATAAAGGCCTGTGGTGGATCATACACATCGATCGTTATACTATTTACAAAATTACAACCGTCATCGGTGTAATTGTAGGACACCTGATGAGATCCCGTTCCTGCCGTCACCGGATTGAATATTCCATTCACGGGATCGGTTACTCCATTACCTGACCAGGTCCCTGTGCCATTGCCTCCGACTACCGTCACTTCCAACGCTACTGTGCCGGTGCCCGGATACAAACAAATATCACTGACTGGCTTAACGGTAATGCCCGGCATCGGACAATCTCTTGCAATACATTCCAGCGTGTCTCGTCGATCAGGGCATGGACCTGCGGATACCGTTACGATTTCTATCATCACGGGATCACCTGGATTTAGTCCGGTAAACTCAAGACTATCTGTTCCGATGGGTGTACCTACAGGTCCAACCAACGTATTGACCATATGTGTTGCTGCGTTCGGATCCACTGTCCATGAAAATATAATGCCACTTGTATTTGGCGTACAATTGATCGTCGGTGCATTTAAAGTGGCTCCTACATTTGTGGTTTGACTAATCACATCAGAAACACATCCATTTTCTGTAATCTGAAGACGTACGGTTTTCGATCCGGCCCCGGCCCAACGCAGTTGATATGGTCCGGCTGCTGACCCTGAAACAACAATGGCTGTTCCAAAATTATAATCAAAAGAGGCTGTCGATACAGAGGCATTACCGGTATAGGTTAGCGTCGCCTGATCCGTGATACAGATCACCGGATCCAACATAAAATCAGCAGTGATCGAATCAAATACGGTAATCGTATAGGGCTCTGTAAATGGACAACCAGAAGCTGTTGTGGTATATGTTATCTGATGTTGACCAGCCGTTGCAATCGCAGGATCAAACAGACCTAACATTGGATCAATGATTCCGGGACCGGCCCATATTCCATTATCCGGATTGCCATCCACGGTGACTGACAAATCTATAATTGTGGGATTATTCAGGCAAGCACTATCCTGTCCGGTAATATCAACCACTGGTGGCGGACAATCAACTGCAGTACATTGTGCATCGATCACTATATCAGGACATGGTCCGGCACTAACTATGGTGAGGGTCATATTGACCATTGTGCCAGGTGATAAGCCAGATACTGTCCAGGTACTCACAGCACTAGGCATGGCCGGTCCGGCATCAATAGAAACCAGATATCCACTGGCACCCATAACATCCGCCCAATCAAATGTGACGGAAGATAAAGTAGACGAACAATTGACTACCGGTGCTTGTAATGTGCTGACTGCAATGACCTGAGAGAAGAAGGCGGTATCACAACCCGGCTCAATCACCTGAACGGATACTGTTTTATTCCCTGGCACGCCCCAGCTCACGGTATATGGACCATACCCGGATCCTGTAATCGTTGAAGGGTTATCAAAGTCCCAGTAGACTTCAGCATTGACACTGGCATTACCCGTGAAAGTAATGACGGTGGTTGAATCGGCACAAACCAGTGGCTCATATGTAAAGCTTGCTGCCGGAGGTGGTATTATAGTAACTTCAAAACAAGTTGGCTCTCCAGCGCCACAATCATTCGTAGCAAATACACACACCTGACCACCACTCGAATTAGAAAAATCCATTTCAACTGTTTCACTACCATCCTGAAATACAGGTACATTGAATGGGGCTGACCAGGTATATTCTAAAGGATCAAATTCAGGTACAACATAAAAGAATACACCCTCTTGTCCGCACATGAGTGTATCACCGTTGGTTAATTGAGGTGGATCAGGTTGAAGCGTCTCAGCACTAAAGGTAACGGTCTCAATAAAATAGGTACACTGACCCATTTGACCAATGACCGTGATTTCTAAATCATATGCCCCATCCTGTAATGTATAAAAAGGGTTTTCGTCGGACACAATAATATTACCATCATACCAGGCGAAATCAAGATCCGCATTGAAAGGAACAACATCCTGAGGATAAGCTGTTAAAACAAATTCTCCATTCTCACATGTAACTTCTACAAAGGCATTAATCCCAATTAACTCAAGATTTAATTCTGCCATTGAGTCACATCCATTAAGTCCCATTCCGGGATACATCAGATCATAACTTCCTGAGTTATCATAGGCTTCTCCTTCATAATAATACGAAGATTCACCTATTGGCAAACAATATACTGTATCAATAATCCCAAGTGGCACATCAGGATATACTTCAACCATCCAGGTGCTATCAAACAAACAACCTTCTGGTGAAGTATATGATTGTTCATACATTCCGGGTCCGGAAATAGTTAGTGAGCCCCATGAGAAAGGAAATTCTTCAGGACAATAAATCTCCGGATCTCTTTCTTCAGGATCCAAAACATATATTTCTACTTCAAAACACAAGTCATTGTCCGTTGTGTCACATCCACTAAAAGCCCGCACACATATTTCATATATACCTGGATCAACCGTGGTAGGCACTGAAATAGTCGTTGTAGGTAACGTAGAAGTTATGGTATCCCCACTCCAACCGAGCACCCAATAATATCCATGCGCTAGTGGAATTGGTGGATCCGCTACAAATGTTAAACTATTATACCCTGCGCATACAGATTCAGGTATAGCTTCTGCCGTTTGAAGCTCCTCACTAAATCCCGGATTATATATGCCTGAGGTATAAGTGATGGTGTAATTACAAAAAGCTCCTGAAAATCCGTCCAACATAAGATAATAGGTTGCTCCTACAACAAGTCCAGTTCCCGTCAATATCATCGTACCTCCGGGAGGAGTGCCCGGATCACAATCGATCACATCATTAACGTCCCATGGACAATCACTGATCAGTGCACTCTGCAAACTGGTTCCGTTATCACAATCATCCACATGAATATGTATCTCGATATCCGGCTGGGTTGGAATTACCTGAAAGTATTGTGGATTCTGAATAGACGTATTACCACCACAGAAGCCATCAGGTCCAGTTTCCGGAATATTCAAGGTCTCATAACAGGCATTCAAAAGACAAACCAATGGCGCATCCTGGCAGACCGGTGTTGGCGTCTGCTCGGGTGGATCACATTGCCCAACTAATTGAAGGCTAAATGCCGATAGAAAAGTTAACGTTAATACTAATCTAGTCTTGAATAAATTGGATACCATTATTTCAAAATTGAAGGGTTATTCGTTGGAGACTCGTGATAAAATAATCAAAGGTTAAGTAGTAATTTAGAAAGATAACGAATATCTCTGATTATAAGAATAAGTGCTTGACATACTATGGTTAATATTATTAATGAACAACCATTTAATGTCAGTGGATACTAAATGATAAAGCAGCCAAGTCGACAGATGGTATTAAAAAATATAAACAACTTTTACCATAAACAAGCGAATTTCTACACTTAAAGCTCACTGAAAAAATCATAGATGATAAATTAAAATGGGCTGGGAAAACATTTGTTCACAGCCCATTTTAATTAAACGGTTTCTATTTAAAAAATCTTTATCGAATGATCGTGACTTCTCCAGTCACTGTTTCTTTTATTCCCTCAAAGTCCATTTCTGCTATGTATGCATAGACTCCGGGAAGCATATATTTTCCATCAAACTTTCCATCCCAGCCTTCATTTGCTACTCCGGGACTCGTACCGTTACTTTCAAAAAGCTGATTACCCCATCGATCAAATATCCGCAGATATACAATTGTCGTCAGGTTGGCCTTGCCGGTAATGAAAAAGTAATCGTTCAGCCCATCCCCATTCGGTGAAAAGACATTCGGAATATAGTAGATTCTCGGAACCAGCACTCGCAGTCGCATCGAATCCTCTGCTACACATCCTGATGTATCACTGATCATCGCTGAGATCGTTGCACTTGATACAGCTATAAACTCAAACTTTGTACATCCTGCACAGGCAGCTCCATTGTATTCACTCCATACGATAGCGTCGGTACCTCCCGGTGTCAGATTTGTATTTAATGCGATTGATACGGAATCGTCCACATTAACGGTTCTGTCCGGTCCAAGATCAAGGGTCACCAGATCAGGTTCAGTAATCTGATAACTTTCTACATAAGAACATCCATTGGCATCGGATACCGTTAATGTATATATTCCTGGTCCGAGGGATGTCAATGCCGTTCCACTTTGTGACGTGCCACTCCACTGATACGTAAATGGACCTGTTCCGCCGGTAACACTATTGACGGTCAGTGCTCCATTATTCTCTCCATTACATACGATATTCATCAGACTGACATCGACGGCATTTATGATTTCACTGCTCTCCTCTACTACCACATCTTCACTATTCATGCAGCCATTTAATTTGCTCAGTATCGTCAGCGTATAGGTACCTCCTTGTGATACATTTATGGTTGCGCCTGTAGTCCCCCCTTCTATCTTTCCATCTGCAGTGCTCCAATTCAATGTATAATTTGACACCGGTTCACTTAACATCGCTTGTGCTGTAGTGATCGGTGTATTACAATCGATCGTATCCCCCGGCGTAAGTGTGATCATCGCCACAACAGTATCGATCCCGATCAATACCTGATCAGTACTCTGACAACCATTAGAGGTATCCCGTACTAAAATATTATACGTACCCGTAGCATCGGCCTGGATGCGCAATCCGTTTGTGGCACCTACTATATTGCCATTCGGTGTTGTCCAATTATATATAATATTTGTTCCCGTGGTGGAATTACCTCCCAGCGTAAACTGTAGTGAATCACAACTCAGTGTTTTGTCCGGACCTGCTATGGCTGTCGGTATATTTGCATCCTGCGTTACTGTCACAGAAACAGAGTCCACACATCCTGAAACCGTATTCGTTACTTTCAATTTGTATACGCCCTGGGCCGTTGCTTCGGCCATACTTGTATTGGCACTACCCGCAATGACTCCATTAGTGGTTGTCCATTGATAACTTAACGGACCGCCTGAAGATCCTGACCCATCCAGAAAAATCGATCCTGCAAGACAGGTAATCATCAGATCTGAATTACTAATAAAGGCCTGTGGTGGATCATACACATCGATCGTTATACTATTTACAAAATTACAACCGTCATCGGTGTAATTGTAGGACACCTGATGAGATCCCGTTCCTGCCGTCACCGGATTGAATATTCCATTCACGGGATCGGTTACTCCATTACCTGACCAGGTCCCTGTGCCATTGCCTCCGACTACCGTCACTTCCAACGCTACTGTGCCGGTGCCCGGATACAAACAAATATCACTGACTGGCTTAACGGTAATGCCCGGCATCGGACAATCTCTTGCAATACATTCCAGCGTGTCTCGTCGATCAGGGCATGGACCTGCGGATACCGTTACGATTTCTATCATCACGGGATCACCTGGATTTAGTCCGGTAAACTCAAGACTATCTGTTCCGATGGGTGTACCTACAGGTCCAACCAACGTATTGACCATATGTGTTGCTGCGTTCGGATCCACTGTCCATGAAAATATAATGCCACTTGTATTTGGCGTACAATTGATCGTCGGTGCATTTAAAGTGGCTCCTACATTTGTGGTTTGACTAATCACATCAGAAACACATCCATTTTCTGTAATCTGAAGACGTACGGTTTTCGATCCGGCCCCGGCCCAACGCAGTTGATATGGTCCGGCTGCTGACCCTGAAACAACAATGGCTGTTCCAAAATTATAATCAAAAGAGGCTGTCGATACAGAGGCATTACCGGTATAGGTTAGCGTCGCCTGATCCGTGATACAGATCACCGGATCCAACATAAAATCAGCAGTGATCGAATCAAATACGGTAATCGTATAGGGCTCTGTAAATGGACAACCAGAAGCTGTTGTGGTATATGTTATCTGATGTTGACCAGCCGTTGCAATCGCAGGATCAAACAGACCTAACATTGGATCAATGATTCCGGGACCGGCCCATATTCCATTATCCGGATTGCCATCCACGGTGACTGACAAATCTATAATTGTGGGATTATTCAGGCAAGCACTATCCTGTCCGGTAATATCAACCACTGGTGGCGGACAATCAACTGCAGTACATTGTGCATCGATCACTATATCAGGACATGGTCCGGCACTAACTATGGTGAGGGTCATATTGACCATTGTGCCAGGTGATAAGCCAGATACTGTCCAGGTACTCACAGCACTAGGCATGGCCGGTCCGGCATCAATAGAAACCAGATATCCACTGGCACCCATAACATCCGCCCAATCAAATGTGACGGAAGATAAAGTAGACGAACAATTGACGACTGGTTCCTGCAGAACACTGACAGTAATCACTTGGGAAAAGAAAGCGGTATCGCAGCCGGGCTCGATGACCTGAACGGATACAATCTTACTTCCTGGTGTACCCCAACTCAGGGTGTAGGGACCTAATCCACTCCCCATTAGAGTCGTGGGATTATTAAAATTCCAAGTTACTTCTGCCGATGGGCTGGCCTCACCGGTAAAAACAATTACGGTAGATGAATCTGCACATAAAAGAGGCTCAAAATCGAAACTCGCTACAGGAGCAGGTTTTAAATCCACTTGAAAACATGTTTCCGGTCCCGGTCCACATTCGTTAATGGCATAAACACAAATTTCTGCAGGACCTGTATTACTAAAATCAAATTCGGCGATATTGGATCCATCCTGGAAAATAGGAACATTACCCATAGTGCTCCATACATATGTTAACTGGTCAAATGGATCGTCAATAACCTCAAAAAATACATTTGATTGTGCACAAATCAGTGTATCAGTAAAACCAAGATCAGGTGGATCAGGGCGGTAATCTTCAGCATTAAATGCAAAAGTGGGCAGTGGAAATTGACATTCACCAGCAGAAGTGATTACCCTGACGATTACATCATATACTCCTCCATCGAGGGTATAGAGTTGTTCTTCAGTAGAAATCAGAATCCCACTTTCATACCATTCATATTCAACATCCGCATTGAACGGAATCAATTCCTGAATCAATACAGTTAAGACAAACTCTCCATTTTCACAGGACAATTCCAAAAAAGCATCTAAATCTGCTAAGGTCAATGTCATTTCAGCTGAGGAGTCACAACCATTCAAGCCTCCTCCCGGATAAAACAAGTCATAGGTGCCCGGTGAATCATAAGCATCTCCTTCATAGAACAAAGTTCCCATACAGTGAAGTGTATCCAATATGCCAAGCGGAACAATGGGATATTCTTCAACGAGCCAACTACTATCAAAAGAACAACCTTCAGCTGTGTTAAAATTTTGAAAATATTCTCCCGGGCCACCAACAAAAACGGCTCCCCATTGAAATGGAAACTCTTCAGGACAATAGATTTCGGGGTCTTTCACCTCATCGGGTATCTCATAGACTTCAACTTCAATACACAACTCAAAATCCATAGTATCACATCCACTGAAAGCGCGCACGCATATTTCATAAATACCCGCATCCAGATCGTCAGGAACTGAAATGGAAGCAAATGGATCTGTCGTTTCTGTTGTATCGTTTGTATTCCAGGAAGGAACCCACCAATAACCGTGTGCGCCAACTGCCTCTGGTTCGGCCGACAACTGCAAATCATCATATCCCTGGCACACGTAGTTAGGATCTATGGAGACGGTTTCAAGATCATTCTCGAGCACAGGTTCATATATCCCCGTTGCGATATCAATCGTGTAGTCACATTGAGAACCGGCACTTCCATCAAAAACAAGCCAGTAAGATTGACCAATGACTAATCCGGATACAGCTAAGGTAAATGTACTTCCTTCCGGAGATCCCGGATTACAATCCAAAACATTATTAGCACCCTGCCAGGGACAGGCATCTAGTATAGCGGCCTGAATGGCATTCTGACCTCCACTACAATCACCCACTGTAATTTGAAAGAATACATCCGTTGATGTGGCAATAAACTCAAAATATTGAGGATTGTGAATTGCTGTATTCGGACCACACCATCCAAGATAGGCACCATCCGGTTGATTATCTTCTGTCGCATCACAAAGATTGTTCAGGCACACCAGTGGTGCTTCCTGACAAGTTGCCCCCCCTTCCTCCGGGTTGCACTGACCATAAATATTGGAAACAGAAAACACCAGGGCAAGACAATAAAAAAGCCTGGTGTAGAGGGATATCCTGAGTAATTTCATGTAAATATTCGTTTAATAAAGGAAGTTTATTTGTAAGGTTAAAATTAACAAAATTAAACAAGCTAATCTTTGGCTAAAAGTGTAGGCAAACCGTCAATTTATCTATCAGATACCGATTCAGGCAATTTCGCTTACCGAAGTAACGTTATCTCGCCGTGATGGACCTCTCTTTTTCCACTAATAAGCTGAAATTCAATCACATAAGGAAATACACCCGGATTAGGAAATTCACCTGTAGACGTTCGGCCGTTCCAAAATACGGATGAATCCATAGGATCAAAGTTGGTTGCACCAAATACGGCATTTCCCCAACGATCATAAATCGTCCATTGGATCACACGCTCAATACCGCCGGTACTGTTCAAATTGACAAAATCATTCACCCCATCCTCATTAGGGGAAAACACATTTGCAATAAAATACTTTGCTTTTTCGATTACATAAACTATCACATCATCTGCTAATACACAACCAGTGTTGGAGGACACCTGAAAAGTATAAGAAGTAGTTTCCACTGGTTGAACTTGCAGAAGGGGGCAATCCTTACAAATCGTCCCATTATAGTCGATCCATTCATCCATCGCAAAGTAAACCATCGGCAAATCCGTTACACCAGATAAATCTGCCTCTTCCCCAAGATATATTTCAATATCCGGACCGGCATCCACAGTAAAAACTATAGTTGTATCAATCTCAATCAATGTATCAAACACACAGTTTTTTTCATCTATAAGGGTGAGCAAATATTGACCTGCATTCAAACCTGAAAAAACAGGTGTAGATTGAAGCGCCCCGGAATCTAATTGAAAACTTACCAATCCGGCTCCACCACTTATCTGGTCAATCATAATTGAAGCATTGCCTTGCCCATGACACTCCGGAGAATTAATAATCAGACTGACATCGGTAATAGCATCCGGATGTTCACTCACCATTAAACTATCACTTCCAATACATCCATTACTAATTTGGGTTATACTCAATACATACAAGCCTGTATCCTGAATATTTATATTTGACAATGTTGGATTACTGAGTATGTTTCCATTTGCAGTGGTCCAGGCAAAAATCAATGGCTGTGGATTTGAACCACTTCCGTCAAGTAACGCATCACGAAATTGACATCTGATCTCTCCATCCAAAAGTATAATTGCCTTTGGTGGAATCGTATCATGAACGGCGAAAATTGTATCGCGTGTGGTACACGCATTTTGTCCAGTCACCGAAGCGATGAACGGACCCGGACTTGTAACATTAATTCCTGATGCCTGACTAATGGTATCTTCATTAAAATCCAACCATGCAATCGTATAGGATGGCACATCCACCGTAGAAGAAATATCCACTGCTATCCGGGAGCATGTAAAGGTGTCCGAGAAAAGTTCTACCAATGGATATTCCAAAGAATCCAACAAAACAGTATCAAAGGCAATACATTGATTGACGCCAACCATTTGCAACGAATATTCTCCGGGCTGATTGACAACAACAAATGAATCAGACGAAATTAAAGTTGATGAAGGGTCGTACCAACTGTAGGAAAAGTTTGTTCCAACCGGTATTGCAGTCAAAACTGCAGACTTATCGCAACGCAAAGAATCTGTCAGCAGAGCATATGCCGGCAAAGTAAAATTGCTGTCAACAAAAATATCAAAAGGAGATGGGCAACCGTTAGGTCCTGTAGCAATAAGGTGATACCATCCAGGCTGATTTACCTGAATTATGAAATCTTCCATTTCAATAATGCCGGCCCCATCCCATTGGTAAGTAGAAACTGAGTCAAGAGATTGTGCAACAATCGCAATGGTATCACTGCACAATAATGTGTCCGCATTAAGAATTAAGAATGGACTCAAAGTATCTATTGGTACATGTACTATGGTGGTTCGCTGACATCCGTTTATTCCAATGGCCACTAATTTATAATCGCCGTCCAGTGGAGAAGAGACAACAGGTCCTTGCACAACAGTTTGATCGGGAAGTTCCCAATACATGGAGCTATAGGTAAAACCGGGCAATGGAACAAAACTTAAATCTGCCACAGGATCAAAACAGTTAATGGTATCCAGGACATAATCAAAAGAAGGAATCACCCGATCCACTTTCACAGTAATATATGCCGTCGTCTTACATCCGGTAACTGAATTAGTCATTTCCAGGATATACTTACCCCCTTTATCAACTTGTATCAATGCCTGATCATCACCAGGCCCCGTATAGTTAATCCAATCATATACGTCAGCCTCCGGGGCTATCACCCCGATGGTTACAACGGTTTTCAAACAAGTTAAGGTGTCATTAATAATTTGATACGTAAAAATGTCATTCCCTTGAATTACCTGCACGGTATCCGTGTTTTTACACCCATTTGGTGCCAATACCTGAGCATAATAACTTCCGGCCTCCTCAGTCATCACCACCGCTTGTGGATCACTGAAACCATCCGGCCCCTGCCACAAGTAGCTCACACCGGGCGTATTGGAAGAAGCTGACAAGGTTAATATTTCATTACAATTAAGGGTATCATTTGGAGAGACCTGAATATCAGGCTCGGAAAAATCACCATCAAATAGAAAAGCACCTGATCGTTGACATCCGTTATTAAAAGTAACTGTCAGGTTGTACAACCCGGGGGTCGATATGCCGGGCCTCCATACTTTGGCAGAAAAAGCGTTAGGGCCTGTCCAATCCCATAATACCTCCGTACTGGAAAAATTGGCACCTAAGGTAGCCACCATGATATCACATTTTTTATCCACTATCGAGATAACTACAGGGGTTGTCGCAGTATCTATGTCAATATTGACTGATTTTTTTGTGGTGCAGCCTGCTGCATTTGTTATGTTCAAGGTGTAAGTACCCGGAACCGTCACTCCTATGTTCGGTTGATTAGACGTAAAACCCATCGGCCCATTCCACAAAACGCTTGCGCTTGAAGGGGAATAAATTGGTTTTATATTGACGACTGGCCTGCTACAGGTAATGGTGCCACCGGAAAAAACAACTTGAGGAAAATTTGGACCTGCAACCACATTTGTACTACCGGTACCAGAACAAATCCCATCAGATATCTCTACAAAATATTGTCCTGACTGATTGACGGTGATTGATGCAGTATTTGAAGGCGATGTAATATTTCCGTTTAGTGTGGTCCACTGATAGGTGAATGGTCCCACACCCCCACCCGGCGTCGCCTGCAAAACAACATCTCCTGCTCCGCAAAATAACGTATCCGGTGCATCCACAGAAACAGTTAAGGATCTTGGGTAAATCCTTATTTCAATGGTTGTATCACATAATCCGGGACCGTCTTTCGTCTGAAAATAAATTCCATCCGTAAAATAATCCTGTCCCCCAAAAGAAAATATTTCACCATTGCACAAATCCCCGGTTATAATGACAGTATCCGGCTTACCAGTTACGTTTAAAGCAATACAAGAGCTCGACAGATCAGCACATATACTCCCTTGATCGATAGCCTGCAATAACTGATTATAATCACTCATTGCGATCAAGGCATCCACGGCAGAAGTATCACTTGTTAAATAATTTAAACCGCAGATAGCGTAGCTGCCAATGGGGGGCGTAATTGAAAAACTAGTGCCACTCTGAAGTATGACATTCCCGGAAATAAAAAGATATTCATACGTATACAACAAAGGTGATGGCGTATTTCCTCCATAATCAATTGTTACCTGAGAAGATTGAATATTCTCTCCTGAACATATGTTTATTGCCATAGGAGAAAGCGTTCCTGCATTAGGGGTACAAGGCAAACATTCCAATCCTAAAGGATTACAGAACAACAACGTAACATTAGCCACACTTCCCAGTTGGAATACATCATGATCTTCAATGACAATTTGCCAGACACCATTAGCCGAACCACTGTTGAAATCCTCCAGACAACCACTCTGTGGAAAGTATGTACCTGTATATGCGGTTAGTGCCTGCCAGGGTTGAAGATTCGACCAAGTAGGTGTGAATCCCGGATCAGGCGATGCTGCTGCTAGGCATTTAACAAAATTAATTTTCCAGGAAGACAAATTTGTTGGCGAAATCAAAGTTGTTGGAGGCCCAATTAAGTCAACAGTCGTACCCGAGGGCGAAACAAGTGACATCGTCAAATCACCAAGATATTCATGAACAAATTCAATTTCAACGCCACAAATACCTTGCGTCGGACTTGCAAGATCACTATCCACCAGTCCACTCACAATCAGATTAATAGTAGTACTATTATTATCAGCAATTGGTGTCGAAATATCATACGTGCATTGAGCAGTTGCCTCTTGCGAGAGCAGCCATAAACTCCCAAGGATAAAATGGAAAAGAAATAATTTATATAAGCTATTGCTCAATGGTGGCCTTAGTTTTCAGTGTCCTGAAATCAAAACCCTGATATAATACATATATCCATTGGGTCTGATTTTTGGTTAATGCAATTTTCAATACGTCTGCTTATTCCTAAAAAGAGCCCTCCATTTGGAAAGGAGGGCTCAGAAACAAGAGAAATGGGCAAGTAAACTCTATACTTTTCTGTTATTTAAATAACAAATTATTCAACTATAATATTATTTGACGATGGTAATATCTCCTGCAAAATCTGCCTTAACATCATCTCCATATATGACTTCAATCCGATATACATAAACTCCCGGATTAAGTTCATCGCCATCAAAAGTTCCATCCCATCCTGTATTTGGATCATTAGGCAGCAATCCTGATTTTCTATAGACTAACTCGCCCCATCTGGAATAAATCTCCATCAATGTAATTTCTTTTACATCAGAATCAGAAAATAAAGTGAATATATCATTCAGTCCATCGCCATTTGGACTAAATACATTTGGAATATAAACATCTCTTTTTCTTACTACCTGGAATGTAACCGTTTCCTTAATGAAGCAACCCCGCACATCATATGCTTCCAGCGTAATTGTACTTGCCAAATAAGCTTCCATTTCAAGGAACAAGCAGTTCGTGCAAAGTACACTATCCCCTATCTTCCATACTAAGGAATCAGGTGTTGTTGATGAGCCTGCATAGATGTAGCTAAACTTAATTGAATCTCCCAGATCAAAGACAAGTGAATCGTGCACAAAATTAATGATCTCGAGATCAACTACTACCAGTTCCTCAATCGTAAACGTATCACTGACTTTACAGCCGATGGCATCTGATACCTCAATCGTATAATCCCCGGCAGGTAAATTATTAAAGACCGGAGAAGCAACCGGTGTTGCTCCATTCAGCGAATAACTATAAGGAGCTGTACCACCCATGACAAAAGTGACTTGCATAGAACCCGGAGCATCTCCTTCGCAGTCTGGAGAAGTTACAAGCATTTCAATAGAGGTAGGGAATGTACCGATCTGATCAATCACAACCTGATCAGTAGCACTACAACCAGTCACAATATTTACCACAGTCAGTACATACGTTCCTGAAGCCATAGCAGTGGCAATTGGTTGATTAGCATTGGAGAGTATACCATCGGTTGTTGTCCAGGTATACATGAAATCTGCCCCAATACTTGTACCTGAACCACCTAATTGTGCAGTAGGTGTAATACAGTCTATCGTGCTTGAACTTCCGGCATCCGCAATTGGATTAGCTTCAATAACAACCTCTACAGTAGTCATGTCATCGGGACATGGACTTGTTCCTTTGAGCAGATAGACAAAAGTATAGGTGCCAGGCGCCTGACCTGATACATCAAATGATCCAGCTGTAGCATTAAATGCTCCTCCGGAACTTGGAAACTGAGAGGTTTCATTCCACTCACCTCCACCATCAGCACCAATCAGTAATGTTGACAAGTTCACAACCTGGTTTTCTCCAAAACAGAAATCAACCGGCACAGCTGCAACACCTGCATCAGGTGTTCTTTGCACTTCAATATCAACTGTAGCATCTGCATTACAATATGACGCTAATCCTGAAACATGGTACTGTAAAGTATAGGTACCGGGATCAGCCATTGTTCCAACAAAAGTTGCCGGTGGTGTTATGGTTGCCGGATTAGAACCCGGAGGTGTTGTCAATATACTCCATGTTCCACCGGAAGGTGTTTGCGGATCTACAATCGAATTTAAATCAAGCGTCCCCATTCGGTTACAAAGGTCAGGTGCCATACCCAATAAAACTTGTGGGCAGCTGCAATCCTGAATGGTAACTGTCAGCGGATACGATTGATCTAAACATGGTGGAACAGCAGAAGCTGTTCTATAGGTAAACGTATAGGTTCCTGCACTTAATCCATTAAAATTAACTGCTGAGAGATTGGTAAGGTTTACAGTTGATGGTCCTGAATTTTGTGTCCATCCTCCTCCCATATCACCGGCAGTAACTAATGCATTAAAATCAATAATAGTGGTCGGACCACCTGGTTCCAGTATATCACATGCTGTAGCTGTTGGTGTCACAGTTGCAGAAGGTGATGAAAATGCAGTAACCACAAAATCATCTTCACCCATACAGCCTGAATTACTGCTTACAGTCACCGAATAAGTACCAGCACCATTTACAGTGACTGTCTGAGTGGTTGCAGAACCTGCGTTTGCTGACCAAATATAATTATCAAAACCAGGACCTGCATTAAGCACCGTGGTACCATTGTCACAAATAGTTGCTATACCCGTAATATTTGGACTCAGCAATGCATTTGCTTCTGTGGTCACTGTATCATATGCAATACATCCGTCGACGTCGACTACAATTACGCTGATATCACCTTCTGTAGCGACATTGATCAAGTCAGTTGATTCACCTGTTGACCAAAGCACGGAAGCGTATCCCGCAGGAACTTCCAGCGTAGCCTGATCACCAGGACAGAAAACAAACGACCCACTAATATCGACCATTTCCTGGTATGGATTATTGACAGTGGTCGATGAGGTATTTGTACATCCATTATCATCCGTAATAGTCACACTATAGGCACCGGGTGTATTAATCGTAATGGTTGGTGTGACTTCTGCATTATTCCATTCATAACTTACATACCCTGGGGTTGCATTCATTTGCGTACTACCACCTACACAAAAATCAGGTGAACCAAGAATACTTACAAATGGCACAGGATAATTTGCAACTGTAAATGCGGCAGTGCCTACACATCCGGAAGCATCAACAATGGTAACTGTATATGTCCCAGCTGATGAAACAGTAACTGTTTGAGTGATTGCAGAGCCTGTATTAGCTGACCACGTGTAACTAGCATATGGACCACCTGCATCCAAAACAGATGTTTCTGAAGTTCGGCATATTGAATCCTTACCGGTGATGACCGGTATAAATGGCGTCTCAATAATTGTAGTACTTGCTACTGCTGTACACCCGTCACTACTGGTGACCGTTACGGTATGCGTGCCGTCATCTACCTGAATCGTTTGCGTCACCTCGTTTGTAGACCACAAATAGGTACCACCGGCAGGCTGAGCGGTGATCGTTGCAAGTACATTAGCACAAATAGCTGTAGGACCGTTAATACTCGCAACAAAATCTCCTGAAACAATCTCTATGCTGTCAATTCCCACACAACCCATATTGTCTTCAACGGTTACATAATAATTACCAATCGAAGTTACATCAGCTGTATTGGTGGTACTGCCTCCTGCATTGGGCGACCATTCATAAGTATTAAAACCTGGTAAAGCAGAGAGTGTAATGGTTTCGCCGGTACACATTATCTGATCGCCATCGAGTCCTGCCATGACAGAAGAGTTTTCAATAACTTCAAATTGTTGTGTCGCCGTACATCCATTAAAATCATAAACAATCACGGAATAAATACCCGGTGTGCTTACTGTAATTTCATTAATACATAGTGGGCATTGTAACCAGATATAGTTGTCCCATGGCCCGCCAAAATCATCAGCATCAATAGTCACTGATCCACCCGGACAATATTCAAATGTATCCGGCATGACAAAAGGAGGTTGAGGGAATGTCAGAATCTCCATTGACACATCTCCTGTACATCCAAATTCGTTCGTTACCGTGACGGTATAAATTCCGGCATTATAAACTTCTATTGATTCCAAACCATCTGCACCACTACCAATGGACCATGCATAGTCCTCAAATTGTGGTGTTACAATTAATTCTACCGGATCCTCAAAATCACAAACTATAAGATCAGGGCCTAAATCAGGCATTGGTTCCGGTTGTGCTTCGATTTCAATTTCTGCGCTGTTAGTACATCCATGAGCATCTTCAACAGTAACCGTATATAGGCCTGGTGTGAAAGCTTCAATATTTTTTCCGGACTCTAAACCTTCAGGTGTATCCCATTCATATAAATATGGTGAGGTTCCCATAGAGGCAACTCCTGCAAGTTCAGTAGATTCCCCTTCGCATATGGCTAAAGCCCCATCCACGGCATCTATATATACTTCAGGCGTAGGAAAGAAGGAAATGACAACAGAATCTTTTCCAACACAACCTTCAGTATCTGTTACAATCACCAGATGTTGACCAGATAAACTTGTTGTAATAGCTTCTGTGGTTTGATTAGTTTGATCCGGTAAAGTCCATTCAAAATTATATGGATCCATGCCACCCATCGCTGAAGCTTCAAGGTTTATATCTCCTTCCTGAACACATTGTTCGGTGATCGGCGCATCAATATCGACTGGGAAGGTTGTATACACGGTAATGGCCATTTTAGCTGTTCCAAAACAACCTACCTCATCAGTTACACTAACAGTATACAACGTTCCATTTACAGGATTTGGCACCATGATCGTAGGGGTTGTTTCCCCACCCGGTGACCATTGATATTCATAGTTTCCTGACCCACCTATAACATCCGGAATAATTTCATACGGCTCTGTAGGCGTAGAACACATTACTAAAGGCGTAAGTGTCACCTGAATTTTTGGATAAACGTCTATTGTCACTTCCTTTTGGAAAACGGGGCATGCCCCACCTGCAAAACCAAGGAAAGTGTAGGTTACGGTTTCAGGATCAGAACCTCCATTTGTAAGTGTGTTAATTATAGTAGTTCCCGGTCCACCGGAACCTGGTGTAGCACCAGTGACGATACCAGCATCTACAGTCCATTCCCAATAATCTACATCGGGCTCGTCAATGGAATAAACCATTTGTTGTCCACTACAAATAGGATCGAGCATATCAAAGCCTTCCATTAATTCAGAACAACACATGGGTAAGGTGACAAAGGCAGGTTGATCCAGATTACATACACTCGCACTACCAGTCCAAGCACCTGTTTCACCATCGGCAGTCGTAAAAAATCCAAGACTCAATGTCATTGTAGATACATCTTCAAGACAATCGGGATATTCACGTACGTTCAGGTCAAAGCAAAACGCCCAGGGACCCATACCGCCACCACAGGTATTACCATCTCCCCAGTCTACGCGGATTGGGGGTCCGGGAATATTGCAACTGCCATTAATACCATAAGCAAACCATCCACCTGGAAGAATGGTCCCTAAAGGAGCACCCCAACAAGGATTACAACATCCACCCATCAATCCACCGGTATTTGGACAATCCGGGTCATAAAGAATATTACACATGTCAATCGTGCCATTTCCATCAAAGTCACCTAATTGATAAAAAACGTGATCATGATGATAATCAACATCCGTAAACCAGTCCCACTGAGCAGATCCGTAAAGACCATTTCCTGCTTGTGGAATTGGATTACCATTTACTGTAGCATTTAATGGTTGACCATTACCATCGAAGGAGGAGGGATCCCATCCATTTCCAAAAACTGGAATAAGACCCTGAAACCACTGACAACCATTATTGGCTGCTGTATATGAATCGACATTCATACATATACTTACTGTTTCACCCGGGAAGAATGGCCCTTCGAGAGGCCCATTGGAGGATCTCCCCGTAATTTCGATATCTCGAGAGGTTACACAATTTGAGGCGGATGAAATGGTATTGACACAAATTGAAAAATCTCCCCCAACATTATTTAATGAACTAACTGCTATATAATATATGGAACTGGCCCCAACATCAGAACCAAAAGCTTCTGCTTCTCCATTCGAACCTACGACACATGGAAGATTACTGGTTGTCAAGGGCACTGGTGTAAGGGCATCGCAATCGGTGGTTTGCCAAAACAAAGATATTGTAGGTGCATCAAAGTCATCACTATTCACCTGAATATTCATTAAGGTGGCAGCACCATCAGTTTGTACCTGAAACCAAACAGTTGGAAAGTTACCTACCCCACATGAATTATTAAATAATTCAGGGTCAGCAAACAAGTTACATCCGTCGATACAAACAAATGCCATATCGGACATAACATCGGGGATTGGAGTAGCTTCTGCACAAATATCATTTTCAAAACAAGGCGGAACTTCATCAACACAAAGTGTAAAATCGGCTTCGTTTACTGTAGACGTAGAAACTGATAAATAGTAGGTCGTATTCTCATCAATTGGTCCCCACATTAATACGTCAGATGGTGGTGCACCACAATTGAAAAAGGAGATTGTGCCCGGTTGGTTACAATCGGTCACTTCCCATAAAATAATTGACACTTCCGCTCCATTGGGGGCATTGATAAAACTAAAATCAATTTCAAATCCGACATTATCCGGATCGTTTAATGATAACGTATACCAAACGGTACTTTGTACTGAGGTTTGACACGTACCCGGCACAAAATACCCTTCTGAACTGGCATATATGGTAGTTCCTGATTCACATCCTCCATCCGTATCTAATGCAATCGCATTACAAGGCAAATCATTTGGCGGCGGCACCGGATTAAATACATTCATGCAAAAATCCCCAACAGCATCGCCATCAAATCCTACCGCGAAATAATAGGTATTGCCAATCACCAAATCATCATTAAATTCTAAATAATTATTTGTAACACAGCGAAGTAATATAGCGCCAGCAATTTCACATGGAGCTCCGGTAAATTCTACCAGGGCAATCTGAGCATCTTCCGGAAAAGAAGGATCAATGGTGATCTGAACATCTGGTCCCTGTGCGACAAATGAATACCAAATGTTAGTACTAAAGTTAGCATCCCAACAACCAAATAAGCCAACATCTGTGGATGGCCAGTCATTATTTAAATCAACTCCTGCTATTGTGGTATAACAAGTGGTCGGATCACTAAGTACACTTGGTGGCACCACCACTGCCATGTCACAATCATCATTTGGTGCGGGCTCAGGGTTATCAACACACAATTCAAAACTCCCTATGCCATTCCCATCAAAATCAGAATTCTGAAATCCAACGACAATATAGTAGAGATCTCCTATCGTCAATTCATTATCCAGCACAATGTGATTAGTACCGGTAGCACATCCAAGTGTTACAGCACCAGCCGCGACACAATTGGTAGCAAAATCTATAACTGCAACCTGAGATACACCGGGACCACCGGCAGGAATGTTTACATCTAAACTAACTCCTTGAGCAACAAACGAAAACCAAACATTGTATGTGGATCCGGTGAAACATCCCGGAATCAGAACATCCGTCGAAGGGAAATCATTATTTGAAGTATAACATGCATCGTCCAGAAGGGTTAGTGGTGTTGCCGTGATGCAATTATCATTCGGAGCTGGGTTAGGATTATCAATACATATATCAAAAAAGCCGTCTGCATTATTAGAGAATGCCACCATCACGTAATAGGTATTACCTATCGTCAGTGTATTGTCGGTGACCAGGGTGGTTCCTGTGACACAGTCTACTTCCTGCGCATCGGCACCACTACAAGGCGTGGTAGGAAACTCAACGATGGTAATCTCAGGGGTACCAATAGCATTCGTAACCGTAATCTCAGCACTTACCCCGATAGCTGTAAAGCTAAACCAAACATTTTTGTTGCTCCCTACAGTACATGATCCAGGTCCTATGTCCTCAGTGGCCAACATCATGTCTTCGGAGGTGTTACAGGTGCCATCCAGATTAGTAATAGGCGTGGCCATGCCACAAGGATTGTTAGAGGGTTGTGCTACGCTGTATAGGTAGGAGCCTACGCAAATGCATAGCAAAAGAAGTCTTGTTCGCATGTTAGAATTGTATAATTACTTGCCCAATAAAAAAATTTGTCCAAATGGTTTTTTAAAGTTACCCGCAAGATACAAATTATATATTGCTAAATTCTCAAAGGACAGTAGAATATATTTCCTAAAACAGCCCTAAAGTATTTATTATTTATATGTAATTAGTTGTATCTCAAACTTTTATATAATTTAGTTTTGATTGCCCATCCCCCATCAGCACATTTAAAAGCCCTTTAATTGAAGAGAAAATGAGCCCAATTTCAAAAAATGATACGATCCTGATATGACCCTATTTTTCTTTGATACCTAGGAGCCCAAAAGTGCTGCCTGAAGCAGAATTATTCTGATTTTGCTTTAAGCATTCTGGGAAAACCTTGTAAATCATTTCTGATTTCAAGATTTTTCCACCGATTGCTTTCAAAAAGCGTATGAATTTGCTCTTTCCTGAATTCATTTAGTTCAATATAGCAGGATCCTTCAGGAGACAGCAATTTGCCGCGAAGTTCGCTTATCCTTCTATAGAAAATATCCACGTCCTGACCTTCCGGATACAATGCAATGGGCGGTTCATATCTAAGCATCGCTTGCATCTCTGCAGAAATCAGGTTTCTACCAACATAAGGGGGATTACTAACGATGATATCGAAGGGCATACCAAAATCTCCATCAGTCTGAAGAAAATCCATTTCAAGAAATTCAACCTCAGCCTCCAGTATTAGACTATTCTGTTGAGCAACACTAAGAGCCTGCGTAGAAATATCAATGGCCACCACCTCGCAATTTTCACCCAGTTCCTTTTTTAGCGTGATGGCAATGCAACCACTGCCTGTCCCAACATCCAATATCCTTATCAGTCTATTCAATTGTTTTTTGACATCTCTCAAAATCCAGTCAACCAATTCCTCTGTTTCCGGCCTTGGAATCAGCACATGCTGGTTAACCAAGAACGAATAACCAAAGAACCAAGCATGTCCCGCAATATATTGAACAGGCTCACCTGCTTCCAAACGCTCCAGTGTGTTTTTAAGTAGCAGATATTTTTCCTGTATCACCAGCTGCCCCTCTTTCAAATTTAAAACATCATCAAATACCCATTTGGCAAGACTTATTGCCTCCCGACCAGTTGCAATGTTTCTATTTTCCAATTGTGTTTTAATATCTTTTATATGCCAAACATCCATTGAGAAAAAATAAATGTTGAAACTAAAAGACTACTATATACTAACCAAACAAATGGGTTGACTAATCTTGAAGGACTTATATCATACTTTCTGTACACCAATACCATTAATATAAGTTTTTCAGAAGCAAAAGCGATCAAGGTACCAAATGCTATTCCTACCAATCCAAAAACATTAAGAAGAATTAGGCTGGCGATCACATTGATCATCAATTCGGCCAAAGACACAAACCATAACACTTTGGTTTCTTCTCGGGCAATCAAAATAGATTGTGGAAAGATTAATTGCGTTAATGCTAGAAGTAAATAGACATTAAAAATAATCGCACTTGCTCTGTATGCCTCACCAAAAAAAAAGGTAAAAAGAATTGGGCTTAATACCATCACCAATGCGACCCCTGGATAAGCAATATGCATAAGCCTGGTGGACCTTTGTTTCAATTCCTTCAGCGCTTCGTTTGATTTCAATCTGGGGATCATAACGGTGCTTAATCCGGCAGCAAATGCCACCACGATCGGGAACTCTCTCGCCCCATACCTGAAAAAAGCAAAAGTAGCCTCACTAAATTCTCTCGCGACCAGCCACAAATCAAAACTTCTGGCCAACCCCGCTGATATCGCATACATCGCCAAAGGCCAGGTGACTGGCCAAAGTGCATGCAACAATTTCCTGAGATTAATCCTTGTAACAAATTTTGTTTGCACAACCACCCAACACAGGCCAACTAAGGCATAACAAATCAATCCCATCAAAACGCCACTCAAAGCAGCCCCGGCATGAAACCCAATCCAGCAGGCGACAGATGGTCCCACTAAAACGTAAATGGAAATTAAAAATGCATTATGCCGTTTTAAAACACCAATGAATGGGGCTATCCATAAGGGAACTATGAACGCCTGATACAATGCAAATAAGCCTATCCCGGATAGCGCCTGCCGACCTACAAATAAGGGCAGTAGAATGCTTTGCCCCACTAAGAGGAGCCCCATCGAAACAAAAGCAGCAATAATAAAAAACCAAAGAAAAGAGGAACTGCTATGCTGCTCCATAGCGCCTGAAGGATTTGCCAAATAACCTTTTAATAAAGCATCGGACCAAAAAAAAGTCATCAAATAACCACACAGCATTAACATCTCAAAAACCCCGACGTCGGCTAAAGAAAGAGACCTTGCGATAACAATGGAAGACAGTATGACTCCCAATTGCCGACACAACATAAACAGCTGCGCCATGCGTATCTGGTCCCTTATAACACGTTGAAAGATCGCGATCAAATTCATTTAAAAGTCGAAAGATGGTAAAACCTTCTTTATTGCAGTGAAAAAAGTCTCTGCTTTGAAAATATTGGCAAAACTAAACCTTTACCCATTATCCCTAACAAACAAACGCTCAGGCTTTTTAATGATTGATTATTTACACACTTCACTTACTGCAGGTATTGAAGAGACCTATCAATTACAGATTAGTTCCTATCTTGAAACACTATGGAAACCTATCAATACAAGTTTGATTACAATGTCTATAAGGACAAACGTTCGCTTTCATCTGTTGATCAGGCCTTAATTAATGAAGCTGCTATGACCAGTCAAAAAGCCTATGCCCCCTATTCAAAGTTCAAAGTTGGGGTTTCTATTCGGACCACTGATCAAACCATATCCAGTGGAGCCAATCAGGAGAATGGTGCATTTCCCATCGGACAATGTGCTGAGCGTGTAGCCTTATATTCGATGATTCAGGTGCATGGACGACAACCAATTGATACCATCGCAATTGTGGTAGATAATAAAAATCAAAAAACACCGGCCAGTCCATGTGGATCCTGCAGACAGATGCTGCATGAATACAGGAGTCATCAAACGACGCCTATTCGCCTGTTACTTTCACTGGCAACAGGTGGTGAAGTCATTGAACTTTATGATGTCAAGGATCTTTTACCGTTTGCATTTGATGGCCTGTTTCTGGGACAATAATCTTGTAATTTTAATAACATCCATTGAAATCGTAACAGATTTTACTTCACCAGCGATTTCTCTGCGGTCGTAATTAATTGTGTTACGAGTTTCAAGTCATCTTCCGTATCAATCCCCCGCGAATGAATATCTGTTTCCAGACATTGTATTGGCATGCCATTGGACAGCCAGGTGAGTTGTTCCAGACGCTCCATGGACTCGTATGGATGGATCGAAAATTTCTCGATTTCCTTCAATGCCTTCGCAGTGTATGCATACATTCCGACATGTTTGAAATAATGGCCATGGTCCAGCCAGCTATCGATTGGAAAATCCCTGACAAATGGAATGGCTTGCCGGCTAAAATACATCGCTTCTCCTTTCGTATTGACGGTTACTTTAACAACATTGGGATTGCTTAAATCCGTCGCCTCTACAATTCGATGAATCAGGGTGGCAATTTTCAACCCGTTCTGGCTGATCATATAGCTTGCCATGCGATCAATCAATTTAGGATCAATCAATGGCTCATCGCCCTGCACATTTACGACATGGGTCACCATGGGGAATTGGTCTAATACTTCAGCGCATCGAAAAGTACCGGAAGGTTGATCATAACGAGTCATCACGACATCATGCCCTAACTTTTTGACATGGTTATATATCAATATATCATCTGTAGCCACACAGAAGTGATCTATATTTTGTGCCTGTTGGACACGTTCACAAACCCTTTGAATCAGGCTTTTTCCATTAATCATAATCAGTGGTTTACCGGGTAACCGTTGGGATCCGTAACGGGCCGGTATAATGGCCATGGTACAATATGCGTTCATAAGTATTGTCTTGATCTACTGCAAAAGTCAACATTTTTTATTAAATATTACATTTTTGTTTAATATGTAATACATTTGTCTATAATTCACTGACTCTATGCGCTCACTAGCACTCCTTTTATTCTGGCTACTTTCAGGCTTTTCGTTGCAGGCCCAGTCTGTCTCTGCGGATGAACAGGCCCAAGTATTTGTCCACCATATTGATTCCGTAGGTTTGGTGATCATTGAAGTAGTAGAGCCCGGAATGACTTTTTACCAATTGAAAACCAGATATAATATCAGCATTGATTCCCTGTACAGAGCCAATCCTGACCTTGATCCAAGCTTTATACCTCTGGGGTATCCTATTCAAATCCCTGTCAATCCTGCTGCGATAATGTTTTCACCCCCAGTTTCCGGAGAAGACAGCATCCCAATTTTTTATAGAATTGAACCAAAAGAAACGCTTTATCGAATTTCCAAAGTTTATCTGGGCGTTTCGCCGGAGGTTTTGGTCCGCTTAAACCCCAGAATCGAAGAAGGCTTGTCGATTGGACAAGTGATACATCTGGGATGGTATAACCCAAATCACTTTATCAGCAAGGATTCTACCGCCCTAATCAAGGATACACTGTCAGATATCCTACCTGTTTTTCAAATAAAAGATTTTGAGGCTAATTATAAGACTGAAGGGAAAACAATTCATGAACAAAAAGGGCTGGCCGTGTGGAAACCAGGAAGCAGCCAATCGAATTATTATGTCCTCCACCCTACGGCCAAAGTGGGATCCTACATGGAGATTACCAATCCAATGTTGCACAGGACATTAACCGCCAAAGTAGCAGGAAATCTGGCATCCGGCTTATATCCCCCTCAGGTGGGACTTGTGGTCTCACCCTCCGTAGCCCGCGCTCTTGGCATTTTAGACCAGCAATTCTTTGCCAGCTGGCGATTCGTTGAGTAAGGGCTAATTTTCGCATATTTGCGCTCGATGAAAATAAGCAATAACGTACTTGAAACTATAGGCAATACGCCAATGATCAGGCTGAATAAAGTCGTCAAAGACGTCAAAGCACTTGTTCTGGGAAAAGTTGAGACCTATAACCCCGGGCATTCCATTAAAGATCGAATGGCGGTACAAATGATTGATGATGCGGAAGCGGAAGGCCTGCTCAAACCGGGAGGGACCATTATAGAGTGTACCTCTGGCAACACCGGTATGGGAATTGCTCTGGTAGCAGCTGTCCGCGGTTATAAATGCATCTTCACCACCAGCGACAAACAGAGTAAAGAGAAGCTTGATATGCTCAAAGCGCTTGGGGCTGAAGTCATTGTGTGTCCAACCAATGTTGAACCTAAAGATCCCCGATCCTATTATTCAGTGGCTGATCGGTTGAGCAAACAGATTCCAAATTCCTATTGGTCCAATCAATATGATAATCTTTCCAATCGGAAAGCACACTACATGAGTACCGGACCTGAAATATGGGAACAAACCGATGGCAAAATAACCCATTTGGTCGTGGGTGTTGGAACCGGAGGCACTATCTCCGGAACCGCTAAGTATCTTAAGGAGAAGAATCCCAAAATCCAAATCTGGGGGATTGATACCTATGGCAGTGTATTCAAAAAATTTCATGAAACCGGTGTCTTTGATGAGAAGGAAATTTACCCTTACATCACCGAAGGTATTGGTGAGGACATTCTTCCTGCCAATGTAGATTTTTCGTTAATCGATCATTTTGAAAAAGTGACGGATGCGGATGGTGCGCTGGCTGCCCGAAATTTAGCCCGGGAAGAAGGTTTGTTACTTGGATACTCTGCCGGCAGTGCCCTTGCGGGTCTACTCCAGTTAAAGGATCGACTGACAGCTGCTGATGTCGTCGTCATCATTTTTCATGACCACGGCAGCCGCTATGTTGGTAAAATTTATAATGATGACTGGATGCGCGAACGTGGTTTTCTCAACAAAGCGCTCCTCGTAAATGACTTACTCAAAGCCCACAAAGATCAAAAACTTATCACTGTTGGCGCCAATGATACTGTCAGACAGGCATTACAATTAATGAAGGAATACGATATTTCTCAAATGCCCGTTATGAAGGAGGATAAAATTGTAGGTTCCTTGTCTGAAAATGCTGTTTTGACATATATCCTTGAAAATCCGGTATCGCACACTGAAAAACCGGTTGCTGATATTATGGATGAACCTTTGCCAATGGTTGAAGCTGATCTGGCTGTAAGTCAGCTAAATAAATACATTACCAAGAAAGTTCCTGCGGTCATGGCAAAAGATCAGTCAGGGAATATGCACATACTGACCAAGTATGATATTCTGCAAATGATCTAAACTATGGGGCAAATTATTCGCTTTTTCTTATTTATCGCAGTGCTTTTGATCCTGCCTGCCCAAGGCAAGACTCAGGATAAATTATTTACACAAGCGTTCGCACATCCGCTTGATCTCAATCCCGCTTTTGCAGGAGCTATTGATGGGCGGTACAGAGTCACCGTTGCATACAGAGATCAATGGAATAGTTTTCTGGAGAGTCCGTATACGACCTTTGGTGTGTATGGGGATGTAAGGATTATACTGAATGATCAGCAAGATGATTTTTTTGGTGGGGGTTTTTCACTGATTACAGATCGAACAGCAATATACAATGTCAATCAAAACATCTTATCGCTGTTTGGAAGCTATCACAAAGCTTTAAATGCCCAAAAGGGAAGATACCTTTCTGCGGGTTTTAGTTTTGGTATAGCGCAACGGAATATGAATTATGAAAACATCTATTTTAACGATCAGTTTAATGGATTAGATCAATACAACCTGAGCACTTCCGAGATTCTGCCTGCCAATAACTTTGCTGTGATGGATATAGGTTTAGGGTTGACTTACAGAACCGATCTCTCAAAATATTCCAGACTATCCTTTGGACTTTCCGGAGATCACCTGACGAGTAATTCTATTTCTTTTTATGCCCACTCGATTGAGCCTGATCCGCTGATTCCGGATGTGAAAATGGACCGAAAATTTACTGCATTCCTTTCGATGGAGCTTGCATCTGATCAATATGTTTCTTTCCTGCCTAGATTATTATGGCAGGTGGAAGGTCCGCATCAAATGTTGGCCGCAGCCGCTGTAGTCAAATTTGACATCACTAATTATGATACCAAAGCGATGCATGTCGGTGGAGGTATCAGACTTAATCAAACTGCAGAAGCCGGGTTTAAACCATCGGCGTTGTACCTCATGGTGGCTTATGAAATGGAAGGATTATTGATTGGCTTAAGTCATGACATTACGCTAACCAATTTGAAATCTCTGTCCCCCGGAAGAGGTGCTTTTGAATTGTCGATTAGCTACACCGGATTTTATGACAACGACGAATCAATGTGCCCTACTTTTTAGGCCCCAGGGATTATAGTCGCACATTTTCAACGATCTCAAGCCCAAAACCAATTAAACCAACACGCTCTACATGATGGTTAGACATCAATTTCATTTTGGTGATCCCAAGCTCTCTCAAAATTTGTGCGCCAACACCTATATCCCGCTGCTCGCCTTCAGCTTTCTCCGTAGATTTTCCGGAAAGGTCGTTCAACACTTCAAGTACATTATCTGATTGTTCCCTATGGCGCATTAAAAGAAAAACGCCATTATCTTCTTCAGCGATCAGATTTAATGCGTGATCCAATTCTGCGCCAGTATTTCCAAAAATCAATCCCAGCAAATCTCCTGTACGCGACATACTGTGCACGCGCACCAAAGAAGATTGTGGTAATGCCGGATTTCCTTTCACTAAAGCCAGGTGAACATCTTCGGTGATTCTTTGCCTGAAGGGCACTACTTCCCATTCACCAAATCTTGAGTTAATTTTATAAGAAGGCATGCGCTCTACAATTCGTTCACGCTCCATTCGATACGCAATCAAATCCTGAATGGAAATAACTTTCAGGTCATGTAATTTGGCTATCTCAATCAACTGTGGTAATCGGGCCATACTGCCATCCTGATTGAGTATCTCTACCAATACGCCGGCAGGATAATATCCCGCCAATCGGGCAAGATCTATTGCAGCTTCGGTGTGTCCGCTTCTTCTTAGAACACCTCCAGATTTTGCTCTTAATGGAAATATATGTCCCGGTCTTGCATAATCCTCTGCTTTGATCGACGGATCTACCAATGCCCGGATGCCTGTAGACCGATCCTGCGCAGAAATCCCCGTCGTGCATCCTCTTCCGATGAGATCTATAGACACTGTAAAAGCGGTTTCATGCAGGGCGGTATTTTCCCTCACCATCATTTGCAGATTCAATTCTTCGACTCTGGCTTCATCCAGTGGGGCACAAATCAAGCCACGTCCGTGGGTGGCCATAAAATTGATAATCTCGGGAGTGACACATTCGGCAGCACAAATAAAATCACCTTCGTTCTCCCTGTCCTCGTCATCCACAACAATAACCACTTTCCCTAATCGAATATCTTCGATGGCTGATTCAATTGTATTTAATTGCGTGGTCATATTCTTCACGTCTGTTTCAGTTATTATCATTCTTTTCAGTATATGTTTTTTGTACCAATAAAGGTTTCAAGTTTTTTGACCTGATCTTCCCATTGATAGTTTGCCAATACAAAAGCTCTTCCTGCATCTGACATATGCATATATAACTGTTCATCTGCCATAAGGTTCTGAACATGTTCAACCAATCCTTCCAATGTATCTGCCACGAGTATTTCAGCCCCATGATCAGCTCCAATGGCATTGTTTACCATTGAGGTTGTTACGCAAGGCAAACCCATCGCCATAGCCTCAAGTATTTTATTCTGAAGCCCCAGTCCGGTAAACATTGGCGCAACAAAGATACGCCCATCTGCGTAAGCATCTCTAATATCGTCAACCCAGCCACGAATGGTTACCCCTTGCTGCTGCCCCAGCCGGTCAATTTTTGGTCCCGGCCTGGCACCCGCTATCAGAATACTGGCTTCGGGTGCATAGCTTCTTAATGCCGGCAATAGTTTTCTGACCAGATATTGTACTGCGGCACGGTTTGGGCCATACCCTAGATTTCCAACAAAAACCAAATCAAATGAAGGTCTTAGACCCGCCCGATAGGAAACAAATCGCTCATCCACCCCATTAGGAACCACCAAAATCTGATCGTGCGTAGCCAGTTTTAATCTATTTCGATCCTGACTGGATATAATAGTGTGTTTGTCAAAATCTTTATACACTGTTCTTTCAAAGGCAGAAAGTCTTTTCGCTTCCCAACGGAACACAAAGCCAATCGCAGGATACTTGGTAGCCAGTTGCGCCATTCCTTCTGAAAACACATCCATATAATCCAATGTTTTAGCAAAAGGAAGAGCCCGCACATAAGGAGCCGCTCTGATTAATTGACAGATGACATGATCCGGTTCCAGATGAATTATGTGATATTGAACCTTCCGCTTAATTGACCGATCCAAAAAATAACTAACCTGTAAAGGCAATCCTTCAATCCATCCTACAAGCAGATTAAATGGAAGCAACCAATTTCTGATATGGAATACTTTGATCGTTTTGCAAAACGGCTGTATAGCTGCAAGATCTTGTCCAGCGACCTGTTTATGGGAAATAGCCACAAGATGGATTTCATGATGTGCACTCAGTGCTTTAATCTGATGAAATGCCCTTAGTTTGTCCCCCTTCTCGACGGGGTAAGGGAAACGAGGTGTGACAAATACGATTCGCAAGCGGAGGACTTTAATTTAAGGTGTCAATGTTGGTTCCGGAGAATTTTTCATTGTGTGTCTGTCATAGGTCATCAGGGATCTGTAGATGTCTAATATTTTTTGTGCGGCATTGGTGCTGTCAAATTGATCCTCAGCATTTTTCTGAGCATTCAGACCAATTGCCATGGCTGAATCCGGATATTCTACACAATACTTTATTGCTTTGATAAACTGTTCCCTATCCTCAGCAAGCAAAATGTGCTGTCTGTCTGTCACTTCAATACCTTCTTTGCCTACGGATGTGCTGATAATGACTTTTCCCATCATCATTCCCTCCACTATTTTTACCCGCATCCCACTGCCGGAAAACAAAGGCACGATCATCACGCCATGGCGATTGATAAACTCAGCTGCATCCGGCACTTCACCATGGATCACTACTCCGGGTAACTTCAGTTGTAACAAAGAAGTTGGCGTATTTCTACCTGCAATATGCAGTGTAATTTTTGGCCACCTTTCATGAATTTCAGACCAGCAGTTTTCCAAAAACCAATTTAGGCCTTCTACATTCGGCATCCAGTCCAGTGACCCAATGAATCCGATGGATAATGATGGACCAAACTTTGGTTTCTGATATGGATAACAATTCATATCAAAGCCTATAGGTGCAGCAGATACACCATTGTGGTAGCCTTTGTCGACAAACTGTTTTCGATCTCTATCTGTCAGAGTAATCAGATAATCATATGCCGTGAATTGATCTAATTCATATTGTCTGAGTTTTCTGGTCAGATAGCTCAGGTATAATTTTCGAAGGTTGGATCCGGTATTTTGCGTGATGCGTTCCCATATTTCGTGTTCGACATTATGAGCCCGCATGACCACTTTAGCTTTAGAATACAATCTGATAGTTTCTACATAAGGAGCCAGATACAGTGTTTCCAACTGAATGATATCAAACGTTTCCCGTTGAAGTAAATTGATCAGTTTCGTGTTGAATGCTTCTGATCTGAAACGACTCACATGATAAGAATCACCTGCGAACAAACTTATCAGGGCTTTCCATGGCTTAATCGAATTATCAATATCCACCGTATGGATTTCACTAAAATAATTGTAATCAGCCGGTAATGCAGAGGTATCACTATAATGCTTTCTTGTATTCATGCTGAGCAGCGTTAGATCGCATCCTTTGGCCTTCAGTTCTTTGCATAGATTACTGACCGCGATAGATTCACCATCTTTCAGCGGATAAGGAAATTTTTTACAGAGAAAGAGAATTTTCATACTTCTTATTCAGGCGGGGGTACAAAAATAGTCATTTTCAGGAGGTCAACATATAAAACCAAGGAAATTGCAATTCGTTAGCCAAAGTGGTCGGAGTGCCACATATTTTGCAATTTTGAGGCGATATGAGTGAATCAGGATCATCCAATTGGGCCATTGAGGCCACAGACCTCTACCGTCGGTATGGCACACTAGAGGTATTGAAAGGGGTAAGCATCCGTCTTCAACGAGGAAAGATGGTGGCCATTGTTGGAAAATCAGGTTCCGGAAAAAGTACTTTGTTACATATTCTGGGTACTTTGGATACCCCGGATACAGGCACTGTCAGCGTCTGTGATGTTCCCATTTTGAATTTAAGCAGTACTGCCCTATCGTCTTTAAGGAGTAAGCATCTTGGCTTTGTTTTTCAGTTTCACCACCTTTTACCTGAATTTACCGCCCTGGAAAATATAGCCATGCCCTCACTGATCACAGGTAAGAGTAAGCGGGAAGCGTTTAACCGGGCAAATGATATCCTGGGATATCTGCAGCTTTCTGATCGAGCATCTCACAAACCCAACCAATTATCAGGAGGAGAACAGCAAAGGGTTGCTATTGGTCGTGCATTGATGAATGAGCCGGATATTATTCTTGCGGATGAGCCTTCCGGAAATCTTGATACAGAAACTTCTATTCAGGTGCATCAATTGCTTCGCAGGATCACCACGGAGATGGGTAAGAGCCTTATCATCGTTACGCACAATAATGATCTGGCGGCGTTGAGTGATGAGATTTATGAGATGAAAGATGGAATGCTTTTCAGGAGTGAGGGGTGATTGGGTGAATGAGGTACTGTAGATATTGTGTTTAGAATGTTTAGCACAAAGTGCCTTTGGGACGTGTTGTTTAGGAAGTTTGGAATAACAAACTCATCGTGATTTTTTTCTGCCCTCCCGACCCAATCTATCGGTTCAGGAGAGGGAAACTTTTTTTCTTGCAAAGGCAAAGAAAATGAATGAACAGTGAAAAACTAAGAGTTAAAAATATGTTTTAATATAAAAATCAACCCCTTGACTCTATCACCTATCACCCATCATGTATCACCAGATCACCTCATCACCATATCACCCCATCACCCAAATAAATCAATCGAGCCACGTCTCCAAATAAGTTCCCTCCGGATCAAGTTTTTTAGCAATTAAATCAAAATGGATCGTACGATCTTCTCTGCTATCCGGACCTACGCCGGCGAGATTCATCCAGGACACCCAGGTACTACATGGATCATAATCAATAAGGGTCCGTTCAAAATAAGTCGCCCCTAATCGCCAATCCAACTTCAACACTTTTACAAAATAATTGGCAACAATTTTTCTCAATACATCCGGAATCCATCCCGTGCGATTCAATTGATGCATGGCAGCGTCAATCACAGGAATATTTGTTTCACCATTTTTCCATTGGCTCAAGGCTATCTCATCATGATGATAATGAACCTGTTTATTAGTAATTCCTGATTTATAAAAAATACGATTGCCATATTTCTTTCCCATCATGCGCAGATAATCTCTGTAAATAAGATTTTGACAAAGATGATGACCCGCCTCCCCCATCGTTTGGGCATGTGCATAGACACGTTTGGGTGACAAACAGCCCATTGAAATCCATGGGCCTGTAATCCAATCTTTTCCTGTCAGACTTAATTTGATTTGCTGTTTGGGAAGGTCTTTCAATTTTTTCAATCCAGCAGTTTCTCCCCCTTCAAAATATTTTATCATCCCTTTGTTGAAAACATCTATCAACTCTTCCGGCATGGGAATAAAACCGGGATCTACATCAACGGGCACAGGAGGAATAGCAGTAGGAATTTCATGTGGCGGACGCACAGGAACCGCAAATTCCACTTCTTTCTTAAAATTGATGAATGTATCCGGACAGTGGGTGATGGGAAAAGGAAGATCTGACGTATGGTACAACATTTTACCTCTGGTATAGCGAAGTTCCCGACCAATGGTCCAGAGTTTTTGTTCGAGTCGATCCTGCATTTCAACTTCATCCCGAGTTCTTTCCCGATTACAATAAACCCACTGGCTCTTGGTCTCGATGGCTAACTGATATAGGACTTCATCGGGTTGACCGATCCTGACTATAAGATCTGATCCATAAGTCCGTAATTGATGTCGTAGATCAATGATACTCTCCACCAAAAATCTGATTCTGGGCTCTCCGCTTCGATTTTCCTTTAGATCAAATACGTAGACCGGTACTAACAGGTCAGAATTCCGAATAGCCTCCAGAAGCGCTTCATTGTCATGGATTCTAAGATCCTGACGAAACCAGATGATTGTACATTCCATAAATAAATCGTTAACAAAGGTAAGCTGATTTCACTATGTACTGCTTCCTGCTATCTTTGCGTCAAAATAAAATCTACTTAAATGAAATTTTTACCCTATTTCCTGTTTTTTACTCTTCTCATGGCATCCTGTAAGCAAGCTCCTTCGGCAGACATCGCAACAGAAGAATCTCCGGCAGATGCGCTTACAACACTGGAAAATCAGGTCATGACCTTGCATGATGAAGTGATGCCAAAAATGCAGGATATATCTAAAATTCTGGAAACCCTACGCAGTTATAAAGAGAATGCTCCTGAAACGCCTGAAGGCAAACTCGTCTATCCCCATGGCCTGGATATGTTGATGGGTGATCTGAAATTAGCTGAACAAGGAATGTGGGACTGGATGAAGGCGTATAGTGATACAAAAGAAAAAACGGCTCCGGACCAACTGGAATCATTCTACAAGAAACAGCTGCTGAGTATAACCAAAATCAAAAGTGATATGATCAATGCAATTGATAAAGGAAATGCATGGATTGAAGCTAATCCAAAATAAGCCTCTACAAAATGAAAAATTACTTTTCACTATCCGGCAGTTTATTGCTCATCATGTTATTTGTGGGTTGTCATGCTGAACCAGATCGACTGCCTATCCTGGGTAATATTGAAGTGAGAGGAACAGACACGCTATATCACTTAATTCCGGACATTACGCTGATCGATCAGGACAGTCAGGTTTTGAAAATAGCTTCTTTGGATAATAAAGTTGTCCTGGTGGATTTCTTTTTCACCTCTTGTCCCAGTATCTGTCCTAAAGTAAAAAAACAGATGCTGCGATTATACGACCGTTATGAACATGATGACCGGGTGATGATGATTTCCCACACGATAGATCAACGACATGATTCTGTTACGGTGCTTAACCGTTATGCACATAATCTTGGGGTCAATACGGATAAGTGGAAATTTGTAACCGGAGAAAAGGATTCTATCTATTTTCTGGCGGATCAATATTTTGTAAGTGTTGTTGAAGATCCAACCGCCCCTGCAGGTTTTGATCACAGTGGACGCATCATCCTGATGGATCCTCACCGAAAAGTGAGAGGATATTGTGAAGGTACCGACCCGGAAAGCGTTACTGCTTTTTTTGAGACCGTAGATCAGTTACTGAAGGAAGAATATAAGTAATCATCTAATCGGCGGGACATTTTCTCTTTTCCGCGTTTCAAAGCGAATCATGGCTTATTTAAGGATACTTTGTCTACCAGTGCTGTGCGTTTTTCTTATGGTTGTGAGCTGTACCTCTCAGCCTTACAGTCAGGGTCATGCGATTTACACTGCGCATTGCGAAGGTTGCCATATGGAGGATGGGAGCGGTCTGGCCGATTTGATACCGCCTTTGGATTCTTCGAGACTTACGTTGTCTGATCCATCAAAACTGGTCTGTCTTATTCGTAAAGGGCTGCCTTTCAATACCTTTACGGGGCAACAAATGCCTTCCAACACAAGCATGACAGACGTCGAATTGGCCAATCTGATAAACTTTTTGGGCGTAGAGTATGGTTTAAACCCGCAAACCATCAAGGTGACAGAGATAAAAAAGATGTTGGCTGCTTGTCAATCTGAGTAATCAGGCTTTCTACGTACCCAAAAAAGAGTATTTTTACGACCTTAGAAATGGTTTTATCTGATGAATTATACAATGACAAAATACCTTTTAAAAAGTCTGTTCATTACTCTACTCCTCCTGGGATGCCTTGCTGGGGCAAATGCACAAACATATCTTAAGGCCTCATTAAGCATTCCCGCCAATGCCGGGATCCTTTCTGAGACCTGTGCAGGCCCTTATGCACTAATCATTGAGCGGGGTGAGGATAATCAGGATACTACGCTGATTTTTATTAGTGATCTGGGTGCAGCGCAAAGTGGTCTAGACTATAATTTCGCTCCCGGTTCATTTCCACTTGAAATGTTGCCAACGGATACCCTTGTCAGCATTCCCATTACAGTGGTGGATGATGGGCTTCCTGAAGGTTTCGAAACCTTAGCATGGGAAATTGCCTATCTCGCAGGAATTGAATCCGGGGTGGTTAATTTAGAATCAGGTATTGCTGATACATATGAAGTAGAGATTATCTCCCCAACAGATACTATTCAGTGGTGTAGATATGCACCTTTGACATTGATGGCTTCTTCTACTGCCGAAATTTCCTGGTCCCCTACTTTTTCATTTGACGATCCGTTTGGCTCGGAGGTGATCGTGCGACCTTTTCAATCCGGTTGGGTATATGCCACGGTAGGCACAGAAGATTGCGAAGTAAGCGATAGTGTCTATCTAGATCTGGCTATTGTTGAGATTGGTGATGAGGATACGTTATATATCTGTTTAGATGAGACGGGTATTATATTAGATGGAAGTTTGCAGGGACTTGCGACCACTTTTGAATGGATACCTTCCGATGACGGAACCTTAAGTGATCCAAATAGTTTGACACCGCTGGCCAATCCACTTACGACCACCACCTATATTCTTCAATCAGATTTTGGTGTTTGTATTGCTGCAGATACGGTTACGGTGCAAGTGGATTCTTTACCGCAAGATCTGCACATTGATATTGCGCCATTAAAGGCATATTATTGTTCCGGAGAGGTCGTTGCCTTATTCTCCCCTTCCTATGATTCATTGCTTTATCCTGCATTGACATATATGTGGACGCCCGATAACAATACTTATCTCACCGATAAGGAATTGTTGAATACTGCCCTTCAACTTCAGGATACGACTTTATACATTCGTGAAAATATCAACAACGGATGTTTGTCCAGAGATTCGATTTTAATTAATGTAGTTCCATCCGGTGTTCCATTATCCGTGACGGATACGACGCTTTGTCCTGGTGAGCAATTTGATGTTATGGTATTGTCTAATCAGGTCACAGATCCGGAATGGGCTCCTGAAGATGGTTTAAGCTGCACCAATTGTCTTAATCCTACAGTTACCGTAATTGGTACTCCAGGATCAACGGTGGTGTATCAATTTTCAGGAATGATATTAGAGTGCCCTGTGGGCGCAACATTACCAATTCAAATACCACCTGTTCAGCCTATCAGTATTGCCGGAGATGGCACAGTTTGCCAAGGTGATACAACCCAACTCACTGTCAACAATCCTGATTTTTCAGGTTATAACTGGAGTGTTCAATCCGGTAGTGCTTCATTGAGTTGCAATGATTGTCCTAATCCTGTCGTCACTGTTACCGGTATGGCCAATGTCAATCTGATTGTAACCGCTAATACCTCCAATCAAAATTTTTGTGGCGCGGCAGGTTCATTTTTTATAAGTGTTGGAGGTACGCAGCAGGTGCCGGCCATTCAGTTTCAGGGCTGTCTTGGCGGTACGGTTCAGGTATCGACAGGAAACCCTAACTATACAAATCCTCAATGGTCTGTTGTCGGTGGAGAATTGGAATTGAGTTGCGAGAACTGTGAAAATCCAATTGTCACTATTAACTCTGGTGGTACCCTGAGATTTTTGGCGGATATTGATGACCCGGATACATGTCGGGTGTCAGGCACTGTTTTTATAGATCCCTATCCTAAGGAAGGTTCAGGTATTATCATCGTACCTGATCCGCTCGCAAATCCAATTGGACAGGGAAGTGAGGTCTCTGCTATCCTGGGCGCTAATCCGGCTTCCATTCTTTGGACGGTCAATGGAACTTCAGCTACGACCACTGAAAACACCATCACCTTTAATGCCGGAAATGTGACCAATTTTATTTCTGCCGAGTTCACTAATATTTATGGTTGTTTACAAATCGACACCATCTCTTTTTCGACGGTTCCACCGAGCTATCAGATTCCAAATGCTTTTACGCCAAACAATGATGCGTTGAATGACAAGTTTAGTATCATCATCAATGGGAATATCACGCTGGAAAAATTCATGATCTTCAATCGATGGGGACAGAAGGTGTATGACGTTACAGAAAATTCGCCGGAAGGATGGGATGGACAGTTTAAAGCTGAGCCTGCTGCTTCAGATACGTATGTTTATACTGCTACGCTGAGATATCCTGATGGACGTTCGGAGGTTGCAAAAGGGGATGTGATATTGTTGCGATAAGGGTTCGTAAGCCATCGAAGTATTTGATTTAATTGAAGCGTTTGATTGTTTTTAGCAAACATTGAGACCTGAATTGGTCACTGTGGCCTGTCTCCTTATAAATTTGTTGTCAAACATTGCTCATTCTTATGCAGGATTTCATTTCGTTTCATGAATAAACCGTCGACGTGTGAAAATATGCAGGAGCAAGGTCACTATCCAAGCTAACGAGCAACCGCATGGGCTTGCATCGACCCACGATTCGATTTCCGATTTACATGATGGACAATCGCCAGGTATTGCCCCTGACAAATTTCCGTATGGTCGCTGATGGTGTGGGGACATACAATTCGTTTGTGGCGAATGGATGTTTAACTGTTAATAAATCCTGCTGTGGACCGATGGGAGAATTGTGGCAAAGGAATTATTATGGAATCATCACTTGGGATGAAATCTTTTATCGCAACGCAAAAGTATACCTCACCGATAACCCCATACATGGGCTGGTGATAAATTTCACACCCAATGATGTTGTTTACTCTTCTATGCGAAGCCAGTAAGATCCGCCATGCCGCTCTACATTTGACATCACTGGTTCTTTCCAGATAGGCTCAAGTATCTGATTAAGCCGGCTGTCTTCAGAAACAAAAAAGTTTGGCATAATCGTATGAAACTTCTTCGGATTGGCAAGGATAAAAGCTGCGAGCGCGTATTGTTCCGAATAGTATCGATCACACATATTCTGTGGATAGTCAAAGGGCAAATAGACATCATGGACGTGCACGATCACACCTTTTGGCAAATACGGCAAAACATCCATAAAGAAGGCAGTAGCATCAGAATTAGGCAAGACCCGATGTGAATTATCTACAAAAACTATATCACCGGCCTTCAATTGACTGAAAAGCGATAAATCCGTATTCTCAAAAGGCTCTCTGATGATCGTATCCGAGAGCTGATCAATTTCAGTGCGCGGGGCGGGATCAATGGAGATGATATTGGTTTTGAGATGATGATCTGCTTTTGCTTTGGCCACCACCATGGTTGAATTTCCGGAACCTATCTCAACATAGGTTGCAGGATTCTCATTGACCATTAAAGTATATAACATGATTATGTCCAGACCGGGTAAAAAGCCGTTGATCCAATAAGGCACTACGGACTCATCGCCATCGGGTCGATAAACCGGTATGTCCAGAAAGTTTTGCTTAAAGCTAAGTGCCTTGTTAAGATAATCGGCATATTCCTCCCTATTAGCATCAATGATCTCATGAAGCATTTTATGCGGAGGTTTCCCTTCCCCATATCGAGGTTTTAAATCGACAGGGTATTCCAGATGCATGGTCTGGTACCGGGACATAATAGTCTTGAGAATGGATTTTAAACTGGTCAAGGGTATCAGGTTATTTCTCAGAAGATGCGTCTTCCATTTGTTTAAAGAGTGCTTTCAAGCCGGTGGCTTGTTCCGGTTTGAGTCTGCCTGCTAATACCAATCTGACCTCACGTCTTCGTTCTGCTGCAGCATAGAGTAGTTTTTCTTCCTCTGTCTCCGGTATGACCTGAGGTACTTTTTTGGGTCTGGAGGTTCTGGAATCCAGGGCTACAAAGGTCATATAGGCATGGTTTGATTTTTCCAGATCAGCTCCGAAGGAAGAAGTTGCAAATACCTCAAGATAGATCTCTACAGAGGTGGTGAAGGCTCTCGTCACCGTTGCATTGATGGTGATTACATCCCCGAGATGGATGGGTTTGGCAAAGGAAACATTATCCACGGATGCAGTGACAGCATGTGCGCCACAGTGCCTTGCGGCACAAATTCCTCCGGCGATATCCATCCAGCGCATGAGGTTTCCGCCCATGAGATTGCCCAATGGGTTAGTATCATTGGGCATCACCAATTCAGTCATCGTCGTACGGCTGAAGCTAACCGGACGCTCGTCTTGTTTATTCATGATTCTTTTTCTGGCTGGTATCGATTATTCGACACGAACTAAGGATTCCATCACATCGGCAGGAAACAAATGCTCCATCAATGCCGGCTGGTCCATATTGATCTCCACCATTTTCCAAACATCGCCATCGGTATTGATCGCCATCATTGCTTTGCGGGCATGAACTTGAAATTCTCTATTGTTTTCATCCCACTTCACATTGGAAGCACCAAAATTATTTTCAAACTGCTCGCGCATGGCGAAAGTTGATTTTGGATAGTCATAGATACTGCCTGACGTGATATTAACCTTCATATCCGATACATATTCTACCCGAACAAAGGTCTCGCCATTGGATTCAACCGGAACCGAAGTAGAAGTAATTTTCACATTATTAACGCTGATCGTCAAACCGTCTTCCTGGGTACTTTTCATCATATCCACCAGATCCTGTTTGGAAACCTGGTCAAACATTTTAGGATACATGTAATCAAATGCTTTGTCCCATTGACGCTCATTGGATTGCTTAATGAACCCATCCAAAGTGGCCTGAATCGCAGGATTAATACTCGCCTGTCCACAGAGTAAGGTGCTCAATAAGACGCCACTAAGGATAAATAAGGATTTGATGGTGTTCATACTTTTATGTTTTAAAAGTGAATTGATTTAATGATTCTAAAGGAATGAACCTTTTATTCAGGTCAAATACCAGACCAAATTCGGTCGCTATCTGCCTTTTGATCTCCTGCAAATTTACATCTTTCCCCAATAGGCTACTAAGGGAGCACACACTTTTATTCGGATCACTGATGCCACAGGGGATAATATGATCAAAATACGAAAGATTGGTATTTACATTGAAGGCAAACCCGTGCATGGTCACCCATCGGCTCAGGTGCACCCCAATGGCACAAATCTTTTTTTCTTCATCTAATACTTTATCATTTGCCACCCAAACTCCTGTATATCTGTTACTTCTGATGCCATTAATACTGTATTTTTGCAATACTTTAATGATCACTTCTTCCAGCGATCGTACATACTTATGGACATCTGTAAAAATAAGATCCAGGTCCAGAATGGGATATCCTACCAACTGTCCCGGGCCATGAAACGTAATATCCCCGCCTCGATTTATCTTATAATATTCAATTTGATGGGCAGCCCGCTCTTGTTCATTGATCTTGAGATGATCTTCCGATCCACTTTTTCCAAGCGTAAATACCGGTGGGTGCTCACACATAATAAAATAATGATGCTGTGGCACAGGATATCCTGCCCGTTTATTAGATACGAGTTCCTGATGTAATGCTGTCTGCAGGTCCCAGGCTTCCTGATACCCCATCATTCCGGCATCGATAATATCCACGATCTCCTTTTTGCCCTCACTCATCATGCAAAGGTAAGCTTTGGATTAATTCGAAGCAGGACGGAAGGGCGGAAGGGCCTCTGCTTGTGTATTACCCCCTTTGCCCCCACCGCGTCCAAATACCGTAGTGCTTTAGGAAAAGCAGGTACCTGTATTATATGATTAAACACGGGATAGAAACAACTCTGCATATTTGCGCGTTAAAACTTTTTGTGAGTGGTGAGTGGAAAATAATAGGAGTACTTAGAAACATATTAGTTTCAGGGCAAGGGAAAAAGCATCAAATCAAGCTCTAAACAGACCTCCAAGGAGACCAAAATGAATTTTGGTCTCTTTTTAATACAAATAAGTTTTAACTTTATATCTCCAACCTGTCCCTGTCGGGAAATCGCCCTCTGCTCGTATTTGAAATTATTAAACCTATGATCATCATACGTACAATATTTTCTGTTTTTTGCTCATTGACCTCATTTGCATAGCTGTTTGCGATAAAAAATTAATTGATCGTCTCTAAAAAATAAAAACATGAGAACAATCACATTGATCACCACCATCCTTTGTATCAGTTTTCAATTGCGCGCCCAGATGGCTCCGGACTTTACTGTGACGGATATCCTTGGCACTGAACATAAGCTATATGAGGACTACCTCGATCAGGGCAAATCGATATTGATCGAAGTATTCTTTACCACCTGTCCACCCTGCTCGACCTATGCTCCTTTCATGGAGGAGTATTATCAGGAATGGGGTGCCGGAAATAATGATGTGGAATTTTTCGAGATGACCGACAAGTCTTTTGATCATAACAGCAATGTGATGACTTACGTCGAAAACTATAACTTCACTTTTCCTGCGATCAGTGTTGATGGCAATAGTCTGCCTACTGTCCAACCCTATAAAAGTGGCACTTTTGGGACCTGGTTTGGTACGCCTACTTTCATCGTTATTGCGCCGGATGGAACCGTACAATTTGATATCAGAGGATCCGGTGTACAATCGACACTTGGTTTAATTGATGATGCTTTGGAGGCCACCGGTGCATCAAAACCGGGACAGACGCCGATAGCTCCTGATTTTTCCATTGAAGACATTCAGGGGCAAACGCATCAGCTATACAGTGATTATCTGAATCAGGACAAAACTGTTGTTTTACAGGTTTTCAATACCACTTGTTCGCCATGTAATTCAATAGCCTCACTTGTTCAACCATTAAATGAAATGTGGGGAGGTGGTGATGCAGACGTTGTGTTTTTTGAAATGTCTGATAAAGCAAGTGATACTGATGCACTCCTCTTTGCCTTTCAGGAGCAATACAATCATACCTATTTTGGGGTGAGTGATGATGGTGGCAGTGTGAATGCGGTAGCACCCTACAAGGATGGAACATTTGGTGTTTGGGAAGGGGCGCCAACCTTTGTGGTGATTGCTCCTGACGGCACTGTTCAGTACAACATTAAGGGTGCCACCAATCAGGAAACCATTGATTTGCTTGATGCGGCTATTAGTTCTACAGGAGCAACCCAGCCTAATCCTCCGACGATGGCACCTGATTTTTCAGTGATTGATATTCAGGCAGCTGCCCACAATTTGTATGCAGACTATTTAAATCAGGGCAAAACCGTGATGATAGAAGTATTCTATACGACCTGTCCGCCTTGCAATTCGATCGCGCCTTTGCTGGAGCCGTTGTATCAGGAATGGGGTGCCGGTGATTATGATGTTGAGTTTTTCACAATGACCGATAAAAATTCTGATTCAGATCCATTAGTGGCAACTTATCATACAAATCATGGCAGCACCTTCAAAGCCATCAGTAAAGATGGTGGAAGTCTCAGCGCCGTTCAACCGTACAAGAATGGATCTTTTGGACCATGGACAGGAACGCCAACATTTGTAGTAATTGCTCCTGATGGCAGTGTACAGTATGATGTCTCCGGCGGTAACAATGAAGCTACCATCGAGGCTATCGACGACGCCTTGGCTGCTACCGGTGCTATGAAACCAAATCAGGAAAATCCAGTTTCTGTACTTGGGCAGGTTCAGTTTTTTGATGGCAATACCGGTGTTGGGAATGCCTTCATTCAAATTATTGATGGGCAGGGCAACGTTGTCTTTCAAGATACGAGCGCATCTGACGGTGGTTTCACTTTGGAAGTGTTGCTAAGTCAAATGCAACCTGATTGGGAAGTAAAGGCAGTTAAAAACGGACCCGCTACCAATGGCGTTTCTGTGCAGGATTTAATAAAGATTCAAAAGCATCTTCTTTTTGTTCAGTCGATGGATAGCCCACTGTCGAGACTTGCTTCAGATGCGAATAACTCGGGAACGATTTCTGCTTTGGATATGGTTACAATCACTAAATTATTGTTGGGTATTACTACGGAATTTCCTGATGGCAAATCATGGATAGTACTTCCGGCTGATACCGATTTTGGAGCCCCCGGGTTTCATCCTCCAGCCATCAATAGTTATTCGATCCCATTGCAGGATATTATTGACGGTGCGCGTCAGCCGATATTTACAGCAATCAAAAAAGGAGATCCGCAAGGAAATGCTAGTCCGCAATAGGGTTAACCTGCTGACGGTTGTACATTTTCTTCCGAGCTGTTCGGGTCGGCTTCTTCTTTATGGATTTCATTAATGTACTTTTCCTTCAAATGGTCATAGAAGGATTCTCGAGTGATCACTGTAGCCAACAGGTTAGCAAACAGTGCCGAAAGCAGGAGATAAAAAATCACATTGTGACTATTGGTCATCTCTAATACCAGGATGGAGGAGGTAAATGGGCTCCTTGTGATACTGCTAAGGAAACCGGTCATACCGCATAAGATGATAAGGTTGGTTTCAGGACCTGTTACGTCAAACCAACTGGCAAAAACAGCTCCGATACTCGCCCCTGCGCTTAACGATGGAGCAAAAATCCCACCCGATGCCCCAACAGTAAATGAAATCGCGGATCCTGCCATTCTTAACAAGGGTACGTACCATTCCAGATATTTCTCGTCCGTAAATAAAGTGGTCACCATAATTTCTTTCCCTGAACCGAAAATCCGGCTATCCACGAAAACAGCCAAGGCCGCAATGACCAGTCCACAGACAATGATGTAAAGCACCCGATGTAAATTTTTTATAATGGTTTCCTTCTTCTTGAGAATGTACAAAATAACTCTGCCCATACCACTTCCGAAAAAACCGGTGACAATCGCCAGTGGAATAATAATCAGGATGATCGAAACTGAAACACCCTCCAGTTGCGGATAGCCAAGATACAGGTAGGGCCCGAGAAAATTAAGCGCAGTCAAACCTGCAATGATCACACCGGTCAACAAGGCCGACTTAAACAAACTGAAATGCGTTTTTGTCAACTCTTCAATCGCGAAAACAATTCCACCCAATGGTGTATTAAAAGCGGAAGCCAGTCCTGCTGCGGCACCGGTTACGATCATATTCCGTTTTGAAATCTTTGGGTACCAGGCGGGTAAAAAATCATTGATCTTTTTAAAAATAGAAGCCGAAATCTGGATGGTGGGTCCTTCCCTACCTATCGCTCCTCCGCCAAACACCATGACCAGACTTGATAAAATTTTGATGAAAATAATTCGCAGACTAAGTAAGGAGCCCACTTTATATTTCTGTCTGGGGTTACTCAGTTCAATCGCCGCCGTCACCTGTGGAATACCACTTCCCCTTGCAAAAGGCGAATAACGGGAGGTAAGCCACCAGGCCAGGACAAAACAAACAGGCGTAAGAATAAAAAATATCCAGTCAGCCTTTTGGTAGATCAACCTTGTCCCTGCTTCAGCCAGTGAAAACAACCTGGCATACATTACAGCAACTGCTCCGGAGATAAACGCACCTAGCCAGAATGGCAACGCATTGAGCAAATTGACTTTAAGCTTTTCATTATGGATGAGGTCAAAAGTCTTCTTAATAAATTGCCTTGTCCGCACTATTAACCTCCTGACCAAATTGATGGGCGTTATTTTCACTTTGAATGGTCGCTTACTATTGCTGAATGCATAAATAAAATTGTCCTTGTGAACCGTACTTCCGGAAAATATATTTCAAAGATACGTTTTCATTAGACCATCATTTAGGTTGCAGCATCCAATACACACATACGAACCTGCAAATCGAATAAAACCACACGGCAGTTTCATATTTAACTTATTATTAAAAAAAGGAGATCAATATTTTACATCGATCTCCTTTTTTATCTAGGCAGGCTCAGGTTAGTTCATCTTAGACGCCCAACTTTGAATATAGGCGTTTATTTGATCGGCATTCTCCTCATAAAAAGTATCTTCTTCACTCATCAATCCGATTTCTGCGCATTTTGTACCACTCGTTACAGCGGCAGCCATATCTCCTTTTTTTGCTTCTACCCTGGCACGCACAAACCATGGCCAGCTATGTTCGGTTTGCTCTGTGGCCAGCTTTGCCCAATTCAGTGCCTGATCCAAATTTCCATCAAAATCAAGAAGAAATCTAGCTCCTTGTGTATAGACATTCCATTTTTGCTCCTCCGGTGTTTTTACGAGTTCAGCTGTAATATTTGCCATGCTCTGGCTCATCACATCCACCTTAAATCTTAAGTAAAGGCGCATCTTTTCCCAGGATAGTTTGATATAGCCCATTTCTGCATTCATATCATGGATGCTATACATCAAACGCTCCTGTAGCCCCTCATCCATTTTTGGTTTGACCGTGAAACGCACTTCGTCCTGCGCTTCATCATAGGCCGAAGTACCCCATTGATCAATCACTTTATTAAGGATGACGGTCCACTCTACCTCACCAGGGATCAGAAATAAGGAGTAGCGGCCGGGTCGAACTGTCTGTCCTTCCAG
>JAHEAR010000010.1:86728-101827 GCA_024642665.1 Bacteroidota bacterium
CTTCATCATAGGCCGAAGTACCCCATTGATCAATCACTTTATTAAGGATGACGGTCCACTCTACCTCACCAGGGATCAGAAATAAGGAGTAGCGGCCGGGTCGAACTGTCTGTCCTTCCAGGTTTACTTCTGTTGAAAAGGAAACAGTCGTTGCTTCATTGGCACCGGCACGCCAAATCAAATTGTATGGTACCAATCCTCCCCATATTTTTCTTTCATTGACTGCCGGAGCACCATAGGTTATAGCGACTTCCGTCATCCCAACGGTGTAGGAAACGGAGGCCTTTGGGCTTATTCTGGGTAGTTCGATGTCCTGGGCTGATGCCATATTCATCATTCCGAAAGCGAATACAAGAAGCAATAAGAATGGATTTTTCATTGGTGGTTTGATTTTGATTAATATTTCCTAAACGATTCGATTTTTCTGTTTCGTATGCCTTTATTTGTGAATAAGGATCAAATGTATGTATGATTTTGTGATGAGTGATAGGTGATTGGGTGATGTTGTGATTTAGTGATTTAGCGATACGGTTATATGATAAAGTGTTTAAAAAGGTCTAATGTCTCGCGTTTTACGCAATCCCGATTCAATTCGAGAGCAAAGTAAAAAACGCACGCAGAGTCGCAGTTTATTCCTTTCCGCCTCCGATTATCGGGAGCGCTTCTGCCCTTAAAATTCCTGCTAAATCCTCGGTGTACTGAAATGAATCGCTAAAAAAATCATGGCCACCTTCATCGCATCACTGGTGTCTTCTCCCAAATCATCGACGACCACCCACTCTCTGGGATCTCCGCGCCATTGGGTGAACATAAAAAATTTTGGATCCCGGGTATCCAATTCCCATTCATCCTTTTGATTGGAATATTTCGCCCGCCAGTTGATCTGTTGATCGCCATCACTTAGTTTCCATCTGGAAAAATCGCCTCGCCAAATGGTTTTGGCGTTGACAGTTTTCCCATTGCAACGAATCACCCAGAAGCCGGGATCTTCCTCCCATTTTTGTTCGATCGTCGCATTGATGTCGCCGTAGGACATATCCCAAACGGTCCAGTCGTTTTGCATATACCACCGCATGCGTAACTCCCCTCGTATATCCGGATCAGTGGTATACACCTCCCAATCCCGAAACGTATCACTGAATTTTGTCACCAGACCGGTCACCTGCTGAGCAACCGAAAATGCAGACACAAATAAAAGCATGAAAGCCATCAGCATGGTTTTCATTATCGTGCCCAAATGTTGTTGCTTAGCAATAATCAACCTTTAAATTTTATTTTAGAAACTACGCTTCTCAAATCATCCTCAGATAAATTGCTTGATTTGATGGAAAAAATAAATCGATCTGCTGAGATAACAGAGATCTCCCCTTGTTGTGTTTTGCGATTATATTTCTCAATAGCCTTTTTTCCATCAATCATGGTGGTTCGCTCATAGCCATCTTCCGATTCATTGTCAATTTCGATAGCGGACCACGCTGCTAATGCAGATACGGCAGCCCCTAAACCGCCGGTATCCATAATTGTAATGGACATCTTTCGATCGCCATCTTCATAGCGTGCGTCTGCACTTGCTATTTTGATTCCGGCTATGGCGCTTTTTTGTCCATTATGACTGGTGCGCTTCATCCCCATTAGTTTTTCTGGCAATGCCTCCTTTAGCACGCTGATCTCCACGACCTCTCCATTGCCTTCTTTCAAATCCTTAAAGGTCTTTTCAAGTTGCTGAAGAGAATCTTCATTTTTCTTAGCGACGGATTCATTTTTACAAGCAATAAAAGGACCGCCAAGAAGCATCAGGACAAATAGCGTACGAATCATGCTTATGATTTTGGGGATTTTAATTATATAATCTCCATTAAAACGGCAGATCATCAAAAGAGGTTCCATCGTCACCATTCGCTGCCGGAGGTGCTGAAGGAAAATCGGCTGATGCAGGGCTTGGTCGGGAATCCTGTCCCACGGCCTCTACTCGCCAGGCCTGAAGATTGGTGAAATATTTCTCCTGCCACTCTCTGCCCCGCAAATCGAAATATACTTTCATGGATGCTCCTTCATCGAATGTATCAATGACATCACAACGATCCTGCACTAACTGAAATTTTACATATTGAGGGTATTGGCCATCTTCCACCAGCAGCACAAATTCTCTGGCCTGGAATTTATCAGATTTCTTTTCGGTTTCAAATTTCTTGTGAAGTTTTCCTTCTATTTCAAATGACATGAGTAATTGTTTTTATGGTGATTGAAAAATAATTAGTGATTGAGTTATTTCAGAGCTCGGGGTGAATGCCATCGTGCTTCACCCATGATTCTGTTTAAATCTTTATTTGATAAAAAAAAGTCGCGTGTCGCGTGTCGTAATTCGTAATTGATTAATATGCCTTCGCAAAAATGACCCTTCCTTTCGAGGGCTTTCCGCTTAAAACACATTTTCCTTCTTCTTGTTTTTGATCCAGCGGTATGCATCGTATCGTTGCCTTGGTCAGTTCTTTGATTTTAAGTTCTGTTTCAACCGTTCCATCCCAATGTGCAGAAACGAATCCGCTTTTTTCTTCTATAATCTGTTTAAGTGTTTCAAAATCATCAGCCTGGCGTGTATTCTCCTGACGAAAACGCAGTGCTTTTAACAATAAGTTTTGTTGAATATCATCCAATAGTTTTTCAATACTACTACCCAATCCTTCAAGCGGTATAAAATTCTTTTCGCGCGTATCTCTTCTGGCCACTTCCGCCTGCCCTTTTTCCAGATCGCGATTTCCGATCGCTACACGAACAGGAATACCTTTCATTTCATATTCGGCGTACTTAAAGCCCGGTCTTGATTTTTCATCGGTATCATATTTTACGGAGATACCCTTGGCTTCAAGTTCTTTTTTCAATTTTTCAGCTACTTCATTGATAGCTGCATCAGGTTTTGGCACCGGAATGATGACGACTTGTAATGGTGCAAGTTTCGGTGGCAGTACCAATCCCTCATCATCACTATGTGTCATAATCAATCCACCTATCAATCGTGTGGAGACTCCCCACGAAGTAGCCCACACATGCTCTAATGTATTAGCGTCATTTAAATATGTGACATCAAATGCTTTGGCAAAGTTCTGCCCAAGAAAATGGGATGTTCCTGCCTGCAGACTTTTTCCATCCTGCATCATCGCTTCTATCGTATAAGTGTCTTCAGCACCCGCAAAACGTTCATTTTCTGTTTTTGCGCCTTTAATGACCGGCATCGCCATCCAGTTTTCCGCAAAATCGGCATAGATATCATGGATCATACGCGCTTCAGCAATCGCTTCCTCGCGCGTAGCATGCGCCGTATGCCCTTCCTGCCATAGAAACTCTGTCGTACGGAGGAATGGTCTGGTGCGCATCTCCCATCGCACCACATTGGCCCATTGGTTGATCAATAACGGCAGATCTCTGTACGACTGAATCCAGTCCTTATACGTATTCCAGATAATCGTTTCAGAAGTAGGTCTAACGATCAGTTCTTCTTCCAGTTTAGCAGCCGGGTCAACGATCAGGCCTTCCCCATTAGGATCCGCCATTAATCGGTGATGCGTTACTACGGCACATTCCTTTGCAAATCCTTCTACGTGTTGCGCCTCGCGGCTCAGAAAGCTTTTGGGAATAAACAGAGGAAAATAAGCATTGACATGGTTAGTGCGTTTGAATTCACTATCCAGCACTTGTTGCATTTTTTCCCAAATCGCAAAACCATGGGGTTTAATGACCATACAACCGCGAACGGCTGAATTGTCAGCAAGTCCAGCTTTTCTTACAATATCCAGATACCATTGAGAATAATCTTCAGCTCTGGGTGTTATCTCTTTTGCCATACAATCTATTGTCTAAGAGGGATTTCCTCCTGTTTTTGTTAAAGTCTTGATAAGGTTTACATTAAATGAAACTAATCAGCTGTAAATGCCGTCATTATTATCAAGGAACCCAATGAAAATTTGTGGTGAATTGATTTTGACTTATTTTAACAACGCGGTGACAGTTATTTAAGCTCTTCTTAACTTCATATAAACCGTAAAAGTAATACTTTTAGGTCTGGATGTTGAGAGTTTCTGCCACTCAGGCTTTAAACTACACAGGCAATGAAAATTGACATGTTGAAAATCTTTCTGGTATCGATCACCTTTGCGGTGGTTCTACCGGCTGCGCAGGCCCAATTTGATGATGTTTATTATGATGCAGATCAAATCATTTACGGGTCCAATCAGATTTATTCCGACACAGAATCTTACGGTGCACAAAATGGCATAACTTTTTATGACAATGATACGTACGACTATGTGGATGATTACGACTATTACTACACGTCACGCATCAGACGATTCTATCGACCTTATATAGGATTTGGGTTTTATGACCCATGGTATACAAGCTACAATTATTACGACCCCTATGGCTATGACTATTATGCTTATCCAAGTGCAAGCATTTATTTAGGCGTTGGATTTGGATTTGGTATCGGTTATGCCTGGAATCCATGGTATTCATGGAATAACTGGAATTCATGGAACAACTGCGGATACTATGGGGGTTATGGTGGCGGATACTGGGGCGGATACGGCAATTGTAGTAACTGGAATGGTTACGGCAACTGCTACAATAATTATTACAACTGCACCCCTATAGCTTGCTATAATCCACCCGGCTATCATGATGGTTACCCGGGCGGTTCGAATGGCGTTTATTACGGTCCAAGAGTAAGTGGCAATACAGGTGTTTCACCACGCGTGCCAATTACTACGAATGGGACAAACCCTCCAGGCTATTCTATCCCCAATAAAGATGTTGCTCGGCCTAATGATCAACCCGCTGGACAAATACCCGGTGATCTGCCGGGAAGAGCAAATCAGCCCGGCACCACCAAACATACGATGCCGGGAGCTACTCCTGCAGGCCAATCCCATCCAATGGAAGATGGAGTTGCTTCTATCAATGAGCGACCATCCATCGATAAGGAATTAACAAAAGACAAACCGTCATCCACAGGTCGACCGGTGTTTAAGCCTGACGTAAAATATCAGCCTTATCCTGCACCAGATCGCGGAAGGATGAATACAACAAATCCGTCTACCAGAAACGACCCTTCTTACAGACCATATACACCAGGGTCAAGGTCTTCCGGTCTGCCTCCTCAGGAGAATGCAAGACTAAATCCGCAGGCAACTAATCCCGGAGACAAACCGATTCGCATCAATGATGTACCCGTTCAGACATCTCCGGATACCAGGTCCAGAAGTGACCGCCCAACGTATACACCACCTCCGAGAAGTAATCAAAATCAGAATAATACCAGATCTTCCGGAAGTAATGACCGACCGAGCTACGCTCCACCAGCAAGGAGCAACAGTGCACCGAGTTATTCACCGCCATCAGGTGGTAGCCAGCAGCGAAGTGGTAATTCCGGAAGTTCTAACTATTCGAACAGATCTTCTTCTCCTTCCAGTTCCGGCAGCAGATCTTCAGGAGGTTCAAGCTCCAGATCTTCTACCTCTCCGAGAGGAAAAGGATAAGTTGATTTTTCATTTTATTTAAGAAAAACTATTAGATTCCGGATCAGTCAATGACTGATCCGGGACCTATCAAACTATAACATTATGAACCGCATTTATACGTTAACCGGATTGTTCATGATACTCATTTGTGTATCCGGTTTTGGACAAACGGCCACAGAGGCTTATCGACTTTCCATCTCCAATCCATTGGGGACCGGAAGAAATATGGGTACCGGAAACAGCATGTTTGCCATCGGAGCGGATCTTTCCGCTATTGGATCCAATCCTGCAGGAATCGCCGCGTTCTGGAAAAGCGAATTTACCATTACCTCCGGTATGCAATTCAACCAATACCAATCAAATTTTCGGGATGATTTTCCTTCCATGACAGATGGGCAATACGATCGTTTTACCCTACCCAATGTGGGCTTTATTCTGGCCAGTACACCCAGTAATAAGCTCGTCACTTCAAACCTGGCGATAGGCTATAATCGGGTCGCTGAATATCGCACGGATATCAATTATTCGGGCAGAACACTTGGCTCGATTACCGATTCGTGGAGAGAAAATGCAAAAGGACTTATGCCGGATGGCTTGAATGGTTTTGAAGAAGGACTAGCTTACAACACTGGGGCGATTTATGATTTTGAAGAAGATAGAACGTATGAATCAGATTACCAACTCAATCCTGAATACCGATTGCAAAAAAATGAAAATTCAAATATCAAGGGGGGCAAGTCCGAATTATTTATTGGTTATGGCGCTAACCTGAATAATAAAATATTACTCGGTGTGACTTTCAATATTCCATTAATCAATTCAACTGAGTATCGTGAATATGCAGAAAATGACGGACCTGAAGATGGCATCCCTTATTTTAATAATCTCACGTTTACACGATTTGTCAATTCCAGCGGCTCAGGTATTAATGGGAAATTTGGCCTAACACTGAAACCCACAAAAGATATCAACATAGCCTTTGCTGCGCACACCCCTACCAAACTTTTTATTGTTGATAATTACTCTACGTCACTCACCTATGACTATACAGATACGCAAAATGACGGGCCGCTCTATGAAGCTTCACCCTATGGTACTTTTCAATATGCATTGGTGACGCCATGGTCGTTGATGGGTGGAATTGGCATCATAGCCGGTCAGAAAGGGTTTATAGGCGCCAATATCAAATGGACTGATTACGGTAAGATGCGTTATGACTACAGTGTTCGAGGCAATTATAACTATTACAATAACGAAGAGCGGGAAGTCAACCAATCGATCAGGGCAACTTATGGTTCTGCCATTGATATTCATATGGGAGGTGAAATGGTATTGCAGGCCTGGCGTGTTCGGGGAGGTGTTTCACTTACACAATCAGCCTTTCTCAACGACAATCAGCTACAACCATCTTACCATGCCGGTTTTGGTTACAGAGCTGATGCATACTATATCGATTTGGCCTACCAATGGACTAAACGGGAGGATGGTTATTTGCCTTATGAAACTACTGAGGCCACACAGCCTGTAGTTGTCTCCGAATATATAACCAATGCCATTTCATTGACGGCCGGATTTAAATTTTAGGGAGGTTGCAAGGTTCATTATTTCGATCAACACGTTGGCGAAGGTTTGTCATCATTTTGTCTACCTGGGTGCGTGTATCAAGGGCTATGGATTGAAGATTTGAATCATTGATCTCTTCTCCAATCTGACCCCAAACATGATGTTTAACTTTCTGAGAGAACTTTCCAATAAAGTATTCCATAAATGATCCATCTACCCAATAATAAGCTGAGGATGGATACTCAATCATCACGGGTATAATTGGAATACCTCGCTGGTAGGCAAGTTCGATCGCCCCGCGTCTGAACTCTTTAGTAAGATCACCACCATTCGTAGTGCCTTCGGGATAAATTAAGACAGGATAGCCGGACATCAACTTTTCTTCAATAGCGTTAAGTGCTGCTTTACGACTGCTTTGACTGTCGCGATGCACAAGTATGATACCCGTTTCTTTAGCTCCTTTTCCCAGTAGTGGGTAATCCCCTACTTCTGCTTTTGAAACAATGAAAGCATCTATATATCCTAATTGAATTAATGGATCCAGCAGGGAGCGATGATTGGAAACATACAGGCAAGCTCCATTGGAAAATGCAGCCCCTTCCTGTTGATATTTTATCCCTAAAATATGCAGGGCTTTTCTGCAAAATCGGGCTCTGAATCGAAATCCTCTTTCTACTGTTTTGCCCTTAAAGAATGTTGTCAGGTAAAAAGCAATGATATACCAAATAAGGACAAGGACCACCAAAACTAACTTAAACCAACCGCGAACATTTTTCATCCTTGCATAAAGATAAAAATCTCTTTAGTTGATTTAAAACAACTATGCTTTGTCAAATAAAGAATTAAAGCCGGGAGAGTCGTGTGATACCCAATGTAAATAACTAATCTTCTGTAGTACCATCCGCCGGTTCAAAGTCCAGCGAAACGGAATTCATACAATAGCGCATACCGGTTGGCTTAGGTCCGTCTTCGAAGACATGCCCTAAATGACCACCACATCGATGGCATACGATTTCAACGCGCTTCATTCCGTGTGATGAATCTGTTATCTCAAGGATGTGGGTTGTATCAATCGGCTGGAAGAAGCTCGGCCATCCGGTGCCGGAATTAAACTTGGCGTCCGAAGAAAATAAAGACAGTCCACATGCATTGCAAGTATAAACGCCGGCCTGCTTAAACTTATTAAATTTTCCGGTGAAGGCTCTTTCTGTTCCTTTTTCCCTCAGCACTTGATACGACTGGGCATCCAGTTCCTGTTTCCATTCATCTTCAGATTTTTGAATCGTATGAATAGTGTCCCCTTTTTCATCGACAAAGGAAGCCTGATCTACTACAAGTTCCGGAGTATCATTTTGCGCCCCATTGGATTGAAGACATGCCTCGAATGAAAATGAAGAGAGCAATAAACCGATTAATAAAATGCGATACATATTAATTTTGAATTTACTTTTTCAGTTTGTCAGCATACATAGATCTGACTTTTTCCACTTTAGGTGAGATGACTATTCTGCAGTAACCTGCATTTGGATTGTTCGCATAATAATCCTGATGGTAATCTTCGGCTGCATAGAACGGTGCTGCAGGCGTAATCTCAGTGACTATCGGCTTATCCCAAATCGTTGGAGCTACTTCCTTTTTAGACTTCTCTGCTATGGCCTTCTGTGCATCTGTCATGTAAAAAATAACCGAACGATATTGTGTTCCTGCATCAGCCCCTTGTCTGTTGAGCGTCGTGGGATCATGCGAGGTCCAAAAGACTTCCAGTAACTCTTCAAAAGAAATCACAGCAGGATCAAAGGTGATTCTGGTAATTTCTGCATGTCCGGTGGTGCCTGTGCAAACCTCCCTATAGGTAGGATCAACGACTGATCCGCCCATATATCCGGATTCCACTTTGATGACCCCGTTCAATTCCTGAAAAACGGCTTCGACGCACCAAAAGCATCCTGCACCGAAATTGGCTGTTTCTGTTTTCATATTTTCGTTGAGCGTTAGATCTTTGGCCGGAGATTTAATGGATGTATTGTCTGTGGACTTTTGAGAAGTACAGGACGTACTTAAACCAAAAAGTACGGCAAGGAAGAGTAATGTTTTATTCAATTTCATAGACGTTCAAACAGGCTTAAAGGCTAAAAGTTATCCATCCTCGTCTAAATTTCAACAGAATTGGTCATGAAATCCAAAAAGAAGCGCAAAATTCCTAATTTTGCAGCGTTTTTTGAGGGATTTCCCAGGATATCCACCTATAATTTTCGTAAAAATTCAATTTAGATATGGTACGTAACGGTAAAAACTGGCTTTTTAGCCTGTTGGGTTTGTTTATTCTCACCTCAGCATTTGGCCAGGGGGAGCCCAACCCACATGACTTTGGTAAAATGTGGACCTTTGAAAATCCACCTGTGGAGTGGTTTCAAAAAGCCTATAATTATGACCTCGACCAGGCCTGGTTTGATGAAGCCAGAAACTCTGCTCTACGATTTGCAGACTTTTGTTCTGCTTCCTTTGTGTCTCCTAATGGTCTGATCATGACCAATCATCATTGCTCTCAGCCTGTTGTATCTGACCTTCAACAGGAAGGCGAAAATTTTGACGAAAATGGATTTTTTGCTGCTACCCTGGCTGATGAAAGACGCAATCCGGAACTATATGTGGAACAGTTAATCAAAGTTGACGATATCACTGATAAAATCAATAAAGCTTTAGGGAAGGATATTTCCAGTGAGGAACGAATGATGAAAACACGTGAGGCCATGCAAACGGTGATGGCAGAATATGCGACCAAGCCGGGGTGGGAAGATCTGAGATTGCAGCCTGTGCCTTTCTATAGTGGAGCAAAATATTCCATGTATGGGTATAAACGCTATGATGATGTAAGGCTTGTATTTATCCCCGAATTACAAATGGGCTTTTTCGGTGGCGATCCGGACAACTTCACTTATCCTCGCTATAATCTGGATTGTGGTTTTTGGCGTGTCTATGATGATAATGGTCAACCCCTAAACTCTTCTGCCAACTATTTTAAATTTAACATTGATGGTATCAAAGAAAACACGCCTGTATTTGTGATTGGCAATCCGGGGACGACTGAGCGTTACCGAACTGTGGCACAATTAGAATATGACCGTGATTACAGATACCCCATTGAGATAGAATTCTATACCAATCGCATGAAAAATCTTGAAAAAGAATATGCGATGAATCCAAATGATGACACGAAGAATACGATTTTCAGTATGTCAAATTCCATCAAAGCGACACAAGGAACACTTGATGGACTTCACAACCCTGAGTTGTTTAATCGCAAGGTGGAAATGGAAAATAAAATCAGAGCCAATGCAAAAGATAAAACCTACTGGGCGGAACTCGAGGCATCATATGCCATCTTGTCTAAGTATAATTCTGAGTTGTTATTCATTTCCCCTTCTGATCTGTCAGGTAAAGTTCAATCTTTACTTTTTGAGATCAATGACTACAGTCAAAAATTAGAAGAAAATCCTGAAAACCCGGAGTTAGAGGGTATGAAAAAATCTTTACTGGAATACGTAGCTATTGTTAATGATCCAAAACAAATAGCCTTATTCGGTATGACTCTTGGTGAACTAAAGAAATTTGCTCAGTCCGATGATCTTTACATGGATGCCATCCTTGATGGGCGCACGCCTGAGGTAGCCGCTAAAGAAATTTTAACGAAGTCAGTATTTGCCGACGAAAAGGATTTATCAAAACTCTTAAATAAGAATCCTAAACAATTCTTAAACTCAAAAGATGAATTGATTCACACAGCGACCTTACTGGTGGGTGAATTTGCGCTGGCCAGAGATGCTTTTGTTTCAACCGGAACGGAAAGAAGACAGTTAGGAGCGGATGTCGCAGGTGAGGTATTTAAAGTGTTTGGTGACAACTTACCACCTGACGCTACTTTTACCTTGCGAATTTCTGATGGTATGGTGAAAGGGTATGATTACAATGGTACTGCGGCACCGATCAAGACTTCATATTTTGGGTTGTATGACCGAAACGCCTCTCACAACAATGAGTGGCCGTGGTCACTACCCAACAAATGGATGAATCCATCCATGGAATTATTGAAATCCCCGATGAATTTTGTTTCCACATGTGATATTGTTGGTGGTAATTCAGGAAGTCCGATCATCAATGTGAAAAGGGAGGTAGTAGGTCTGGCATTTGATGGCAATATCGAATCCCTACCAGGCAAATTTATCTATGATGACAAAAATAATCGAACCGTAGGGGTGCATGCTGGCGGTATAGTCGCTGCACTTCGTTATATTTACAAAGCCGATCGACTGGTTTCAGAGTTGATGGGCAATTAAAATCGGATTTACCCAAATCAATTGAATACATAGGAGCCTGGATTTATCCGGGCTCTTTTTTTTCATACCTTGTTGTCAAACCAAAGGAACGCATGAAAATCAACCTACTCCTCCTTCCTGTGCTGTGTCTGGCTTTCCATTCGATTTTTGCTCAGGTAAAACATGCTCCGGACAGAGCAGAAGGCGATGGGCCCTACCCTCAGTTAATCATCCGTGGCGTTACACTGATCGATGGTACCGGTTCGCCACCGCTTGGGCCTGTGGATATTGTCATTGAGCAAAACAGAATCAAAGAAATCAAAGTCATTGGCTATCCGGGCGTAACACCGGAGGAGGATCGCCGACCTAAACTCAAGGATGGTGGGCATGAGTTGGATGCTTCGGGCATGTATGTGCTACCTGGATTTATCGATATGCATGGACACATCGGCGGACAATCACAAGGCGCTGATGCTGAATATGTGTACAAGCTTTGGATGGCTCATGGGATCACCACCATTCGCGAACCGGGATCATTTAATGGTTTGGACTGGACGCTTGAAGAAAAAGAAAAAAGTGCTCAAAACACGATTACGGCCCCGCGAATTTTTGCGTATACCGGATTTGGAATGGGTTCGGAGGAAACTATTGCAGATGCTGCAGGGGCGCGTGCCTGGGTACAAAAGAATGTTAAAAATGGCGCTGATGGTATAAAGTTTTTCGGTGCTTCCCCCGAGGTGATGGCAGCAGCGCTGGATGAAAATAAGAAAGCAGGATTGCGATCAACGTGTCATCATGCACAACTGGATGTCGCCCGATGGAATGTCCTTAATAGTGCACGAAGTGGATTGACATCGATGGAGCATTGGTATGGGCTGCCGGAAGCCCTTTTTGAAAATCAGACCATTCAGAATTATCCACCGGACTACAACTACCAGGATGAACAGGATCGTTTTTCGGAAGCCGGCCGATTATGGCAGCAGGCGGCACCCCCCTACTCGCCGCACTGGAATAAAGTCATGGATGAATTGTTAGCACTTGATTTTACACTCGACCCTACATTCAATATTTACGAAGCAAGCAGGGATCTGCATCGCGCACGAAGAGCCGAATGGCATGAAACCTATACGATGCCAAAACTGTGGATGTTCTATCAACCCAGTAAAGTGTCGCATGGCTCCTATTGGCATTACTGGGGCACTGAAGAAGAAGTTGACTGGCGCGAAAACTACAGGTTGTGGATGCAATTTGTAAATGCGTATAAAAATCGCGGGGGAAGAGTAACTGTAGGATCTGATTCCGGATTTATATTCCAGCTATATGGCTTTGCATATATCCGCGAATTGGAATTGCTGCGTGAAGCAGGATTTAATCCGTTGGAAGTTATACGATCAGCCACCTTGTATGGTGCTGAGGCACTTGGCATGGATAAAGAAATCGGAAGCGTAGAAGTTGGTAAATTAGCCGATCTGATTGTGATCGATGCCAATCCATTGAAGAATCTTAAGTGTCTCTATGGAACCGGTGCGATCAAATTAAATGATGAAAATATCGTTGAGCGGGTGGGTGGTGTGAAATACACGATTAAGGATGGTATCGTCTTCGATGCCAAACAATTATTAAGCGATGTCAAAGATATGGTTGATAAAGAAAAAGAGGAAACAGGGTTTATACTGTATCAACCCGGCATGAATCCAAACAGCAAATAAATACGCATTTTAAATTTTACCACACACCCTTTCATTATGACAAAAAGACGTGATTTTCTCCAGACACTGGGCTTGATGGGCGTAAGCCTGCCGGCGCTGCATAAAATACTTGATCGCAAGTCAAATTACTTTCCCGATACTATTGCAGGTCCATTAGTAATGTGTAGTCGCGGGGAATCCTGGGGTAAAAAAGTACTGGAGCCGGCATGGGCGAAGTTCAAAGAAACAAACAGCATTCTTGATGCGATCGAGGCCGGATCAAATGTTGTGGAACTCGATCCGGCAGATACTTCTGTTGGCTATGGTGGACTGCCTGATGAGCGAGGGGTGGTGGCACTCGATGCTTCTATCATGTATGGACCTACCTACAACTGCGGGAGTGTTGCTTCGCTGGAAAACATTAAAAAAGCTTGTTCAGTCGCAAGACTCGTTATGGAACGAACAGATCATTCAATGCTTGTGGGTCCCGGAGCACTGGCTTTTGCAAAAGCGCATGGTTTTCCGGAAGAAAATCTTTTGACGGATGAAGCGCGATTGACGTGGTTGGAATGGAAAGAAAACCTCAGTGACAATGATGACTGGCTTCCTCCTGCTGACCACGACTATAAGAAATTCAGAAAAGGAGGGACGATCAATGTTTTGGGCATGGGTGCGCAAGGTGAAGTTGCAGGCATCACCACAACGAGTGGACTTTTTGGAAAAATATATGGACGCATTGGAGACTCTCCGATCATCGGTGCCGGACTATTTGTGGACAACGAAGTAGGTGCTGCGGGAGCAACTGGTCGTGGTGAAGAACTGATTCGTACTTGTGGCTCGTTTTTATTAGTTGAAAAAATGAGATCAGGAAAAAGTCCTCAAGTGGCCTGTGAAGAAGTCATTGAACGGATATTCCATGTCAATGGGGGTAAGCAAAATGTAGACTTCAATGTCAAAATGGTGGCCTTTAATAAAGATGGGGATGCAGGTTCTGCATCAATCATGCCACTTGGAGACAATGCTTCCGCTTCTTTGATTTCAGACAAGGGGATGAAATTGATTGCTGGGAAATCTATGATTTAGTGATGGGATGATTTGGTGATGGAGTGAGTGGTGAGGAGGAGTAAGTGGTAAGTGGTGAGTGGTAAGTGGTGAGTGGTGAGTGGTAAGTAGTGAATGGTTATAATTTTTCTGCGCGCATCTTCGCTTTTTTTTGCTCCTGCTAAGCGGGACTGCGGGAAATATTTTCTTATGATACTTATCCAAGTCTTTGTCGCAAACTTCAATCCGACTCTAATTGAGAGAAATGTCATAAAAACCGTCTAAAAACTAAACCTCCTAAACAATAAGCGCCTCAGGCGCAGCGTGCTCAACCAAAGAGACCGACAGGTATCTTGACTCAACACATGTTCCACCTAAAGGTCTAAAAACCCGTTAAACTTTCACCCTTTACCTAACCAAAGTTATATCACCGTATCTTACTTCTATCTCACCGGAAGTATATTCGATCACCGTTTTGTAAGTATACACTCCCGGATTCAAAGCCTGCCCCTTGAAAAGTCCATCCCAATGAGCTGCCGGATCTTCAGGTGCTTTGTGCTCAAAACCAAACACAAGGTTTCCCCAACGATCATAAATTTCCATGACGGATATCTCGCGGACACCTTCATCAGCACTGATGCGCAGGACATCATTGATCCCATCGCCATTCGGAGAAAAGATATTTGGAATGTAGAGTTGTTGGTCTATTGTCACTGATATCGTAACACTGTCCGCGTCAGCACATCCATCTGCATTTGTTACTGACACAGAGTAAGCCGTGGTGATCAGCGGAGCAACTATCTGCGTCAAACAATTTGGACAATCTATGCTATCAATGCCTGTCCATAGAATCGATGACAGTGAATCAAAAGGCAAATTGATAATTGCATTGAGTAAAGCGGAATCACCAAGTGAGATGACTTGATTGTCTCCAAGTTCAACCTGCACCATCAATGGTATATCAATAGCAATAATTTCTGA
>JAHEAR010000003.1:0-22280 GCA_024642665.1 Bacteroidota bacterium
GCCAAAAAGCATGTCCCACCATCGAACCATCCATATCATTTTTTGGAGAGGGGATATTCAGGCTGTAGGATAAAAGATCAAGGGAAGTAAAATTTTTATAATCACCAAACTTCCAAAGTTCAAGGGTGTCTGCAAAATAATTTAACTCCCAGGGTTTCTTTCCGGCGATGTTAAATAGATCCGGCAAGGGAATCTGATGGATCGTCATCCGTCGACATAGATATGGAATGTCAAATTCCTTAATGTTATGTCCGCAAAAAAGATGCACTTTCGGGTTGTTGAAATTCTTTTCAACAAAGTGGTTGAAATCTTCCAATACCTGTTTTTCCTCATGGCCATAAAAGGATTTGATCCGCAAGGTGGGGCCACTCGCTGCGAAACGAATAATTCCGGTACTGATGACGATGATTTTCCCAAATTCGGCATAAATAGCAGCCCGATCAGAATAGGTTTTGGCGTAATCTTCTTCCGTCCATACATGCTCATTTTTTCGCGCCAGGAAGTCTATTTTTCGTTGCCATAGTTTTTGGCCTCTGGCATCCAGGGAGGCGTAGTCCGGTTGTTGTGAAACTGTTTCAATATCAAGAAACAGTACATTTTCAAGGTTTGTCATTTGGAAGGAGGGTTTTTTGGGTCATTGGCAGGTCATCCACAGGGTATTTCGGGTTATAACAGCCCAAACCGTTGGGATGAATACTAAATTAGGGTTTTAGGCAATACCACGCATCAGGTCCTAAAACAGGGCTATTCTAATTGAAACGGGAGTCAATTTTTACCTATTTGCGACACACAAAAACCCTTTGATCCTTGATCATTCTGTATATTTGATCATCTTTTAACCCTACATTACATTTTACTATGTCACAATCCTCACAACAAAGGCTGCTGGCGTTGGCTACCGTTGCCATCATTGCGCTTCTCGGTCTGACCGCTTTTCTCATTTACAATAAAGTCAATCTTGACAAACTCGTCAAAAAGCAAAATGCTGAATTGATTGAAGAAACTCGTCTGAAAGCCGATTTGGAGAAAGAGTACTACTCTGCACTCTCTGACCTCGAAAGCATGCGCGGTTCAAATAGTGAGCTCAATGCAATGATCGAAACCCAGAAATCAGAACTTAAGAAGCAGAAGGAACATATTGATGTCTTGCTGAAATCCAAAAGTGAACTGGAAAAAGCTAAGCAGGAAATTTCTAAACTGCGGTCCTATGTGACAGAAGTGGAAGAACTGAGAAAACAAAATGCAGCTTTGCAAGAGGATAATATGGCCTTGATGGGTGAGCGTGACGAGCTGACCATTATCGTGCAGGAAGTACAGATGACCAATGAAGAATTAGCCGCTGACAAATCAAACCTGACCACGGAAAAAGACAGGTTGCAGGCAGAGAAAGATGTCCTTGCCGGAAAGGTTAATGTGGCTTCTTCTGTTAAGGTCAACGAGATCAGTGCAGTTGGCTACAGAGTTAAAACCTCAGGGAAAGAATCAGACACCAAAAAGGCAAATAATATTGACGGTATCAAGGTTTGCTTTAATACCACCAGCAATATTATTACCGAAGCAGGTACAGAGCGATTTTACCTGAGAATCATCAATCCGCGCGGCGAAGTCATGGCCATTGAGGATTTAGGGTCCGGAAGTATGATGCTTGGCAATAGTCATGAATCGATTCGCTATACCCAGTATGTGGAGATGGACTATGAAAATGCGGTGGCCCCGGGATGTATCAACTGGCAGCCCGGAATCGCTTTTGAAAGCGGTAAGTATGAAGTGGAAATTTATAACAAAGGATTTATGTCCGGTAAAGCAGCATTCGTATTGAAGTAAAATTTGGGAATTGAAAATTTATTAAATGCCACTGGTGTAGTACCAGTGGCATTTTTTATGTGTTTAAAGAAGAATGGCTGAGGAAAGCAGTTCTTCTAAACAATTTGCCCTTTCTATTTGTCCTATATTACTTCTATGTTTAGCTGGAATTTCAGAAAATATGATCCGGAGGCCTTCACAGGGACGCCATTTGAGAATCTGTTGAAGATTTTCAAGGAATTGCTTATGTACACCTCAGGGGATGTAGGTGAAGCATTGAGTTGGTTAACCAAACTTGATGAGCAGTATAATCTGACGACCCCCGACTATGGCATGGCAGATTTTATTCAGGAATTGCGTGACAAAGGCTATCTGAAAGAAAATAAAACGGATCGATCCATGAAGCCGGGCGCTAAAATGGAAATTGAACTCCGAAGAAAGGCACTCGATGATGTCTTTGACGAACTGAAGAAATCGAAGCGGGGAGACCATCGCACAAACGCGATTGGTATGGGAGATGAGGTAAACTCTGAAATCAAGCCATATGAGTGGGGAGATGCTCTAGATCAGATTGCTGTTTCCGAGACCATCAAAAATGCCCATATTAATCATGGGATAGAAAACTTCAGTCTCACGCAGGAAGATATGCAGGTGCATGAGCGATTCTATCAATCGCAGATGAGCACCGTGCTGATGATCGATATATCGCACTCAATGATTTTATACGGTGAGGATAGAATCACACCTGCCAAAAAGGTAGCGATGGCACTTTCCGAATTAATTACAACGCGTTACCCAAAAGATACGCTGGATATCATTGTCTTTGGAGATGATGCCTGGCAAATAGAAATAAAAGATTTGCCTTATCTCGAAGTCGGACCTTATCATACCAATACCGTCGCCGGGTTAGAATTAGCGATGGAAATTTTACGAAAAAGGAAAAATCCGAATAAGCAGATCATGATGATTACGGATGGCAAGCCCACCTGCATCAAGATTGGTAAAAAATATTATCAGAATAGTTTTGGACTCGATAAAAAAATCCTGACCAGATGTTTTGCCCTGGCCGTCAAATGCAGAAAGCAAAATATTCCGATTACTACATTTATGATTGCACGTGATCCATGGTTAGTTCAGTTTGTCGATAAGTTTACGAAAGCCAATGATGGCAAAGCGTTTTACAGCAGCCTGGAAGGATTGGGATCATTCATTTTTTTGGATTACAAGCAGAATAAAAGAAAACACAAACGTTAATGGCATTAGCTACCACATTAAAAGCGCTTAAGAAGCAAGGTTACCAGTCGAAATCCATCAAACAGGAATTGAGGGATAACCTGATCGAACGACTCAAAAGCGGAAAGCCTGTATTCGAAGGGATTTACGGTTTCGATGATACCGTATTACCGGATATGGAGCGAGCTATTCTTTCCAGGCATAATATCCTTTTGCTAGGATTGCGCGGGCAGGCAAAAACAAGATTGGCGCGAATGATGGTCGATCTTCTGGATGAGTATATACCGATCATCGAAGGGAGTGAACTGAATGATGATCCGATGGCCCCGATGACGGCCTTTGGCAAAAATCTGGTCGCGCAGTTGCATGATGAGACGCCCATCAGTTGGATCCATCGAAGTGAGCGCTATGTGGAAAAACTAGCTACACCTGATGTATCCGTAGCGGATTTGATAGGCGATGTCGATCCAATCAAAGCAGCTACTTTAAAACTTCCCTACAGTGATGAGCGTGTGATTCATTTTGGATTAATTCCCAGATCACATCGATGCATTTTTGTGATCAATGAAATACCCGACTTGCAGGCGAGAATTCAGGTATCCCTATTCAATATTTTACAGGAAGGCGATATTCAGATTCGCGGTTTTAAAACCCGATTACCACTGGACATTGAATTTGTCTTTACAGCCAATCCGGAAGATTATACCAGTCGGGGATCTATCATAACGCCGTTGAAAGACAGGATTGAAAGTCAGATTCTGACACATTATCCTAACACTTTAGACATTGCTAAAAAAATTACGAAACAGGAAGCCACGATTCTTGATGAGCAGCGCCTGAAAGTGGACATACCGGAAGTAGCTTACAACATTTTAGAGCACATCAGTTTTGCCGCGAGACAAAGTGAGTTTATTGATGAAAAATCAGGTGTATCTGCTCGTCTAAGTATTACGGCTTTAGAGAATCTTTACAGCACCGCCGAACGTCGTGCATTGATTAATAAGGAAAAGCATACAGTGGCTCGTATTGCAGACTATTGGGGAGTGATTCCTGCGATCACCGGAAAAGTGGAATTAGTATATGAAGGGGAGGTGGAAGGACAGTATAATGTGGCCTTGCAATTAATTGGTGCAGCGATCAAAGAGGAGTTTCTCAAGATATTTCCAAATCCTGACAAGATCAGAAAGGGAAAGGACAGTGATCCTTATGGTGCCTTGAGAGCTTATTTTGGAGACAGCCATACGGTCCATCTGCCAAATGACCTGAGTGATGAGGCGTTTAATACCATACTCGATGGAATTCCCGGTTTAGATCGATTACTGGAAGGGAGAAATATTCCAGAAAACGAACACCATTTATATAAGGAGATCATTCTGCATGCGCTGTCTGAGCTTGATATCCTGACGAAGGAGTTAAAGCAGGGCGAAATCGGATTTAGCGACCCATTGGGTAAAATGCTTGACGACCTTGATGCAGAGGATGACAGGGATTTTATGGGGTAAAAAGGGGTATATTTCTTTACTCGGTCGATTCGGAGCGTACTTCAATCGGATAGGCATACTAAATACTATATCTTTGACGCTCTTTATGGCATAACAAAACCAACACGTCGTGAGCATCCTTATTTTTCTGATTATTTCCTATCTCTTTCTGAGTGTCAGCCTCTATCTTCTTTTTCCAAAAGCCGGGGTCGATGCGATCAAGGGGCTGATTCCCGGTGTGAATTTCGCAGAATGGGCAAAGCTCATTGGTCGAAAGCCTACCTATGCGCTTTGGCTGCTCTTCCCAATCGTCAATATTTTCATCTTTTGCGGGATGGCTGTGGATCTGGTCCGATCATTTGACAAACTCGGATTTATCCATAGTGCAATCGCCGTGATCTACGCACCGGCGATATTTACTTCCATTGCGCTCAGCAAAGATGATAAATATGATAGTCCAAATCTTCCGAGAGAAGAAGCATACAAACAACAAATTGATGAAGCGATCAAAGCAGGCAAGACAAGGCAGGTAGAAAAGCTCATCAAAAACAATCCTTACCGTAAATCGCCTATTCGTGAATGGACGGAAGCCATCGTCTTTGCAGTTTTTGCTGCCGCTTTTATTCGCATGTTTTTACTTGAAGCTTATAAGATTCCAACGCCTTCCATGGAGGGTTCATTACTGGTGGGTGATTTCCTTTTTGTGAGTAAAGCACATTATGGGATCAGAACCCCGATGACCGTCATTCAATTTCCTCTCCTGCATAATACGATTCCTGTGTTAGGAACAGAGTCTTATCTGGAAGAACCGTCATTACCTTATTTCCGATTGCCTGCCCTGGAATCCATTGATAGAAATGAACCAATTGTTTTTAATTGGCCGGTAGGGGACAGTGTATATCTTTCACCTTCCCGATCCTATACGGCCTTTCAGGTGAAAACAAATCCGGAAGCTAAACGCGATGTTGGAAATGCACCTTTGATCACACGTCCGATAGACAAGAAGGACCATTATATCAAGCGATGCATTGCGATTGCCGGAGATAGCCTTGAGGTCAGAAACAGGCAGGTATATATCAATGGCCAGCCTGTGACGAATCCAAAAAATCTGCAGTATATGTATCAGATTAAATCCAATGGTTTGAACTGGAAAAAAGTGCAGGACATGGGCATTCAGGTACCACAAAATAAAGTGGTTCCATTTTACCTGAGCGATCATCAGGTTGAAGCGTTGAAACAAATGGATCCGAATATTCAAATCGAACATTTCGATATGTCACCGTATTCCTCTGGACTTTTTCCTCATGATGCGCAGCATTTCGGAAACTGGACAGTCGATAATTACGGACCCATTTATATTCCCAAAAAGGGAGCTACCGTTGCGTTGAATCCTGAGACCATTGCTTTGTATCGACGGGTGATTGATGTCTATGATCGGAATGACTTTAAAGAGGAAAACGGGCAGTACATCATCAATGGCGTTCCGTCCACGACGTATACGTTTAAGCAGGATTATTTTTGGGCGATGGGGGATAACCGCCATAACTCAGAAGATTCAAGAGCCTGGGGATTTGTTCCCCATGACCATATCGTCGGCAAGCCACTTTTTATCTGGTTCTCTACCAAAAATGGCGATATGAGCAATGGCATCAATTGGAACAGAATCTTTACGTCGGCATACAAAATGGACTAAGTTTCCTTCTGTAAGGATTACGGGTTTATTAAAATCCCTTTGTATATTGAGGGAATAAAGCCAATACTTCGTATGCAACGAATGTGTTTGAGCGTTTACGCTATGTCTGATTCTGTCAAAACCTTCCTGTTATTCTTTATTTGTAATCTGCTGCTTACGCATGTGACAGCTCAGGGATCGACTGATCTTTACGTTTTTCAACTTCAAAAAGACAACGATAGTTACCATCTGTTTAAACCACAGTTTTTGAGTGGATTCAATCCCGGAGGATATACCAATCAGCCTTGGTTTACGCCTGAAGGAGATCTGCTGGTAAGTGTAAGGATGAAGAATGAAATGCAAAATGATATTTATCGACTTTCATTGGATGATTATAAAATTCGAAGAATAACCAAGACGGCCGCCAATGAGTATTCGCCAAGAATGGATCCGACACAGCAGTATCTGAGTGTTGTGCGTCAGGTGGAAGGAGGCTCTATGGACCAACAAGTATTTCTTTCCAAACGCTCCGGTGGCGGGTACCAATCCATTACACCGGATAGAAAAGACATAGGGTATTATACCTGGATAGATAATGATCAACTTGCCCTGTTTAGAATAGAAGGGGAATCCAATACACTTGAAAAGTATAGTATCATAGATCAAAAAGCAAGAAAAATTACTTCTGCCATCGGCCGATCCCTATGGACAGATATACATGGAGCTGTGGTGTATGTTCATAAATTTTCAACGGATTACTGGTACCTTAAAAAATTCAATTCGGATGTCTTTCGTATGGATATCATTACACAAACTCCGGGTATGACAGAGGATTTTGCATTGGCACCAGATGGAACATATTTTATGAGTCTGGCAGGTAAGATTTTTATTTTTCATCCGGAACATCAGATTACCTGGCAGGAAATTGCTGATCTGAGTATCTATGGAATAGAAGCAGTATCCCGTCTTGCGATAAGTCCGGATGGTACCAGAATAGCTGTCGTAGCTACAAAAAATAATCAATGAAGAAGCTCTTGTTTTTGCTGATGCTCACAACCATCTATGTGAGTTGTACCTCCTATGCTAAAATGATTCGTGATCACAGGGTCGCCTACAAAGACGATTTTTTGAGCGATCCGAGATCGCCACTTGATTCCACAGAGATAGATAATCTGGATTTTTTCAAACCCAATAAAAGCGCTAAAGTAGAAGCTGTATTTATTAAAACCCCATATGCAGAGCCCTTTGATCTCCCAACCTATAGTGGCATTACAAAATCGTATCGGCAGTGGGGTGTAGCAACTTTTCTTTGGCATACGGATAGCGTTCATCTATCACTTTATGAGTCTATGGCTTTGCGTAGTAATCCGGTGTATGAAGACTATCTTTTTCTTCCATTTAAGGATGAGACTAATGGTGTTTCAACCTATGGAGGCGGACGCTATTTGAATATGTCTAAAGCGGATGTGAAGGATGGTGTGTTGACCATTGATTTCAACTTGTGCTATAATCCGTGGTGTGCGTATAGTGATGGATATAACTGCCCCATCCCACCTGCGGAAAATAATCTGCCATTTGTCATTGAAGCAGGAGAACGAAATTATTTGGGAACACATAAAACAGAAGTTCATTGAATTTCTGAATGATCATATTGATCAGGAGTTTTTTTATTAACCTATGCATGGACTGCAGTAATATGAAGTGGTATGGAAAAAATAAATGTAGCGGAGAAGCTTTTGCTTTTTCATGATCATTGGAATCCGCGTGTTGTTGCCGAATTAAATGGGCAGCAGGTAAAATTGGCTAAACTAAAAGGAGAGTTTGTCTGGCATAAGCATGATCTCGAGGATGAATTGTTTTTTGTCCTGAAAGGGAAACTGGAAATTGCATTCCGTGACCGAACTATACACATTGAAGAAAATGAATTTTTAGTTGTTCCAAAAGGTGTAGAACATAAACCAATTGCCAGAGAAGAAGTGTCTGTTATGCTTTTTGAGCCTGCTTCAACGCTGAATACAGGGGATGAAATAAATGACTTTACCAAAATGACACTGGATCGTATTTAGGCTTTAAATTTTTTCAAAGCATCTGCCCGACATTTGAAGATTGAACCAGGGGCATCAGGCTTCCTTTCCGGATTAAACTGAATATCTTTGCGATCGGATGCGATTTCCCGCAAGGATATCGTTCTAGACCCAAGTAAACGTTATAGGCCATACGCATGATGATACTGAACATACTATTTTCCATGTTACCGATGATGTCTTTGCAAGCCAATTCATCCGAGCCATTAGATCGATGGTTGGTGGAGTTGCAAAGCGCTGATAGCCGATGTCTTGTTGAATGGTGGAAACATCAGGGTTTTGAGACATCAGATTTTATGATGAAGCCATTGCCCATAGATCAATGGTGGGTTGTACAGATTCCAGCAAGGAGCAGTGCCTCACTAAAGGCCCTTTCCTGTATACAATATATCGGGGTGGATCAAAAAATTGAATGGCGCGATCGTGTTCCGAATGATCCTTCTTATATCAGCCAGACAGATATGAATCTAATCGGTATGCCGGGCGCGTGGGGAATTTCTACAGGTGGGGTCACCACTACAGGCGATACCATAGTAGTTGCCGTGATAGATGATGGATTTCAGGCAGATCATCCTGATTTGGTGCCTAATATATGGATCAACAGATTAGAGATCCCTGACGATGGGATTGACAATGATATAAATGGATATGTAGATGATCGAATAGGGTATAATGTGGTCACCGAAGATGACACCCATCCGGTGAAGTCACATGGTACTTCCGTTTGCGGTGTCATAGGAGCTGCAGGTAATAATAATACAGGAGTCAGTGGGGTCAATTGGAATGTAAAACTCATGCTCATCAGTGGTGCAGATTTCGAATCGGATGTCATAGAAGCCTATCAGTATGTTTTGGACATGCGCGAACTCTATCAACAGACCAATGGGTCGAAAGGGGCTTTTATTGTAGCTACAAATTTGTCCGGTGGCATTAACAATGCGTGGGCGGCGGACCATCCGCTTTGGTGTGACATGTATAATAAATTGGGAGCGAAAGGGATATTAAGTGTCACGGCAGCGCCTAACAACAGTATTTCGGTGGATGTGGATGGAGATATGCCCACTACCTGCACCTCTCCCTATATGATCGCTGTCACCAATGTAGATGCCTCTGATGTGATCGTTGGTAATGCAGGATTTGGAGCCACAAGTATTGATATTGGGGCTCCCGGACATGGTACGTTTACGACTGCTTCCTTTAATCAATATAAAGAGTTTCCGGGCACAAGTGCAGCCACACCGCATGTTGCGGGTACTATTGCATTGTTGTACAGTACACCCTGTGAGGAGTTCCTGACCGGATTGGAAACCAACCCTGCACAGGCGGCAGAACGGGTGAGGGATCTTATTTTTTCAACCGCTACGGTGAATAATTCACTTTCTGAAATTACGACTACAGGAAGGCGGATTCAGGTCAATAAAGCTATGCTTGCTACCACTACGACGGATTGTGGGGCGCCCATTGTGCCCGGGATCCGGATAGTATCTATCCAGCCTAATCCGGTTGGGTCACAAAAGTCAAAAGTCTATTTTGCGATAGAGGGAGTGGTTTCAGGCGCATTTTTTGAGGTCTTTTCGGCCAATGGGTCAAAAGTCATGGAGATTGGGGTAGATGAGACCATAGCCCAAGCCGGCTATGTGGAGATTGATGGCAATGCTCTTCCTGCGGGGGTTTATGCCGTGACCTTGAGGAATGGAGGCAGTAAAATGACCCGAAAACTGATGGTGATCCATTAGACAGACCTGAAGGCATTGAGGGTGAGGTACTTTGTTAAAATTTACTCTAAGGAGAATATATAATGTCAGAGATAAAATTTTATCTTTGCGCTCCATTTAAGGGAACGGCTTCGTAGCTTAATTGGATAGAGCACCTGACTACGGATCAGGAGGTTGAAGGTTCGACTCCTTCCGAAGTCACACTTTTTTTTGAATAAGTAGTTGAATAGTAGTTTTTTATAAATAACAATAAAGCCAGATATTATGGCCAGAGAATGTCAGTTGACCGGTAAGAAACCGATGGTGGGACACAAAGTTTCTCACTCCAATGTGAAGACGAAAAGAAGATTTTTGCCGAATCTCCAGAAGAAGAATTTCTTTATTCCGGAGACCGGCCAGTGGATAAAACTGAATATTTCCACCTCAGCTTTACGCACTGTTGATAAATTAGGCATCTATGAGTATCTGATGCGTCTGAAAGCAGAAGGCCACGATACCGGGGTCAAACTAATTGAGAAAAAATAAGGAATAGTATAATAGACCAATATCATGGCAAAGAAGTCAAAAGGCAATAGAAATCTGATTATTCTTGAATGTACTGAGCACAAAGCTACAGGCCTTCCGGGGACCTCACGTTATGTGACCCAGAAAAATCGCAAGAATACCCCTGATCGTCTTGAACTCAAGAAGTACAACCCGATCATGAAGAAAGTGACTGTTCACAAAGAAATCAAGTAATAAAAACATCCTCTCATGGCTAAAGTTTCCAAAAACGCGAAAGTTGCTCAAAGGGCAGCAAACTTAGGTTCCGGAAGGGATTTTGTCAAGGTGGTAAGACCCATCAAAGACCCTGTCACCGGAAAGTACTCCTATAAGGAGGTTATGGTGCATAAAGACAAAGTGAAAGATTTTTTTGCTGAGAAATAGCAAAAACCCTTTTTACAACATTTGGCATCATGCCATGTTTCGATATCTGAAGGACAGCAAATGATTTGATCATTCGCTTTTTTTCAGATATCTTCATTTTACACCACACCTTTCCATCATGAGTTTTTTTAAAAAATTCTTCTCCAAAGAAAAAGAACAGGAACTTGAACAAGGTCTGGAAAAAACCAAATCCAGCCTTTTTCAAAAGATATCCAAAGCCGTTGCCGGTAAGTCAAAAGTTGATGTAGAAGTACTTGACGAACTCGAAGGAGCATTGATTTCAAGTGATGTTGGGCTGGATACCACCATTAAAATCATTAATCGGATAGAAGCCAGAGTAGCTCATGACAAATACCTCAATACCTCTGAACTGAACACAATCCTGAGGGAAGAAATAGCCGCACTCCTCACGGAGAATAATACGGTTGATCTTGAAGATTTTGATCCACCGATCGATCACCGGCCTTATGTGCTTTTAGTCGTTGGTGTAAATGGTGTTGGGAAAACTACAACGATTGGAAAACTGGCCTATCAGTATAAGCAGAAGGGGTATTCCGTATTGCTTGGTGCCGGTGACACCTTCCGTGCTGCTGCTGTCGATCAATTGAAGGTTTGGGCCGATCGGGTAGGATGTGCTTTCTTTAGTAAAGGCATGAATACAGATCCTGCCGCCGTTGCTTTCGAAGCGGTGCAGGAAGGAATACGCACTAAAACAGATATTATTATTATCGATACCGCCGGACGCCTCCATACAAAGACCCACCTCATGCGTGAATTGTCAAAAATTCATAAATCATTGGAGAAGAGTCTTCCGGGCGCACCGCATGATGTACTGCTAGTCTTGGATGCTACGACAGGTCAAAATGCTTTTGAGCAGTGCAGTCATTTTTCTGAAGCTACAGATGTCACCGCGCTTGCGCTCACCAAACTAGACGGAACTGCGAAAGGGGGTGTCGCGCTTGGCATTTCTGATCAGTTTAAAATCCCAATTCGCTTCATTGGTGTCGGAGAAAAAATCGAACAACTCCAGGTATTTAACAAAATGGCTTTTGTCGATTCACTGTTTAAAAATGCAGAATTGTCGTCAGTTGATAGCGATCAATAATCAATTGTTTTTGACAGACAAAAGATAACCTGTGACGAATCATTGATCCGGATTTTTGTCGGATCATTTCAACGATCTACCTGGTAAACTTTATTTGAACTACATAGGGTTTCATAGGCTTTGCCTGATCGAAATTGATTTGTTTAAAGTTGAGTACCTCTTTTACCTGATCACAAACTTCTTCATTCTTCCCGGTGGTATCAAAAACGACCAATTCGTTTTTTGCATTAATTTGAAAATGCACAGTGACTTCCTGTGGTTCAGCACTTATGAACTTAGGATATTCTTTTTTAACAAGTTCAGTGATTTCTTTCACCAGTTGCTCATTACCTATTTCATTGCCGGCGGTTACATGCGCAGGATGGAATAGAGATAAACTAAAACTTAGCGCGATGATCATCAATGATTTCATAATAGTAGTTTTTAGATATGGCTTTTTTAATCGCCTGAATAAATAATTTTCTTTTGCGAATTGCGATATGTCTAATAGACGACAGAAATTGACCGGGAGTTGCAGGTAGGTCTTAAATCATCGCTGGAAGTGGCCGAATAATCTACGAATTAGCCTTAATTACAAATGAAATGGCGTCAGGATCAGAGAAGAATTGTTCTTTTCAGGACTTAAAAAACCCTGATAAGCGTCGATAATGCCCCGTTGAGTCAATGCAGTTAGCAATGGTAAACCTAAGTTCGCTTCATATTATCTATTTTACACTATTATTTTTTTTACATTTTGAGAACCTAAACACTTTATGAAAAAATTTTACACTGTTTTTACGCTCATCCTTTCCACCTTTATTTTAATTTCATTTTCGGCCAATCCACCGGATGGAAAGACAGGTGCTCCTGGTGACAGTCTATGTACTGAATGCCATATACCAACCAATCCTCCTATCAATGGTGAAATATCGGTAGAAGGATTTCCGTCATCTATTACCCCCGGCGAATCGTACTTGTTGACAATCGTTAACCGAAACACCACCGGTAATGCGGTCAAAGGAGGATTTCAAATGACCATTTTAGGACCGACCAATACAAAGGCCGGAGATCTGAAAGACCCTTCAGCAAATAGTGTTGTTTCCGTAGCCAATGGCCGACAATATTTTGAACACAATCCGGCTCAGGTTTATCCTGATAGTAATGTGCTCAAATGGACCGTAGAATGGACAGCACCGATGATGGATCCGGGTTCGGTGATCACCTGGTATGCCGCAGGAAATATTGCCAATGGAAATTTTGATAATACAGGCGATCGAATCGTTACTGCTAATGGTAGTGGCGCTATTATCCTGGCAGGAATTGATGATTTGGTTTCTGTGGAACCTGTTCTATATCCTAATCCGGGTACGGATCAAATCAATGTAGTGATGGGTGATGACACCAGCCCTAATGGAACAGCTGATTTTTATTCAATGACAGGTACCAGAATCGCGTCCCAGGAAATGCAGGACGGTAGAATCACTACTTCTGATTATGCTGCGGGTTTGTACATACTTCAGATAAAGACGAAAACAGGTACACATGTAGTTAAATGGACAAAACTATAGTGTATTAAATCGTTCATCACAATCGCAAATTATTTTTCCCTCTACCAAGCAGCTGTTGTTAGTTGCTGATCATTTATTAATCATATCAAAAACAAATCATTATGTCAAGAATTTACTATGTTTTTGCCTTGTTAGCGGGGATGACCTTAATTATATCTTGGAGTGGGAATCCTCCCGATGGTAAGACAGGCGCACCCGGTGATGGCCTGTGTTCTGACTGTCATTCGTTGGGTGGAGGCACCCAGGATGGTAGCATTGTTGTGACCGGTTTTCCATCCACGATTACCCCCTCCACGGCATATGTTTTAACGATTACAAATAGCAACCCAAATGGACAGGCAGTGAAAGCCGGATTTCAAATGACGGTGCTCAATAGCAGTAATAATATTGCCGGTAATCTGACCTCCCCTTCTCCGAATTCTACGGTTACCCCATCCGGTGGTCGGCAGTACTGGGAGCACAATCCTGCACAAAATTATCCTGGCAATAATATGGTCGCCTGGAACGTCACCTGGACGTCCCCGAGTGGTCCTCCGGATGAACTCATCACATATTATGCTGCGGGAAATGTTGCGAATGGCAATAATAATAGTAGTGGCGATCTTATTGTAACCTCCACCGGAAATGGTATGCTGGATGGCGGTGCAGGTCCATTAATGGTCGAAATCGTGGATGTTGTAGATGTTACTTGTGCTGGCGGCACGAACGGATCGGCACTTGCAGATGCCACAGAAGGAACTGCGCCATATACTTATTTATGGTCTAACGGACAGACTACTGCTCAACTCATGAATGTTGGGGCGGGATCATATACCGTGACGGTAACAGATGCAGCAGCAGGAACACAAACCGCCAGTGTAGACATAAATGAACCTGATGCTATTGTATTTGGAATTCCGGTGATTACCGATATTAGTTGTAATGGGCTGACAGATGGAGCGATTACGGCCAGTGCTACCGGAGGTACAGGCGTAATATCTTTTCAATGGTCAAGCGGACCAAATGGACCGACCATCATGAATTTAGCTGCCGGTAGTTATACTGTGACGGCAACGGATGGCAATGGATGCACTGAAAGCGAATCTTACATGGTCACAGAACCAGATGTCGTAGAAATTAATCTGGTCACTTTGCAGCATGAGTCTTGCCTTGGTCAGGAAGATGGAGCAATCACCATCGAAACCTTCGGAGGTACCGGTGTTTTATTTTCTGAATGGTCGAATGGATTTATTGGAAATACCATTGAAGATCTGGTACCTGGCGATTATATGGTTACGGTCACGGATGAAAATAACTGTACACAAACCTCTTCTTACACGGTTAACGAAGGTGGTGTCGTTGTGGTAACGCTTGAACAAATGATCCAGGTTTCTTGCAACGGTGGTAATGATGGATCCATTTCTGTGAGTGCCAGTGGAGGACAGGCGCCATATACTTTTAGCTGGTCCAATGGAGACACCGGCCCGGATGTCACTAATCTGGCTGCCGGAAACTATCTGGTCACTGTCAGTGATAATGTCGGTTGTGAAGTTGTCAAGTTATATGTCATTACACAGCCTACTGCGCTATTGGTTTCTGTTGCCGTCACGCACGAGACAGGAGTGGATGCAAACGACGGCACAGCTACAGCAAATGTTTCCGGTGGGACTTCAGACTATACCTACCTATGGAGCAATGCTGAGACGACACAAATGATTTCAGGTCTCATGCCGGGAGTCTATATGGTAACTGTCACCGATGCAAATGGATGCACCAAAGTTGGCACAGGTCAGGTAAATGCTTTTGGTTGTGCGCTGGATGTTTCGCTGGGGATGGATATTGACCTTTGTGAAGGAGATACCACAACCATTACGGCCACTGTCACCGGAGAAACAGGTGACATCACATATTTGTGGCCAGATGGATCTAATCTTGCTACCTATGAAGTGTCCAGTGGGGGTGAAGTCTGCGTGACAGTAACGGATGATGCCGGATGTCAGGATGTAGGTTGTGTGATGGTGAATGGATTGATGTTCCCAATTATTACTTGTCCGGTGGTGAATGAATCGGGACCCGGACTTAATGATGGTTCCATCATGTGTGATAGTATTTCAGGAAGTATCACCTACCTATGGAGTACAGGTGAAACCAGTTCTGGAATCTCCGGGTTAGCACCGGGTGAATATTGTGTGACGATGACAGATGTAACCGGATGTGAAGCTGTTCAGTGTTTTACAGTACAGGCTGCGGGTTGCAATATGGCTGTCACTGGTCTTGTGACAGGTGTGCTTTGTGCAGGTGATAATAATGGAGCCATTGAACTCATGGTAGAAAATGCTGTGGACTCAGTGACCTTCATATGGTCTAATGGCGAAACTTCTTCTATGATAGAAAATTTGAGTGGGGGAGTATACACCGTTACAGTTACGGATGAAGCAGGCTGCGTGGAAGAAGTGACATTTACTGTTACAGAACCCGGTCCACTGGTCATCCTTATAGATTCTGTGACCAATATATCATCCAATCCGGGTTCAATTTTTATTACGGTTGAAGGTGGGTCAGTTCCTTATAGTTTTTCCTGGTTATTATCAGGCACAGAGGTATCCACCACAGAGGATTTGGAAGGAATTATTGAACCAGGATTCTACACCTTGCTTGTTGTAGATTTGAATGGTTGTATAGTTCAGGTGGATTCAATTGAAGTTCAGTTGATGGATGCGGTTATCGGAATACCTGATATCAGGCATCTAAAAGTATATCCTGTACCGACGCAGGAAATTCTGATCATTGATGCTGAAAAACAAATCACAGAAGTACTGATTATGGGGATCGATGGCAGATTGCAAAAGCGAATTGTTAATCCTTCTTCCAATACACTACAAGTTGGCGATCTGGAAGCAGGCATGTATGTGCTACGTATGACGGATGGAGAAAACTGGTATGTCGCCAGAATGGTCAAGTAGTATGTTTTAGAAATTAGAAATAAAAAAGGGGGAGCAAGTTGTTCCCCCTTTTTTATTTATCAGTCGGGTGGGGTTTAGACCTGAGACGATTAGACCTGAGACGATTATACCTGGGACCTTAGACTTCTGGACCTGAGACTAAGCGTTCTCAATTCATAACCTTCTAACCACCTAACCTTTTAACCCAGATAAACTCAATCTGCTGTCTCGATCGATCGGAAGGCAACGAACGGACGATCTACATTACAAAAATAAATTTTACTGCGTCCCTGCTTGCGTTTTTTTATTTGCACCACTGCGGGAATTTATTTTTTCAAATTCCACACACAATCTGCATTCCCGATTGTTGTCGGAGTAAAGATAAATTCTTCCATCTCAAATGAATGTGATATCACGCAGTCCCGCTGAGCGGGAGCAGAGGCGAAGTGAAAATAAGTGAAAAACTAAAATTCATGTAAGGAAGTTACCCCCATTCCAAAGCACTGTGGCTTTTGGACACGTTAGGGGGCAAAGGGGGTAAAAAGCATGTCGAATTGAAAGCTTTTTGGTTCTCGCAAAAGCTAAGAACGCAAAGTTTATTTTTCCCTTCAGCCCTTCAGCCTCTCAATCGATCGGAAGCCTTTCCGTCCAAAGAGCAAATGCCTAATTCCCCTGATCTTCAAGAAAAATAAACCCATTCTTCTCATAGAGAATATTCAGTTCAGGATGCTCCTCCAGCAGACGGCTTTTGTCCGTTTTAAGAATATAGAAGTGAGGATAATCTTCAATGATGCTGTTTTTATCCGGCACCGGTTTCAGGGCGTAGAAGAAAGGAACATAACTTTTATATCCCATGGTTTTAATTTCAACTTTCTGTCCTGCTTTGGATTCACAAAATTCAACAGCGGCATGTTGACTATATCGCTCAATGCGGCCAATAAAAAAGATGAGTGCAATAGATACAAATAAACCAGTCCCCGTAAAAAGCGCAACGAACGCCTGCTCATACTTTAACCTTCGCCAAAGCATAATAAAGACTGCCAAAACTCCTGTAATCCAAAAGCCGGGGATGAAGGTTGCGAAGGGCCAACCCACCTGTGCATCAAGCGTAGCTTTAGTAAACGCATCAAAGGTAAAAGAGGACTTAAGCCATTCAATGTTTTGTCCAACAGCCGGCAAGGCAAGAATGACAAAGCAAATCAAAACAGCTATACTGATACCAAGTATTTTAATCCATCCCTTCCATTTTAGTTTGCCATCCAAAAACTGACAAATTGCCCAGGCACTCAGGAAACTGATGGGATAATAAGTGAGCGATGAATAATGGACAATTTTACTTTGCACCAATGAAAACAATACCAGAACAACCATTGCTAATATGATCATCAACAACCGGAGCTCATAGGGGTCAGATTTTTCTTCAGCAATCTTTTTTCTGAATCCCGCCAAAGCAAAAATTGAAGCAGGAAACACACCAAGTAAGACGACCACAAAATGATACCCGGGAAATCCTTTATGACCGGCCACAGATTCAGTCAACAGCGCAACCTGAACTTTTAGAAACGTCATGATAAAATCAGGCCCGTTCGAAAGCAGATTGATGCCAAACCACACACCGGCAATAATACAATTGCCTACAACAAATAAAAGAAAACTCCGAACGGATAGAAACTTCTTGTTTTTTGAAAAGATTTGCATCAACAAAACAGTTAGTCCAATCAACAGCGGACCAACCGGCCCTTTGGTCAAAACCGCCAATCCGCTTAATAAACCGCTAATCAAAAACCACTTCGTGGATTGCTTTGATCGAGTGCCTTCTACCCAGGCGATGAGCCCCCCAAAAATAAAAAAGTTAAACCATGGATCGATGATGCCGGATTTGTGATACAACGCAGGGAGTATCGAGCCCATGTAAGACAGTGCCCAAAAAACGCCAAACCGCTTGTCAAACCAACGGCTGCCTGTTTTGAAGAGCATGACAAGAATGAATATACCAATAAGCGCATTCGGCAACCGTGCGGCAAATTCATTGACACCAAAAATATTCATGCATGCAGCCTGCAGCCAAAAGAAGAAAGGTGGCTTTTCAAAAAATGGCTGGAAGTTGATGTGGATATTCAGGTAGTCACCGGTCACCATCATCTCGCGACTGATCTCCGCGAAATTAATTTCATCCCAATCAAAAAGCGATACACCGCCGATAAACGGAATGTACAGGATAATACCCGCCAGTACAAAGAGCCAAGCCCAGGGAAGTTGTTTTGACATCACGCCTGTGGACTGCCCCATACTGAATTAGTCTAGTTTGAGAACTTCAAAGAAAGTCTTTTGTGGAACATCTACATTACCAATCTGACGCATCTTTTTCTTGCCTTCTTTTTGTTTTTCAAGAAGCTTACGCTTACGGGTAATGTCCCCACCGTAACATTTGGCAGTAACATCCTTACGCATCGCTGAGATAGTTTCTCTGGCAATCACCTTTGCACCAATAGCCGCCTGAATAGCAATGACGAATTGTTGTTTTGGAATGAGTTCTTTCAACTTAGCACAGATTTTTCTGCCAAAAGCATCAGCCTTTTCACGATGGACCAGCGAGGATAATGCATCCACCGGTTCGCCATTCAGGAGAATATCCAATTTGACTAAATCAGATTTTCTATAATCCTTTGGCGCATAATCAAAAGAAGCATACCCTCTGGAGATAGATTTCAACCGATCGTAAAAATCAAAAACAATTTCTGCTAACGGAAGATCAAAACTCAACTCCACACGCGTTGTTGTAAGGTAATGTTGGTGTGTAAGATTGCCACGTTTTTCAAGTGCCAGTGTCATGATTGCCCCTATGTATTCAGGTTTCGTAATGACTTGTGCATGGATATAAGGCTCTTCAATATAATCGACCATGGTTGGATCAGGAAGATCATTCGGTGTATTGATGACCATCAATCCTGTTCGCTTAGTATAAGCGCGGTAGGATACGTTTGGCACGGTGGTAATAACTTCCTGGTTAAATTCTCTGCTTAAACGTTCCTGAATGATTTCCAGGTGAAGCATACCCAGGAAGCCACATCTGAATCCAAAGCCAAGCGCAATAGAAGTCTCAGGCTCGTACACTAGGCTCGCATCATTCAATTGTAATTTTTCAAGACTATCGCGCAAGTCTTCAAAATCCTCATTTTGGATAGGGTAGAGCCCCGCGAAAACCATTGGTTTTACATCTTCAAAACCTTTGATGGCTTCTTTACATGGATGAGCAGCAACGGTGATCGTATCACCAACTTTTATTTCCTTCGATTCCTTGATACCCGTGATGATATAGCCCACATTTCCGGCAGACAATTCGTTCTTCGGAACTTGTGACATCTGTAAAACTCCCACTTCATCGGCGTGGTATTCATTTCCGGTATTGACGAAACGAACTTTTTCACCCTTCTTAATGGTCCCGTTGAAAATTCTGTAATAAGCAATTACGCCTCGGAAGGAATTGAAAACGGAATCAAAAATCAATGCTTGCAGCGGGGCAGCAGGGTCACCTTTTGGCGGTGGAATAAATTCGACGATCGCTTCAAGTATTTTATCTACGCCTTCTCCTGTTTTTCCACTGGCGAGAATAATATCTGATTTCGGAATCCCTACCAAATCGATGATTTGATCAGTTACTTCCTCCACCATTGCATTTGGCATATCGATTTTATTCAATACCGGAATGATTTCCAGATTGTGTTCGATGGCCAGATATAAATTGGATATCGTTTGCGCCTGAATGCCCTGGGTGGCATCTACCAGAAGGAGTGCTCCTTCGCAAGCTGCAATGGATCTCGAAACTTCATATGAGAAGTCCACGTGTCCGGGCGTATCAATCAAATTGAGCGTAAACACTTCACCATTAGGGCGGGTGTAATAGAGCTGAATAGCATGGCTCTTGATCGTGATGCCACGCTCACGCTCGATATCCATATTGTCCAGCGTCTGGGCTTTCATATCCCGCATCGAAACCGTTTTGGTGATCTCTAAGAGGCGATCTGAAAGCGTACTTTTGCCATGGTCAATATGGGCAATAACGCAGAAATTGCGGAAATTCTTCATAAGGGGCACAAAGATAGTCAGGACAGAGCAATGCGCCTAAGGTATTCCAAATGTACAGCGAAGAAAATCAGGAGAATAGACCCCTAAGAAGATGACTGTATTCCATGATACATCAGAATATTTCTCCTCAGGATGCTAAGCATAAGGCTTCTTTTTGACAAAATGTTAATCAAATTAGGCTAACTAACTCATTGTCAGTGAAAAAGTATCTGATGATTTTAATCAAGTGCAAGGTTGTAGGCAAAATTACCCGGAAAATCTTCATAATATCCTTGCAGATATACACCGGAAACAGCCAGTTTTAATTCTTCGTTAAAGTCATCCACCGTTAAGACAGATACGCCATTAACTTTTGTGATAATAAATTTTTCCTCCATATTCGCTTTTGCTATGGGACTTCCCGGCGTGATAGATTGTACCATTACACCTTCCCGGGGCAATCTGGATTTCTCGGTGGTGTTTAAATCGCGAAGGTTCATACCCAGATCATGAAGCAATTGTTCAGATGATTTTGAAGAAGCTATCCGGGGTGTTACGCTGGTTCTCGACTCACTCAGGATAACTGTTGTTTCTTTTTTCTTTCCATTTCTGATGTATTCAAATCGCAGTACATCCCCTGGGCGATGTTGGCCGACCTTGCCCATGAAGTCAGGGGTGTTGACGATTTTTTGACCATCAATGCCTGTGACTACATCCCCCGGTTGCAGGCCCGCCTGATCCGCAGCACTGGAAGCATTGACGGTTTCAATAATGACTCCGGCGACTTCTGTTAATCCTGATGCCTTAGCCAATGCCGCATCTACAGGTCTGATGACGACACCAAGCCAACCGCGTTTCGTTGAACCAAATTCTCTGATGTCTTCCAAAACTTTTTTTGCAATATTGGATGGGATAGCAAATGAGAATCCTTCATACTGCCCGCTATAAGTCAGAATCGCTGTATTTATTCCCATGAGTTGACCACGCATGTCCACTAAAGCCCCACCACTATTGCCTGGATTGACGGCTGCATCCGTTTGGATGAACGATTCAATGCCTGATTCATCGAGGATATTGATATTTCTTGATTTGGCACTAACGATTCCGGCAGTAACGGTTGAGTAAAGTCTGAAAGGATTGCCAATTGCCAGGACCCATTCACCAACTAAAAGGGAATCGCTATTGCCAAACGTCAGGTGTGGTAATTTTTCTGCCTCTACTTTTAGTAAAGCAAGATCTGTCGACGGATCAGAACCAATCAACTTCGCTTCATATTCCCGACCATCTTCCAGAAGAACAGAAAATGCCTGACCACCATCTATAACGTGATGGTTGGTAGCGATATAGCCATCTTCAGAAACGATGACGCCTGAGCCTGTACTTGCATCATAATTGCGCTTTCCAAAATAACCGGAAGCCGTCACGGAACGACTTTCAATAAAAGCCACAGCTGATTTGGAAACATTGGCTGCCATGACGAGATCCGGCCCAACGACCTTGCGTGAGCCACTAAGTACAGGTTGTGTTGGGGAGTAATTTGTCAGAACCGGATATAGTGGTGCAGCTTGTACCGGTTCGCTTTTATCCATCATGGTAAATATACCTATAGCCAATACAGCACTCAATAAACCGGTAATCAAAAAAGGAACAATCTTTTTCATAAGCAGGTGTGATGATGATTGAAAGTCTTAATAGAACTGTTGGAGATAATTAAACATTGCCTTTCA
>JAHEAR010000003.1:22380-30051 GCA_024642665.1 Bacteroidota bacterium
AAAGGTGAATTGGCCATCAGAACATATGAGCGTGGGGTAGAAGATGAGACTTATGCTTGTGGGACGGGCGTGGTCGCATCCGCTTTGGCAGGGGCATTTTTGAAAAATCCTGAAGTCAATGATTGGGTGCTCCATGCCAAAGGAGGCGATTTAAAGGTTGATTTTCAGCGAATTGGCCCTCAGGAATTTAGAAAAGTTCGTTTGACGGGTCCTGCGGTGGCCGTTTTTAGCGGAGAATTGCCTCTCTAATCGTCATCCATTTCAATCAGCCACCCGGCTTTTAAGGATTTTAGCTCCGAAACATTATTTACATCCTTGATGGCGGTACCTCTTTCGATCCCGATATTGGTGAGTTTTAAAGCCTCATTTCTATTGCCGCGACCGTATAACAGACTGGCATAGTGGTAGTAAGTACCAATGTAATCCGGATGTTCATTCACCAGATGCTCATATAAGAGGACTGCCTGGAGCGGATTACCTATTTTATCATATTCCCTGGCAAGCGCATAGATAATAAAAGGATCATCAGGGCGATCATCCAATAAAGTTTCCAATTCGGGGATTTTACTCATCTGGAGCAAATGTAAGGGGTAATTAGCGAATAACAACCTACCCATTAGCCCGCAATAAAAGCCAATTTTCGATACCTTTGCCGAATCAACAGATAATCTGAACCTGGTATGAAATTATTAGTGGCGATCAGCCAAACTCCGGAAACTACTGCCCGGATTGCCTTTAAAGATGATGGAAAAGCTTTTGACGCTGCCGGTGTCAACTTCATCATGAATCCTTATGATGAATGGTATGCACTTGTACGCGCCCTTGAGTTAAAAGAGGAAGTTGGCGGGACAGTTTCCGTCATACACTGTGGTCCTGCAGCGCATGATGTAACCATTCGAAAAGCATTGGCCATTGGTGCTGATGATGCGTATCGTGTCGATATCGATCCGGATTCAGCGTATAGTGTTGCTCAGCAAATTGCTGCCCATGCCAAAAGCGAAGGATATGCTATCATCTTTACCGGAAAGGAAACGATTGATTACAATGGAGCTTTGGTAGGTGGAATGATTGCCGGAATACTCGATCAGCCCTTTATATCTCATGCCAGTAAGATGGTCACCAGTGGAGATAAAATGATTGTGACCCGGGATATTGAAGGAGGCGAAGAAGAGATTGAGGTTAGTACACCATTTGTTCTGAGTGCTTCAAAAGGATTGGCCGAACAGCGTATCCCAAACATGCGGGGTATCATGTCTGCAAAATCTAAACCGCTGACAGTGATTGAAGCTATTCCTTCTGCTTCATTGGCAACCTACACATCGTTTTCAGTTCCTCCCCCTAAGTCTGCTGTTAAATTGGTGGATCCTTCGGATATGGATGAACTGGTAAGGCTATTGCACGAAGAAGCAAAAGCAATTTAATTTTTTAGACAACCTATTGAAATCAGAATAATATGATATTGGTTTATGCAGAAACGCAGGACGGTAAAGTCAAAAAGTCAGCTTTAGAATCCGTTTATTTTGGATCAAAAATGGCAGCATTGAATGGTACCTCATGTTTGGCTTTGATGCTTGGAAAAGCAGATGATGCAGGACGACTTGGAGCCTATGGTGCCGGTGAAGTATTGCAGGTAGAAGATGCTAATCTTATCTCCTTTGATGCTTTGACTTATTCAAAAGTAGTGGCGAAAGTAGCTGCCGATAAAAATGCAAAAGTGGTCATTCTGCCGGATAGCTCGAATGGTAAAAGTATGCTGGGTATAATTGGCGTTTTATTAAAAGCCGGTGTAGTCAGTGGCGTCAATAAATTGCCTGAGGCCATGAGCGATCATCTGGTGGTGGACCGGGCATTGTTTTCAGGAAAAGCATTTGCTAAATGTCGAATCGATAGTGAGGTAGCTGTTATATCATTATCCGGGAATACCATTAAACCGGTTTCAGAAGGCGCAGATGTTGCGGTTAGTTCGATATCAGTCGAAGTGCCTGTACCTTCTACCAAAGTGCTTGCTACGAATCGTTCCGTTGGTACAGTGCCTTTGCCGGAAGCAGAAGTGGTCGTTTCTGCAGGACGTGGTTTGAAAGATCCATCCAATTGGGGAATCATTGAAGACCTAGCTGACGTATTGGGAGCGACTACTGCTTGTTCCAGACCGGTAGCAGATAGTGGATGGCGTCCACATCATGAGCATGTCGGACAAACCGGGATAGCAATTCGACCAAATTTGTATATCGCGATCGGAATTTCCGGGGCGATTCAGCATCTTGCCGGTGTCAATAGTTCTAAGGTCATTGTGGTCATTAATAAAGATCCGGAAGCGCCTTTCTTTAAAGCTGCAGACTATGGCGTAGTCGGTGATTTGTTTGAGGTGGTGCCTAAACTTACAGAGGCCATTAAAAAGTTGAAGTCAGCATAAGGGTCATGCGATAAAATCTTACTAAGATTTTATCATGCGTTGCTGAACATACGGAGGCTCTCAACATTATTATTTATATTTCGAGATAGTAGATTTTATACGTGGAAAAGATTGAATTATATATTGTTACACTGACCCATAGCGTCACCCAGTCCAGCAACTATGCCGTGGTCATGGGGGAGGTAGATGGGAACAGGCGATTGCCCATCGTCATTGGTGGATTCGAGGCTCAGGCTATTGCAGTTGCGATGGAAGGGATGGTTCCATCCAGACCTTTGACGCATGATCTGCTCAAGAATACACTGGATACCTTTGAAATTGAAGTTTCTGAAATTTTGATCAATAACCTGATTGAAGGTGTTTTTCACGCACGACTTGTCTGTACGCAGCATGGTCGTGAATTTGAAATTGATTCCAGAACCTCTGATGCCATTGCGATGGCTGTGCGATATGGGTGTCCGATTTACACTTACGATTTTATTCTTGATGCTGCTGGTGTTCGTATTGAAGACACGGTTGCGGAAGAAACTGAAGGCGAAGGCGAAAAGGAAGAAGCTAAACCAAAGCGTCGACAAAGAGGCTATGCAGAATATTCTGTCGATGATCTGACAGCTATGCTGCAAAAAGTGATTGGAGAAGAAGATTATGAAAAAGCAGCCAAGATTCGTGACGAGATCAAAAAAAGGAATGAAGAAAAGAGTTAAGAGCTTCTTTCTACAAACCACATGCTGAGTGCCCCTTTGCCTTTTACTTCAATTTTTCCTCTGCTTTCAAAAACAAATGTTGGATCTTCTTTTAGTAGTTGATAGGTGGTGTCGCTAATATTTACTTTACCCGGATCACTGGCATTTTCCATTCGACTGGCCGTATTGACGGTATCTCCCCATATATCATATTGGAATTTCTTTATTCCAACAATACCTGCGACTACCGGTCCGGTATGCACACCAATTCGAACTTCAAAAACAGATTTTCCTTCGGCTTTATTTTTTGCAAAGTGTAGGCGCATAAAATCTCTGATGTCCAGTGCGGCATTGACGGCATCTTTTGCATTGGTACTGTTAGGTACAGGTAGTCCACCCGCTGCCATATAGGCGTCTCCAATTGTTTTGATTTTTTCTACCCGGTGCTTTTCAATGATATGATCATATTCTCTAAAGCAGGTGTCAATTTCAGCGACCAGATCAGCGGGAGTGAGCTTCTCTGATATTTCGGTAAATTCTTGAAAGTCCGTAAATAAAACACTCACATCATCAAAGTGTCTGGCATCAGAACTTCCTTTTTGTTTCAATTCTTCAGCGACCTCAGCGGGTAGAATATTTAAAAGTAATTCGTCGCTTATTTTTTTCTCTGCTTCAACTTCTTCCTTTTGCTTTCGTATCACCACCGTCGCATCCTTTATCTTCTCTTCCAATACCTTGGCCTCTTGTCTCAGAGAATCTGTGCGCCAGCGGACTATACCAAGGATGCCAATGATCGCTAAAAGGAGATATCCTGCATGCGCCCACCAGGTATGCCACCAGGGTGGATTGATGGTAAACGTATAATTAAGCGGTTTACTCCATTGCTGACTTTCACCAATCGCACAAACCTGAAAGGTGTACTCCCCGTAAGGTAAGTTTCGGTACTCAGCTTTGTTTGTTTTTTCCGGTGTACTCCAATCATCACTCAGTTCTTTTATTCTGAAACTATATTTAATTTTGTTTGGCGCCAACCAATCAATGGCTGCAAAATGGAAAGTCAGGTAATTATTTAAAAATGGGATGTCTGGGTTGACCGCATAGTTTTGAAAAGCAGCAACGCCTTCATATGCTGCGGGTGCTTTAATGGTATCAGGTGAATTTCTGTAATCAACAAATTTTCCATTGATATCTACCTGCTCCAACATGGGTTGTGGAATTTCTGCGGAAACTTTGAAGGTATTCAGATTGAGCATTTCCACACCGCTGCTTCCTCCCCACCAGGCTCTGTTTTGACTATCTACAAAAGCTGCATTCGTATTGAAGCTTGTATTTTTCAGGCCATCGGATTTATTGAAATGTGTAATTCTGAATACCGGAATAGACGAACTATTTTGGCCTTTCTCTTTAATTGGCGATAAGCGGCTAATGCCATTTTCACCCGCGGCCCATAAGTTATTTTGCTTATCCTCAACAATCGAATAAATATCTTTGTCCAGTAATCCTTGTTCAAGGCCATAAGTCGTAAATGATCCGGAAGATTTTCCTTCTTCAGGTCTGTCAAATCGGCATAACCCCATACCTGCAGTTCCTACCCAAATAGCTCCCGCAGCATCCTCAAAAACAGTCCAGACATTATCATCACTTAAGCCTTCAAGTTCTGTGTAATGCGTAAAATTTGAACCATCAAATTGGGTGAGGCCCCCTCCTGAGCTTGCAAACCAAAGATTATTGTTTTTGCCCTTAACAATTTGATACATGTAGTTACTGGATAATCCTTCTGCATCGGAAAAATTTGTAAAATATTCTCCATTATACATACTAATCCCGTTGTCCTGAGATCCAAACCACATCCGTCCTTGTCCATCTTCACAGATCGTATTTATCAAATCACTACATAATCCTTCCTCAGTAGTATATTTTGTAAAGTATTCCCCATCAAATTTTACAACGCCCAATCCATACGTGCCAAACCATAAATTTCCTTTCGAATCAGTGGAGGCACTTAAAACATTATTAGCCGGAAACCCTCCTTCATCATTGTATTCAGCGATCGCTTGGCCATCATACATATTTACCCCACTGTTATCACTGCCAAACCATATTCTGCCGAGCGTATCTTCTGTAAAACAAAACACCATATTGCTGGATAATCCCTGTTGCGTTGTCCAGTGTGCAAATCCTTGTTCAATGTAGATGTCAGTGCCTCCTCCAATCGAACCAATCCATAAGATACCATTAGAGTCTTCCATAAGATCCCAAACGATATTACTGGTTAGGCCTTCTTCAATAGAATAACTTGTGCGATAAACCCCATCAAACATTTGTATTCCTCGATCGCGCGTACCGAACCAAAGATTGCCATTTCGATCCAATTCCATTGCAAAGCAGGGCGCGGGTGCTGAGCCATCTCCCGGGGAATATTGCGTTATGGATTTCCCATCATATTTTGAAAAGCCGCCGACCTCACTTGAAAAGTAAACGTCTCCATTTTCCCGTGCAACAATATCCCAAAAAGTAATGCCTGTTAATCCATCCTCCTCCGTGAATTGCGTAAAAGATTTTCCATCAAATTTGATAACCCCGCTTCTGTATGTGCCAAACCACATATTCCCTTGTGCGTCCTCCGCAATGGATAGTATATTTTTGGGTGAAACACCTTCTTTCGCCCAAAAGTGAGTAATGGAATCTCCTGAAATCTTGCTGACGCCACTTCCACCGGTCCCAAGCCAGATATTTCCTTTGGAGTCAGTCATCATGGTTTTGGTTTTGGCATGGGAAAGTCCGCCGTTATCTTTGTAATTAATGAAATGATGTCCATCATATTTAGATACCCCATTGGTCTCTGAACTAAACCACATATTCCCTTCACGGTCCTCCGTAATGGCCCATATTCTGCCATCTACTAATCCATTGGTATTCGTATAATGCGTAAAAAACTCGCCATCATATCTGCTCACACCTTCTCCCTGTGTACCAAACCAAATATTCCCCTTAGAGTCTTCGAAGGAAGTCATCACATAGGCCATCAACATGCCCTGATCGACATTCAGATAACTAATATCTTTTACGGCAATCTCTTTGACTACCGGAGAAAGTGCTTTTATGAGTTGGGGATGACGGCACAGGACTGTGTCGCCATGTAAGGCAATTGGTCTGCCGGATGGGATAGTATCTCCTCTTGAATTTATGATCACGGCTGTCTGATCACCATCACCGAGCAAGGTGATGTGTAGTTTGGTCTCATCAATAGGTATGATTGTTTCAATGACAGGCAAATTATCTTTGGTAGGATTTGCATTTGCCAATACAGAGGGGGTGCCTGCTTTAAAAACCTTTGGTTTGCCAACAGTTTTCGGATCAATCACTTTTCCCACAGCAGGAATTGGGGCGCCGGTGACGACGGGTTCTCCTTTTGAATTGACCATGTAATTGGTGCTGTCACCTCTGACGATATTTACCAGGTATCCTGAATCTAATTTCATTGGTACCGTCGCAGGTGATATGAATAGCGGCGGTGGTGAATTATTTTCGGTGGTTGATGTTTGGCCACATCCATTCAATAAAATCAGTGTGATAAAAAGATAAAAACTTCTCTTAATATTTAGAATGTTAGTGTGATTTAGATGGCCAATAGGAGTGGCGTTCAGGCAGTGGTGTAGCGGCTGAGTCTTCATTAGCTGGGGTGCTTGTTTTAAAGAGTACTTAAGGTAATATTATTTTCAGAAATAAAGCGAGTCAGCAGAGCCTTGCAAACTAAAGATATTCTTCTACAATCGCCCGTATCACCCAGTTTCCGGTTGTTCCTCCAATGGCATTGGACGTCCAAAAACCTCCCGGATCTTTAATCCAGTTTTTATTGGAGTCATAGGGACCATCATACTCTTGCGCGAAAGAGGGAAAAATTTTATCGTCCACCAATTCAAAGGATATGCGGATACTGCCACCCCCTTGGTGGACTATATATTTATCGCGAAGATCGAGTTGATATAATAAGCTATTCGATGAAGGCAACGTAAAGTCTCCATCATAAAGCACATCGCCTGGAACCACGGTACCATTATCCCGGTAGATTTTTAAGATGACATCGCGTGTGGCTTGCATTTGACCGGTTCCGCCAAAAAGCAAAGTCACAAAAGTTACCTGAAACGTATTTGAAACCGGCCCCAGTGTTACGGCAATTTCTTCCCCTGCAACGGGTGTCCCGATAAAGGCTCTGTTACCTTGTTCGACATACCCGTCATTTTGAAGCGTGATCGTTTGCGTGTTTTTGGAGTCTTCTTTCTGACAGGAAAATGTCAGCAGGCAGGTAAACAGGAGGGTTGAGAAAGGAATGGTTTTCATTAAACACCAATTTATGTTAATTTGATCATATCGCTTGGAGGATTTTCAATGTTCGAATTAGCACGCTGGATTTCTTAGATGGTACCGAATTTGAAAAATATTGTCTATTGCCGCTTTGTGCGTTTGCTCCAACAGTTTATTTTCCTATGTGTATTCTGTTGAAACAGAAATGAAGGACTGCGCCTTCACTGTAAACAGAGATGAAGGACTGCGCCTTCACTGTAAACAGAGATG
>JAHEAR010000003.1:30151-64284 GCA_024642665.1 Bacteroidota bacterium
ATGAAGGACTGCGCCTTCACTGTAAACAGAGATGAAGGACTGCGCCTTCACTGTAAACAGAGATGCATGAGCAAATTACTCACATCGACCAGGTTCTGTATTTTTTACCATCCACTACTCACCACTCACCACTCACCACTCACTACTCACTTTCCTTTTGAAATGCCCGTCTCAAACCCATCCAGACTCACGGCATTCTTCTCCTGCCAGTATTTTTCAATGTCTTCTTTGTTTTTATTTTCCGACCACGAAGTGAGAAGTGTTCTTTCTTCTTTGAAATCCATAAAGGGTACACCAAACCCACAGGAAGTTTGAACCAATTCGATATCCATGTCGATAATCTGACGTGCGCCAACCATCGGAGGGAAAAGAGATTCGTATTGTTTGAAAGCATCATCCTGCACATGATAGATTTTTGCCTTTCCGTATAAACGAAGGATCAAAGGCTTCCCTTCAAAGGCGCAGAACATGATGGTCATTCGGTTATGTTCTAAGAGGTGTGCAGCGGTTTCGTTTCCACTGCCGGTGAGATTGAGCCAGATGATTTTATTCGCATGAATGATGCGAAAGGAATCCATTCCTTTTGGGGAAATATTGATCGTGCCCTCACATCGGGCGGTGCCTACAAAGAATACTTTCTGTTGGAGGATAAATTCCTGAAGGACTTCTGTGATTTCATTCATTCGCTTTCCCATGGCTGCATTTGTTTTGTAAATTATGTATCAATCCTGCTGCGTTGATCTGTGATCCCGATTATCGGGAACGGGAGACTTTTCGCTATAGCTGTAGTTAATCCTTACACTTATTTTTTATGGCGACTGCGAAAAGTTTAATTTATTTTGAAATAAAAGTATATCGCGCAGAGTCGCAGAGACGCAATTATTTTCCTTCCACTAACCAATAAAGGCATGTTGAATAAAAGGGTTAAAGGTTCACGCAAAGACGCAGAAAAAGTTATTTTTCGTAATTCGTAATTTTGCCCTTTGCCTTTCCGCCCTTTGTTAAGTCCACAAATCCTTTTTGTAAACCCCCGCATCAATGAGTTTGTCCAGTCGTTCACTTACAAACTCCTTGTCCTCCCGATACGTTACGCCAAACCATTCCGCATCACAGGTCAGTACTTTCGTTTTTCGCTCGCCGGATTGAATCAGGGTATCGATCAGTTTTGGTATATAGTATTCAGACTTTAGTTCCTGACCTTCATTAGCCAAAAAGATCCCGAATTCATGTTCGAAGTAATTGAAATAGGACGGAAAGAATCCCCACATGTTCATAGACACCGGTGTATCCGGCAACAGTATATGATTGATGCCATCTGCCCCCGGAAAAGAAATCAGGCCGGCAGCACTGCGACCAATTTTTGTGCATTCTTCAATGCCTATGAGATAGCCATCAGCGTCTTCCTGACATACACCGCGATTGACAGTGCCATGGTCTGAAAGTGTGTTGTTCAACTTATAACCGACCACCGCATATTGCTCTTGCTCCTTTTCTGTCGTAAGAAAGTTATAAAGGGTTTCATATGATTCAGGACCGTAATAATCGTCGGCATTGATGATCCCAAAAGGTCCGTCAATCACATCATGAGCTACCCACACCGCATGAGCCGTACCCCATGGGCGATCTCTATCAGATGCGGGAGTATAATTTAAGGGTACATTATTTAATTCCTGATAGACATAGTCCACTTCCATGCGGCCTTCCAGCTTTGGTCCAAAAGTTTCTTTGAATTTTTCAGCAAAGCTTTCCCGGATGATAAAGACAATATGATTGAATCCTGCGCGATGAGCATCATATAAGCTATAGTCAATAATAGTTTCCCCGTTCGGTCCAAACGCATCCATTTGCTTTAAGCCGCCATAGCGACTTCCCATACCTGCTGCCAACACGACAAGAGAAATTTTCTTTTTTTCGGTCATGATTATTTTCGTTCAATATATATTATATCCCTATTAGATTTCCATAGGATGGATCAATGGATTCTCCCAACTCAATCGCTTTAAGCGCATATCTTTTTGCTTCCTCATTATTACTCATCATATAATAGCATCGCGATAGATTCAGATAATAAGAACCATTTTGAGGACTTAACCGGATCGCCTGATTGAAATCATCTTTCGCTTTATTGTACTGCTTTAGTTTGTTAAAATAGAGCACCCCGCGATTGTTCAGGTATTCTGGCTTATCAGGATATTTCTGAATCAACGCAGTATAACTTGATTCCGCCGCACTAAAGTCCTTCGTTGCGTCCTGGGCTCTTGCGAGTAAAAAGAGACCCGCTTCCTTCTGTGGATATAACGAATAGAATTTCTGTGCGTCCTGCAGTGCTTTTGGTTCCTCCTTGTTTTCTAAATAAGCTCTGGAACGCCATTCCAGCGCATCGGCATAATTAGGATCAACCGCCAATGCCTTGCTTAAGTGCTCAATCACTTCCGGCCAAAGCTTCTGGTCATAAAGATTCAAACCTTTATTGGTCCAGGCACGCGTGCTTTCCGGATAATGTTCCAGTACATCTGCCCATAGCGTCTGACTGTCTTTCCAAACAGAAACGCGGTTCCATGTGAGAAAACTCAACACGAGCATCCACACTGCGACCAGACCAAGTATTGGTTTTTTAAGTTTATTCCACTTACCATCCATTAATCCATAAAGTTCCATGCCCATCATAAAAAAGATACCGATATAAGGAACATACGCATAACGCTCAGCGACCACTGCATTGCCAATGGAGATAAGTTGCAGCACCAGGATGAGATTGATGATATAAAAGCCAAAACCAAACAGGATATTTCTGTTTCTTACTTTAAGGGCGAGATAGATGATGCCCGCAACCGATAGAGCAGTAGCAATAAAGTATATAGGGGTTATCTCACTGGGAAAAGGATGCAGGGAAGAAAGTGGGTAGGGGATAAGTACTTTTATCAAATACCAACTCAAACCAAAACCTGCAAATAATATTCGATCAGTAATGCTGTGCAAATCGACGGAAGCAACCGCTCGTTCTGATTGAATGGATAATGTTGCAAATGCAAAAACAACTGCCAGCACAAACAGCGGTATTTTTTCAATGACCCACTTCCATGACCAATCTCTTTTTAAATAATAATCAATCGCAATGAGTGACAACGGCAATACAATAGCGGCAGGTTTGCAGAGTAAGGATATGCCACCCAGCACGGTGGCAATAGCCAGATGTTTTATTTTCCCAAGACGTACATATTTGACATAGACGATCATGGAGGCTACATAAAATAAAGTATACAACAAATCCTTGCGTTCTGATATCCAGGCTACGGATTCTACATGCATCGGATGAATGCCAAATAATAGCGCAACAGCCAGGCTGACCCATTTATTTCCGGAGGAAAGCCACCAGATAAACCAGAAGACTAATCCGGTATTAATCACATGGAGCAGTATGCTGGTCAAGTGATAAGACATCGGATTGAGCTCGGCCATCTGATAGTTAAGTGCCAGACTTAAAATAGTCAATGGATGATAATTGGATACGACCGGCGTAGAAAAAATAGCCTTCAATCCTTCGCCGCTTAAATCTTTGAGTAAAGCATTATTGGTCACATACAGCACATCATCCCAATTCGTAAATCCATTGCCTAATGCAGGGATGAATAATATAAAGGTGATCGCCAGCACCGGCAGGACATAGATCCAGTTGGGTTTTGAAAGGTTCGATCCGGCTGCAGGCTTTCTGGTTTTACCTTTTCCCTTAGGGACCTGCTTTTTTTGTTTTTCTGCCATAATCTTAAGTTGCCCAAAATTAATAGAAAATGCCGGCTTTAAAAGTTCTTGATTTTCAGGTGTTTCGAGAATGATTTTTAGCCCGTCAAACATGATAATCAGGGAGTCATTCCCTAAGCCTTAAAACTAATGTGCTCGATATCAGAGGTTCCGGGTGATTAGGCTGGTTTCAACCTCAACCTTTTCTTACTTTTGTCCTATTCTGCTATCCCTGCAAGTTTTGATGGCAGTCAACCGTTTAACTATCCATGAAGAGTTCTCCCCACCTGATTTCTCCCTCTATCCTCTCAGCCGACTTTGGAAATCTTAATGAAACAATCGACCTAATCAATACCAGTGAAGCAGACTGGTTTCACGTGGATGTGATGGATGGGATGTTTGTCCCGAATATTAGTTTTGGATTTCCGGTGATGGAAGCCCTCCAGCGACGCGCCACGAAACCGCTGGATGTTCATTTGATGATTGAAGGTCCTGAACGCTATATCGAACGATTTAGAAAATTGGGCGCTCATGTGATCACTGTGCATTACGAAGCGTGCAAACATCTGCATCGCGTGATTCACCAAATCAAGGAATCGGGAGCCTTAGCAGGTGTTGCCATTAATCCGCATACCCCGGTGTCTCTTTTGAAAGATATACTGGCAGATGTTGATTTGATTCTGGTGATGTCTGTGAATCCGGGTTATGGCGGACAAAAATTTATTTATCAAAGTATCCCAAAGATTGCAGAGCTAAAACAAATGTTGATAGAGCGCAACCTTAATCCATATATCGAAGTTGATGGTGGTATCGGATTACATAATGCAGAACGCGTGCTTCAGGCAGGTGCCAATGTACTCGTATCCGGAAGTGCCATGCTGTCTGCAGATAATCCTATGGAAGCAATGAAAAGCTTGAAAGCAATAGGCCAGGAAGCGTTTAAAAATATTCAGGCTTGAAGATCTTTCGCTGCGGAGTAATACCAATGTTGCTGTTGGCGTGCTTATGGTGTTTCTCTGATGCACAGGCCCAGGACATGGCCACCATATATGGCGTCATCACAGATGCCAGAAATAACCAACCGGTTGAGTTCGTCAGTGTTATCGATGCAAGCCGATCAACGGTTTCTAATTCCAGGGTCGATGGAAAATTTGATATCGAAGTACCTGCCGGCAAAAGCATTGTGCTCCAGTTTCGGCGCACAGGGTATGAGCACTTAGATCAGACGATCGGGCCATTTACTGCCGATCAGCGTTTTGAACTTGATGTTGTTTTAACGCCTGTCAAATCCGATGTTGAAGTAGTGGTTACGGATAAACGTGTCGATGATGCGGGGATGATTCGAGAGAATGTGGAATCGATTAAATTGATGCCAAGCACCACCGGCAACCTGGAATCGTTACTTCCCTACATTGCATTAGGAACTTCCAGTGGTACAGGTGGCGAACTAACCTCGCAGTACAATGTGCGTGGAGGAAATTATGATGAGAATCTTGTGTATGTCAATGACTTTGAAATATACAGACCACTCCTTGTACGTAGTGGAAATCAGGAAGGACTTAGTCTTCCCAATCCTGATTTGATTCGAGATCTCAGTTTTTCTTCAGGGGGATTTGAAGCAAAGTATGGTGACAAGATGTCATCGGTGATGGATGTGCGATATAAGTTGCCGGATAGTCTCAGAGGATCAGTATCGGTTAGTTTACTGGGAGCTTCAGGGCATCTTGAAGGCAGTGTTCCGGTGGGTAAGGATGGCTATCGCCGCTGGCGCTATTTGCTTGGTGCACGATACAAGACCTCTGCCTATTTGTTGGGTTCATTAGATGTAAAAGGAGAGTACACACCTTCATTTACCGATTATCAGATATACACTACCCTTGATTTGTCCAGAAGCTGGCAGTTGGGGTTGATGGCGAATATTAATAAAAGCAAATATGATTTTATTCCGGTGAGTGCAGAGACAGCGACGGGCCTTATCACTTTTGCACTGCGTCTGACGACTGAATTTGAAGGAGCAGAAAGCGATTTGTTTTTAAATGGAATGACCGGTGTTGCCTTATCCTATGTTCCTGATCGGCAAAAAAATCCGTTGTTTTTAAAGTTCCTCGTTTCCGGATATAAAAGTCTCGAACAGGAAAATCTGGATATTATAGGCCAGTATCGCCTGAGCCAAATTGAAACGAGTTTAAATGATCCCGATGCCGGTGAAGAGCTGGCCCTTCTTGGATCAGGGACACAGCAGGTATATAGTCGAAATGTTCTTCAGGCTAGTATCATCAATACAGAAATAAAAGGAGGCATCGAACTTCAGAAAAGTCCGCAGGAATCCAATTTTCTGCAAGGTGGATTGAAATTTACCTATCAGGATATTTCCGATAAGATTCATGAATGGGAGCGACTTGATTCTGCCGGTTTCTCATTGCCTTATGATCCCGAAGCACTTGATTTACTTTATGTGCTTAATTCAAGACGTGATCTCACTTCGCTGGTTTATAGCGGATATCTGCAGAACACCTACACGAAGCAATACAGAAGTGGAAAAGAAATGCGTGTGACCGGTGGACTCAGGGCAACTTATACCGATGTCAATAATGAGTTTTTGGTGAGTCCAAGAGTTCAGTTTACGTATTCCCCCATCGCGAGAAAAGCCTATAAGTTTGCCTTAGGATGGTATGCACAACCTCCTTTTTACAGAGAGCTACGAATGCCGGATGGAACAGTTAATACAGATGTGCAAGCACAGAAATCATTTCAGGTACTCGCTGGTTATAGCACCGATTTTGGTCCTGAGGGATCGAATGGGTCAAAGTTTAAATTGATTATTGAGGCCTACTATAAATCACTATGGGATTTAGTTTCCTATGAGGTGGACAATGTGCGCATCCGTTACGCAGGGGAGAACAATGCTTCAGGATATCTTGCGGGAATTGATTTTAGGATTAATGGAGAACTGGTGCCGGGAGCAGAGTCATGGGTTAATATTTCATTCCTCAGAGCGCGCGAGGCCCTGGACGGTGTCCAGCATCTGGAGCGGGAAGTTGGGCAACTTGAAGGAACTCCTGTAGACGATGTGCCCAGACCAACGGATCAATTCATGAATCTGAATGTGTTTTTCCAGGATTACCTTCCGGATAATGAGAATTTCAGGGTTCACCTCAACCTGTCAGTAGGAACAGGTTTGCCATTCGGCATTAAGGATAATAATATTGTCTATCGCAATACCTATCGCTACAAACCCTATCATAGGGTAGACATTGGTTTCTCCTTTCGTCTATGGAGCAGTTTATGGGAACAAAGACGGCCCAAGAGCTTTTTCCGTTTTACCCGGGATAGCTGGATGAGTCTGGAAGTGTTCAATCTTTTGCAGGTTAGAAATGAAGCCAGCAGAACATGGGTTAAAACCGTTTTCCAGCAGCAATATGCAATCCCTAACTATCTGAGCTCCAGAAGGATAAATCTAAAGTTCCGATTCGAATTCTAAAAATTGACCTCTTTTTTCCTGAAAAGCAGGCTTTCCGGAGGACTATCACTTCAAATAGCAGCCTCTGAAGGAGATATTTTTTTGGAAATCAGGAGTTTCCATGTATCTTTGGCGTCCGTTAAAAACCGGCAGTTCACTTGTGAAGTTGGCCGGCAAGGTATTTTAACCATTAAATTTTAACTTAAACGTATGTCAGTAAGAATCAGACTTCAGCGTCATGGACGCAAACAAACGCCTCTGTATCACATCGTTATCGCTGATGCAAGAGCTCCCAGAGATGGAAATTTTATTGAGCGAATTGGTACCTACAATCCTATGACCAAGCCGGCTACGATTGAAGTAGACCGAATGAAGGCGTATGAGTGGATCACCAATGGGGCTCAGCCAACAGACACTGTACGCGCTATTTTGCGTTTCAAAGGGGTGATGTATTACAAGCATCTCCAGCGTGGAGTTGCAAAAGGTGCCATGTCTGCGGAAGATGCAGAATTGAAGTTCAGAGCATGGGTAGACGAGAAAGAAGCTAATATCCAGGCTCGTGCCAATGCTACAAAGGATGAGCGTAAAGCACGTGCTGCTGCTATTTCAGGAAAGACTAAACCTGTTCAGCAAAAGAAAGTAGATACACCGGTGGACGATGAATTGGTTAATGTGAATCTGGCGGAACAAGCTGCTGCTGAAACTGCGGATGATGTAGAAACCCTAGTGGAAGCTGTTGCGGAAGTTCCAACAGAAGAAGCCCCGGCTGCAGAAGTTGTTGAAGAAGCTCCTGCCGCTGAAGAAGCTCCGGCAGAGGAAGAGAATAAAGACGCTACACCGGAAGGTTAGTATTTCTCGAAGTAGCATAAATAAAAAAGGCTGAAACATATTCATCCTTTTATTGAGTGCATTTTTGGTTTAAAAATTTATTGTACACCTGGTAAGGCCTATTGTGTCTTATCAGGTGTACATGTATTAAAGCAATATTAATGAAATCGCCTTATGGAAAAACTTGAACAGAAATACCAAATGGAATTGGATACCCTTAAAGGGGTTATCCAAAGCTCAGATTTACTGGCCACCTATCTGGATGATGAGGAAGAAGCCAGTTATCAGGCGATACGCGATGCTTTTGAGCCTCAAATCGAAGAGATGTATGAAATGGTAGCCGAAAATCATCCGCTCCAGTTGACCACATTTGAATCTGCCTTGTTACATCCTGATTTTGAAGGACTATACCTGGCAAAGATTTTAGGTTTTAGAGTATTGCGAGGAGAGATTGATGCAGATTATCATTATAAGCGACCACAGGATGCTTTTAAGGAAGTGCTGATTGCATTAGCAGATTCATCCAATTTTGAATGGATCAAAAATAAAATCGGTCAGAGCTGCCAGATTGGATTGGCTTTGTCCAGCGAGATATGGGTGAGCAATCTTATCAACCAGATTGAAAACAAGCGCGTCAAAAGTTTTTATGAATCGATGGTGCTTGATAAACTCAGAGTGCTCGCAGCCCGTAAAACGGCCTATGATGGCTATTATCGTCAGTTTACACACTACAATTATCACTCCGCTGAATTTCCTAAAACCAGAGGTGAACTCAAAACACTTTTCTCATCACTGGAGACTTTTATTCAATACCGAATAAAGCATGGAAAAATCAATATGAGTTTGCTCCCGAACTTCAAAGAATTTCTCAATCGCGAGGAATTTAAGAAGGAAGAAGAGTATTTGAAAATGCTGATTCTCTTTAGCAGATATTTTCCACACGATGGACATGAAGACTGGATTAAGAAAACCTTCAATGATGCGCGTGCGAATATCCCAAATTTCAATGAAATATATTTCAAGTATTTGCTTGAGATAGAAGAGCAGGGATTGTCGCTGGACAAGCAATCTGATCATAATATCGATATGCTCCTGGACACCGGTATGGAAGATGATTTGCTGAGATACTCCGCTTTGATTAATGTCATCCATAAGAAGGGTTACATTCATGAAGATTCCATCGAAACGACCAGATCCTTTTATGAAAACCATGAAGGACTTTCAAATATCAACGAATCACTCAGACATACGATTTACGGTCACTTTGAGCAATTAGTAGATAACCTTCCGGTGGAGGATTATAAAGTACTGATCGGCTCCGATCATAAAAAATCTGAAGAAGAAGCTGCCGTGGACGATAGCGTAGCGCGCTTCATGAAACTCTACATGGATATATTTGCCAATCAGGAATTCAATATCCGGCTTAGAGAGTTGCTGATGCGCTATATCAGAAAATGTCTGAAAAAGTTTACGGATAAAAGAAGCGCACCTTACCAGGATGTGAAGCACTTTGTAATGGATAAATTTCCTGAGTGGGAATTTATGAAGCCAAAAGAAGTGATTGAAATGTTCAAGACGAAAAGAGTCAGAAAACCGGGCGCGTAGCTTTCGTAGAATTTAGTGGCGAGTTTGTCGGCTAGCTATTGATAGCTATTTATTTTTACTGTAATTTGTTGTTTATACAAACGGAGGTAAGCCCCATGGGTATACCTATGTCAAATAACAGTTTTAACAATGAATGGCTTTTTTAATGCAATCAGACATTACAATTCCGCCTTTCACCTTATTGCGAGGTTAAAGCTTGGTGTTTATTTTCTTATTCCTGCGATCGTTAGTCTGATAGTTGGCATTGGTCTCCTTTTTTCTATTATTCATCTTGGGGATAATTTTGGTGCCTGGATAGGTACTCATTATCCTTTTGAAACAGGAGCAATTTGGTTTGCCAAGGTAGCGCAGTGGGTTGGGTATATCTTGATCAGTATTCTGGCAATTATATTATTCAGATATATCATCATGATGTTTCTTTCTCCCTTTTTAAGTCCGCTTTCTGCGAAGGTTGAAAAGCATTACATGCAAACAAATGATGCAGGGTGGTCATTGAATCAGCTTTCATCAGAGATTATTCGTTCGATCCGATTGAATATCCGAAATCTGATGAAAGAACTTTTGCTCACCTTGTTACTCATCATATTGGGCTTTATCCCGGTGATCGGATGGTTTGCCGGGTTGCTGATCCTGCTCGTACAGGCCTATTTCTCCGGTTTCCAGAATATGGATTTTACGATGGAAAGGCATTTCAACATGCAGGAAAGTATTCGTTTTGTCAATGCCAATCGCGGGCTGGCTATAGGCAATGGCCTGATTTTTATAGGGATGCTGATGATTCCCGTTTTGGGTGTCATTCTGGGTCCGCCGCTGGCCGTCATAGCCGCTACTGTGGGGGTGATGGAGACCATGGAGCATAACCCGGGGGATGATTTGGTGTAAGTCCGATTGATCCCTTATCTTCTCAATTATTATTGATATCCTTCTGATTATATGAATTTTAGCATGATTGCCCTGCGAAAACATAATTATCAGAGCACGATTAACAGGACACCCTTCGAATTGGTTAAATTGCACCGTGCTTTCAGAACGAATACCATATTACATTTTGGATCTTCTCCAATTGACCCCCGTTGTATCCGTGGAGGGACTTGGACGATTTGAAGCTATATTCCACTCAGCAAAAGTGGATTCGGCAAGATCAGTAATAGAACCACCGCATATCGAAGGTTCATTCAGCGCAAATCAGGAAGATGCCAATGATACCCTGGAAGCATTCATTCGCTATACTTCCGGAGATCAGGCAGGTGACCCCAAAAAAGCTATTGCGGAATTTGTTAAATCAGTTTTGAAGCAGACAAAAGATGGATCCCCTTTTTTGATCGATCGGTTTGGGACTTTTGTTGAAGCAGATCAGGGAGGTCTCAGATTTACGCCTGACTGGGATGCTTTTAATATTTCTTTTAGCGGACTTGAATCCGTTGAGATTAAGCCTTCCAAAAAAGAAATTCCGGCATTTGTACCCCTCACACCTCCGTCTCCTTATGTGCCTAAATACACTCCCTCGCAAGTAACTGAGGAAGTTCAGGATGATGACAATGATGAGGCCGCTGCAGCAAGTATTGCTGTGGTCAATCAAACGAAAGAAGCTTTCGAAAGAGATCTGGATAAAATGGATCCATCCAATTCCAGACTGTGGTGGGTAATGCTGACCACAGCAATTATTCTGATTGCGATTTTATGTGTGTATCTCATATGGGATATCATGTCTAATCGAGAAAGATTAAATGAATTGAGACAAGCCCATGCGGATACCACTATGACGACTCCCTTGATTGCGGATTCTATTGTGCAGGCTGATGTCCCTTCCGATAGTTTGCCTGATACAGATGTTCCTGCTACCAATACAAATACTCCCGATGAAGGGATCACGGCTGATGAACCACCATGTTATATTGTCGTTGGGGCGTTTGGCGACCCTGAGAATGTGACTAAGATGGTTGACCGACTTCAATCCATGAGTTATACGGTGGAAGAAATAAAAGGGCGCACACTCACGAAAGTGGCAATACGCACATCTTGTGATCAGCGTAAACTGCAGCAATTGTTGGATGAAGTGAGATCTTCTGTTAATCCTGAAGCCTGGATATACTAATGCAGGAAATTGACATCAGGATTGCCCCTGAGGATTTCGAAGATATTAATTTGCTAAAGCGTGATTTAGCAAAAGCCGCCGGCCTGCACGCCGCTAAAATCAAACATTATAGAATCACAAAGCGATCGATTGATGGTCGCTTCAGACCGCCTATGTTAATGGTGCGTGCGTTGATTACAGAAGGTGATGCATTACCGGATATTCCAAGAGAACTGGATGATCTCCCGGATGTGTCCAACGCACAGGAAGTCCATATCATTGGTGCCGGGCCTGCAGGATATTTTGCAGCGTTAGAATGTATTAAGCAGGGATTGCGACCTATCGTCATCGAACGAGGAAAGGATGTACAAACTCGTCGCAGAGATTTGAAAGCAATTCAACAGGATGGCATTGTCAATCCACATTCTAATTATTGTTTTGGAGAAGGGGGAGCCGGAACATATTCGGATGGAAAATTATATACCAGATCAGGGAAACGAGGAAGTATAGATACCATATTGAGAATCCTGTCAGAGTGTGGCGCTCATCCTGATATTCTGATCGACGCCCATCCACATATCGGGTCTAACAAATTGCCCGGCATTATTGCCACGCTTCGATCGAAGATGGTAGATCATGGCGGTCAGGTTTTGTTTGATTCGTTTGTCAGTGATATCATGTTTGAAGGAACATCCCCACGACGTATTTCGGGTATTGAAATTAATGGGAAAGACCGTATTGCTGTGGAGCACGTCATACTTGCTACAGGACATAGCGCACGAGATATTTTTACATTATTGAAAGAGAAAAATGTTTTCATCGAGCCAAAGCCTTTTGCGCTGGGCGTGCGAATCGAACATTCACAATCATTTGTCGATCTATGTCAGTATGGGGTTACACCACGAGGGCCATATCTGCCTGCGGCAAGTTATGCTTTGAATACAAAAACCGGCAACAGAGGGGTATTTTCTTTCTGTATGTGTCCCGGTGGATTGATAGTTCCGGCAGCTACGGCACCCGGTGAGATTGTGGTGAATGGAATGTCTTTGTCTCGAAGAGATAGTCCGTATGCGAATTCAGGTGTTGTATCTTCCGTGGAGATAGAAGATATGGCATCTTATCAAAACCACGGACCGATGATGGGCGTTAAATTTCAACAGGAAGTAGAACAGCGGATGTTTGAAGCAGGAGATGGTTCGCAAGCCGCCCCTGCACAGCGTCTGACTGATTTTCTATTGAAGAAAAAATCAAGTGATTTGCCGCAAAGCAGTTATATACCGGGTTTGTTTTCAGCGCCTGTACATGAGCTTTTGCCATCCTGGATTTATGATCGGCTGGCATTTGGTATCAAGGGATTCGATCATAAAATGTATGGATATGTCGATCCTGAAGCTGTGGTAGTAGCGACGGAGAGTCGGACATCCAGTCCGGTGAGAATACCACGTGATCCGGAGACCAAGATGCATGTGCAGATTGAAGGGTTATTTCCATGTGGAGAAGGAGCAGGGTATGCCGGAGGTATTTTGTCTGCGGCCATGGACGGTCGTAATACAGCTATCGCTGTAAAGAATTTTATTAGCACCAAATAAGTTTAAAAAGAAAACTATGAATCATGTCTTTGATTTAATTGGACGCATACTGATTAGTGCCATCTTTATTTTCGAAGCCATTGATGGAATCATGTTTGCCGAAAAAACAAAAATGACAATGACTGAGTATGGCATACATTGGCAGCAGGACTTACTCTTATACACTTCCATCGTTGCGTTGATTATTGGTGCTGTGATGCTGCTGATCGGATACAGAATCCGGTTTGGGGTCTGGTTATTGTTGATCTATTGGATTCCGGTCACCTTTATCGTGTATTCTTTCTGGAATGATCCGGTAGCGACACAGCGATTGCATGCCATATTGTTTATGAAAAACATTGCCATCGCGGGTGGATTATTAATGATCGCTGCGCACGGAGGCGGGAAGTATAGTATTCAGCGCTTATTTGTGGTCAGTAAGATTCCACACATTGATGATTGAAAACTAGTTTAATGATAGCGCATGGTTTTATACCAGATCTTCATCTCTCCATGCTTTCTCCGGTTTTCGGTAATCTTTTAATTCTGCTGGTTCGCGTTCTTCCTGACGAAGCAATACATCGGTATAATCCTCAACAGGTTCATTCGCTGGTAATTGATCAGCATATCTTCTTCTGTCTCGTCTTCGCGATCTTCTCGGATACTCACCGCCAAATTGCTGCGCACTGATATATTGTAAGAATCGCATACCCATAAACAGACCGATGAAAAAAATCGGAAATCTGGACCAGGTCATGCCACCGACAAGGAAAAAATTAATCGCTAACAGGGTGATGATTGTTCCTACCCAGCTTATGACATCACGATAAAATCGTTTACGGATGATTTCTTTTCTTTCTGCCTCATCATGATATGCGTTTTGCAGATCATCCTCAGTTCGCTGGTATTGATGTCGACTCATTGTTTTGCATTTACCTGATGAGGAAATCCAAAAGCTAGGGAATCCTGATCATTTTACAAGTTTAACAAAAGTTTCTTTCGAATGATTTCTTTTCGCTGAATTTTCCGACCAATAGGCTGGATATAAACGATTAAATGCCTGCAAATAAAAATGGAGGATCAGATTTTTTTAATGTAAGCACCAATTGCGCTACCTGTCCAACCGGAAAGTAAGCCGGTGATGATGCCCGTGAGCGTGGTGATGAGGAGCATGAGCATTACAGATAAACCTCCCAGCATCGCACCGATTTTGGAAATAATATCCGCTTCATCCGCACTATAAGAGAGGAGCGCCATGCCCAGAAAAATAAGTCCTAGCGTAAAAGCGCCAGATAGCATGGCTTGTTTTGCAGAAAGTTTTAAGAGAGCGGCCATTAAAATAATTATCAGGGAAGGTGCCCACCATGGACCATACCATGCAGATAGTAATGAGCCAATGATCATGATGATCAGGGTGATTATATTTTCAGGTCTCATCATGGATGGATATTGATTTGCCTCGCAGGAGTCCACGCGTTCATATGGTTTCGAAGGGCGACCGGATAATATTTATTGTCAAAAAAATCACTCACCATGTCCTTATAATGTTTGCTTGCCGGATTGCCGGATTGACCACCGGGATAATTGACCCAGGCTGTTGGTGGGCTCGTTAATTCAACGATCATTCGCCACGAAGGACCGTGTGATTGTTTCATTGAGTTGACGATTTGACTGCCTCCTGAAGTGTGCAGGGAGTCGACGCCAAACTGTGCGAATCTCGCTAAGTGAGGAATAGAAGAGGCTTTATATGATCCCCAGTTTTTCCCACTGTCTCCAATCAGATTCAGATACCCTTTCATCATTTCGGCAAATGCAGCACAAGCAATATCCTGCAGGTTTTCCCGAACGTCAGATGTTAAAAGAATATCAAAATATTTGTTGTCCGGATCTTCTGTTGCGATCTCAACCAATCGCCATTCTTCAGGAAGCATCACGCCTTCATTCCGTAGTTCATCCCAGGTCAATTGCTCAAAAGCATCGTATAAAAGATCAAAATACACAGGGGATATGCTGTCCCGATGATACTCGTAATTCCAGTTGGATAATAATTTCGCAATCTGCCGTTCATGATGCGATAAGCAATCAGATGAATCTACTGCCCGGAGTATCACCGGTAATATTTCTGAAGCCAGCAAACTAAAATTGTTTTGCTGTAAATCCATCATGTCTTGTATGGTGATGGACGTAAGCGTATCCAGCACCTGGTTGATGATCCTGCCGCGATAGTCTTCGAAGATCCTTTTGCCAATCAAAGGATATGGATAGGTAGTATCTGCCGGCGCCTGATTGGCGGAACTTACAAAACCTCTTTTGGGATTTAAAATCTGTGGCGCATCTTCAACAGGAATCCATCCCTGCCAATTGGTTGTATGATCGATACCTGATTCTATTTCTTCCCCTTGCCCTTCCGGTCTAAGGGGTATACGGCCGGCGATGGACAAACTTATGTTTCCATCGGTGGAAGCAAAGGCCATGTTTTGTGCAGGGTAGACAAAGGTTTTAATCGATTCACTAAACTCCTCCTGATTTTTTGCCTGATTTATCTGGAGAAATGTCAGGGCATCATTAGCACCGGATAATTCAAAGCCTACCCACTTCATCGCCAGATCGCGATATTCATTTAGATTGGATACCGGACCAAATTTGGTGTAACGGATGGTGTCGACCATGGCCTTATCCCCGCGAATGTCAATTTTCTCCGCTCGCAACATTGCTTTCACATAGGTTCCATCATAGAGGTACCGTTGTCTTGTACTATCCTCCCAATTGATTTTATACCAATCCAGCACATCCTGCCCTGAGTTGGTAAAGCCCCAGGCGATATGTTCATTGAAGCCTAAAAGAATAAAAGGGATTCCCGGAATGGAGACACCATGTACCGCCATGTCCGGGGTATGGATTTCCATTTCATACCAGATATTGGGTAAGGTTAATTTCAGATGTGGGTCGTTAGCGAGAATAGGGTAGCCGTTGGCTGTTTTTTCTCCGGCGACAGCCCAGTTGTTACTCCCGTTCAGGGGTTTCTTCCGGGAGTCTTCCTGCTCAATAGAGGAGGGTGTGCCTTGTCTGTTCTCAATTTTATCAGGTACGTCCACTGCTGAAAAATTCCATATTTTTTCAGATGGAATGACTGGACTTTCTTTGGGATTGTGGTCCGGAAACAGGAATGCAAAATCTTCCGGTGATAAAACAGCTTTCGCCGTGGAGTAACTCATATCATCTTCTCGCAGACATAATGCAATGGCCATATTGGTCACTGCCAGCGCCGAATGTGTCAGAGACCATTCAACGGGCCCATGGGAAAGCACCTTGTATTCAAGCGGCCAGTCTTTATAGTCCAGGCTTTTGATATAGGCATTGACGCCCTCGGTGTAGGCCGTGAGTAGAAGTTTGCTTTCTGGATCTTTGGCCCAGGCTTCAGCCTTATGGATAGCAGCATATTCGAAACCTTTTTCACGGGCTTGTTGATCCAAAAGTTGAGTCCGTTGACCTACCAGCTCGGATAATCTACCGGCCGCAGCTCGGGTAGAGATATCCATGGAAAACAAACGGTTGGCTGCATGCAGGTATCCCTGTGCATACAAGGCATCCTGAATGTTTGCGGCATAAATGTGCGGGATATCTCGTTCGTCAAAAAGTATATTGACATCTTTTTTTACATACCCGTTCAGATCATATGAAGTCTCGTGATCAGTGACATTTTGCCAAACACCCTGAAAGGGATTCATAAAGCGACCTGGCGAAGGAAGAAACTTGCCATTGATTGGAATATCGGTGGCCAGGAAAGCCATCCAAAAGGAATAAGCAAGTGCAGGAATGAGAATCTTCTTCATTGCATTAGCGAACGAAAACCATTTTGGTTGTTTCTGATAGATCCTCTCTGTAGGCATACCCCTGCAGATTAAATCCTTTTAGTGCCGATGGTGTTTTAATGTTTTGATCGACTATATAGCGTGCCATCCACCCTCTGGAACGTTTGGCATTGTAGGATAAAAATTTAAGTGTTCCATCCCGATCTTCCAGAAAATGAATGTCGAAAACAGGTGCAATGAGTTTAGATGTATCTATTGCAGAGATGTATTCTTTGGAAGCGAGATTGATGATGGCTTTTGATTTTGTTTCTGCAAGATCTTCATTGAGCAGATTTGTTATCTGATCTCCCCAAAACGTGTAAAGATCTTTTGATCTTCCCACTTTCAAGGCAGAGCCCATTTCAAGTCGATACGGCTGAATCAGATCCAAGGGTTTGAGCAAACCGTATAGACCGGATAAAATCCGTACATGCTTATCCGCTCGCTCCGCTTGGGATTGCGTAAGTGTTCCGGCTTCAAATCCCAGATAAACTTCTCCGCGAAAGGTATAAATAGCCACCGAAGCATCTTCCGGCGTATGTGGCCATGAAAATGTTCGATATCGATTATAATTCAGGGAGGCTAGTTTTTCATTGATATGCATGAGGTCCTGCAATTCACTTTTCTTAAGTTTGGTCAGGGCCTTGATGAGTGTTTCACTTTGCTCCGGAAGTCTCGGCAGGGAAAACCGATGAGCTGTCAGGGGAATATTATGCAGATTTTTGGATGGGGAAAGAAGTGCGATCATCTTTCAGAAAATGGATTTAATTAGAAAGCTATAGCGAAGAAACTAAAAAGCCCGGATAGTGTCGCTATCCGGGCTGAATAAAGGTTTTGTCTAAGTGTAATTTCTTAGTTAGGCTTTGTGAAGATTGTTTCCTTTGCCGGAACACCACCTTCTTCTTCAACTTTGTTGATTGTGCCTACTACGCGAATAACGTGCTTTCCTGCTGCGTCATTTGAAGAAACAGTAACTGTTTTGTTGATTGCACCCACTCGCTTTGTATCGTAACGGATCTCAATCTGAGATGTTTCACCCGGCATGATAGGCTCTTTTGGCCAGTTAGGCACTGTGCAACCACAGCTACCTTTAGCACCTGAAATAATCAGAGGCTCTGTTCCTGTGTTTGTGAAATTGGCAAGGCGCAATGGCTCACTACCTTGATCAATTGTACCATAATCTACAACGTCAGATTCGAGTGACATGATGGCACCTGAAGCAGGAGTTGCAGGTTCTTGCGGTTCAACTGTAGCTTGTGCTGACAGTTGGAAAGAAGCCATTAAAGCAATGGCAAGCATGCTAAGTAAATGTTTCATATAAGATCAGTATTTGAAATGTTAGATTGAATTAAAGTATCAATGTCAAAAGTAAGGACATTCTATATACGGCAACACAACAAGATGCTAATAGCCTGTTAATCATTCGTTAATCGAAATAACATAATGGTTTTTAGTAAGATAGCACTGAAGCTATAGTAGGTTAAAGGGTCAGGAGGTTAGGGGGTTATTTAGTGAATTAGTGATGTGGTGAATTAGTGATTTGGTGATTTAGTGATTTAGTGATGTGGTGAATTGTTCTTTGCTCTTTGCCCTTTGCCCTTCGCCCTTTGCCCTTTGCCCTTCGCCCTTTGCTCTTTGCCCTGCGTTCTTCGCTCTTTGCCCTTTGCCCTTTGCTATTCGCCCTGCGTTCTTCGCCCTTTGCCCTTCGCTCTCTGCCCTGCGCCTCACCTCGATTCAACGAATCGCTTAAAATTGACCATAATCATCTCCGATTGCTTTTTTAAACTGCTTTTATTAAACAATGAAATGATTTTCATGAGACCTTTAAAGTGATATGTTGTCTCACAATGCCAGCGAGTTGTCTGCGCACTTGTTTCTTCAAAGGAATTATACACATGGCTGTTAAGTCCTTTTAACTCAAAATGGATATCATAGTGTTCAGGCAAATCGTTTCGTAAAATCGATTCTGTCAGGATTATTTTACGTCTGCCTAAGGCTAATTGATGTGTATATTTCGGATGTGGGTAGTTCTCGATCTGCTTGCTGTTCATCAGACCCGGTTGCCATTGTGATAACAAACCTCTGTTCGCATATAATTTAACAACCTCTTTAATCGGTTTTTGAATGGTGATACTTAGTTTGTATTTCATAAAGAAGTGTCTGTAGGCAGATGATCAGGTTATTGGGGTTAAGAGGTTATAAGGGTTAAGAGGTTAGAAAGGTTAAAAAGGTTAGGAGGTTATAAGGGTTATAGTCTTGCGTTTACGAGTCCTAATATATTTTTCTACGAGGTCTTCTTTGTTTTTCTGCGATCCCGACCGATCGGGTGCGGTAAACTTTTTTCGCACGCAAAGGCTAAGAAAAAACGCATGCAGAGGTCGCAGTGAAATTTATTTTCTACTCACCACTCACCACTCACCACTCAACCACTCACCACTCAACCACTCACCCTTCTTCTCCGCCCTTAAAAATACTTCCCAAGCTCCTCCTCATCGACAATATTCGGCATTGTAATCGCCAGTTTGCTCTCCCGATCCATCGCCACCTGCGCTGTCGTCATCGCATGCGGATTTCTGGCCCAGGCTCTTCGCGCAATCCCATTATTGACATCCCAGTGAAGCATCGATTGTAAGGCCTTATCGCTGACTTCACTGCCATCCAACACCAGTCCAAAACCACCGTTCATAGCTTCACCCCAACCGGTACCACCACCATTATGGATACTCACCCATGTAGCCCCTCGCATAGCATCGCCAATGACATTGTGAATCGCCATGTCCGCAGTAAATTTCGAACCATCATAAATATTTGAAGTCTCGCGCCATGGACTATCAGTGCCACTCACATCATGGTGATCTCTTCCAAGTACTACAGGAGCACTGAGGTAGCCATCTTTGATCGCAGCATTAAATCTTCGGGCAATTTCAATTCGACCCTGCGCATCAGCATACAGGATACGTGACATACTGCCCACGACCGGAATGTCTGTTCCTGCATTTTCAATCCAGTGCAGATTGTCCGTCAGCTGACTCTTGATTTCTTCAGCACTTGATTTTAGAAGATCCTTTATCGTCTCGGCAGCAAGCTGATCTGTTTTTTCCAGATCCTCATTTTTTCCGGAAGTACATACCCATCTGAACGGACCAAAACCATAATCAAAACACATCGGCCCCATGATGTCTTCCACATAAGACGGATATCGGAAACCGGAGGGTTGTGTGTCATCCATTACCTCAGCACCTGCTTTGGCGGCTTCAAATAAAAACGCATTGCCATAATCCCAGAAGTACATGCCTCTGTCCGACATGGTGTTGATGGCATTGACATGGCGATGAAGTGTTTGATCTAAAGCGGCATCAAAGGCTTTCTTGTCTTTTGCTAAAAGTGCCTTTGCCTCTTCCCAGGTATACCCTACCGGACAGTAACCAAGATTATCCATATTGTGACAAGAGGTTTGATCCGATCCAAGTTCAATGTGAATATTCTTTTCTACAATGCTTTCCCACAAATCCACAATGTTTCCCTGATACACAAAGCATCGTGCTTCTCCCATTTCTTTTGAAATCATAAACGCAGACAGCAGTTCATCGAGATCTGTGAAGATATCTTCCTGTCTGATGTAATGGTCTGCCAATCGTTGATGAATCGCATCCGGATCCACCTCCGCAATGATACCTGTGGCACCGGTAATGATCATTGCTTTTGATTGTGCCCCCGACATACCTCCAAGTCCTGACGTGATAAAAGAAACACCTTTTAATTTTTCATCCCCAAGCCCTTTTAATCGGCCCGCATTTAATAAAGTGATGGTCGTCCCATGCACAATGCCCTGAGGTCCGATGTACATAAACGAACCGGCAGTCATCTGCCCATACTGCGTGACGCCAAGGGCATTGTATTTGTTCCAATCTTCTTTCGAACTATAATTTGGAATCATCATGCCATTGGTAACAACTACTCTTGGTGCATTTGGATTGGAAGGAAACAAACCCAAAGGATGACCGGAATACAATACTAATGTCTGCTCCTCCGTCATCTCACTCAAATACTGCATTGTCAGCAGATACTGCGCCCAATTTTGAAACACAGCACCATTCCCACCATACGTGATCAGCTCATGCGGGTATTTGGCCACCAGGGGATCCAAATTATTTTGAATCATCAGCATGATGGCCGCAGCCTGTTTGCACTTCGCCGGGTAAGCCTCAATGGGTCTTGAATGCATTGGATAGGCTGGCCTGAGGCGATACATATATATCCTGCCATAGGTCATTAATTCTTCTGCAAATTCAGGAGCCAGTATGGCATGCCATTTTTTTTGAAAATAGCGAAGAGCATTGGCCAGCGCCAACCTTCTTTCTTCTGTGCTTAAGCTTTCAATACTTCGCTGCGGTGCATGCTGCATTTCCGGGTCACATCCCGGATTTTCAGGGAGTATTTCAGGTATACCTCCTTGAATTTCAGAGGCAAAGGTAATCGTATCATGATTCATCGCGCAAAGGTAAGAAATGAAGATAGCATAGACGTCAATCGATGAAAAGGCATGTATTCTTATTTTTGCATCTTTGTTAACAGGCATCTGCAATAGCCTTATTTCTGAATTATAGAAAAAAACAGATCATGATGATTAAAAAATTTATTTTCCTGTTATCCTTTGTCAGTGCAACTTATGCGCTAAATGCCACGACCCATACCATTCAGGTTTGGAATGGCTATTTCCAGTTTTTGCCCAACGCCATGACGATACAATTAGGGGATACGATTCAGTGGCTTCCTCTTGATCAGCCTACAATGGTGCATACGATCACTTCGGAAAGTATACCGGATGGAGCAGAACCTTTTGATCAAATCTGGCAGGCACCGACAGATACCTTTTTTCAATATGTTCCTCAGGTAGCCGGTTTATATAAATATGTTTGCACCCCACATATATCTATAGAAATGGTAGCACAGTTTATGGTGACCGATAGCCCATCTGCTGTGGGGGATGCTAATGATCAATATCAACCTAATATGATCTATCCGAACCCTGCTGTGAACTTGATTCATTTAAAGAACGTATTGGATGATGTTGATTATAAAATTGTAGACATCAATGGAAAGTTAATTGGCATCGGAGTCACTGTTAGTGGAGAAATAGATATCACTGGTCTTACCTCCGGGTTGTACTTCGTTGAGATTATCGGCGACAGACGCGAGATCTTAAAATTTGTCAAGCAATAGAGGAATTTTAATGGACGATTTCACAAAAGAATCAGTTTTTTCTGCTCTTTGATTTCATTCGTAATTCTTTCTGCGTAAATCTGCGCTTCCGATGGATCGGAAGCGGGAGACTTTTTTTAGACTTACAGACCTTAGTCCTTAGACATGATATGATTTTTCTGTGTGAATCTGCTATTTTTTCTGCGCTATCAGCGGGAGACTTTTTTGAAATCCCCCATTTGTAAATAATTTCAGGCTGCTTTTATCTCACGCAAAGTGGAATCCATACCTAGTGAGCGTCTTAAGTCTCAGGTCTCACCTTTTCCTGCCCCAAAAGGCTGCATTTACCTAAAACAGGTTATTGATTGGATCGTCAGTTCCCCGATCAAAACCTATCTTTGCCCCCTATGGAAAATAAACGTGTGTTAGTCACAGGAGCCGCTGGATTTGTGGGTCGCTTTCTGCAATCAGAAGGAAAGCACAGAGGTAATGATGTCTATGGCAGCTATCGAAATGATGCAGAGAAGGCATTATTGGAAGATGGCACCAAAAGCTTCTTTTTAGAATTTTCGGAGAGAGAAACATTAAGTCAGCGATTAAAAGATTTTGCGGCAGAAACCGGAGGTTTTGAATATGTCATCCATTGCGCCGGAGTCACCAGGCCGGAACGCATCGAAGAGTTTTATGAAGGGAATGTGGAGTTCACCGATTTCTTTGTGCATGAACTACTGAGGACACAACCCAATTTCAAAAAGTTTATTTTCATCAGCAGTCTTCAGGCGATGGGCCCGGGTGACCCTAAGACGATGCAGCCCATCAATGAAAATTCGCCGGTCAAACCATTCACACCCTATGGGATCAGCAAATGGGAAGCAGAGAAAAGAATAACAGCAATACCGAATCTCGATTGGATTATTTTCAGACCCACTTCCATCTATGGTCCAAGAGATACAAAGTTTGTTCACACGATCGTCAATATCGTACAGAAAGGTTTTGCGGTACGGCTCGGGGCGAAAGATCAATTGGTCAGTTTTGTCAATGTCAAAGATATCTCGAGAGCACTGTGGGATGCCATCGACAGAGATGTACACCGTGAGATCTATGTGGTCTCCGATGGAAATGACTACAGTCCTTCTTTAGTCAATGAGTACCTCGCAAAACATCTGGGCCTGAAACCCATCAAAATTAAAGTCCCTCGTGGCTTGCTTTTAGGAATTTCCTATATCAGATTGTTTATTCATCGCCTGATGAAAAAGCCGTTGCACGTAAGCCCATACAAAATCAAAGAAATCACGGCCAGAAACTGGCGCGTCGATAATTCCAAAATGGTACGCGAACTTGATTTCAAACCACAATTTACATTTGAGGAAGGATTGAAGAATGCGCTGATGGAGGATGGGTTTATTAAGAGTTGAGCATTGAAAAGGATAAAACAAAAAAGCCCATGAAATCTCATGGGCTTTTTTTTATTCAAACCGATTGAAATCAACCGGAAATTAATCGCATTATTTTTTCTTGCTTATTGCATCACAGGATTTACTACTTCGTCTTTATAACTTCCTGTTTTCAACTTTTCAGCAACTGCTGAGAAAGCATCAAGCGTTTGCTTGACATCAGCATCCGTATGGGAAGCTGTAGGAATCATACGCAATAAGATCATTCCTTTTGGAATAACAGGATAAATGATCATCGAGGTAAATATGCCGTAATTCTCACGCATATCCATCACCAATTGAGTCGCCTCAAATGGCGTGCCTCGAAGGTAAACCGGCGTAACAACAGTGTTCGTATCACCGATATCAAAACCACGTTCTTTGAGTCCATTTTGCAACGTAGTAGCGATATGCCACAGATGTGTTTGGTACTCCGGATGGTTGATCATCAATTCAAGACGCTTCAGGTTACCTTCAACGATCGGCATCGGTAAACTTTTTGCATGGATCTGAGAGCGCATGGCATACTGCAGATATTGGATGATATCAGCATCACCGGCTAAAAATCCACCTGTACAGGCAAATGCTTTAGCAAAAGTGGAAAAGTAAATATCAATTGCATCCTGACAACCTTGCTCTACGCCGGCTCCACGACCACCTTCCCCAAGTGTACCGTATCCATGGGCATCATCCACAAAGAATCTGAAGTTATACTTGCTCTTTAAGGCAGCGATTTCTTTCAGAATACCCTGATCACCACGCATCCCAAAGACACCTTCCGTCACGACGAGGATACCACCACCTTTTTCATCTGTCCATTTCTTGGCACGCAGAAGATTCTGCTCAAAACTCTCAATGTCATTGTGCTTGTATGAAAAACGCTCACCGATATGGAGGCGTGTTCCATCAATAATGCATCCGTGGCTTTCTGCATCATAAACAACAGCATCTCTTCGGGTCAGCAACGCATCAATGGCACTGACAACTCCTGGGTAACCATAGTTTACAACTGCTGCCGCCTGCTTGTGCACATGGGCAGCAAGTTTTCTTTCCAGTTCCTTATGCAAAGAAGTCTCACCGGTCATCAATCGGGCTCCCATCGGATAGGCGAGTCCCCATTTGGCGGCAGCTTCTGCATCCGTTTTTCTGACCTCCGGATGATTGGCTAATCCAAGATAGTTGTTGATACTCCACACGACTACTTCCTTGCCATTAAACATCATGCGTGAATCTATCTCTCCTGATAATTCAGGAAACATATAGTATCCTTCGCCTAAATGGGCATACTGACCAAGCGGGCCACGCTGATGTCTTATTCTCTCAAATATTTCCATAGTTTTTGATGTATTTATTAAAGACACGTTCTAATCTGCGCTGGATCTGATAGCTCGGCGCGTAATCCGCAATCTTGCGAATAAAGCCTTGCTTTTGCATCCAGCCATTACTATAAATTTTACTTAAATATTTACTTCCATGGTCTGCAAATAACAGTACCACGATATCATTCGATTTAAATTCTCTGCGCATCCGCATCAATGCCTCCACACAAGCGCCACTACTATACCCAATGAAAATGCCTTCACTTTTCGTGAGTTGTCTTGCTCTGAACGCACTGCTTCGGTCATCCACTTTGATAAAGCGGTCGATTGTATCAAAATCAACATTGGATGGGATTATATTTTTTCCAACACCTTCCAATTGATAGGAGTGGATTTGACTTTTATCCAGAATTCCGGTCTGATGAAATTTAGTGAGCACAGAACCTTCCGCATCCACCGCAATCACCTTGACATCCGGATTTTGTTCCTTCAGATATTTTCCCGCACCGGAGATTGTACCTCCCGTTCCACAAGTAGCCATGTAATGTGTAATTCTACCTGCGGTTTGTTTCCAGATTTCAGGTCCGGTGCTTTTATAATGCGCTTCGACATTCGCCGGATTGTAATACTGATTGACATAGAAGGAGTTTTCTATTTCTTTCGACAGTCTTTCAGCGACACTGTAGTAGGATTGCGGATCATCCGAAGGGACATGATTAGGGCAGACGATTACTTCTGCGCCTAATGCCTTCAATTGGGCTATTTTTTCTTCTGCACTTTTGTCTGTCGTGGTGAGGATACAGCGATACCCTTTGACGATACAAGCCATCGCGACAGAGTATCCGGTATTTCCTGAAGTGGATTCAATGATGGTTCCTCCCGGTTTGATTTTACCATCCCGTTCCGCTGCTTCAATGACACCAAACCCAATTCGGTCTTTTGCACTTAATCCGGGGTTGAAGGATTCCAGTTTTCCGAGGACAAGACATCCGGTCAATTTCGACAAACCATGCAATTTGACCAAAGGCGTATTGCCTACGGTCTGCATGATATTATCGTGCCATTGAGGCTCCATTTGCTCAGATTCCTGCGTCATAATCGATTGCTTTCTGTTACTAAATAGGTATCCAGATCACGAGCTACAAAGATACAAACGGATTTGGCTTATTAATAGAACCATCCCGAGAGAATTGGTAGATGCATATGTTTTGCCTAATTAACTTATAATCAACTAGTTCGGGTTGGTAAAACAGATAAAATGAGGCGTTTATCTCTAATTATCCCTGAATGCGTTGGCCAAATAGCGAAAGCGATGTCAAAATCCTTGTTTTGGAAACTTTAGCGCGATGTAAAAAGCATCAATCGCAAGGCTCAAATAAAAAAAGCCGATGGGTTAGCATCGGCTTTTCTATTTTTTCGATTGTGTTATAAATTATCCTTTTGTAGGCTTGGCGGTGGTGGTTGATTTAGCTCCTGAAACGGAAGTAGAAGCACTTTTACCTGAGCAACAGCCTGCAGACTTACTGCTGGTGCTTTTGCCTGCGCAGCATCCTGCGGCTTTCTGACCACTGCTGCATCCTTTGCCTGCTTCCATTTTCATAGGGGAGGCATTGACAAATGTATTGGTTTCAGCATCATAGGTTACATCAACATAAGATACTTCACCTTTTGCTGTAGTTTCCTTTTTAGCATAGCTTACTTTCCCACTGACCGGGCAAGTTATGGTTTCAATGGATTCATCCATAGAAGCCAATTTAGCAGCAGCTTCCACTGTGCTTACACCGGCGGTAGAAGTACTTTTGCCATCACATGACTTGCTTGAAGCTTGCTTCGCTGTGCAAGCCTTGCTGCAACCTGAATTTTGTGCCTGCGCGCCAACTACCATCAGCGAGAAGAACAACGTGGAAAAAAGGAATCTTTTCATTGTTTATAATTTTTTTAGTTATAATTTCGATATACCCAAAGATAATGCCTTATTAACTCAGAATGTTGTTTGAGGGGAAATTTACTAAGAAACTTAACAATATTTTAACCACAATGTCACCTACATGGGCTCAAAATATGCTGTTTACGTATTAATCTTGAGTCTTGGGACATTTATTTCCTGTGGTACCACAACGGAATTTCCGTCAAAATATAGAGGTGAACAGCTCCATTTTGGCCAGGGAGGTGGATTTTCAGGCCTCGTCAACTATTATGTGTTGTTGGATGATGGTCGTTTGTACCAAAAGGCATTGTATGATTCTACATTCAATTATACAGACAAATGGAATAAGACTTTTGTTCGGCAAATGTTTTCCAATTATCAAATGCTGGATATTGAAAATGTAGATTATTTTGAACCGGGAGATTTATATTATTTTCTTCAACATAAAGAAGGGAATCAACCTTTGCATAGTATTACCTGGGGTCGTCCGGGCGTCAAGCCACAAGAGAATATAGTGACGTTTTATAACCTGCTTTACAAATCAACCAAAACTACCTTATGAGGACACTATTCGGCACACTTATCGTTTTCATTTTTGTCGGAGCGCTGTCAGGACAGACTCCTTTGAAAGTAATTCATGATCAACCATTTGTTGATCCAAAACCAATTGTGGTGGCTCACCAACCAGGTAGTCGTCAGGGGACACAACGGCAACTAAATCATTGGTCAGCCGAATCAATTCCATACAAAGGATCACACAATACTTTAGTGGCTTCTTATGCTATTGAAAATTCAGGAAGCTTTTGGATAGCATTCAGGCAAAATGATTTGTTGAATGCAAGAGCCACATTAAAAGAGGTCCTTGGTAATGTGTTTCAGATCCGCGAGACAAGTGAAACTCAGCCGATAGACTGGATCGTGAGAAACCGTCATGAGGATCAGATGGGGACTGAACACATCAGAGTGCAGCAATCATTAGCCGGTATTCCAATTAAGGGTCAGGATTTAGTGCTGCATAAGGATCATGAAAATCTGACTAGTGTAAATGGTTTTGCATGGACAGGACAAGTCCCTGCCAATATGCCAGAAGCAATGCCTTCAGAAGCTGCTTTCCAAAAGGTCAAATCATATCTTTTAGAACAAGAGGTTAGTTTTCAGGAAGCCAAATCACAGATTATTGGTTTTCCTGAAACCGAAGATCACGCTGATTTGATTTGGTATCCTCTGAACGGGACACTGACACTGGCCTATGTCGTTGACATGCATCCCAATAGGATGGATCATTGGACAGTATATGTGGATGCCGGGACACTGGATATTTTACAAGCACAGTCAGAACTATGCTCGCTTGCCCCTTTGCAACTTTATGATCAACCACTTTTGAATAAACCGGAACCGGTGGAAGTCAATTTAAAAAACCTGCTTCCTTTGATGCCGGCATTAGTGCTTGACGGCCCTACCATGGTCAATGATCAGGATTTGAACGGACAAACCAGACTAGTCAATGCCTATGCGATCGGATCCACCTTTTTTATGATTGATGCCAGTCGGGCCATGTTTCAAGGTAGTCAATCCGTACTGCCTGACGAACCGGTTGGCACCATCTGGACTTTGGATGCTTTAAATTCCTCTCCGCAGCAATCAAATTTTCAAGTGGTACATACGGCGAATACAAATAATGACTGGAAAAATCTTGAAGTGTCTGCGCATTATAATGGAGGAGAAGCCTATGAATATTTTCGTCAGACCTTCAATAGAAATTCGATCAATGGCAGTGGTGGGAATATCCTTTCTATCATCAACGTCACTGATGAAAATGATAATGACATGGACAATGCTTTCTGGAATGGGGCAGCCATGTTTTATGGAAATGGGGATGTTGCATTCAATGCTCCTTTGGCGAAAGCTTTGGATGTCGCCGGTCATGAAATGTCACATGGCGTTATACAAAATACAGCCAACCTGGAATATGTCGGGCAGTCCGGTGCACTCAATGAATCGTATGCAGATATTTTTGGCGTGATGATCGATCGGGATGATTGGCAAATAGCAGAAAGCGTCGCCAATCCGGGTGTATTCCCTTCCGGAGCCATTCGCGATATGTCAAATCCCAACAATGGAGCGACGGGGCCCGGTAAGCCCGGTTGGCAACCAAAGCATATGAATGAATTTCAGAATTTACCAAATACCGTTCAGGGCGATAATGGGGGAGTGCATGTGAATAGCGGGATTCCTAACAAAGCATTTTTCCTTTTGGCTACCGAGATTGGAAAAAATAAGGCGGAGAAAATTTATTACAAAGCGTTGACGGATTATCTTGTCAAGTCCTCTCAGTTTGTGGATATGCGAAATGCTGCAGAACGTGCGGCAAAGGATATTCATGGCAATGAATCAGCGGAGGTTATCGCCGTAAGAAATGCATTTGCAGGAGTCGGAATTGGTGCCGGACAAGGAGGCGATTACGAAGAAGATATTGAGGTCAATGGCGGCGATGATTTTGTATTTGCCACGGATGAAAATGAATCTGATTTGTATTGGATTCCACCAGGCAATCCTGGCCAGTTTATCAAAATGGAGGTACCTGCGCCCATCAGTAAGCCTAGTTTTACAGATGATGGCAGTGCATGTGTATACGTGGATAATGAAAACAATATGATAGTGATCAATTTTGATTGGTCTCAGGGTTTATCCTACCAGACATTTTATTTAGAAAATAATCCACAAGGAATATGGCGTAACGTCGTTGTCTCTAAGGATGGGACTAAAATTGCATATACAACAGCTAATTTGCGTAATCAAATATTAATTTTTGATTTTGATAGCGGTACCGGTGACTTTTTTGAATTATTCAATCCAACCACCTCAACAGGTGGCGTTGGCACTGGAGATGTGCTTTATCCTGATGCCATGGAATGGGATTATTCAGGCGAATTTGTGATGTATGATGCGCTCAACAGAATAGAAAGCCAGTTTGGCGGAGGCATTGAATATTGGGATATTTCGTTTTTACATGCGTGGGATAATGGTGGAAATACTATAGGATCAGGCCAGGTAGGAAAATTGTTTTCAGCGCTTCCGGAAAATATTAGTGTTGGAAATGCATCTTTCGCTAAAAACTCACCATACATTATAGTGTTTGATCACCTCGAAGAGTATTATGATATTTTTGGTCAGCAACAAACAGAATACAAAATTAAGGCGGCCAATATTCAAAAAGGGGAGATTAATGATATCTATACGAATACAACGGTAGGGTATCCTGATTATTCCAGGCTGGATGATAAAATATTATTTACCTATAATAATAATGGTTCCCTGTTATTGGCGACTATTGATGTTCAGCCGACTAATAAGATTGTACCGATAGCAGGCACAGATGTGATACTCATCAATGGGGCACAGAAAGGCGTTTGGATAGCATCAGGCAACAGAATATTCACGTCAACCGAAGAGTTGAATCCGAGGATAAATGCACTATTGGTTAAGCCAAATCCGGTAACAGATATTTTGTCACTGACCGGGGAAAACTTAGAAGGTGCTTTGGATATTGAGATAGTGGATATGACCGGTACCAGCCTGCTAAAAGAAAAGATTGACTGGAAGGATCAGATTCAAGTGGAAAAGCTTATTCCTGGAATTTATACATTACGGGTAAAACAAAGTAATGGAAGAATTCATTACGCTAAGTTTGTAAAGCAATAACTCGATTTGCCTGAAAAGATTCTCATTATCCGTTTTAGTTCCATTGGAGATATCGTTTTGACGACTCCGGTGATTCGGGCTATCCGCGAACAGACCGGAGCGGAGGTGCATTTCCTGACGAAAGCGCAATTTGCTCCAATTGTTAGAAGCAATAAGCATGTCGGGAAAGTATTTACGCTTTCAGATGATTTTAGTCAGACCGTAGCAGCCCTTAAAGCAGAGCAATACGATCACATAGTCGATCTGCACAACAATATCAGAACAAAGCGATTAAAACTCGCGCTTGGTATATTATCAGCCTCATTCCATAAACTTAATTTTGAAAAATGGTTGCTGGTACGTTTTGGAATCAATCGATTGCCGAATATTCATATTGTTGATCGCTATCTCGATGCTGCAAAATCTTTAGGCGCAGTAAAGGATTCGAAAGGACTTGATTTTTTTATTCCTACAGATAAAGAAGTTGAAGTTCAAATAGTATTGGGCGTTAATCCAAATGAATATATCGCGATCGTCATAGGCGCAGCACACAATACTAAGTGTCTCACGGCGGAACAGATTGCAAAACTATGTGATGAACTAAATCATCCTGTTGTACTGATGGGCGGGCCGGGAGAGTTGACTAAGGCTGAAGAAATTCAGCAAATGAGTGCTTCCAAACAAATCAAAAATGCTTGTTCGGAATTTGATATACTTCAATCGGCTTCTATCCTTCAGCAGTCTGCCGTTCTGATTTCTCATGACACAGGTTTGATGCATATTGCTGCGGCATTGAAAAAACCACAGGTGGTGATTTGGGGCAATACGATTCCACAGTTTGGGATGTATCCTTATTATGGTGCCGAAAAAATCCGTTGGGAGAGCTTTGAACAAACGAATTTGAAATGCAGGCCCTGTAGCAAGATTGGTTTTGCAGAATGTCCCAAAGGGCACTTCAAATGTATCCTTCAACACAACGTCAAAGAGATTGCTGCTGCTGCTTTGTCGCTTATGTAGATTTGTCAGTGGAACATGTGTTTAGTCAAGAGCCCTGAAGGCCTCTTTGGTTTATCACTAGTCGCCAAAGACGCTTGTTGTTTAGGGGGTTTAGCAAAACAATGGACAAGGATTTTTTTCGTGATTTGCTTTTTTCTGTGTTATCTCGTTAAACAGGAGAAGGAGACTATTCTTCGAACCCGATTTATAACTAATCAATTCATGCTCCCGAAAGCCAAAGCAGAGGTGAATCTCAATATTGCGCCTGTCTCCTCAATCACCAAAACCTTTTCAATTGCCTGGGACAGAAAAAAACTAAACCCTCTAAACAACAAGCGCGTGCGGCGCTTAGTGCTCAACTTTCTCAACACTGAGCCATCCTACTCAATCTCTAAAACCTTTTCAATTGCCTGGGACAGAAAAAAACTAAACCCTCTAAACAACAAGCGCGTGCGGCGCTTAGTGCTCAACTTTCTCAACACTGAGCCATCCTTCTCAATCTCTAAAACCTTTTCAATTGCCTGGGACATAAAAAAAACTAAACCCTCTAAACAACAAGCGCCTGCGGCGCTTAGTGCTAAACATTCTCAACACAGTGACCATAGCACAATCACCCCTGTACTACCTCCTACGTCGGACTACAGGGTCTGCCGCAGCACAACCACCTTATGCGGTGTGCACGGCAAGCGCTGCGCTCCGATCCTCACTTTTCACTTAACCTTCCCGCCGACCATCGTCATCAATACTTTCGTCACCGGAATACTATCCTCCTGACAGGTCAGTAAATTGTTGGAAAGCATAACTAAATCTGCCCATTTACCGGGCTCAAGACTGCCTTTGATATCGTCTTCAAAACCAGCATAAGCATTTCCTAATGTGTAGGAGTATATCGCCTCTTCTCTGGTCATAGCTTGTTCATTAAAAAATACCATCCCATTGTCCAGTCGTTTTCTTGTGACAGAAGCATAGAAGTTTTGAAAGGGATCTATTCGTTCGACAGGTACATCGGTTCCATTAGCGATGATTACGCCCATGTCCAGTAAGCTTCTCCATGCATAAGCGCCAACTCTCGCTCGTTCCTCTCCAAGTCGTCTGACTACAAAAGGTGCATCAGAGGTGCAATGGATGCCTTGCATGGAAGCGATGACACCCATTTCTTTAAATCGTGGCATATCATCCGGATTTAAATGTTGTGCATGTTCTATGCGCCAACGTCGTTCATAACCATCCGTAAGTTGCGATAGCACGCCTTCAAAAATATCCAATACAACACGATTGGCCCGGTCACCAATTGCATGCACACATAATTGCATTCCCTGTGCTGCGGCCATGTCAGCAATACCTTTTATATCATAGATGGAAGTGGTGTTTTGTCCTGACTTGCCAGGCAGATCATTGTAAGGTGCAAGCAACCAGGCACCGTATGAACCAAGTGCTCCATCCACTTCTGACTTTATCGCTCGGCAGGTAAACATGTCCGTACCGGAACGAATGATAGGAAATCCATCCAATCCTTTTTCTTTCAATTCCTCATAGGGATGTCTGAGCATTACCCACAAGCGCACATCCAAACTGTCATGGACGGCCAGATTATTGTATCGTTCGATTTCCTCATAAGATGATCCGGCATCCTCGAAAGTTGTAATGCCATATTTCAGGCAATGTTTCTGGGCTTCGGCAATCGCATGGTACCATTCATCAAGCTTATCCTGTTCCGGCAGGGTGGATCTGTAATTTTGATAGGCTTCATTGATAGGTGCCATCGCGCGTTCTTCAAAAACCCCAATAGCATTTCCAGCATTATCTCGTACAATATGCCCACCGGGTGGATCCGGCGTTTCATTGGTGATATCGGCGGCCCGCATGGCCGCTTTATTGCCAAATAAAGCATGACCACTGGCATGGCTTAACAGCACGGGATTGTCAGGAGATATTTTGCTTAATGCATCATGAAAAGGGTATCCATTGACAGCGTTCAGAAGGGGAGTGGTCCATTTTTCCTGATGCCATCCACGGCCGATAATCCATTCCCCCGGCTTTGCTTTCTGCACTTTAGAAGCGACGCTATCCACAATTTCCTGCCAGCTTTTTGTATCCAGTAGATCTAATTGTATAAGGTTATAGCCCATGCTGCTGAAATGCCCATGGCCTTCAATAAAACCCGGCATAATAAACGCTCCGTCACAGTCCTTTTTATCCATCGCATGTTCGCCCCATTCAGTAAGAATTGCTTCTGAATCGCCTATGATGATGATTTTACCTTCTCGAATGACAATGGCGCCATTTTCGATCATTGGTTCGGATACCGGGTAAATGGCAGCATTATAAAGCACTAAGTCAGCAGCCTGTTCCGAGGTTGAAGTATTTGAATGACAGCCGAATAGCAGATAACTAATCGCAATTAGAAGTAATAGAAAGGGAAAAGTTCTTTTATTTTGCATCTTTACTTTT
>JAHEAR010000003.1:64384-144427 GCA_024642665.1 Bacteroidota bacterium
ACACTGTTACTGATGGCTTATAATTTGTGGAAAGAGGATATTGCTCCGGCGTTACCGGCCGCCCTTGCGATTGAATATTTTCACAACTTTAGCCTGATGCATGATGATATCATGGATGAAGCGCCTCTTCGTCGCGGGAAGGAATCAGTTCATACACTCTTCGGTAACAATAGTGCCATTTTAAGTGGTGATGCGATGTTGATACAATGCTTCGATTTATTGCTTGAAGCCGGCAGGGAAAATAATTTGGGAGCCCAACTTTGTGCCCTGATGTCCAAAGCTGCCCTTGAAATTTGTGAAGGTCAGCAATTGGATATGGATTTTGAAAAACTCGATTCTCCCACAGACATTGAATATCTTGAAATGATTCGCCAAAAGACCGCGTGTCTGCTTGGTGCCAGTATGCAAATGGGCGCCCTTCTTGCCGGTGCGACAGAAAGTGACGCGAATCTTCTGTATCAATTTGGAGAAAAAATGGGTCTTGGCTTTCAGATTCAGGACGATTATCTGGATGTCTTTGGGGATGAAAAATTGACCGGCAAACAAAAAGGAGGTGATATCCTAAGAGGCAAAAAGAACTTTTTATATGTCACAGCTTTCAGCCAACTCAAAGCGGGCGAAAGAGAGGATTTTATCGAAGCATATGCAATGGCTTCCAGAAATCAGGATACAACTGAAATTTATAGTATTTACGAAAAACTGAAAATTCAGGAATATACGCTGGGACTGCAATCTAAATATTTAAATGAGGCAATGGCTGAATTGCACAAAATTGATTCAGTGGATGTGTCCCAGATTACCGCTTTGGCAGAAATGCTCTCATTAAGAAATTATTAATTTTTGTGACAGAGCATGTTTAAGTGCTTATGTTGAACACCAGTGTAGCTTAGGAATCTGATTTACTTGTCCTTTGCGTATCATTTGTCACGGATGTGTTATAATATTTGGAGCACCTTTGTGCCTTTAAATTCATGCTATGGAAATCATTGGTTATTTAGCTTCAATACTGATAGGGGTTACACTGGGGCTTATTGGTGGAGGAGGCAGTATTCTAACGGTTCCTGTGCTTGTTTATTTATTTCGTGTAGAGCCTGTATTGGCTACGGCATATTCCCTGTTTATCGTAGGACTTACGAGTGCAGTAGGTTCAGTAAATTATTTTCGGGTTGGACTGGTCAATGTAAGGACAGCCATCATATTTGGCATCCCGGCGATTATAGGGGTGTTTATGACGCGGGCATACATTGTTCCTGCCTTACCTGCCGAGGTGACGATCTTGGGAAATTTTGTTTTGACGAAAGGAGAAATGATGTTATTGCTGTTTTCAATTGTCATGATTGGTGCCTCATTGAGTATGATTCGAGGTAAATCCGATGAGGATGTAATTGAAGAGGGCGAACAAAAATTTAATTATCCTTTGATCTTACTCGAAGGGGCTGTTGTCGGGGTGCTGACGGGGTTGGTAGGCGCTGGAGGCGGATTTCTGATTATTCCTGCATTGGTCGTGTTGAGTAAACTTCCGATGAAACAGGCGGTTGCAACTTCTCTGGTGATTATTGCTGCAAAATCATTGATTGGATTTATGGGGGAAGGTGGCGAAACGCAGATTGACTGGCCGTTTTTAGGGATTATTTCAGGGTTCGCCATTTTGGGTATATTTATAGGAACTGCGCTATCCCGAAAAATAGATGGGAAAAAACTTAAACCTGCCTTCGGTTGGTTTGTTCTGATCATGGGAATTGGCATTATCCTCAAAGAAACTTTTTTTCAGTAAATTAGTTTTGTAACTATTGTAACGATCTGGAAGTATTAAAACCCTCATTTTTGTACCAACAATTGACTTAAAGACATAATATTATACATATGAACATAGAACAAATTTATACGGGTTGCCTGGCGCAGGGAGCATATTATATTACGTCCAATGGCGAGGCTGCCATTATTGATCCTTTACGTGAGGTGCAACCTTATCTGGATCGTCTGGAGAGAGATGGCGTAAAACTCAAGTATATATTTGAAACGCACTTTCATGCTGATTTTGTTTCCGGTCATGTCGATCTGAGTAAGAAAACAAATGCACCCATTGTTTATGGACCTACAGCAAAGCCAGATTTTGATTTTATTTCTGCCGCAGATGGTCAGGAGTTCAAATTAGGTGGTGTAACATTCAAAGTATTGCATACGCCCGGACATACGATGGAGAGTACTTCATACTTACTCAAAGATGAAAACGGGAAAGATGCTGCACTGTTTAGCGGAGATACCTTGTTTATTGGTGATGTTGGAAGACCCGATTTAGCACAGAAAGCCGCCAGCATGACGATGGAACAATTAGCCGCTATTTTATATCACTCCTTAAGGGATAAGGTGATGACATTGGCTGATGATGTCGTGGTATATCCTGCACATGGTGCCGGTAGTGCCTGCGGTAAAAATATGAGTAAGGAAACTGTCTCCACGATCGGCAATCAAAAGCAGTATAACTATGCACTTCGAGCGGATATGACCGAAGCGGAATTTGTGAAAGAAGTAACCGATGGGTTGTTGCCGCCTCCGGCCTATTTTGGAATGAATGTCGCCATGAATAAGCAGGGCTATGAAAGTTTTGATACGGTCCTGACCAACGGTATGCGGGAGATGTCTGCAAAGGAATTTGAAGTTGCCGCTGAAGAAACAGATGCACTGCTTCTTGATACACGTTCTCACAGTGAATTTGCCAAAGGCTATATTCCGCAGTCCATAAATATTGGTTTGAAAGGTGATTTTGCCCCCTGGGTAGGAGCACTGATTGTGGATGTAAAGCAACCAATATTGTTAATCACCGATCCTGGAAAAGAAGAGGAAGCGGTGACTCGTTTAAGTCGCGTCGGTTTTGACAATGTCCTTGGGCATTTGAAAGGCGGGTTTGCGTCCTGGTTGAAAGAAGACCGGGAGATAGAAACTGTAGAAGTTATTACGGCGGATGAATTTGCTTCCAGAGTTAAGATCGGAGAAGATGTCATTGTAGATGTCAGAAAGGAATCTGAATATGAAGCAGAACACGTTGAAGATGCTTACCTCAAACCACTGGCGTATATCAATGATTGGGTCAAGGATATCAATCCGAAGGAGCACTTCTATCTGCATTGTGCCGGGGGTTATCGCAGTATGATTGCCGCGAGTATTCTGCAAGCCAGGGGGTATAGAAACTTTACCGAAGTAGCCGGCGGATTTTCAGCGATTGCAAAAACGGATCTTCCTAAAACGGACTTTATTTGTCAGAGTAAGGTGCTGAAATAGCAATTTTCACAATTTTCATTAGGACATGTGTTTAGTCCGGAAGCCTGGCGGCTTCTGTGGTTTAGAATGTTGAGTTATATAGCTGAACGCCATACAGGTTTAGTTAAGTTGTATGATGACCTAAAAAACTAAACTTTCTAAACAAAAAGTGCCTTCGGTGCTTTGTGCTCAACTTTCTCAACACTGTGCCTTTGTACTCAATCTCTATCGCAGAAACAATTGTAAAATTGAGATAAAAAGCTAAACTTTCTAAACAACAGACACCAAAGGTGACGGGTGCTCAACTTTCTAAACACTGTAACCTTAGGCCGACTTGTTTTAGGATACAATGAAAAATCATTTACAAAACAACCAATATGTTAGATATAATAAAACAGCCATGGCCGTGGTATATAGCAGGCCCATTGATCGGATTGACCATACCTGCTCTTTTATTATTGGGTAATAAGCCGCTTGGCATTTCTTCTTCATTGCGCCATGTATGCGCGGCCTGCATGCCGGCCAATATTCCTTTTTTTAATTACGAATGGAAAAAGGAAATATGGAATTTGTTTTTTGTTGTTGGAATATTAGTGGGAAGTTTGTTAGCCATGACATTTCTGGCTAATCCCCATCCGGTGGATATTCATCCGGACCTTGTGCAAGAAATGAAAGGCTATGGGATGACCAATTTAAACGTTGTGATACCGGAGGAAATCGTAAACTGGCAATCGCTCTTTACGCTAAAGGGATTCCTGATGATCGTCTTCGGTGGATTTTTGATTGGTTTTGGTACGCGCTATGCCGGCGGATGTACCAGTGGACACACAATCATGGGGCTTTCCAATTTGCAGTGGCCATCATTGATAGTTACTATTTCTTTTATGATTGGGGGTATCGCCATGGCAAATTTTTTACTACCTCACATACTCACTCTTTAATTCAATAAGGTTATGAATCAACCAAAAGCAACCATACCAAGCATTAGTTTTTTGTCAAATATAAAGTTCTTATTAGCGGGGTTACTGTTTGGAATTTTTCTGCTTAAGTCAGAAGTGATCAATTGGTACCGTATACAAGAGATGTTCCGATTTCAATCTTTCCATATGTATGGTATTATTGGGAGTGCCGTGATCGTTGGGGCGGTTTCTGTTTTACTGATAAAGAAGTTCAAGGTTAAATCGATCAGCGGAGAGCTTATTAGTATTCCGGATAAGCAGTTTAGTAAAGGCCAGATATATGGTGGTTTGCTGTTTGGTTTTGGCTGGGCTATAACCGGTGCTTGCCCGGGTCCTTTATTTGCCCAGGTTGGATTAGGTGCTACTGTGGTTATTGTCACCTTATTGAGTGCGATAGCAGGAACCTGGACTTTTGGGTTTTTGAAGGAGCGGTTGCCGGAGTAGCACTTTATACTTTTATTTTTATTGATCAAATAATCCTGTTTGATGTAACCCAGATTCTGTCGATTGACTCTGAGTCTTAGGTAGTAGGCTCTTTTATTTCTCCTATCAATAGCCTATAAACCAATTACTGATTAATCAGTATAGCGTGTCTTCTCCACAACACTTTATTTTGCATTAGATTAGGATTCCAGAAGGGTAGTGAATCCATGAGATAATGAGCATGTGGTCAAGTAAGCAGTTTATATTTCCATTTATTATTTATTAAACCTAAGCATGCGAATGCAAAAGGTAGGGATAGACTCGTGAGGTGGAACTCTGAAAATGCTTATGAAATACTATTTTGATAGGGTATATGCACGCCATCATCTTCTTTTTTTTTAATGATGAAGCAATTCTTTTTTACCATAAAATTCTTGGCTATAATTCTTTTAGCAGGACAAACTGTTTTCGCTCAGGATACCATACTACTTGATAAGGCATTTATTTCTCACGCAGATGTACTTCAAATTTCTGAGCCAGAATTTTCAGACAAGGTGTTTGAATTCAAGATAGGCGAATATAAAGTACTTTCAACCAATGGAGATTGCAAAACAACTAATCGCAGCCGGAAGAATTTATTCGGTACTAAATTTGACAAGTCGATTAAAAAATGCTCATTTGAAGTCAGGCATAAAGTCTCAGGAATATCCTTGATCGTAACCGAAGAGACTAATAGCACACGCACACGTTATCCTTTGAAGTGGCTTGGAAGTGGTGATACAAATGAATGGGATGAAGAGGAGGCGGGACCAATGATTTCAGAATCAATGGCTAGTGGTTTTAGTGCAACGATACGAATGGACGATGATCCCAGTGGCGAATGGACATTATTCATCAATGTGTCCGAAAAAAATCCCCAATCAGGTCCGATGAATATCATTTTGACGAATGGTGATATGCTGATACAAATATTTCCGGCAAGTTCAAATCCTGATTTTGACAGGAATAGTCCTCTCAAGAGCGTCTTTCGCGATTTTGCAACTGGTTTTGAATTTCATTTAGACGGCTCTAGTATTGGGGCATTGCAAACTTATGGTGGAGCAGTGTCTACGCGCACACCTGATACGCATCAGTTTTCCGGTTGCATGGCATGGATGGATTCTTCGTTGGATATAAAAACGAGGCATATACTATGTTCGGCCATGGCTACTTTTTTATTGATGAATACACTTTATAAAAGTTAAATATGTAGCTGCATAATGAGGAGCGGGTTGTTTTACACAAAGCATTTCTTGGGGCAAAAAACCTTTTTCCCTTTCATCGTAGTAATACTTTCAGGGTTTGATCTTTGCGCTGAAAATTGTCGATATAGATATTTGCTTTTACCCTGGACAAAAGAAACGTTTCTTATCCATGGCAAATGGCTGTCAAGTGGAATCTGTTGGTGCCCGATACCGATTTAGCTTCTTGATGGAATTAGCTACCTCATCCCCCTGGTTATTCGGAATCCGGCATCACAAAGAAGCTCCCAATGCAATACTTCTTTCTTAGTTAATTACTGATTTATCGGTATAGGACGACCGTCTGTAAGGGAATAGTTTTGTCAGGTAAGTTTTGACCATTTTATTCCTGTTAAAGCATTATGAAACTTCATTTATTTTTAACCTGGATTGTATGTTGTGCTGTAACCATTGATCAGCCTGCCGCGCAATCTGTCTTAAGAGGAAAGGTTATAGATAATGTCACCGGCGAACCACTTATTGGCGCTATTATAGGCATTAAAGGAACTACAAATGGTGTGGTTACTGATTTTAGCGGGGAGTATTTTCTAAAGTTGGAAAGTGCTCCGCCCATTACCCTGATCATTTCCTTTACTGGATTTAAAACAGTGACTCTGGAGGTACTTGATGTTTCCATCTTTACCATTACACGATTGGAAGAGGAAATTATTGAATTGGCATCTGCAGAAATCCTTGGGGAAAGAATTCCGGAGAAATTTAAGAAGTCAGCACTGGTTGTCGAGTCCCTTGACATAGAAGGAATCAAACAAACCCCAAACTTAAATTTTTATGATGGGCTCGGCAAGTTGAAAGATGTAGATATCTCAGGTTCGCTGGGGTATAAAATAATTAATACACGAGGTTTTAATTCGACAACACCTGTAAGGTCTCTGCAGATCATTGATGGGGTAGACAACCAGGCGCCGGGACTGAATTTCTCACTCGGAAATTTTCTGGGGGTATCTGAGCTGGATGTATTGAGAGTAGATATTATCGTGGGCGCAAATGGCGCTTATTACGGTCCCAATGCTTTCAACGGCGTGATCAGTATGGAAACGAAAAGCCCATTCTTTCACAAAGGGCTGTCAGCAATTGTTAAGGCCGGGGAACGCAATTTATTTGAAGGGTCTTTGCGTTTCGCAGAGGTTTGGAAGAATAAAAATGGAAATGAGATTTTCGGGTATAAATTAAATTTCTCCGTGTTGTATGCGGATGACTGGAAGGCAGAAAATTATGATCCGATTACTGCAAGTAAAGTGCCGAAGTCTAATCCCGGAAGGTACAATGCCGTAAACATTTATGGGGATGATTATTATATCACCAATGACTTTTCAGGCCAAAGTAACTTGTTTCAAAATCCGGGACTTGGCCTTTTTTACCGCACGGGCTATAAGGAAGTTGATCTGGTAGATAATAAAGCTGAGAATTATAAAGCCGGCCTGGCCCTGCATCTGCGCACCAATCCTGCCAATACATTTGAATCACCCGAATTGATAGTTTCTTCAAATTTTGGATCCGGAACAACGATATATCAAGGCGATAATCGGTTTAGCCTTAGAGACATCATGTTCTTTCAATACCGGCTGGAGTTCCGTCAAAAAGACAACTATTTTATCCGGGCCTATTATACGCATGAGGATGCAGGGCGATCCTATGATCCCTATTTCACAGCATTACGATTGCAGGAAATGAGCAAGACTGATCAACAGTGGGGAACCGATTACAGGTCAAACTGGAAGGAGAACTGGGCAAAAAGAATGGCATCTCTCCCGCCTTATCCTAAACCCATGATTATCCCTCCTGACTCTTTTTATTTTGATTATGCTGCAGCAGATCTTTGGTTAGCCACACATGCAGATTCACTCGCTGTTTGGCATGCGGCTACAGCTGATTGGGCCAACTTGAAAAATATCAGGAATCCTCCGGCTGTTCAGGATTTTCTGGTACCGGGAACGGATAGATTTAATGCGGCCTTTCAGGATATCACCTCCAGATACAATAATGAAGAAGGTGGAACAAGATTTTTTGATCAATCCGCTCTTTTCCATGCTCAGGGGGAATTTGCATTTTCTACGCGATCCTTATTTGATGTAAAACTGGGGGCAAGCTTCCGACAATATGCTCCAAATTCAAAAGGAACCATTTTCAGTGATACCACCGGAACAAGAATCACCAATAAAGCGATAGGCCTTTACGGTGGATTGGAAAAGAAATTATTTGCTGACAAGCTCACAGTATCCGCTACGTTGCGGATGGATAAGAATCAGAACTTTAAATGGATTCAAACTCCTGCCGCAAGTTTAGTCTATGCCGCTTCTCCAAAAACATTCTTCCGGGCTTCATTTTCGAGTGCGATCAGAAATCCAACCCTTGCTGATCAATACTTGTACCTCAATGTAGGTCCGGCTATACTGGCAGGTCATATAGGTGCCGTAGATAGTTTGATTACCCTGGAGTCGTTTGATGATTACCGCAATTTTAGGAGCGCTGATACGCTGGACTATTTTTCTATTGACGCAATACGACCCGAACAAGTACAGACGATTGAAGTAGGGTTGAGAACTACGTTATTCCGAAACCTGTATGTCGATTTAGGGTATTACCGGAGTTCGTATAAAAATTTTCTCGGTTATCTGATCGGTCTCACAGGGGATTTTCCTGATGATCCTCTTGCGTTTCCTGAAAATATTCAGGTCTACCGGTATTCAGCCAATTCTGTTCATACAGTCACAAGTCAGGGATTTAGTATAGGGTTGAATTATTATCTATCCCGTCAAATTTTATTGTCCGGCAACTATAGTCTGAATCAATTACGCAAAACTGTGGCTGATGACCCTATCATCCCTGCCTATAATACGCCTGAAAACAAATTTAATCTTGGAATATCCGGCAATGATATGCGTATCACAAATACCGGTATACTTAAAAGTGTAGGGTTTAGTATAAACTACAAATGGGTGGAGGGTTTTCAATTTGAAGGGTCTCCTCAGTTTACCGGCTATGTGCCTGCGTATGGAATAGTGGATGCACAGATAAGTGCATACCAGGAAAAAATAAAAACCACATGTAAAGTGGGAGTCAGCAATATGTTCAACAATAAGCATTATGAAACCTATGGAGGTCCAAAGGTAGGCCGGCTGGCTTATGTCAGCATCGCCTATCATTTTTAAAAGCAATCATTATTCATTTTATAAATCTAAAATCATGAAAAAACATTTGTACGCTATTTTTTTGATGTTTTTTACCTGGGCGGCTTCAGCACAATCTATTAGATACCTGGAGGAAGTCTATGATACCGTTAAGATTACCAAGGATATTGTTTATGGCGAAAATGCCACAGTCTTGTATTTAGAATTCTTTGGACAAGCGATCAAAGAACCATTGTTGTTGGATCTGTATGAGCCGGTATCAAATCAAGGTGAGCAAAGTATTGCCCGTCCTTTGATTATCTATTTTCATTCCGGCAATTTTCTTCCATTTCCTCAAAATCAAAATGTTGTGGGGACAAGAAAGGATAGCTCTGTTGTTGAGATGTGCAGACGACTGGCCAAATGTGGATATGTCGTAGCCTCGGCGGATTACCGGCTTGGATGGAACCCATTAGCCACTTCTGTTGATGATCGAAAACTGGGATTGATTAATGCAGCTTATCGCGGTGTACAGGATGCCAATACATGCATTCGGTATTTTAAAAAAGCGATGGTCGAATCATTACTTCCTGTTTTGATTGACACCAGTCGGATTATTTTGTGGGGGGATGATTCCGGTGGTTATCTGGCACTGAATGCAGGATGCCTGGACCGGTATGAAAAAATTCCATTGGCATCCGATGGTAAGTTCTGGTATGCTGGTTTATTTCCTATGGTGATAGAGTCATTAAATGGGGATGTTGAAGCAAAGCAATATGGCATCAACTCACCGGCGATTCCGGGACTGCCATACCCCGAAGGGGATACCCTATGTTATGTCAACCATCCTGAATATAGCTCCAAATTCAGCGTAACAGTCAATATGTCCGGCGCCGTTGGGGATAGCGCATGGATTGAGGAAGGTCAGCCACCGGTTATTTCCGTACACGCGCCTTATGATTTAACCACGCCTTATGAGGAGGGAATTGTCTATGTTAACATAGGCGAGGAGTATCTTGAAGTGATTGAAGTCCAGGGATCTTCTTTGGTCAATTCACTTTCCACTCAATTGGGTAATAATGAAGGTATTGGCATGCCGGCTAACGCTACGCCATTTCAACAAGCTGTATCCGATGTAGCGTATGCAAGAAATGGAGGAAGAGAAGCCTTATACCCCATCATTGGCGATACGATTACAGATGCTAATCCGTGGATCTTCTGGGATTGTGAGAGTAATGTAAATTGTACCAAAGGATTAGAGGTTAATCCGCATATGTCAAGGGAAAAAGCAAAAGTTTACGCGGATACGATATTGGCTTATGTCCTTCCACGTTTGTATAATGTACTTGATTTGCAAACGGTCGCGACCAAAGAAGTACTTATGACTGATGAAAGGATGATTAGTATTTCTCCTAACCCTGCTTCTGATGCTATACTGGTTTCCACAGAACAAGAAAAGCCAATCCGGGGCATAAGTGTGTTTGACATGAGAGGTGTTTTGGTACATCAATACACCAACCTCCAGACGTCATCTTTCCGAATGCCGGTCAATCGCTTAGTATCCGGTCAATATATTCTTAAACTGCTCTTTGACGATGGCATTGTTGCTCGCATGTTTATTGTGAATTAAGCCTCATCTTTTTCGTTTTTTAGTATTGATTGATAGCCTGTATCCATGTTGGATACAGGCTTCTTTTTTGAAATAAAAAGTAAATGAAGATTCGCATGCAATAAGATGATAAGATCAGAAGATGTAATTTATGTTAATCTGATCAGCACTATATTAAGAAAAAGGTCTGCGATTTTAAAAAAAAAATAGTTGTCTAACCAGATTACTTGAAAGCAAAGTTTTAATATTTCCTGATTTTAGTTAAATCAGTTCTGGTTTCCTTGTCCCCTGAGTTTAATGAATCGGAAAATTGGTAAGCCTTTCGCAGATCAGCAACATGTAATAATATAATCGTTCCTCCGGATCATTCAGGTTTTGCCAATGTGGTGCATTCAGGGTTATGCCAAGAAAATCTTCATTTGCGATTGTGGCACGACCTAAAAATTTTGAAATCGTGTTTCCATAAGTATTAACGGAATCCTGAAGAAAATACTGTTTGTAATAAGGGTTAAGGCTGTCCTTTGAAAAATCAGTGATGTTATCCTGATAAGCTGCGGTGTCAATGCTCTGGCCATAAATCATAGTTTTGTAATCCTCAAAAGCCTTCATGGCTTTCGCTTGTTTTTTGCAGGCCGATATGTAAATCGAAAGAGAGGACAGAGAGTCCGGACTTGTCGCAGTGACTAGTTTTCCGAAACCGTCCTTGGCTAATTCAAGTGGCGTGCCGGCAGGTACCGCGATCGAAATACCGGTATGAATTTCTGTATAGAAATCTATGGATTGGAGTAATAACCGACCGTAAAGGGATTCAATTTCAGTGCTGAAGGAGGATGAATCAGCATGCACTACATTGGCGATATACTCCTCATCTTCACTGAAAAGGGTTTCCCAGATAAAACTAAAGGGCTGGGTTTTTATAAAATGGAGCTTAAGTTTATCGCCACTCGGATCTCTGTATGTGAGATCAAGTGGATTATCGGCCTGTGCCACTTGTTCAAATTCGATGTCTTCCATTGTGATTGAAGTGTCAACTTGAATAGTGACTATTGAATCAATTGGCTCCGGTGTTCTGCAGGAGCTCATCGTATCATTCTTGATGGTCTCCTGTTGAAGTAATAATTTGAAATCACTGGATGGGATAACCCAGAAGCAGGTGCTTCCATTTAATCGTTTCGGACTGCAATCAATGATACCGATAACTTTTTTACCATAAGTGACCGGTGAGCCGGAATGATCCTCCCTGATGTTGGGCTCTTTTAGTTTCAGGATTTCAGTAGACAGTTGCGGGTAGCAAACGCCATTGTCATAACATAATATGTTATTCAGCAGATTTGTGTTTCCTGCCATTCGGGAATTAAGTCTGCTAAGTTTAGTTTCCTCCTCCAGATCTGAGTTTTTGGTTTTGACTGTGTTTTGGTTATCATACACTTCAAAATAGGAGACCTTGTCCGGTGGGTTGCCGGAGTAACTGTTCAGTGGGCTGATGTTTAATGAGGTATTCAGCTTTAATAACGCGAGTCCGGAGGGTTTATATATTTTTTCGATGTGCGCAGTTGTCATTTTGTTTTGCCACAGGACTTCGATATTCTTCTTTCCGGCAACCAGTTGTAATACTGTGACGATTTGATCTTTAGCTTCCCAGACGACGCCATAGCCGCTACCATCATTGACCTTAATCCGCACCACAGAATTTTGCTGAGCTGCTGAATGTGGGATATAGAATAGAAAAAAGCCTAAGGCCAGGTATAATGGCCACAGAGGAAGGCCTGAGTGATTACAAATCTTCATTAGTGCGGGGTGTTACGTCCGGAAGTAAGTTAATGTTTTATTGCGTCTCAGTTAAATCTTACCCGCAATACTGAAAGCTATTGGAGTCATACTTCTTTGTCACTGTGTGATTTTTGGATTTGTTTGAACGAGCTAAAAGGCAGGCGGCAGAGGGCAAAGAGCTCAGGGTATACGCTATAACCTACGCTCATCATCCATCACCCATGACTCATCACTAATATCGCTGCCTATTCAAAATAAATCTTACAATCCACCCACTCTTTGTCAAAGACGGTGTCGTATTTCCTGTAAAAATTAAGACCGGGTTCGTTCCAATCCAGGACCTGCCATTTGACAAGTGTGGCTTTCTGGCGTCTGGCCTCTTCCAGGAACGCTTCAAAGAGTATTTTACCAATTCCTTTGCCGCGGGCCGACTCGCGCACTACAAAATCTTCCAGATACAGCATACGCCCCCGCCAGGTACTGAACATTCTGGTGTACAGGGCGATACCAATGATTTCTCTTTCCGATTCGGCAACAAATGCATCAAACCAGTCATCAGCATAATCCGTTTTGTAGGATGTGGGACTTGAGGTCACTTTGTGCAGTCCTTTTTCATAGGCTGCCAGTTCGCAAACGAGGGCATGAATACTCTCCATATCGTCCGGGGTGGCTTTCCGTAATTGAATGTCCATTCTGATTTGTTTTAAATATTTAGGTTGCCTGAATCTGCAATAACAAGATGAATGTGGATTTCGAAAGCTTTCGAACAATCACATTAAATTTAATTGTAATATGTGTTAATTGTTTGTATCGTTTACCGTTGGAATAAATGTAAAACAATTTTGTGCCGTGATCGAAATACCAAATTTTATATGGTTGATTTTCAACGATCTGTCATGGCAGCCTTGCCGGGGTTTTTACATATTTATTAAAATCGCATAAACTTTAAAACCGTCCGGATCTCCCAGACTCCCCGACAGCATTGCCAAATGCGTCTTTTAAAGGCTGTAACCCCTTTGAATGCTAGAGAAATTTAGAATGGGTATACCTAGTATCCGAAGAAATAGTCATATCTTTGCATTCGCTTTGAAAAAAGGCTTCTAAACTATTGTGAAAAATTAATGTATGCCTACTATAAATCAATTAGTTAGGAAAGGTCGCGAGCAGGTTGTTTATAAGAGCAAAGCTCGTGCATTGGATGCTTGCCCTCAGAAGAGAGGCGTGTGCACCCGTGTGTATACCACTACCCCCAAGAAACCGAACTCGGCCTTGCGGAAGGTAGCGAAGGTAAGATTGACTAACGGAATCGAAGTGATCGCCTATATCCCGGGAGAAGGTCACAACCTGCAGGAACACTCTATCGTACTCCTTAGAGGAGGTAGAGTAAAGGATCTGCCGGGAGTTCGTTATACCATCGTTCGTGGTGCACTCGATACAGCCGGTGTAAACAACCGACTACAATCAAGATCAAAGTACGGAACAAAAAGACCTAAGAAATAGTAGACATCCATCATGAGGAAAAGAAAGCCAAAACAGCGGGTTATACAACCCGATCCAAGATACGGTGACCCGGTAGTGACCCGTTTCGTTAATAATATGATGTATCAGGGCAAAAAGAGTACAGCATATGAACTCTTTTACAACGCCATGGACCTGATTGGAACAAGAGCAACCGACCAGAACCCCCATGATATGTTTATCAAGGCCCTGGAGAATACAACCCCATCGGTTGAGGTAAAAAGCCGCAGAATTGGTGGTGCTACGTTCCAGATTCCTACCGAAATCAATCCAAAACGTAAAGTTGCCATCGGCATGAAGTGGTTAATCCGTTTCGCCAGAGAGCGCAATGGAAAAGGAATGGCTGAAAAGCTGGCAGCAGAAGTAATGGCTGCAAGCAAAGGGGAAGGAAATGCGGTGAAAAGAAAAGAAGACACCCACAAAATGGCCGAGGCTAACAGAGCTTTCGCCCATTTTAAATAAATCATAAAGAATAGTTTAAGGAATACAATGGCTAACAAGGACCTAAGATATACACGTAACATTGGCATTGCTGCCCACATCGACGCTGGAAAAACCACGACGACTGAGCGTGTATTATATTATACAGGTATTTCTCATAAAATTGGGGAAGTTCATGATGGCGCGGCCACCATGGACTGGATGGAACAGGAGCAGGAGCGCGGTATCACCATCACCAGTGCTGCGACTAAAGCGTCATGGAACTATAAGGGTCATGATTATGCCGTAAATATTATCGATACCCCGGGACACGTTGACTTTACTGTTGAAGTAAACAGATCATTACGTGTATTGGATGGTTTGGTATTCCTTTTTTGTGCAGTTTCCGGCGTTGAGCCTCAATCTGAGACCAACTGGAGACTTGCAGATAACTATCGCGTACCACGTATTGGTTTTGTAAATAAAATGGACCGCTCAGGTGCCAACTTCTTTGAAGTAGTGAAAGATGTTGAAACTAAGCTGGGTTCAAAAGCTATTCCATTGCAAGTTCCGATTGGAGAGGAAGAGCGCTTCAAAGGCGTTGTTGACCTGATCACAGGGAAGGCTATGGTATGGAATGAAGAGGATATGGGGATGACCTTTGAGGAAGTGCCGGTGCCGGCTGACCTCGTGGACGTTGTCGCAGAGTGGAGAGAAAAACTTCTGGAAGCCATTGCCGAATATGATGACTCCCTGATGGAGAAGTTTTTCGAAGATCCTGCGTCTATCGAGAAGGAAGAGATGATGGCGGCTATCCGCAAAGCGGTTTGCGATATGAAATTCGTGCCGATGATGTGTGGATCAGCGTTCAAAAATAAAGGTGTTCAGGCGGTATTGGATGCTGTATGTGCTTTCATGCCGAGCCCGGTAGATGTAGAAGGTATCAAGGGAATTAACCCGGATACAGAGAAGGAAGAGATTCGTAAGCCAAGTGTTGATGAGCCTTTTGCCGCTTTAGCATTCAAGATTGCAACAGACCCGTATGTAGGTCGATTAGCATTTATGCGCGTTTATTCAGGAGCACTGGATGCCGGATCGTATGTATTAAATACACGGACCGGTAATAAAGAGCGTATCTCACGTCTTTATCAGATGCATGCAAATAAGCAAAATGCGATCAATCGGGTAGAAGCAGGAGATATCGCAGCCGGTGTCGGATTTAAAGATATTCGAACAGGAGATACACTGTGTGACGAAAAGAAACCAATCGTTTTGGAATCTATGGTCTTCCCGGATCCGGTGATCGGAATTGCGGTTGAACCAAAGAGCCAGAAGGATTTGGACAAATTGGGAATGGCTTTAGCAAAACTTGCTGAAGAAGATCCAACGTTCCGCGTGAAGTATGATGAGGACACCAACCAAACCGTGATAAGCGGAATGGGTGAGTTGCACCTCGAAATTATCATCGATCGTTTGCGCAGAGAGTTTGGGGTAGATTGTAATGAGGGACAGCCTCAGGTAAATTATAAAGAGGCATTGACCAACTCCGTGGATCATACGGAAAGATTGAAAAAACAATCTGGTGGTTCCGGTCTCTTCGCTCAAATGTCTTTCGAACTGGGACCTGCAGATGAGGAGTTCCTGGAGAGCGATGATTTCAAGAGTGGAAAGATCAAGTTGCAATTTGTCAATAATATTTTTGGAGGTTCTATTCCAAAAGAATACTTCCCATCGATCATTAAAGGGTTTACAGCCATGATGGACAATGGTATTCTTGCAGGGTACAATATTGACAGCATGAAAGTCCGTGTATATGATGGACAAACGCACGCTGTTGACTCCAAACCAATTGCCTTTGAACTTTGTGCAAAAGAAGGTTTCCGTGAAGCTGCAAAGAGAGCCAAACCGATCCTGCTTGAGCCAATCATGAAACTTGAAGTAGTAACACCGGAAGAATATGTAGGTCCTGTCATTGGTGACCTTAACAGACGCCGTGGATTACCAAAAGGACAGGATTCACGTCCGGGAGCAATAGCTATTTCAGCCGATGTTCCGTTATCTGAAATGTTTGGATATGTAACGCAGTTGCGTACCATCACGTCAGGTCGCGCGAGTTCTACAATGGAATTCAGCCACTATGCACCGGTTCCTAAAGGAATAGCGGATGAGGTGATTGAAAAGGCAAAAGGTACAGTACAAGCTTAAATAATCGAATAAAGCCCAAAAGAGGGTTCACTAATTTTATAATTAATTTTTTTGGTCGGAAATGAATCAGAAAATCAGGATTAAACTCCGTTCTTATGACCACAATTTAGTGGATAAGTCAACGGAAAAAATCGTTAAAACTGTTCGCAATAGTGGAGCCGTCGTTACGGGTCCGATTCCGCTGCCCACCGAGAAAGAAATATTTACCGTCTTGCGTTCTCCGCACGTAAATAAGAAATCTCGAGAGCAGTTCCAATTGCGCACACACAAACGTTTGATCGAGATTTACACACCTACTCCTAAGACGGTAGACGCCCTCTCAAAACTCGAATTGCCGAGTGGAGTAGATATCCAGGTCAAGCTTACGTAGTAATTTTTTGCAGTCGACGCTGCAAATAGAAGAGACAAATAATGGATTTTCATCTTACCTGAGGTAAGGTGAGGACTTAATTATCAATCAATCAAATCATCTTACGGTGAAAGGAATTATAGGGAAAAAAGTCGGCATGACAAGCATCTTTGACCAGAATGGTCGGTCAGTTGCTTGTACAGTCGTTCACGCACAACCCAATGTGGTGACGCAGGTCAAGACCGTGGATTCTGACGGGTATGATGCTATTCAACTTGCCTATGGCGAGGCGAAAGTGAAGAATACACCTCAATCCATGCAGGGCCATTTCGAAAAGGCAAAAACAGCCCCGAAAAGAAAACTTGTGGAATTCAGAGACTATGATTTAAGTAAGAATCTAGGTGATCTGGTATCCATGGATGAGATTTTCGCGGAAGGTGAAAAGTGCTCTGCGATTGGTACAAGCAAAGGAAAAGGATTCCAGGGCGTTGTCAAACGTCACAAGTTTGAAGGTGTTGGACAAGCCACACACGGTCAGCACAACCGATTAAGAGCACCTGGTTCCATCGGTGCATCTTCCTACCCATCTAAAGTAGTTAAGGGGATGAGAATGGCCGGTCGTATGGGTGGTGAGCGAGTGAAAATCAAAAACCTGCGTGTTCAAAAATTGCTGCCGGATCAGAATCTGATTTTGATCAAAGGTGCAATCCCGGGACATAACGGATCATTTATCATTATTGAAAAGTAAGGGAGACATGAAGCTAGATATATTAAATGCAAAAGGGGAGAAGACAGGCCGCAGTATCGAACTGGCGGACAATGTCTTTGCCATTGAACCTAACGAACATGTCGTTTACCTCGCGGTAAAAGCCTACCTGGCCAATCAACGTCAGGGAACTCACAAGACCAAAGAACGTTGGGAAGTTTGGCGTACCACCAAGAAATTCAAAAAGCAAAAAGGTACAGGAGGAGCGCGTGCCGGTTCTTTGAAGAATCCAATGTATAAAGGTGGAGGTCGCACATTTGGTCCAAGACCACATGAGTATAACCTGAAAGTCAACAAAAAAGTAAGTTTGTTGGCACGTCGTTCCGCATTGTCTTCAAAAGCAAAAGATGGAAATCTGATCGTGGTGGAAGAGATTCAGCTGGATCAGCCAAGAACAAAGGATTTTGTAGCGGTTTTAAGAAACCTGCATATCGATAATAACAAAGCATTGTTTGTGACCTCTGAAGCAAATACAAATCTGTATCTGTCCGGAAGAAATCTCCAGAATACACGATTGGTCAGAGCACAGGATCTCAATACATATGATATCCTACGTTCGCAAAAACTTGTGTTGTCAGAACAATCTGTAGATCTGATTACAAAATCATTGAGTTAATTAATTCGCTGAAACTATAAAGCGTAGAAAAAATGAGCAACAAGATTATACTCGTCAAGCCACTGATTACCGAGAAAGCCGATACACTGGCTGAAAGTAAAAGTCAATATACTTTCGTGGTGGATAAAGGGGCTAATAAGATTGAGATTAGAAAAGCTGTTGAGCAGTTATACACCGTGAATGTTGAAGGTGTGAATACTATGATTATCGCCGGAAAGCGAAAATCACGAAATACCAAAAGAGGTGTATTGCATGGCCGAAAAGCAACCTACAAGAAAGCAATTGTAACGTTGGCAGCCGGTGAAAGCATTGACTTTTTTGGAGATATATAACAGACGATAATTTATTTAGAAGAATAGAATCAGGTAGATCATGGCCGTAAAGAAATTTAAACCCATTAGTCCAGGTACACGATTCAGAGTTGGAAACAGCTATGGAGAAGTGACCACCAACAAGCCGGAGAAATCTTTGCTTGAACCAGTCAAGAAGAGTGGCGGGCGTAATGCGGATGGTAAGATGACAATGCGTCATAAAGGTGGAGGGCACAAGAGACGTTACAGATTGATTGATTGGAAGAGAGACAAGGAAAATGTAACAGGTACTGTCGTGTCTATTGAGTATGACCCAAATCGTACAGCCTTTATTGCGTTGATCCATTATACCGATGGCGAGAAGAGATATATTCTTGCGCCGCATGGACTGAAAGTGGATGATACCATTTTGTCTGGTAGCCAGGCCTTACCAAATGTTGGTCACACCCTGTCCCTTCAGAATATCCCATTGGGTTCATCGATTCATAACATAGAATTACATCCTGGTCAGGGTGGAGTGATCGTCCGCAGTGCCGGTGCATCAGCTACCATGATGGGACGTGAAGATAGATATGCGGTCATCAAACTGCCTTCCGGTGAAGTAAGAAGAATATTACTGACTTGTAAAGCAACGATGGGTACGGTGTCAAATCCTGACCACGCACTGACAGTTTTCGGTAAAGCCGGAAGAAAGAGATGGATTGGTCGACGTCCAAGAGTGAGAGGGGTAGCAATGAACCCTGTTGATCACCCGATGGGTGGTGGTGAAGGTAAATCTTCAGGAGGTCACCCGGTTTCAAGAACCGGTATTATGGCCAAAGGACAGAAGACCAGAAACCGACATGCAAAGTCATCGAATTTGATCATCTCTCGTAGAAAGACTAAAAACAAGTAATAAGCTGTAATCAATTATCATGGCAAGATCAATAAAAAAAGGACCTTACGTATTCAACAAGCTGATGGCTAAAATCGAAAAAGCCAATGCAGCGAGTCGTAAATCAGTTATCAAAACCTGGTCACGCGCATCAATGATTATACCCGATATGGTAGGTCATACGATTGCAGTACATAACGGTAAAACATTTATTCCAGTTTTTGTCACAGAAAACATGGTCGGTCACAAACTAGGAGAATTTGCGCCTACAAGGACTTACCGCGGTCATGCCGGAAACAGGAAGTAGTAACATTAGAAGACGTATAAAACAAAAATCATAAATGGAAGCTGTTGCTAAACTCAGAAATTGTCCGATGTCAGCTCGAAAGATGAGACTAGTTGCGGATTTGGTACGCGGAAAGAAAGTAGAGGATGCCGTCAATATTCTCAGATTCACCAAGAAAGAAGCTGCGGGATGGATGGAAAAACTTGTCCTGTCTGCAGTCACCAATTGGGAGAATAAAACAGAGGGAGCAAAAGACGTGGATGAGCATGATCTCTACATCAAGACATTGATGGTAGATGATGCAGGACACCTCAAGCGTATCCGCCCTGCACCCCAGGGAAGAGCACACCGTATCAGGAAACATCTGAATCATGTAACCCTGGTGATAGAAAACAGAATTCCATTCGACGGTGACAAAACCGGTGAAGAGGAAGAATAAAACAGAAGTGATTATAACAATTGAATAATAATAATTCAGGATTCTAATGGGTCAAAAAACAAATCCGATAGGTAACAGACTAGGTATCATCCGTGGATGGGAATCTAACTGGTATGGAGGGCATGACTATGCAAACAAAGTAGTGCAGGATGAAAAAATCCGGATCTACCTTAATGCCAGAATTGAAAAGGGCGGTATCGCTCACATCGTTATCGAGCGTACCTTAAAGCGCGTGACGGTGACTATCCAGACCTCCAGACCGGGTATCATTATCGGAAAAGGTGGTTCTGAAGTGGATCGTATCCGCGAAGAGCTCAAGAAGCTTACTAAAATGGAAGTCCAGATCAATATCATGGAGATCCGTAAGCCGGAATTAGATGCCAATATCGTTGCTGAATCAATAGCAAAACAGCTCGAAGCACGTATCAATTACCGTCGTGCGATCAAAATGGCTATTCAGTCTACCATGCGATCAGGAGCAGAAGGGATCAAAGTTAGAATCAGTGGTCGTCTGAACGGAGCTGAAATGGCTCGATCTGAAGAATACAAAGATGGTAGAACACCATTACATACGTTCCGAGCAGATATAGATTATTCATTACGGGAAGCTCAGACGGTATTTGGAAAAATTGGTATTAAGTGCTGGATCTGTAAAGGAGAGGTTTATGGGAAACGTGAACTGACCTTAAACCAGGGAGCTGATCAGGGACCAAAACCTGGTCGTGGGGGCAGAGACGGAAGAGACAGAGACAGAGGGTATGATAACGAGGGAGGAAGAGACAGATCTGAAAGAGGTGAAAAGAGAGGAGGCCGAGGCGGAGCAGGTAGAGGAGGCAATAACAGAGGCGGTGGAGGAGCAGGTCGCGCAGGCGGACCAAGGAAAAAATAGTATTCAATAACATCAAAGAAAAGTTGGTAATAATCGTACCTTTGCCCAACTTTTCTGAAAAGTGACCCAAATAGGGAAATAATTTAAGCATCATGTTACAGCCAAAACGTACAAAGTACAGGAAGCAGCAAAAAGGCCGCAATAGAGGCATAGCCGGGAGAGGAAGTGATATTTCTTTTGGAAGCTATGGACTTAAATCCCTTGATTTATCGAGGATTACAAGCCGCCAGATTGAGTCTGCGAGGATCGCCATGACCCGTCACATGAAAAGAGAGGGGATGGTTTGGATCAGGATTTTTCCTGACAAACCAGTGACGAAAAAGCCGCAGGAAGTACGTATGGGTAAGGGAAAAGGAGCACATGATCACTGGGTGGCTTTAGTGCAACCGGGTCGTATCATGTTTGAGATCGATGGTGTAACGCCGGAAGTAGCCAGAGAAGCCCTTGCATTAGCAGCACAAAAGCTTCCTGTTCAGACGGTTACAGTAGTGAGACACGATTTTATAGAAAAATAACCAGGGACCGCCATGGCAACAAAGAAGTATATCGAATTAAGTGAGATGTCAGCAGATGACTTAAGTGCTGAATTAGTCCAGATCAATGCACAATATCAAAAATTGCGTTTTGATCATACCATTAAAGGTTTGGACAATCCAGTGACCCTAAGAGAAACCAGAAGGGATATTGCGCGCATTCAATCCGAGATTCGTCGCCGGGAAGTAGCAGCTTTTACCCCGGAACAAATAGCAAAAAGATCTAAAATCAGATTACGTCGCAAAAATGCTTAACGAAGTTATGAGTACGAACGAACAATCATTAAAAAAGCAAAGGGTTGGTCTGGTGACCAGCAATAAAAACGACAAAACCATTACGGTGGAAGTAGAGCGTAAGCTGAGACACCCGATGTACAGCAAATTCGTAAAGCGAAACAAGAAGTTTTTGGCGCATGACGAAAAGAACGCTTGTGGGGTAGGTGATTTGGTAAGAATTGTTGAATCCCGTCCGTTGAGTGCCAGAAAAAGATGGCGCTTAGTGGAAATCATTGAAAAAGCGAAGTAAGCCAATTAATTCGCTCAATAAAACTGAGATAAATATAACATGATACAGCAAGAATCAAGACTCAATGTAGCCGACAACAGCGGAGCCAAGCAGGTGCTTTGCATTCGTGTACTAGGCGGATCAGGTAGAAGATATGCTTCTGTCGGAGATAAGATCATCGTGACCGTGAAAGACGCAGTGCCGGGTGGTATTAAAAAGGGATTGGTTTCTACCGCTGTAGTCGTCCGTACGAAAAAAGAGATCCGTCGTAAAGATGGCTCATACATTCGCTTTGATGATAATGCAGTGGTATTGCTAAACCCAAATGATGAGCCAAGAGGAACAAGGATTTTTGGCCCTGTAGCCCGTGAATTGAGAGAGCGCGATTATATGCGAATTATATCATTGGCGCCTGAAGTAATTTGATTGACCAAGTATAGCTTAAGCTAAAGACATGAGTGCAAAAAAAACAAATAGCGACCAAAAAACACCAAAACCTTTTCTTAGAAAAGGCGATAAAGTGATTGTTGTTGCCGGTTCCGATAAAGGAAAAAAAGGAGAGGTTGTGGAAGTGATTCGCAACAAACAAAGAGTCATCGTAGAAGATGTCAATATTGTTAAGAAACACCGCAAGCCAACACAAACTGAACCAGGAGGTATTATTGAAATACCGGCTGCTATCCACATCTCTAATGTGATGTTGATCGATCCTAAATCAGGTGAACCTACCCGAATTGGTCGCAAAGAAGTCGATGGTAAAAGTGTTCGCTATTCTAAAAAATCTGGAGAAATCATTAAGTGATGAGTTATACACCGAGATTAAAACAATTTTATGATGCCAATGTGGCGCCAAAACTGAATGAACAGTTTGGGTATTCGTCTGTAATGCAAATTCCAAAAATTCTTAAGGTTTGTATTAACCAGGGGATTGGTGATGCTACGCAGGACAAAAAGTTGGTCGATATCTATCAGGAAGAACTGACAACGATCACAGGACAAAGAGCGGTTGGCACGATCGCCAAGAAATCAGTCTCTAACTTCAAGCTTAGAGAAGGCATGCCTATTGGTGTACGGGTCACTTTACGCCGTGAAAGAATGTGGGAATTCCTGGATCGTTTGATTACCGTGACCTTACCAAGGGTACGTGACTTTCAGGGGATCAATGATAAGAGTTTTGATGGAAGAGGAAACTTTTCGATGGGGGTTACGGAACAGATTATTTTTCCGGAAATAGACCTCGATAAAATTACGAAAATCAATGGCATGGATATTACCATCGTCACTTCTGCCAACACAGATGCTGAAGCATTTGCTTTGTTGAAAGAATTGGGAATGCCTTTTAAAAATCAAAAAACACAATAATACCGATATGGCAAGGGAATCATTAATCGCTAGAGAAGCCAAAAGAGTAAGGTTGGTTGAGAAATACGCCGATTTACGCAAGCAATTGAAAGAAGAAGGTAACTGGGATGCTTTGGATAAGCTGCCGCGTAATTCTTCCAAAAAGCGTTTGCATAACCGATGCAGACTCACCGGTAGACCGAAAGGGTATATGCGGAAGTTTGGTTTGTGCAGAGTGAAGTTTAGAGATATGGCACTTGGCGGAATGCTTCCTGGTGTCACCAAAGCTAGTTGGTAATTTTAATAAGAAGAACAGAACAGAATAATATATTCATGGCAGTTACAGATCCAATCGCAGATTATCTTACCCGTATTCGAAACGCACAACAGGCGCGTCACAGGGTGGTCAGTATACCTAACTCAAAGCTTAAGCGCGGGATTACCGAAATCCTGTATAAGCAGGGGTATATTCATAAGTATGCCTTTTTGGGAGAAGGCAAGGAAGCTGTTATTTCTATCGCGATTAAGTACGATAGTGAAACGAAGGAGCCTGTGATCCGAAAATTAGGCAGATTGAGTAAGCCTGGTTTGCGGATGTTTGTATCGCATTCAGAACTACCGCGTATTATCAACGGGTTAGGGATTGCGATTATCTCGACGTCCCATGGATTAATGACAGACAAAGAAGCCCGACAGCAAAATCTGGGTGGTGAGTGTTTGTGCTTTGTATATTAATTGAATTGACAATTTAGACCTAAACACTTAAAATTATAGATCGTGTCAAGAGTAGGTAATTTACCAATCAGTTTGCCAAGTGGTGTAGATATCAATGTTGCCAAAAGTAATTTGGTAACGGTCAAAGGGCCTAATGGTTCGCTCGCAGAGCAGATTGACCCGGATATCAAGATTAAGATGGAAGATGGTCAGATGACCTTCAGCCGTCCTTCAGACCAAAACCGACACAAAGCACTTCACGGATTGTCAAGAGCTTTGATTCAGAATATGGTCATAGGCGTAACGGATGGCTTTACAAAGACACTTGAATTGGTCGGTGTTGGTTACAGGGTAACAAATACAGGTAACTTGTTGGAAATCATCGTGGGGTATTCACACCCGATTTATTTCTACGTGCCGGATGAGATCAAGGTGGAAACGAAAACTGAAAAAGGATCTAATCCAATGATTATTCTGAGTGCTTCTGATAAGCAGCTTCTTGGACAAGTGGCAGCAAAGATCAGAGCCTACAGAAAGCCTGAGCCTTACAAAGGAAAAGGTATTAAGTACTCCAACGAAATCATTAGAAGAAAAGCGGGTAAAACATCCGGTAAATAATAAACAGCGTAAAATAGCTACCAGATCATGGCACTATCAAAAACAGCAAGACGTAAGCGTATTCATATGCGCATTCGCAAAAAAATGGAGGGCAGCAGTTCAACACCTCGCCTTTCCGTATATCGTAGCAACAAGCAGATTTACTGCCAGCTGATCGATGATCATAATGGAACAACATTAGCATCGGCATCCTCTAATGATGAAGGAATGGCAGGTGGTAACAAGGCGGAAATAGCGAAGAAAGTTGGTGAATTGATTGCTTCAAGAGCACAATCCATCAATATCTCTAAAGTCGTCTTTGACCGTGGCGGATATTTGTTTCATGGAAGAGTAAAAGCATTAGCTGACGGAGCAAGAAACGCAGGACTTAAATTCTAATCCAAATTTCAATAAGGATCTATCGTGAAAGAATCAACAGGCAGAGTAAAAGCATCAGAAACCGAACTTAAAGACAAAATGGTGTCCCTTAACCGGGTAGCGAAAGTTACTAAAGGGGGACGTACATTTTCATTTGCTGCAATTGTCGTTGTCGGAGACGGTCAGGGAACCGTTGGACAAGGACTTGGAAAAGCACGTGATGTGCAGGAGGCAATCGCTAAAGCAGTGGATGATGCTAAAAAGAACCTGGTCAAAGTACCTATTCATAACGGAACCATTCCGCATGAGCAGCTAGGTAAGTTTGGAGCAGGTCGGGTGTTAATCAAACCGGCTTCTGATGGAACGGGTGTAATTGCCGGTGGTGCGATGCGTGCCGTACTGGAGAGTGCAGGAATTCACAACGTACTGGCGAAATCAATGGGATCATCTAATCCTCATAATGTGGTAAAAGCTACGATCAACGCATTGACATTGTTGAGAAGCCCACAACAGATTGCCAAGGAAAGAAAGGTGACGGTCGAAAGCGTATTTGGCCAGCCTGTAAATGTAAAAGCTGAAGTAAACGCATAATTTAACTAGAGATGGCTAAAGTAAAAGTAACACAAGTCAAAAGTTTTATCGATCGGCCGAAAAGCCAGAAGGATACGATTATAGCCTTAGGACTAGGAAAAATAAACAGATCAAAAGTGCATGAAGTAAATCCTCAGATACAAGGGATGATTGCTAAAGTAGCACACTTGATTACAGTGGAAAATATTGATTAAGCAATAATCGAATAAGCATATGGAACTCCATAATTTAACCCCGGCAACAGGATCCGTACGGGACAATAAGAGAAAAGGGCGCGGACAAGGTTCCGGAAAAGGTGGCACAGCTACCAAAGGACACAAAGGAGCGAAATCAAGATCCGGCTATAAGCAAAAGAGAGGTCATGAAGGAGGTCAGATGCCCCTTCAGATGCGTTTGCCTAAGAGAGGATTTAAGAATCCTAATCGTGAGGCATTTACCGCTTTAAATCTGGATCAGCTTCAGGAAATGTCAGACAAATTTAAAGTGACGGACTGGACCATCGAAGCATTACGGGAACACAATTTCATTTCCCGAACAGACAAGGTGAAACTCCTTGCAAGAGGCGAACTAAGCGCCAAAGTTAATTTAACCGCTCATGCGGCTAGTGAAGCTGCAAAGAAAGCAGTGGAAGCAGCAGGCGGAACTATAACTATTGTGTAAGCATATCAGGCAAGAAGAATGAAAAACTTTATTACCACCCTCAAGCATATTTGGAATATTAAAGAATTACGCGATCGTATTCTTTTTACGCTTTTGTTGGTTGCTATTTATCGTCTGGGTTCACGGATCGTTTTACCGGGCGTGGTACCTTCAGTATTAGATGCCTTTAATAGTAATCGTGGTGGTTCTAATGACTTGCTTGGTTTGATTAATATTTTTACCGGGGGGGCATTTAATAATGCAGCGATCTTTGCGCTAGGGATTATGCCTTATATCACAGCATCCATTATTATTCAGTTGCTTGGTTTTGCGGTACCTTATTTTCAGCGATTACAACAGAAGGAAGGTGAGTCAGGGCGTAAGAAAATTACGCAGTTAACTCGATTACTGACCTTAGCGATTACATTGGTCCAAGGGGGCGCATATTTAACGTATATCAAGAGTGTTGGAGCGATTTCTCCAAATATTCCTGTACCCATTTTCTGGTTCTCCAGCATTATCATTTTATCCACGGGAACAATTCTGGCCATGTGGTTAGGTGAGCGAATCACAGATAAAGGAATTGGAAATGGTATCTCCATATTGATTATGATTGGTATCATTGCTTCCCTTCCGCAGGCTATTATTTTTGAATTCACGGCACAGATCAATCAAGGTGGGTTACTGACTTTTGTATTTGAAATTGCTGCTTTCTTTGGGGTGACCATGCTGTGTATCCTGATCGTTCAGGGGGTAAGAAAGATTCCTATCAATTTTGCCAAGCGTATGGTGGGTAGAGGAAATGCAAATATTCCGCAATCAGGAGCCAGAGATTATATTCCATTAAAAGTGAATGCTGCAGGGGTGATGCCAATCATCTTTGCTCAAGCTATTCTATTTCTGCCAATGACCGTGGCCCAATATTTTACTTCGGCAGATGGTTCTGGCGGCGGTGGGTTTTTGAGACAACTCAATGATCCGTTTTCTGCAGCAAGTATGATGTTCTCGTTTATCCTTGTGGTCGTTTTTACTTACATATACACTGCATTGATTGTCAATCCACAGCAATACGCAGAGCACCTGAAGCGTCAGAATGCTTTTATTCCGGGGGTTAAACCAGGAAAGGACACTGCAGATTTTATTGATAATATCACCACAAGAGTAACCTTGCCGGGCGCTTTATTCCTCGGTTTAATTACAATACTGCCAAAGTTTGCATTCGATCTGGGTATCAATCAGGGCTTTGCCATTTTCTTTGGAGGAACATCTCTTCTGATTTTGGTAGGCGTTGTTTTGGACACATTACAACAAATTGAAAGCTACTTATTGATGCGGAAATATGATGGCCTTGTAAAAGGCGGCAAACTCAAGGGACGTAGTGGTGGCAGCGGTATGCAGATTGGAGCCTCTATGTAAATTGGCCCCGATGCAGTTCTTTATTTTTTATTCTTTTTCCCTTTGATCCTGATACAATGCAAATAGGATCCCGTTTTAATTATAAGACCCCGGAAGAAATCGAATTAATCAGGAAGAACTGTCTTCTGGTAACGTCCACCCTGGCGGAAGTTGCCTCACATATTAAGCCCGGCATAACGGGTTTGGAATTAGATACAATCGCTGAAACATACATCAGAGATCATAAAGCAAAACCGGCTTTCAAAGGATATCCGGGATCTATTTTTGATTTTCCCGGGACTTTATGCATTTCATTCAATGAAGTCATCGTTCACGGCATCCCCGACAAGACTGAAATCAAGGAAGGAGATATAGTATCCATTGATTGTGGCGTCGATATGAATGGCTTTTTCGGAGATGCGGCCTTTACGTTTGCCATCGGAGAGATATCACCGGATGTCATGGAACTTCTTGTAACGACTCGCGAATGTCTGGATTTAGCCATTTCACAGGCCGTTTCCGGAAATCGATTAGGAGATATCGGTCACGCCGTACAACAACATGCTGAAGTGGATCACGACTATGGGGTCATTCGGGAGATGGTTGGTCATGGTATAGGCAAAAACTTACATGAGCCACCGGAAGTCCCGAATTATGGAAAACGAGGCAAAGGACCCTTATTAAAAGAAGGTTTGACCATCGCGATTGAGCCGATGATTAATCTGGGAAGCCGCAATGTACAGATGAAAAAAGATGGCTGGACGCTGGTCACCAGAGATATGAAGCCTTCTGCTCATTATGAGCATACCATAGCAGTTCAAAAGTCCGCAGCAGATGTGCTTTCGGACCATTTGGTAATTGATGAGGCTATAAAAAATAATGTCAATTTGTCCGAAATACGGATAAAAAGATAGATATTTGCACTCCAAAATCAAAAAATGGCAAAACAACAGGTCATAAAGCAGGATGGAATTATTGAGGAGGCCTTGTCTAATGCCATGTTTAGAGTGAGATTAGAGAACGATCATATGCTGATTGCAACCATTTCAGGCAAAATGCGTATGAATTACATAAGAATACTTCCCGGAGATAAGGTATCGGTGGAAATGTCCCCCTACGATCTATCCAGAGGTAGAATAACATATAGGTATAAATAATTGATCCTGAGGTCATTAAAATAGTATTAAGATGAAAGTTAGAACTTCAGTAAAGAAAAGATCCGTGGACTGCAAAATTGTTCGCAGGAAAGGAAGAATCTATATTATTAACAAGAAGAATCCAAAATTCAAACAGCGTCAAGGCTAATAAAAATCGAATATTCATATGGCTCGGATAGCAGGTATAGATCTTCCAAGAAATAAAAGAGGTGTAATTAGCCTTCAATACATATATGGTATTGGAGCTTCACGCGCTAAGGACATCCTTGAAAAAGCGTCCATCAGTGAGCAGGTAAAAGTGCAGGATTGGACGGATGATAACGTGATGAACATATCCCGTATCATTCAGGAGCAGTATAAAGTAGAAGGAGAACTGCGCTCAGAAGTTCAACACCAGATCAAGCGATTGATGGATATCGCCTGTTATCGTGGGCTTCGTCACCGTAGAGGACTTCCTGTTCGTGGACAACGCACAAAGACCAATGCTCGTACGAGAAAAGGAAAACGTAAGACAGTGGCAAACAAAAAGAAAGTAACGAAATAATCAGATTCTGAATTCCTATTGTATAGTATACTATGGCTAAGACATTAAAAAAGACAGCTAAGAAGCGCAAGGTTAAAGTAGAAGCGGATGGAAAGGTATTCATTCAGGCTACTTTTAACAATATCATTATCACGCTTACGAATCGTGCAGGACAAGTAATTTCATGGGCTTCTGCCGGCAAAGCTGGTTTTAAAGGGTCAAAGAAAAATACACCTTATGCTGCTCAGATTGCTGCATCAAGCGCTGCTCAGGAAGCCTACGATGCCGGAATGAGATCAGCTGAGGTTTTCGTCAAAGGACCCGGATCCGGTCGTGAAGCAGCCATTCGTGCCATTGATGGCATCGGCGTGCGCATTTCCAAAATTCAGGATTTAACACCGGTTCCACATAATGGATGCCGTCCACCAAAAAGAAGAAGAGTGTAATGCCATTTTGTGGCTGATATAGTTTTAATTCTATCTATTCGAAATAATTATGGCAAGATATACCGGACCTACAACGAAGAAAGCAAGAGCGCTGGGTGAGATGATCTTCGGTTACGATAAAAGCTTCGAGCGTAAGAAATACCGCCCGGGTCAACATGGTAACTCAAAGCGTCGTCGTCAGAAGTCAGAGTACGCCCTGCAGTTGCTCGAAAAGCAAAAAGCAAAATATACCTATGGCGTCCTTGAGCGCCAGTTCCGCAATATTTTTGAGAAAGCCTCTTCCAAGAGTGGGGTAACTGGTACAGTACTACTTCAGTTTTTGGAAGCTCGTCTCGACAATACGATTTTCAGATTAGGTATTGCCAGAACACGCAGAGCAGCCAGACAATTGGTTTCACATAAGCATGTGCTGGTCAATGGAGAATTATCCAATATCCCGTCACGCCGTTTAAAGCCCGGTGACGTAGTTTCAGTTCGCGGAAAGTCACAGCACCTGGAAGTCATCAATGACAACATTGGGGCTAAAGCAGATATCAGAAAATTTCCATGGTTAGAGTGGAATGCTGATCGCATGGAAGGTAAATTCCTTGCATTCCCTGAGCGTGATGAAATTCCTGAAAAAATCAACGAGCAGTTAATCGTCGAATTGTATTCAAAATAACCATAATGGTACAAAAAGGTATAGTCTGTTTTTCGGCTATACCAATTGTATTTTATTATATCATTTCATTCTGTAATTTCCTTGTATGAGTATCTTGAACTTTCAAAAGCCGGATAAAATATTACTCCAGAAAGCGACTGACTTTCATGGACAATTCGAGTTTAAACCGTTAGAACCGGGATTTGGTCAGACTATAGGGAATTCACTTCGCAGAATACTGCTTTCATCACTTGAAGGATATGCTATTTCAGCGATCCGAATAGCCGGTGTAGATCATGAGTTCTCATCAATCCCCGGTGTGGTTGAAGACGTAGTGGATATCATCCTCAACATCAAGCAAATCAGATTGAAAAGTAAACATGAAGATGATGCTGCTACCGAACATCAGATTTATATCACCATCAGCGGTCAGGATGAGTTTAGAGCAAAAGACATAGAATCAAAGACCAATGTTTTTGAAGTCATGAACCCTGAATTGCTGATATGCCGAATGGAGCCTTCTGTCAATCTTGAGTTGGAAATGACGATCACCAAAGGAAGAGGATATGTTCCTGCAGAGGACAATATGCCTGAGAATGCGCCTATTGGCGTAATTCCGGTGGATGCTATTTACACCCCTTTGAAAAAAGTTTCTTACCATATTTCAAATACACGTGTAGGACAACGTACAGATTATGAGAAGCTAAGCATAGAGCTTGAAACAGATGGAACGATCCACCCTGAAGAAGCCATTAAAGAAGCCAGCCGTATCATGATCCAACATCTTATGTTGATTACTGATGAGCATATCACGTTTGATGACAAAGTAGGGAAAGAAGATGGTATCGTTAATGAGCATATCCTCAGCATGCGCAAGCTGTTGAAGACTTCCCTTGAAGATCTTGATCTGTCTGTAAGAGCGTACAATTGTCTTAAAGCCGCAAAAATTAATTCGCTGGCAGAATTAGTAAAATTTGATACACACGAATTATTGAAATTTAGAAATTTCGGTAAGAAGTCATTAGTAGAAATTGAGGAGCTTCTCCAGATCAAAGGATTGACCTTTGGGATGGATCTCGCAAAATATAAATTGGACGAAGAGTAAAATCATGTTCAACCTATTGCAGTAACCTGTAAGGAATTTTTCCTGGTGCTGCGGAGTCATTAAATTGTTAACCATTTTTCAACTCGATTATGAGACACGGAAAGAAATTCAATCACCTGAGCAGGACGTCAAGCCATCGTGCGGCATTGTTAATGAACCTGAGCCTTGCGTTGATAGAGCATAAGCGCATATTTACCACAGTAGCTAAGGCAAAAGCACTTAGAAAGCATATTGAGCCTATACTGACCAAATCAAAGACAAACACGACACACAATAGGCGGGTTGCTTTTTCTTACCTGAATAATAAAGAAGCTGTCACAGAGCTATTTACTACGATTTCCGCAAAAATTGGAGAGCGTCCGGGTGGGTACACGCGGGTCATTAAGACAGGATTCCGAAAAGGAGATGGTGCTGAAATGGCTATGATCGAATTGGTTGACTTTAATGAAATTTATACCAATCCAAAGAACAAAAGAAGTGAAAAGGACACCGCTAAACCAGGTGCTCGTCGTACGCGAAGAAGCAAGGCGAAAACTCCTGCTGCTGCTGCTCCATCCGCTAAGAAAGCAGCAGAATCAGCTGCTAATGAGGAGGAATAATTTGCTTCCATTTTAAGAAATATTAAAGGCCTGGAGTTTTCCGGGCCTTTTTTTTGGCCATCTGGATACTTTTCTGACGAAAGAATCTTAGATGGTTTGACATTTAATAAAGACCGATACTAATTTTTCCTATATATTTGACCCCCTGAATGAAAGTGTTAACACATGCTATCTGATTCAGCGGCCAAAAAGGCCATTCTCCTCCTCGAAGACGGGACTTATTTTGAAGGTTTCGCAGCCGGATTACCGGGTACGGCGACCGGTGAAATCTGCTTTAATACAGGCATGACCGGCTACCAGGAAATTTTTACTGACCCCTCTTATTTCGGACAGATTCTGGTGACTACCCATGTCCATATTGGAAACTACGGGGCCAAAGACTCAGAGATCGAAAGCAGTCAAATGCAAATCAATGCCCTGATTTGTAAATCATTTGTTGATGAATACAGCCGCGCGCTGGCAGATCAATCGATACAGGCTTTTTTTGAGCAACAGAAGAAGCTTTGTATCTATGGGGTGGATACGCGTGCTATTGTCCGTCACATCAGGAGCAAAGGCGCCATGAATGCGATTATCTCCAGCGAAGAACTTGATCTGGAGGTCCTTAAAAAGAAGCTGGCTCAGGTTCCATCAATGGAGGGCCTTGAACTAAGCTCTAAAGTCTCCACACAGGAACCGTATGAAGTTGGTAATCCTGATGCCCAATTGAGAGTATCTGCGCTTGACTACGGTATTAAAACAAATATTCTGAATTGTCTCGTTGATCGAGGTTGTAAAGTCAAAGTGTTTCCTGCTACAGCATCTTATGAAGAGGTGATGAGTTATGCACCTCACGGCATATTTTTATCGAATGGTCCCGGTGATCCATCAGCGATGACCTATACCCTGGAGGTGGTCAGGAAATTAGTAGATGATGGCAGACCATTATTCGGTATCTGCCTGGGTCATCAGGTACTGGCTTTATCACAAGGTATTTCTACTTATAAAATGCACCATGGACATCGTGGCATCAATCATCCCGTATTAAATAAAGTGTCCGGGAAAGCTGAAGTGACCAGCCAGAATCATGGTTTTGGAGTCAGTGAAGAATCTATCAGAAACCAGGAGGATAATATTCAGGTGACGCATATCAATCTAAATGATCAAACCGTAGAGGGTTTGCGGATCATAGGGAAGCCGGCATTTTCAGTGCAATATCATCCCGAAGCCTCTCCCGGTCCACATGATTCCAGATATTTGTTTGATGATTTTGTGCATCTGATGAATCAGCATAATTGATTCTCTAAATCATTAAAGTTTTAGGTATTTACTTATTTTACACAAGTATAGTAATCTACTTGTTTCTTCAATAATCGGATAAAGCCAAGTTCCCATGAGCATAATTACAGATGTCCTTGCAAGAGAAATTCTAGATAGCAGGGGTAACCCTACAGTTGAAGTGGATGTCATCACAGAATCAGGTCACTGGGGAAGAGCTGCAGTTCCCTCAGGTGCTTCTACCGGAAAACATGAAGCAGTTGAGTTACGGGATGGAAACGAGGATCGTTATTTGGGAAAGGGTGTTTTAGATGCCTGCCGAAATGTGGAGGAAAATATAGCAGAGCAAATTATTGGTTTGGATGTCTCTGAACAGCTTGAAATCGATCAGGCCATGATTGACCTGGATCCAAATTTAAATAAATCAGGCATTGGCGCCAATGCTATGCTCGGGGTAAGTTTGGCAGTGGCCAAAGCTGCCGCATCCGTGCACGGGCAACCCTTGTTTAAATACATTGGTGGTGTCAATGCACATATTCTTCCGGTGCCCATGATGAATATCCTGAACGGTGGATCACATGCAGACAATAGTATAGATTTTCAGGAATTCATGATCATGCCTGTAGGAGCGGACCATTTTAGTGATGCCTTACGTATGGGAACGGAGGTCTTTCATCATTTGAAAAAAGTTCTTTCTCGGGCAGGGTACTCAACCAATGTGGGTGATGAAGGAGGTTTTGCTCCAAATATAAAGTCCAATGAAGAGGCCATTGAAACAGTATTGAAAGCAATCGAAAACGCTGGTTACAAACCGGGCGAAGACATGGTCATTGCGCTTGATGCTGCCGCCTCTGAATTTTATAATGAGGACGAACAACTATATGTTTTCAAGAAATCTTCCGGTCAGAAGAAAACCGCAGAAGAAATGGTGGCTTATTGGGCAGATTGGTGCAACAGATATCCAATATTTTCAATTGAGGATGGATTGCACGAAGATGATTGGAATGGATGGTCTAAACTGACAGCTGAAATCGGACACCGGGTACAGATCGTAGGGGATGATCTTTTTGTCACGAATGTAGATCGTTTGAGTCTGGGGATTGAAAGGCAATCTGCCAATAGTATTCTGGTCAAATTGAATCAGATTGGCACATTGTCTGAAACCATCGATGCGGTTCATCTTGCCACTAGAAATGGATTTTCTTCGATCATAAGCCATAGGAGTGGAGAGACGGAGGATGTAACGATTGCAGATTTATCAGTGGCGTTGAATACCGGTCAGATTAAGACAGGATCATTGTCCAGGTCTGACAGAGTTGCCAAATACAATCAGTTGCTTAGGATTGCCGAAATGCTTGGCGACTCCGCGTTTTATCCCGGCAAATCACTTTTGGGAAAGTAATTAGATTGGCCTCAGGTGGTCTGGATAAAACCGGAAGGGGTGAGTTTTTCTTTCACCCTGGCTTTCAGAGGTTTAATATATTATTAAAAAACAACATATTTGGTCAGATCGTTTTTATGGGTTATCTTTCGGACTTCACATAAGGGCTCAAACTTCATGAAAAGACTACTTCATCTAAAGCAGGTGATTACTGATCTGATGGCATCAGGATGGCTTACAAAATATACGGTTTCAGCCGGTTTATTTGTCATTTGGATGTTATTCTTTGACAAGCATAATTTCTTTACCCAATGGAGTTTGAGACGCTCGGTCAACCATTTGGAAATTTCTATTGAGAAATATAAGAAGCAACTGGCGGAAGCTGAATCTGCACATGAAGATTTGATGAACAACAAAGAGAAATTTGCGAGAGAAAAGTATCTCATGCACAAACCGGATGAAGATATTTTCTTGTTTCAATAACCATAAGAAGAATTAATAGGATTTATGAGTGTACTTGTAGGAAAGGATAGCCGGGTCATTGTTCAGGGCTTCACAGGAACAGAGGGAACATTTCATGCTGGTCAGATGATTGAGTATGGAACGAATGTGGTTGGCGGGGTTACGCCCGGAAAAGGAGGACAAACCCATTTGGATCGGCCTGTTTTCAATACCGTGGAGGATGCTGTAAGAGAAACACAAGCGAATGTCTCCATAATATTTGTTCCGCCGGCATTTGCTCCTGATGCTATTCTGGAAGCTGCTGAAGCCGGTATAAAAGTGATCATTTGCATTACCGAAGGCATTCCGGTGCAGGACATGATAAAAGTCAAAGATTATTTGAATAAAACAGGAAGCCGTCTGATTGGGCCAAATTGCCCGGGTATCATCACACCCGGTGAAGCCAAGATCGGTATCATGCCCGGATTTATTCATACACCGGGACGTATTGGAATTGTTTCAAGATCAGGTACCCTAACTTATGAGGCGGTTGATCAGGTGACCAAGGCAGGCTTAGGACAATCCACCTGCATAGGTATCGGTGGCGATCCAATTTGCGGCACCACCACTATGGAGGCTGTTCAGTTATTAATGGAGGACCCTGATACCGACGGGATCATCATGATAGGGGAGATTGGGGGGAGTATGGAAGCGGATGCAGCCCATTGGATAAAAGCGCATGGTACTAAGCCAGTGGTAGGCTTTATTGCCGGGAAAACTGCGCCGGCGGGTCGTACGATGGGTCATGCAGGAGCGATCGTTGGCGGAAAAGCTGATACAGCTGCAGCCAAGATGGAAATTCTTGCTGCATGTGGTGTTCATGTCGTAGAATCTCCGGCACAGATTGGCGCAAAGATGGCCGAAGTCCTGTCTAATTAAATGAATTCAGGTTTAGCAATAATCTGCCTTATTCTTTTTTATAGATTCATATCATTATGATCCAACATCAATTATTAGCAGGCAAGCGTGGCGTAATTTTTGGCGCTTTAGATGAAAGTTCAATCGCCTGGCATGTAGCAAAACAATGTGTCGCTGAAGGAGCAACAATTACCTTGACGAATGCCCCTGTGGCTATGCGTTTTGGGACTATTCAAAAATTAGGAGAGGAATTAAACGCTGAAGTTATATCTGCCGATGCAACCTCTGCTGAAGACCTCACAAACCTATTTCAAAAGTCAATTGAAGTACTGGGTGGTCCGATTGATTTTGTTTTGCATTCGATAGGTATGTCATTGAATGTTCGAAAGGGTAAAACATATACCGATTTAAATCACGAGTGGATGCACAAGACACTCGATATTAGTGCGATGTCCTTTCATCGTATGATGCAGGTTTTGTTTAATACGGAGGCTATGGCTGATGGTGGTTCTATTTTATCGCTGTCCTATATAGCAGCACAGCGTGTGTTTCCGGACTATAGTGAAATGGCTGACGCAAAAGCTTTACTGGAATCTTTCGCAAGAAGCTTTGGATATCATTTTGGGATTAAAAAAGGCGTAAGGGTAAATACGATCTCTCAATCCCCTACGCGTACCACAGCCGGAAGTGGCGTAAAAGGATTTGATGATTTTTTCTCCTATGCGGAAACTATGTCCCCATTAGGAAATGCCAGTGCAGAAGACTGCGCCAATTACTGTGTCAGTTTATTTTCAGACTATACAAAGGCAGTCACCATGCAAAACCTTTATCATGATGGAGGCTTCAGTTCAATGGGCGTAAATCCGGCGATTCTAAGTCAGGAATAGCATATCTTCACCAAAAGTGCGTTTTCTATTGCATGAACTCATGGTGTCGACTCCATAGCTTATTTATAATGATGTGTCTTGTCACTGGACTTGATGTGCATGCACAGCAAGTCGATCCGGAGCCATCGATAGGCAGTACAAGAAAAGACTCCATACCAATTGGTATCATGCCTTTGGACACTGCTGTCCCTTTTACATATGTCCTGCTAGGGGATCCCGATCGCGTATATACATCCTTCGATTCATTGCACTGGGATGATATCAGACACTCTCCAAGTCCGGGGTTTTATGCGCATCTTGGAAATTACGGATCTGCCACAAGATCCATGGCGCCTTCCATATTTTCTCAAATAGGATTTTCCACGGGATGGAATCAATACGATCCTTATTATGTGCATCAGGAGCAATTCAGGTATTACAGTCAGGATATTCCTGTGGCCAAAGCAAAGTATTCTCAGGCAGGACAAGAAAACACCTATCTCACATTAGATTTTGGAAGACGGTTTGCGGATGGTGTGACCCTAAGTGTATTCTACAACCGGATTAATCAGATAGGTGATTTTCAAAATCAAAGGCAGAAGGATACAGGTTTTGGCGTTGGCATTTGGCATGATGCACCTTCAGGAAATTATGATGCCTTCTACAACTATACCAACAACGCGGTAGTAACTCAGGAAAATGGTGGCGTTTCGGATACGGATTCAATAGGACTGGCAAATTGGCCGGACATGGCCATCCCTGTTCATATTCTGACAGGGACTACCAACCATAAACACAGATCTTTTCTGACCAAACAGATTGTACACGTCACATCAGAATCCTCTGATTTTGGACTTGACCTCTGGTTGCAGGCATCTTTTTCAACAGGACTATTTAAGTATGCGGATGAGTCTTCTTCAAATGCAGCAGCATATTACGGTGAGGTTTATCTGAATGATGACAGAGGTATTCGGCAATATACTTTTCTTCAAGAAAATGAATGGATTTTTGGAGCCTCTCTTCCCTGGAGAAAAGCAAATTCAGAACTTAATGGATCAATCAGATATCGGGGTATAAACCTGCAGCAGGAACCAAATGAAAAAAAAATTGCTGAACTTTATCTGGAAGCCAATGGATTGTTTCACTGGATTAAACCTTTAATTCTTAAAGGAGGATTTTCATTGGGTATAGGGCAGGCAGTAGGAGTGTTTTCATTCCATGCAGAGGGTGATCTTAAGATCGGACCGCTAGGGCATTTAATAGGGCGGTGGTCATTAGCTTCGAGGAAACCGTCCTTAATGGAGTCTTCGCTATTCGTAAATCAACAAGCTGTTTACGCTAATGAATTCAAAAATCCACTGATGAGTGATTTCGGAATCACCTGGGATTTAAAATCTCAGGGTTTTGAAATTGGAGCACGTTGGATTTTGTACGATCATTACATTTATTTTGATTCTATATCATTTCCTCAGCAAGTCAATGGGACATTCTCATTAAGAAGATTTTCAGTTTCGAAATCTTTTGATTTTAATTCCTTTGGTTTTCGTGGGAAAGTTTTCTGGCAACCGGATTCACCAAAGGAGTTGGCTTTACCTGCCTGGTGGTATACGGCCAGTCTTTTTGGAAAGTTTAGGATTCTGGACCGTAAAGTGACATTGTTGCCTGGTATAGATGTCACCTATAATGAAGGCTTTAACGGGATTACCTATTTCCCCGTCAATGGGCAATACAGGTTGACCAATGGGCCGGAGATACCTGATTACTTTCGGATAGATGTTGCGATGGGCATTCAGATAAAATTTCTGAAGATATTCGCCCGCATAGAAGATTTGGCAGGTCTTTTTGAAAAACGTGTTCTCTACCAGGCAGAGGTGTATCCACATTACAGAGGCTACTTCCGAATCGGACTGGAGGCCTCATTCTTTAATTAATGTAAATATAGGTAAGGTGTCATTTGGTCGAAACATTTTCCTATTTGGTTGGTTTTAGCTTATGATTATTTTGGTAATTTATTTCAGACGCCTGCTCCTATGAAAAAATTATTTTATTTGATATTACTGTTGTTGACAATTTCTTCGTGGTCATCCTTCGTGCTAGGCCAGTCAGATAAATCTGCCAGACCAAGCCCTTTTGTTGAGGTAAAGGGAAATTTTGAAGAAGCAGATCTGGCGATCGAGTATTCATCGCCGGCTGTAAAGGGACGGTCTATTTGGGGTGATTTGGTGCCTTATGACAAAGTGTGGCGGACGGGTGCTAACGAAGCAACAACTTTTGAAACCGATAAAGAATTAAACCTTGGTGGTGAACAATTACCTGCAGGTAAATATGCTTTGTTTACCATTCCCGGAGAGTCTGAATGGACATGGATATTTAATCAGGTTTGGGATCAATGGGGCGCCTTCAAATATGATCCATCAAAAGATGTGCTGCGGGTTACGGTCGCACCTGAATCATCGCCGGTTTTTTACGAGCATTTGACCTTTGTCATTGAAGAAAATGCTGTCTCTCTAAATTGGGAAAATCTTAAAGTAAGTTTGAATTAAATCGATTTACTTTTCATAAAGGAAAAGGAATGTGCAATGGTTACAGGGTGTAGTTCGGACTTAATTGTTCATCCGCCTGCGCATAAAAATCATTAATGTATTGCACGACTTCATCCGGATCATCCATTATCGGGATTAACTCCAGATCGATTTTATTAATGTTTTTTTCTTTCTCGAGCATCACTTCTATAATCCATTCCTTTAAGCCGGTCCAAAATTCTGAACCCACAAGAATGACCGGAACACGGGATATTTTCTTGGTTTGAATAAGTGTCAATACTTCAAATGCTTCATCTAAAGTCCCAAAGCCCCCGGGCAGCACAACAAAGCCCTGAGCATATTTGACAAACATCACCTTGCGAACAAAGAAATATCGGTGACTCAGATTCTTATCGTAGTCTATGAAAGGATTGTGAGATTGTTCAAATGGAAGATCAATATTTAATCCCACGGAGATTCCACCTTGAATGCTAGCTCCCTTATTGCCGGCTTCCATAATGCCTGGTCCCCCTCCGGTGATGATCCCAAAACCTGACTCTGTAAGCTTCTGTGCAATGCTCACTGCTTTTTGATAGTGGGGAGAATTTGGTTTCGTCCGCGCACTTCCAAAAATGGAAATACAGGGACCAATGCGATTGAGTGATTCGAATCCATCGACAAATTCTGCAATAACCTTAAACATCGTCCAGGCGTTTTCACCTTTCAGTTGGGTCCATTGCTTCATCAGACGTGGAGGAATACCTTCTGACATGATATTTTTATTAGGTATAAAAAAAGAAGCCGTGCATACTACGCATGAATTTATTCAACGGAAGCCTGATAATTGGTATACTCCTGTTCAATATACTTTTGCAAGTCTTTCAAGTCAGTGAATCTGGAGAGTACTTCTTTCATCTCCAACGCCGACTGTGCTGTTGGCAGAACAAATTTGTCAATGTCCTGAGGAGATATTGTTTTACCACCAAGGATGATTAATCGTTCCACTACATTCTTCAATTCACGGATATTACCCGTCCATGGAAGAGATTGAAGCTTCTTAATAGACTTCGCATCAAACTGTTTTTGAGGAATTCCATAGTCCTTACAAATGTCTTCACAAAAGTGACTAATCAGTTGTGGAATATCCTCTACCCTGTCTTTTAAAGGAGGAACATCAATAATGATCACCGCAAGACGATGGTAGAGATCCTCTCTGAATCGACCGGCATCAATTAATTTTCGCAGGTCTTTATTAGTGGCAGCAATAACTCTAACGTCTACCCGTATTTGTTTATCCCCACCTACGCGAACGATTTTATTTTCTTGGAGCGCCCGTAATACTTTCGCCTGAGCCGACAGACTCATGTCACCAATTTCATCCAGAAAGATAGAGCCGCCATTCGCTAATTCAAACTTACCGGTACGTTGTTTAATGGCGGAGGTGAAAGCTCCTTTTTCATGTCCAAAAAGTTCGCTTTCGATAAGTTCTGATGGTATCGCAGCGCAATTCACTTCAATGAGCGGATGGTCCTTGCGATGACTTTTCTGATGTATCCAATGAGCTACCAGTTCTTTGCCGGTTCCATTTGGTCCGGTTACCAATACTCTTGCTTCTGTAGGCGCTACAAGTTCAATCGTATCCATGATTTGACCAATGCACTTAGATTTTCCAACTATTGGTTGTGAACGCGAACCTGACACCTTGGTTTGTAAAACTTTACGCTCTGTAATCAACTCGGATTTATCCATAGCATTTCTGAGCGTGATCAGCAATCGATTGAGATCCGGTGGCTTGGAGATAAAATCAAAAGCACCCTTTTTGACTGCCTCAACTGCTGTATCGATTGAAGCATGTCCTGAGATCATCACCACCGGTGTTTCACTCGCTATCTCCTGAATTCTATCCAAGGCATCCATCCCATCAAGCTTAGGCATTTTGATATCCAGGATGATTACGTCATACGTGTTTTGCTTCACCTTTACTAAAGCCTCCATGCCATCTGAGGCTTCATCTACCTGATATTTTTCAAATTCCAGAATATCACGTAAGGTATGGCGGATACTGCGTTCGTCGTCGACAATAAGAACTTTTGACATGAGTAGTTTATGTTAATTGATAAATATATGGAGATTTATTCTCAAATATATAACATTGACATGAAAGAACTTATAATTTATAAAAAATAATATATGTAACTATGAGGGGTTAACGCCCTAAATATTGCAAAAAGTGGAAAACCTTGATTCCGAAAGGACCTAAGTAGACACTACTTAGCAGCAAGATTTGGGAAAAGAAGGAAATTTCCAGAAATGGAATCGGCTCAGGAGGTGGGTCCTGACAATTCCGAAAGGGTTATATAGGCTAACAAACCCATTCCCGTCTTAAGTGCTACTTCATTGATATTGAAGTGGTTGGAGTGAACAGGAAAATTTCTGTTCACTTCCGACCAGCCGGTGCCCAGGCGATAGAAGGTAGCAGGCGCTATTTGAGAGTAGAAAGCAAAATCTTCTGAGGTCATCCGGGCAGGTAATTCATAGACCTGATCTTCACCAAGAAAATCGACAGCCAATTGCCGGCATTTTTCGGTAACCTCATCATTGTTGATTAGACATGGATATCCGATTACAATATTCGTTTCTGCGGTACAGCCGGAAGCGTCACAGGTTTTTTCGATGATGTTTTTAATACGTTGGTGACTTTCTTTTCTCCAATCCTCATCCATAGCTCTCAGCGTGCCCTCCAAATGGACAGTATCCGGAATAACATTAGTAGCACCACCATCCGAATAAATTTTTCCTATCGTTAACACAGCTGGCGCAAATGGATCTTTGTTTCGACTGATCTCTTCCTGTAAGGCGGTCACAACTTTTGCCGCCGTCACAATCGGATCAATACACAGATGAGGTGTTGCAGCATGACCACCTTTCCCTCGAACAGTTATATATATTTCATCGGCTGAGGCCATATACATTCCATTCCGGAAGCCCACTTGTCCAGCTTCAAGCGAAGGATAAACATGTTGACCAAGAATCCATGTTGGTACTCCTTCTTTAAAAAGGCCTTCCTTGATCATGATGGAAGCACCACCCGGCAGTTTTTCTTCTCCGGGCTGAAATATCATTTTGATGGTGCCACGTATGCTTTGCTTATGCTGTTGCAGAATGGCTGCTGCACCAAGCAGACTACTTGTATGTACATCATGTCCACAAGCATGCATCACACCTTCATGAATTGATTTATAGCTTACATCATTAGCCTCTCTTATCGGTAAAGCATCCATGTCCGCTCTTAGCATCACGGTTGGCCCCTGATGATTCCCTTGAATAACAGCTACGATTCCAAAACCGGCCCAACCGGTGGTGAATTCAATACCATGTTTGGTTAGATAGTCAGCAACCTTTCCACTGGTTCTTTCTTCATGAAAGGAGAGTTCCGGATGCTGGTGCAAATCCTGTCGAATAGAAACAATCTCTGGAAATAGTTTTTCGGCTGCACTTTTTATTTGAGCAATAAGGTCTGTGGCCATGATTTTATATCGTTTGTCCAGTCTTTTTAAGTTGCGCAATTAAAATGGAAAGGTCGGTGGTCCAGTGATAATCGCGAGCGTAAACATAATGAATGTGCTGAAGTCTTCTATCAACATCTGATGTATCAGCCGGATAAGCAGGGCATAAAATACCGGCTGGTAATGGGGGTAAGGACTGTATCATTGAATCTAAAGGGTAATAGGACACCCAGGTTTTCTTCCCAAGGCCGACAAGCACAATGTGTTTCAGAAAGTTCGTAGGATGTGGAATTAGAAACAGCAGGAGGGGAGACGCTATCCAAAGCAGTAAAGAAGAAATTAAATCAAATATTCTTTTTGCTCGCTTAGATGCCTGATCAGATAAATTGAAATGGATTTGAATGGCATAAGATTCTCCGGCAATATCTTTACCCATACTTCCGACGATATTCATGGTCGTGGAGGCAGCGAGCATATACCTTAAGGTCGGACCTAAATGCGACATCGTTCCCGTAAAAACAGAAAAAGGTACATCCTGCGCTGAAAAAATAATTTCTTTCGCCTGATAGATGCGAACCAACTCCTCTAACTGACCAATGTCACCAAGTACATTTTCTGATGGCTGGGAAGCATCAGTGTCCGGAGAGACAATGCCAAGAATTTCAATTTGATCTTTAGAACGATTAATGAGTTCTTTAATTCTCGCGGTTTCCTCTTTGCCCGCCACAATGATTGCTTTGCGATGATTTTGTTGTCCTAAATTATTGCTTAGCGCACTCCATGGATTTAATTTTGATCGCGTAATCAGTAGCACAAGACTAAACAGGAGTGAACCCAGCAAGATCACCATTCTTGAACTACGCAATGCGGTCGGCAGAATGGCATATAGGACCAATATCATTAACATGCCTGAAAAAAAACCCAGCCAGGATGACTTTCTTTTTAATGGTTTATCATAAGCCCCATTGAGATACATGGCGAGTATAATGATTCCCGTATATAGTGGTAAGTTAAAATAATAAGAAGTAGGTTTAAGATAGTAAACCGTATCAAAATAATACCAGGCCCAGATTTTACTGATCGTATAAAAGGAGGCAAACAGCAGGGCTGTGTCTAACACTATCGGCCACCATTTAGTCAGATTCTGCCGGACAAGTTGCAGTATTCCATGAAAGTAGATGGCCAACTTGATTAAAAATTTCTGCCCACTAAATTCAGGATGCTTTTGCGTGAAAATGAGCATGGCCTGGTAGAAAGTCAACACATAATTCAGCGTTGATTTTTTTGTTGACTCTCCTTTGTAGTGGATGATACTTGTCGTTGGTAAATAAGTGATGCTATATCCGGCCTTTGTAATGCGATAGGATAGATCTATATCCTCACCATACATGAAAAAATCTTCATCCAGCAAGCCGGCATCGGTCAGTGCTTCTTTTCTCATAAACATAAATGCGCCACAAAGCACTTCTACATCGGCAGTTTCATTTGTTTCAACATGTCCCTGATAGTACCTGTTCCAAATCCTGGATTTGGGAAACAAACGGTATAATCCGGTCATCTTCATAAAGGAAGCAGACAACGTTGGAAGGCCTCTCTTGGATTCAGGCAGAAACTGACCGCTGCCATCCAGCATTTTTACACCGATAGCACCAGTATTTGCATGACCTTCCATAAAATCAAGGCACTTTGAAAAGGTATCTCCTGAAACTACGGTATCCGGATTTAGGAGAAGAATATATTCCCCGGACGCGATACGTATGCCCTGATTGTTTGCTTTAGCAAAGCCGATATTCTCTTTATTGGCGATGGTAATGACCTCCGGATAATGTTCTCGAACGAGTTGTGGGGTACCATCAACAGAAGCATTATCAACGACAATGATTTCGCTTCGGATTCCTTTCATGGCTTCTCGAATGGAACGAAGACAGTTATCTAAAAAAGGATAAACATTATAGCTGACGATGATTACGGATAGTCTCAACAGCAGGGCAGGTTAGGCGTTCTCAGTCATTTCAATAGTGGTCCTCGAAACGATAGATCGACCGAGTGTGAGTCCGTCAGCATATTCCAATTCGCCACCGAAGGAAACGCCCCTGGCGATCAGGCTGATCCTAACCGGATATGGTTTTATTAATTTACTGAGATAGAAAATGGTGGTTTCCCCTTCGATCGTTGGACTGATCGCCATGATCACTTCTGATACCTCCTTGGTTGACAGTCGATCTATCAAGTCAGGAATATTCAGATCCTGTGGACCCACATTGTCGATCGGAGAGATAATGCCACCGAGGACATGATAGAGTCCATGATATTGACCGGTATCTTCTATAGCCATGACATCGCGTTCGGATTCCACTATGCAAATCGTACTTCGGGTGCGAGAATGATCACTGCAAATGCCACATATATCTGAGTCAGATAAGTTGTGACAAGTTTTGCAGTTTTGAATATGATCCCGAATACCTTTTAGTCCTTCCATTAATTCCGGAAGTACAGAGGATTTGGTTTTTAATAAGAACAAGGCAATACGCAGGGCACTTTTACGACCAATACCAGGCAATTGCCCAATAGTTTTTATAGCATATTCGAGATGACGGGAGGAGCTTTGTGACATATATCCTTCAAATTTATATAAAAACCCCCTTTCATTGCAGTCCGGGGACTATAGTAACATGGCTGCGGGGTTTTCGAGATATTGTTGTAAGGTAGATAAAAACTTAGCACCGGTAGCTCCATCAATCACCCGATGATCGCAGGACAAAGTTATTTTCATGACTTTCCTCGTGCTTACGATACCTTCTACCAGTTGCAACTCATCTGTAATCGCTCCAACGGCCAGTATGGCTGCGTCAGGCAAGTTGATAATTCCTGTAAACTCTTCAATGCCAAACATCCCAAGATTGGAAATGGTAAATGTATTTCCCTGCATTTCCTGTGGTTGAATTTTTTTATTCCGCGCTTTGTCCGCAAGAACAGCCACCTTGTTTTTGATTTCTTTTAAACCCATCTGATCGGCTCCAAAAAGAACAGGTACTAATAATCCTTCATCAACAGCAACGGCTACGCCAATATTGATGTCTTTGTTGATCCGAATTTTATCCCCGAGCCAGGACGAATTTATTGCCGGGTGAAGACGCAATGCGGAGGCACATGCTTTAATAATAAAATCATTAAAGGAAATTTTTGTATCCGGTTGGGCATTCATCAAACTTCGGGCTTCAGCCATTTTATCCATATTGATTTTCATCGTCAGATAAAAATGTGGCGCTGAATATTTGCTTTCCGAAAGTCTGCGTGCAATCGTCTTTCGCATTTGGCTTACGGGAATCTCACCATACTGAGGCACCGTTGAGATAGTTTTTGTATGCGCTGGTTCACTTCCTTGGGTTGCATAATTTTCAACATCTCTCTTGACGATACGACCACCATCTCCTGTACCGATGATGGCAGAGAGATCTATTCCCGATTGTGAGGCAATAGACTTTGCCAGAGGCGATGATTTGATTCTTTGTTCAGTATGTCCGGAAGAAGCCGTTGCACTTGAACTTACTTCCAAAGCGGTGCCACCATTGCTTGAAGGCACTGATGGTTTGGGTGGGGCAGGGGCAACGTTGTTTTCCTGCGATCCTTCATCCGCAAGTATTTTTTTATAATCTTCTCCTTTTTCTCCGATGACAGCCAGTACATCATTGACTGGGACGGAACCTTCCGCCACACTGATATATAATAAATATCCATCGTGAAAGCTTTCCAGCTCCATGGTGGCTTTATCCGTTTCAACTTCTGCTAGAATATCTCCCGAAGAAACCTTATCACCTACTTTTTTAAGCCAACCGATGATGTTTCCTTCTTCCATCGTGTCACTCAGCCGGGGCATACGAATTATTTCTGCCATGATTTATTTGCTATTTATGCTGTAAAAATAAGGATATCCTTGAAGAGCTAGTGAATCTGAGCCTGTAAAAATCAAAAGCCCCGGAACCGAAATGGCCTGGAGCTTTTGAATACACAAAAAATCTATTTCAAATAACCCTATTCAACTTTATATGACTAATATCCCGAATTATAATTGCCCGAAAATTTAGTTCCTGCTCTGGCGGAGCCAGGAGTGTTTTGACCTGCTTCAGGTCCTTCCGGACGCCCCATGTCGGTATCAGTCGATGTAGCCACATGGAATTCCACACGGCGGTTCATGTAATGTTTAAATTCTTCTTCCGTGGAACCGGTATATTTATCAGACAAATTTGATACTAAAGGGGTTTCTTCCCCACCAAAGTTGAGAATGAAACGGTTCCGTGGTATGTTGTAACTATTGACAAGAAAGTCTATTGCTTCCTTTGCACGATTGTAGGATAGCACATTATTGTAGTCATTTGGGCTGCGGTTGTCAGCAAAGCCGATGGCAACTACCTTAACATCCGGATGTGAACGCATCACGGCTGCAATATTGTGTAAGGCACCATAAAATTCCGGTTTGATATAGTATTTATCTAAATCAAAATGGATCATCGGTAAAAACCAATTGAGGTTTGACTCCATAGCTTCTGCACGCTGGTTGATGAGCGCTACTACTTCATCTTCTTTGAGATATTGTTGAGGAATCTGAGCGACTCCATCAGCATTAACTTCATAACCCGGTGGAGAGTATGGTTCCTCATCTTTGCAATCAACAACCCCGTCGCCATCACTATCCAGTGTGATACCACGAGTATCTACAGGGCATCCTGCGGGGGTGTTAATTTCCTGATCAATCATATCGATCACGCCATCACCATCACTATCGGTAAGATCAAATTTTGGACGCTGTTTTAATTCTGCAATGTCATTGAAAGAAGCATCCAGTGGATTTACCCAATAGAGCGGCTCAATTCGTTTTTCTTTTGATCCTATATTAATACCAAGACGGATAGATGTGTACTGGGCAATATCATTGCTTGGTGTTTTAGCTCTAGGCGACAACATTTCGAAACCATCCAGCAAATCATTGTCGCTTAAAAGGATTCTATGTTCGATGCCAATATTGATTCGTTTTGAGAGTTTTCTTGAGAGGCCAAGTGAAATGGTCATATGCGGGATGACATTTTTTTCGTCGCCAAAAGAAATGACATCTGTGGCTACACCTCCGGGCGTTTCATAATCGCCATCCAGTAGGTTCTTCAGATTTTTGATCGATTGTTTTCTGCCTTCTGACGTATTTAAATCAAGACCACCATATACACTCGTAAAATCATAAAGATTTCCATCGGCATCAAGCAGATCGACTCCTACATCCGGTATACTTAGGCCAAGACCAATAGCGGTATAAAGATTCCATTTATTGGAAGGGCCATGAAAGAGGATATTCCCAATATTCAGAATTCCTTCCAGAGAAAGAGAAACCAGACCAGTTTTATAGTTTCTATTAATATTATCATCGTTGGTTGTCTCATCTGTGTAACCCACAAGAATTGGCGATTCATCAACATTTTGATAATAAGTCTTTTCAACAGCAAGGAAGTTGAAGCCCCTCGCATCATATCCCTTAGAGGATTGATACGTGGCATCTACTCGCCAGGAGAGTGTGTAATTAATTGCTTTTCGGAGGTGAAGTCCAAATCCGTATCCCGAAAGGACACCGGCTTCAACATCCCCACTGATAAAAGCTGTGCCGCCATGGAGCCCTAGCTCCCACATGTTTTTAGGTTTGGCAGAATACTTCGATTGGCCAGTTCTCCATAATTGATTTTGCTCCGGATTTTGGGTCATTTCATCCTCAATAACAGGGGAGGAGAAACTTCCGTTTTCAGTTTGTGCGTGAAGAGAATTCAATAATAGTAATGGAAAACTAAACAGCAAGACAAGGTGTGCTCGTGTCATAAGGTTCAGATTTGTTAAATAGATAGTTTGTGTTTTACAAATGTATTTCTTTTTTATTAGAAAATGGCACTAGAAATTAACTTTCTGCTCGAAAAGGAATATTCTGAATTCTTCCAAAAGAGAATGATAGTGAGATAGTTTACATATTAGAATTAAATTATATATATTTGTCTTATGATTTCTCATTGGTTTGTCCCGGACGAAAAATCGTCAATTCGGCCAGAACGTATAAGTAAAAGTTCACTATGGCATAAAGTAAAATTCCTTGATGATGAGGAGTTGACTTTTAAGGCCGGTGACTTACTGATTATCAGCTTTGATCAGCAAATCGCGAGCCGAATTAAGTCTATCCTGTATCAGTTTAGTGCTACACCGGCCCATGCACTGGATATTATTGACTGTGGCACCATCTCCCAGGGGGAGCCTGAAAATGTGATTCCCATCCTTGAAGAGATTAATGCCACAGGGGCAGTAATGTTGCTGATCGGAATGCCGCTCGCCTTTATGCGATACCAGGTAGACGGTATCCGAATGGCAAGTATTGTCAGAGAGTCCAATCTCGATGATGATGTTCATCTGCGAGGGACAAAGCCTGGTACTTTATTTCAATACATAGGGACCCAAAGACACCTCGTTCTTGAATCGCATCTTAATGTGGAGGGCCATTTACGTCTTAGTGAATTGCGGGAGGAATTGAATTTGGCAGAACCCTGCATCCGGGATTCAGAAGCATTAATTTTCAATTGTGATAGCATGAGCGCAGCGGAGTCAGGCTACCTGACCGGCATGTCCTCTAGCGGGTTGACGGCCATTGAAGCATGTCAGCTCTTTCGTTATGCCGGGGCAGCCCAAATCCTTAAATCGGTAGGGGTATATAATTATTCGCTGGAGAAAGATGCCTCAGGCATCCTGGGGAATGCCATAGCTCAAATGATTTGGTATTTTATGGAAGGCTCCACCCTGCGGGAAGATCCTGAAAAAAACCCGCTCACGGAGTATCATGTACAATCCAAAGATCATGATCATATACTTCTCTTTTTCAAAAGTGAGTTTTCCGGGAGATGGTGGATCCAGGATAAACAAGGTCGAAAGGTGCCATGTTCCTATCAGGATTATCGCAAAGCGTGTGAAGAAGAGTTTAGCGATCGCATCATCAAATCAGTTTTGGGCTGATCAAACAAAAAACAGCATTAAAACTTAAGAATTTGTTCTAACTGCATGGATCTTGATCCTTTGAGGAGAAGCGTTTGTCCGGCACATGCCTCCCAGTCCCATTTATTTTTTAAATCCTGCGTATCAGTAAAAGAGTTAATCCGTGAATCATATTTTAAAGTATTCAGTACTTCGGAAAATACTTTTCCCACTAAAATGATTTTGCCAAATTTCATTGTTGAAACGAGCGAAATAATCTGAAGATGCGCTTCTTCTGTAATGCCACCAAGTTCTTTCATGTCTCCCAACACAACCCAACCGGATGGATGTTTTTCTGCAAAAGCGCGAACAGCCAATTCCATGCTGGAAGGATTTGCATTATAGGCATCCATGATGAACGTACAACCATTTATTTGTAACTCTTCAGAACGATTGGATTTTGAAATAAAGTTTGAAAGGACTGAAGTGATGAGCTTTTGATCTACCTCAAAGTGCATTCCAATGGTATAGGCCGCCAGCATATTCGAAGCATTATATCGGCCAAACATTTTGGAATGGATGTGTAAAGAATTTTGCTGATCATTTAGCGTAAAACCTGGTTCGTTTTTATCCGTAGAGTAAGTGAGATGTATATCAGTAGATTTTGAATTCTCCAGTCCAAAAGTTGTTTTATGTGAAAGATTCTGACTCAGCTGCTCGACTCTTGAATCATCCAAATTGATAAAACCATATCCTTCATGGTCGCTGAGATATTCAAATAGCTCCCCTTTGGTTTTCTGTACCCCTTCGATAGAACCGAAACCTTCCAAATGTGCGTTTCCAATGTTCGTGATGAGGCCATGTGTTGGTTCGGCGATGCTGCATAAAAATTTTATTTCACCGGGATGGTTGGCACCCATTTCGCAAACTACGATTTCAGTGTTCTCCGGAACACTCAATAGGGTCAGTGGAACACCAATATGATTATTGAAATTCCCGACTGTTGCATGCACCCGGAATGCGATTGACAGCACATCAGTTATCATTTCTTTCGTAGTGGTTTTGCCATTACTACCGGTGATGGCCAGCACCGGGATGTTTAATTTTTTGCGATGAAAATTCGCTAACGCCTGAAGTGTTTCAAGGGTGTCATGGCTATGAAAATATGCAGGCCCTGTCAGTGTATTATCGGATACGACTGCCAGTGAAGCTCCAAGTTCTAATGCTTTTTTGGCAAAAAGATTTCCATCAAAATTTTCCCCTTTCAAAGCAAAAAATATGCAGCCAGGTGTAATTTTCCGGGTATCCGTGGAGATCATTCGATGCGCAAGAAAATGATTGTAAAGGGTTGGTATATCCATTTATACAGAACAAGTTAATCCGAAATATTCGTAGCCAAATAAAAACGCCCAGACAAAATGAATGGGCGTTTCTATGTTAGTTTATAAAAAGATTATTTATATCTTCTCGAAGAACTTTTCTTTCCGCCACCGCCGAAATCATTACCGCCAATTTCACCACCGGGTGCTGATCCACCGATTTGATGCATAGCACAACGGAAACCGATCGTTCGATCTCCCATGGTTTGGTTTTTAAATCTTCTGGCAGCAGGTGATAACCAATACAAACGATCTGCCCATGAGCCACCTTTGATCACACGTGAGCTGTCATTGATCAGTGTAGACTCGCCATAAGCGTAGTAAACAGCTTCGTCATCATCATCTCTGTAATCGAGCACATTTCCTTTTTGGTAATTTTCACGCATGGCGGCAACTGAATCCTCCACCATCGTATAACGGATACGACCTAAGCTGTCTTTTTCGACTGGAGTTCCATTTTCATCCAATACTCTTTGCTTGAATATATTACCACGGAAAGGGTTTAAATCCTGATTTTCTACATCACGCAATGTTGAACTGGTCGTAGGACGATAAAGATCGCCTACCCATTCATTGACATTTCCTGCCATATTGTATAATCCGAAATCGTTTGGAAAGAAAGCCTTCACAGGAGCTGGAAATGGGGCATTGTCATTTGGTTTTCCTGCAGTACCCATATAATTTCCTCTGGCCTCTTTAAAGTTGGCCAACATTTTACCCTGATTCTTATCATGTATTTTATAACGGGCAGTAGCACCATCCCAAGGATAGATTCTACGATCAGAGATTAACTCATCCTTTTTAGAAAGATTGTTGCCTTGAAGTGCAAGTGCTGCATATTCCCATTCAGCTTCAGTTGGAAGTCGATAAGCAGGCAGCAGGATACCATCTTCAAAACGAACAGGACGTTCACCACCTGTTTTCAGATCCGGAAGGTTCTTCTTTACACTTCCCTGATATTGTCCAACCAGGTAGGACTCTGTATTAAAGTTGTCCGCGTCTTTTTGATCTACATTCAGATTAAGTACGCCCTTCTCAACAAGGAGCATTTCATTTACGCGGTCTGTACGCCAAACGCAAAATTTGTTTGCTTGTTCCCAGGTAACGCCTACCACAGGGTAGTCTGCGTAACTTGGGTGTCTGAAGTAGGTTTCGACCATAGGCTCATTGAAGGCCAATTCCTCTCGCCAAACCAAAGTATCCGGAAGAATACTGAGCCACTCCTGTGGATAAGACTCTCCGAAGACTCTTTTAGTCCAATATTCAAATTCACGATAGTGTGAGTTAGAAACTTCAGTCTCATCCATCATAAAGGAAGATACTGTGATCCTGCGAGGTACATTATTCCAATCATAGGTAACATCCTGATCAGTCAGACCCATTGTAAAGGTTCCTCCTTCAATCGGAACGAGGCCGGGGCCAACTTCCAAATCACCATGAGAGCCTTTTTCAAATCCTCCCCATTCCTGGTCATTATATTTCCAGCCGGTCACGGATGATCGCTCGGACTTCTTACAAGCCCCGAAACTCAATAATAACAGAGCTCCTGCACTAAATAAAAGAAATTTCTTCATTCTAATCTGAACATGTTTGTTAAACGAGGGACAAATATACATTTCTGAAACGGAACCAGAGGGTAAATATTGTTTTGTTTTTTCTGCTAAGTACACAACAAAAAGTATGCCCTTACCCCCGGACCATATTATCTGAAGAGTCTGAGGCAATCACTGTATTTGGAATCACTATGATTATCCTCCAATGTAAAAACCAAACCAAGCTCGTGAGTGCCTCCGCTGACCGGAAATCCAGAGATGGTCATATCATAACTATATCCTATCTTTAGTTGTTTGGTTCTTAACCCAATAGAAGCAATAATGGCTTCCGATTGGCCTGACGATATGCGGTAATATCCGCCAAAACTGACCATGCCGGCATCAAAGGTCAAGCCTCCATTTATTTGTTGGAAAGGTCCTTGAATGACATAAATAATGGATGGAGACAACGCCATGCCGGAATTCCTTTTCGAAGAGGCAGAATTCAAAGGAAATGAGGCTCCTGCGTGGGCAGTCCAGCGCATAGGGATTCCGCCACTAAGATTTGAATTGATATCCAGATATTCAGGATTAGGCGTATTCAGGTGTCTTACGGATATGCCTGTGTATAAAACCTTGTTATTCAGTACAAAACCAAATCCCAGGTCCGGATAGATTATCGAGTTTTTCTCAGGGGCGAATTCTTCGGTTGGGAAAGGCGTTCCACCCGGGCTGGTGGCCCCCAGGTAATCGTCAATCTGGTCACCGAATCGCAATCTGTCCCAATTCAGGGTGGATTGTACGATTCCTGCTTCAATTCCCATCCGCATATATAGATCTTTGCGTATTCTGAGGCGATAAGAGTATATGCCGGCAGCTTTTATGGTTTTAAGAAGTCCGTCTCCGGCATCATCAGAAAGCAGCCAAAACCCTATCCCACTTTTCAAACGGTCAAAAAACTGATCATAGGACAGCGCATAAGTTCGGTAAGCATTATTAAACCCGGGAAATTGGTTCCTGTAATTGGCAGCGAATCTGGGACCATCGGTCAGACCGGTCAACCCTGGGTTTAATTGTAGTGGAGAGAGGTAAAATTGTGAAAAAATAGGATCCTGCGCTTGAATACCAATCAGAGAAAACCACATTATACCTGATATCAGCCATTTCAGGTTTTGACTGCGCTGAAAAGTAATCAAATGCAGTAACTTTATAGGGTGGTGATGCTTGTTAGGTTCCATCTGCGGGTTACAATAATACTTCTTTTGGAGAATGAAACGAATAAAGACTAGTAAAACGTCAACCGAGACGCAAAAAGTTGGCAATTTTGACAACCATAAGCATATTTAATTATTTGATATTAACAATAGATAGATATCTATGCCGTTTAATTATTGATTTTTTGAAACCTACTTCTGGTCAGCAAGTTATGTTAAGACGATTACCCCTTCTCTTTTCCTTTGGTATACTATGTATAGGGTCACTTATTGGGCAAATCAATATCACCCATGATTTTGAACTCGAATGGGCCATTGACGGACAGCTGACATTTGATCATGCAGACCTTTATTCAGTCAACCCAAATCTTCCGGTGTACACCTATATGTTACCACTGGACGATGCAGGTAGTTTTTCTATAGAGATAAATGCATTAAAAACAGAAAGAATAACAGCCCATTTTGAAGCTTTATCAGATGTTAATTCTACGGAATGTCTGTATGGAGCAAACGTCCATAAAGAACATGGGTTTTGGATTGCAGAGATTTGGGTTCTGCCAATTGTAGAAAAATCGCAAGGCATCTATGAGCGGGTATTAAAAGGATCGATTTTAATTAAAACTAAACCGGTTGGCAATGGAAGCGTTGCCCGGTCGGGGCCGGAGTTTAAAGATGAATCCGTTTTGTCGCAAGGTATAATTCACAGAGTTTCGGTCCCTAAATCCGGTGTCTATAAAATTGATTATAACTTTATCAATGACCAATTAAAACTTAATCCGGCCCAACTATCACCGGACAATATTGCCATTTTTGGGAATGGGGCAGGACGTCTTCCCCAGTGGAATGCGATTCCCAGAATCGATGATCTTCAGCAATCAGCCTCTTTTGGGCACGGCCTCGAAGATGGCAAATTCGATCAAGGGGATTATTTGTTATGGTATGCCGAAGGCCCCCATCAATGGACCTATGATCCCACTAGCCGGCAGTATGATATGGAGTTGAATAATTACGATGAAGTCAATCATTATTATATCATTATCAATGGCCCCCCAAGAGATAAAATAACTGCTCAGGAAAATGAAACCGATGGCGATTATACGTCTGCCACCTCTCTGGTATATCAGCGACTTGAAGAGGAAAAAGTAAATCTACTCGGTCGATTTCGACCACCAGGATCAGGACAGGCCTGGTATGGAGATGAAATGTCTGTAGTCAACCAGTTGGATTATACAAATCGATTTGATGTTAGGGATTTGGATCCAACAGATTCTGTTTATTACGAAGTCCGCTTTGCCGCAAGATCATCCTCCCTTTCTCGTTTTTATATTCAGTTTGATAGCTATGAAGCCGGACGCAATGTTGGTGGAGTAGTATTAGGAAATTATGAATCATCTTATGCTAACAAAGGTGTAATTGATGGGTCATTTGTTCCGGGGAGTTCGATTCAAAAAATATCAGTCCGATATCCCAATGCCAGTGGTGTTGACGCGAGAGCCTGGTTAGATCATATTCAGCTTAATTTTTGGAAAAATAATCTTTACCGACAAGGCAATGTTTTAGACATTTGTGATACCCGAGCTTCAGTTGGAAAGACTCCCATCTATACCATTGATGGTGTATCTGCAGGATGTCAGATATGGGATGTGACGAATCCTTTGGTTCCCAAAAATCAACAATATACTCAGGGATCAAAAGCAACCTTTATTCGTTCTGCTTCAGGAGACCTGCCAAACCATTTTATTTGTTTTAATGCTGGCACTGATCTTAGGGTACCTGTATATGAAGGAAAAGTTTCTAATCAGAATTTGCATGGAATTCAAGGAGCAGATTTGGTCATCGTTTATTATGATGCCTTTGAAGCTGCGGCGATGAAGCTTGCAGGTCATCGCAGGGAGCATAATCAACTAGAAGTTGAGGCCATTCCTGTGAGTCAAATCTTTGAAGAATTTGCGGGCGGTTCGAAGGATCCTTCTGCCATTCGAGATTTTGTCCGCATGATCTATAAAAGGGATTCGGATTTCAAATACTTATGTTTTATCGGAGATGCTACCTATGATTATTTAAATCATTTCACCGAGCTGCCGTATCAGAATTTTGTTCCGGCATTTGAGACCACTGAATCCCTTGATCCAATACGATCTTTTCCTTCCGATGATTATTATGCTTTGCTGGATGATGATGAAGGTAATACACTGATTGGAGCGATTGATATCGCAGTAGGTCGCTTGCCTGTAAGTACCGCAGAGGAGGCCTTGAAAATTGTAGAGAAAATAATCTATTATGATGTCGAACCTACTACACTAAAAGACTGGCGATCCCGAATCGTTTTGGTAGCCGATGATGAGGATGGAAATACCCATCTTAATCAGGCGGATGGCTTGTCTATTCTGAAAGAAAACGATGATCCCCAATTGAATATTCAAAAGATTTATCTGGACGCTTTTCCGCAGGAGTCCACACCGGGAGGAGATAGATATCCTGCTGTGAATGACAATATTGATCTCAACATGAATAAAGGTGCACTGACCATCACCTACATGGGGCATGGTGGGCCGAATGGTTGGTCTCAGGAGCGTGTACTTGGCATCAATCAGGCCCAATCCTACAGGAACCTGAATAATATGCCGCTTTTTATCACAGCGACATGTTCGTTTGCCAGCTACGATGAACCCGGATTTACCAGTGCCGGGGAACATTTATTACTCAATCCGTTAGGCGGGGCGATAGCACTTATGACGACCGTTAGAGCTGTCTATTCTGGGTCGAATGAGCGACTCACCCGCGCGGTGATGAATCGTTTATATGAGCCGGATGCTGATGGCACGTATCCAAGTATTGCTGAAGTGCTCAGGCGGGCAAAAAATGCAAACGGTATCGATACATTAGATCACAATGCCAGGAAATTTACGCTTTTAGGTGATCCATCGCAGAAACTAGCTATACCGGAATATGAGATCATTGTGACTGAGATTAATGGGCAGTCCGTATTGACTGGAATTCCCGATACCTTGAGTGCCCTTGAGAAAGCAAGTGTATCAGGACAGGTCATCGATCAAAATGGCAATATCCTGACCAATTTTAATGGGCCTGTATTTTTGACCCTTTTTGATAAAAAGCAAGTCAGAAAGACACTGGCCAATGATAGCGGAAGCTCTGTGAGGCCTTTTGACACCCAGAACCAACAGCTTTTCAAAGGAACAGCCTCCGTTGTTGCCGGCGAGTGGACAATTGAATTTGTGCTTCCCAAGGATATTGATTTTTCTTTTGGCCATGGTAAAATGAGTCTGTATGCTCAAAATGGGATCACGGATGCTACCGGATACTTTACTGATTTTTTCATTGGGGGTGTTTCTAAAGAAGGGCTGGAGGATGATATGCCACCGGAGGTAAGGCTTTTCATGAATGATGAGCATTTTGTTTATGGCGGCATCACGGATGCCAACCCGGCGATTTTTATCCAATTGAGCGATGACAATGGGATCAATGCTTCCGGCAACAGTATCGGGCATGATATAGAAGCTATTCTAGATGGGGATGAGAAAAACAGTCTGATACTCAATGATTTTTATCAGGCGGATCTGGATGACTATACCCGTGGGCAGGTGCTCTATCCATTAGCAGGTTTAACACCCGGAAGACATACCCTGAAGGTTACAGCCTGGGATTTAGCCAATAACCCGGGAGAAGCTTACCTTGAATTTGTGGTGCTTGATACGGAAGGTCCGATGATTGAGAAACTGATGAATTTCCCGAATCCATTCAATTCGGCGACTAAATTTCAATTTGAACACAACCGTCCGGGAGCGCAAATGGACATAGAACTTGACATTTTTGACCTTTCAGGACGATTTGTTAAAAATATAACTGTGGAAGACTACGTTTCAAGTGGATATCGGGTAGCTGATCTAGAATGGGATGGATTCAATGAAGGCGGCTCTCAAATAGCCCCCGGGATGTATGTATATAGACTAAAAGTAACTTTTACCCGAAATGGAGTCAGTGAGGTTGTTCAAAGTAATGCCAAAAAACTTGTCTTCATTCTTTGACCTCAATTAAATTATCTTTGCACTCAATTTTAAAATAATCCAGATTTACATGAAATACGTTTCACTCTTAATCGTCATGTTGACTGTGGTAAATGTTGCCAATAGTCAATATTGTGATCCTTCAAAGCAAAATTGCCCAAATGCCATTATTTCGGCCGTTCCATTCCTGAGGATCGTGCCGGATGCACGTTCAGCAGCCATGGGGGACGGAGGTATTGGGATCTCTGCTGATGCCAATTCCATGCACCTGAATGCCTCAAAACTAGCCTTTATCGACTCCGATTATGGCCTTTCAGCGAGTTATTCTCCATGGCTGAGATCGTTAGGTCTCCAGGATGTTTATCTGGCATATCTCTCGGGATATAAGAAATTGGGTGAAAATCAGACCCTTGGTGCTTCCTTAAGGTACTTCTCACTGGGGGAACTTCAGTTTACAGATATCAATGGGAATTCTTTAGGTCAGGGAAGTCCTAATGAATTTGAAGTGGCCATTGCTTATGCGCGTAAGCTTTCCACCAAGTTTAGTGCGGCCTTGACCGGAAAATTCATTTATTCTAATCTGGCAGGTGGGCAGCAAATAGACAATATTGATATTGTGCCTGCAACTTCAGGGGCTGTTGATATCTCGTTTACGTATCAAACACCACTTGATATCGGTGCAGGATCTATGTTGCGAATTGGTAGTGCCATTACCAATATTGGTTCTAAAGTATCTTATACGAAGTCTGAGTTTAAGGATTTTATTCCCGGCAATTTAGGCCTTGGTGCAGCGCTGGAGATGAATCTGGATGATTACAATCAGCTTACTTTCTTATTGGATTTTAATAAACTGTTGGTCCCAACCCCTATTAGTCCTGATGATACTGTGAATTACGATGCAAATAATAATGGATATCCGGATTTCAGAGAGAAGCCATTATTCGAAGGCATCTTTGGATCCTTTACGGATGCTCCTGGTGGATTTTCTGAAGAGATCAGTGAGATTTCTTTTTCAGTTGGGGCGGAGTATTGGTACAATCAACAGTTTGCTTTCAGGGCCGGGTACTTTTATGAGAGTCCGAACAAAGGAAATCGTCAGTTCCTGACCGCAGGGCTTGGTTTGCGATATAATGTATTTGGTTTGAATATTTCTTATCTGGTCCCTACCTCCAATCAGCGCAGTCCGTTGGACAATACGCTTCGATTTACCCTGATGTTCCATTTTGATGATAAGAAGGAACCAAAGCCAATTACTAACTAGCATTTGGGTTAGTCTAAGGACTAACGACAATTTGAAAAAAGATAAAAAAGCCGAAAGGGAATATTTCCTTTTCGGCTTTTTCATTTTACGTCCAAAATCAAAAAATGCATCTGCGATAAATAAGCCGGATTCTGTTATCTCCGGTTACCCGAAGACGTCCATCATTTATCTGGGCCGGACATTACTGTCGCGGCTCTAGCTGCCTACCCCCTTCAACTATTGCTATTCCGGCGAGCCGCCGGATATCCGCTACCATCGAAATGGTTTTGGAAATTGAAGTGTACATGACATTACAGCCCACAAGGTTTATCCCATCATACAGTCACCTGTATCATCCGTGCGCTCTTACCGCACATTTTCACCCTTACCCTAAAAGGCTTGTCCTTTAGGGCGGTTTCATTTCTGTGACACTATCTGTCTCTGCTGATGCAGAGCCCATCGGTTAGATGGTGTGGTGCCCTACGCTGTCCGGACTTTCCTCTCCCTCTGCAGGGAGCGATAGACTCATCACAGATGCAGTCCAATAACGATTGAAAGGGGGAGTAAGTTCTGTATTGGAAGAAATTAGTTGCGATGGAGTTTTATTTGTGCGAGATATTAAATATAAACATATGATAATTAGATAATTATTTATTAAGTATTATCTTTATGTGATATATGCGAATGGACTTCAGTGCATCTAAGTATCTCTTGCTCCTAGGAGGATGCGTGTTCGCATTTCTACTCCTATTGGGCTTTGATCAGTTGACCTATGACAAAGCACATTTTGCCCAGCAGATAGAAAGCAATATTCAGACGCTTGAGGTTGAAGCATTTGATCAGCTTAGGCAAGGGGATTGGGTCAGCCAGATACGGTCCGCCCAGAAAACAGAGCGTCTTTTTTCCAACGAATTGATTGACCAGATCGAGAAACTTGGTCAACAGCCTTTTACCATTTACCTATATCACAAGGACAGCCTGATCTTCTGGTCTAAGCCGGGTCCTATTGTTGATCCATTCCATTCCGAATTTGCACAGATACCTTGTGTCAAAAGAGACCATCGACAGGATTATTATGTCAAAATGATAGAGATAGCCGATGGCCAGGATCTGCTAAAAGCGTATTTGAAAATTCCTATAATTCCTGATCAGGGTCAAATGTATAGCATAGGGGTTGCGCCTTATCGATTTGGATATCCAACGCCGGACAATTCCACTTTGATAAGAAGTATAGACGGAACACCCATTGCACATGTTCAATTGCTGACCAGAGAATTCTCTTTCGTCCTGCAGGCTATTATTCTGTTTCTTGGCATCGTAGCCATGTGGGCTTCATGTATGAGCTGGCTTTTATGGGTCGACTCAAAATCGGAGAATAAGGTCTCTGCCGTCAATAAAATTCTCCTGCAAATATTCGGTGTTTTAGGCATCCGTATGGCATCAATCGCGATACCGTATCATGATTTTTTTGATCAGCTTTCCCTGCTCAGCCCAATCATTCAGAATATCGAATTTCCGTATTCAACCGCTGACTTGTTATTGGATAGTTCAATTTTTCTATGGTTGTGTACCCTGGTGAGCAAAATATATAGTCGCGATCCGGCGGAGGACAAACAAACTGTTTCATCATCGCCTGTAAAGCAACTTTGGATCGACCGATTGATGACGACCAGTCACTATCTGGTGGTCGTCATGATGTGTGGGCTGACTGCCTGGATATTGAGACAAGTGGTTGGACAGAGTAACTTCAGACTGGATCTGGGTGAGATATCATTATTTGACATCCATCACTTTTTATCCATTCTGGCTTGTGGCCTGATCGTCATGGGCGTTTTTACATTTTCATTTCAGATCGTAACCCGAGCCATCTTTTACACCACCAATTTCTATGAGCGCATGATCGCTTTGCTGATCGCCGGTGTAGTCAGCTTGCCATTGGTCCATCTGATCAATATTGATATTCCTTTCGTTGGGTTTTATTTAGGCGTTTTTATTCTGATGACTTTGTTGGATTTGTATATCGAACAAGGTAATAAATCAGTGATCTGGGTGATGAGTTGGCTAGTGGCCATTTCATCGATGACAGCATTTGTGCTGTATAAGTATCAGAAAGATTTTGAGATTGTCTCTCGGCAGGAAATCATTGAAAGTGCTGCATTCGATTTTACAAAGAGCGTCAGAGCAGAAGATCAAATCAATGAATGGTTGCCGCGGCTGCCCAGAAAATACAGTCTTGGGGTTTACCGTGAGGGCCAGCTTATTTATGCCCTTCATCATGATTATGAGTTTGTTCTACCTCAATTTGAAGGATTGCACAATGGAATGGAGGTAGGAGAGTATTATCAATTTGCCTCTGCCAATGATCGCACCGATATCGCGATGCGAAATGATAAGGATGTTGTGATCATGATCGGCAAAGAAGTAGATGGGATCAGTCAGGTTATCTCACTTTTCTCTTTGATTTTTACAGTATTTAGTTTCTTGCTGTTCATTGTGGCGGGACTTAATGCACTCTTTGGTTTTTTACCAAAGAATATGGACCTCACGATTTCGCCCCGCCCTTCCTTGCGAAACAAAATTCAATTAGCGGTGGTGATTATTATTATCCTGACGTTTATCATTGTCGGATTACTTACGGTCTATTATATCCGATCCAATAGCAGTGAAGATGAGATCAGAAGGTATGATGAAAGCCTCAGGAATATTGCCGGATCGATCCGTCAATCACAGTCACCTGATGATAAATCATGGCGTGAGGATATGCGAAAAGCTTCTCGTATAGCAGTGGCAAATAGTGCCTCCAATAAAATTTATGATGCGGAGGGAAATATGATTCAGCAACAGGAATCTCAAGTTACAAGGGCTAACCTGCTTTCCGTTAAAATGGCATTCCTGCCCAAATTAATTCTGGATGTAGGATCACGGGATTATTATTTATCTGGTTCACACCTTCGCGGACGAAATTCAGGGCGTAAAAATGATGTCGGATTTGTGACCATACAGGCAGGAGAGTCTAAAGCCGGGTACATAGAATTGACGGAACTATTTCCTTCCGATGGCGGTGGAGGCGACCCGGGATCAGCATTTTTTATGATGCTGCTCAACGCCTACGTTTTTATATTTCTCATCGCGATTGGGATTGCTGTGTTTATGAGTAAGTCAATCATTGGCCCGGTCGCTCAGTTGAGTGAAAAACTAAAACGAATTCGATTAGGAAAGAAGAATGAGACCATTCAATGGAACCTTGATGATGAAGTCGGTGAACTGATTCGGGATTATAACTCGATGGTGACGAAACTCGACGAGAGTGCATTATTGTTGGCGCAAACAGAAAGAGACACCGCATGGCGTGAGATGGCCAAGCAAGTAGCCCACGAGATCAAGAATCCACTGACGCCTATGAAGTTAAGTATTCAGTATTTGCAAAACTCAGCTTCTCGTGAGGATGGTGATATTGATCTTCCAAAAATGATTAAAAGAGTCAGTACGACCCTTATCGAACAAATTGATAATCTCACGAATATAGCGACTGAGTTTTCTAGTTATGCCAAAATGCCGCAGGCCTCCAACGAAGTATTTGTCATCAATGATGTGCTTGCTTCCGTGCATGATTTGTTCAGGAAGCGTGAGGATATGGACATACAATTGCAGGTGCCAATTAATGACCTGGTGGTTTTTGCAGATAAGAGTCAGATCATACGCGTATTTAATAACATCGTTAAAAACGCAATTCAATCAATTCCAAAGACAAGAAGAGGACTCATTCACATTAAGCTCTATGCTGAAGAAGAGACCATTGTCATTTCCTTTGAAGATAATGGTGTAGGTATTGATGAACATATGCGTGAGAAAGTTTTCTATCCGAATTTTACAACGAAATCTTCCGGCATGGGGCTCGGACTGGCGATTTGTGCTGATATTATTCAGTCTTTTGATGGTAGAATTTATTTTGAAACGGAGAAAGGAGTCGGGACAAAATTCTTTATTGAACTGCCCAGACACTCAATTCATGATACAGGTAGCAACGCTCTTTCAACAGAGGAAGAATTTGAAGCATAAGAGGACTATTTCATTTCGAAATCATCTTCTTTTTCGAATCAAAAAAACTTCTACTTTTTTACGGCTGCAATAAGACTTTTGGCATTTGAAAGTGCTTCCTTGGAAGGGGGATCGCCACTGACCATTTTGGCGATCTCGACGATTCGTTGATCCGGAGTCAGTTCCTGGATGGAAGAGGTGTCTTTTTCATCTTCCGTTTGTTTCGACACATGATACTGATGCGTTGCATGGGATGCAATCTGCGGCGAATGAGTGATCATGAGGATTTGCTGGCCCTGTGCTAGTCCTTTGATAAGTTGTCCCATACGCCAGGCTACTTCGCCTGAAATCCCAGTATCGATTTCATCAAAAATAATGGTTGGAAGCTGCGCCTGCACAGCATAAATGGATTTTAATGCAAGGCTTAGTCTTGATAGTTCACCCCCAGAAGCTACCGCTTGTAATGGTTGTAGGGCACTTCCTTTGTTGGCGGAAAACATAAAATTTATATCGTCCAGACCGTAGACACCCGGTAATTCCAGGGGGCTCAAGTCGATCGTAAATTGTGCATTTAGCATGCCTAACTCATGCAGCAATTTAGTGACTTCAGGAATTAGTTTCTTTACGCCGGATTTTCTTGATGCACTAAGTGCTTTTGCTTTCTCTCTGATGGATAGATTGAGTTGGTTGATCTTTTCTTCAAGGAGTAGAATTTGTTCATTGACAGATGTCAATGTGTTCCATTCAGCGATCATTTCTTTTTGAAGGCTTACGAGGCCGTCTTCATCCTGGCAATTGTATTTTTTAACAAGACTGTAGAGCAGATTTAATCTTGCCTGCACCTTCGCAAGCTTTGTGGGATCAGACTGCCCTGGCCCATCTAATCGACCGGCCTCAAGCGAGAGATCCTGGATTTCAACCCGAAGAGCCAGTATTCGATCTGCTATTTCTGAAATGGGTTCATAGACTTTTCTGATAGCTTCAACTTGTTTGATCAGACCTGTCAGTTGATTGTTGAGCGACTGACTGCTATCACTAAAAACGGATTGAAGCTGAGCCAAAACATGATCGATGGCTTCAGCATGTTCAAGCATATTTTGGGATGCTTCTAAAGACGAAATCTCGCCCGGAGTCAGTTTGGCAGATTCAAGTTCTTCCAATTGGAATTTCAAAAAATCCTTTTTTCGACTGGCGGAAAGCTCTGCTTCCTTAGCTTCTGTAAGTTTATGTTTAGTAGAATTTAATTCAGCATATAGTGCAGTGTATTCTTTGTAAAGTGGAAGTGATTTGCTAATCGTATCAAGTACATTCACCTGATATTCTTTGGACTGTAAAGCCAGATTATCATGTTGATGATGCAGTTCAATCAGATACCCGGTAACCTCCTGAAGCAATTTCAGCGAAACCGGTGTGTCGTTAATAAATGATCTGCTCCGACCGCCGGAAGAGAGTTCTCTTCTGCAGATGAGGATACTATCATAATCCAGACCTTCTGCGAGAAAAAGAGGCTTGAGGGTTTCATCTTTTAAATTGAACTGCGCTTCAATGATGCATTTTTCATTATCATCATTAAGTGCCTTTCCATCAGCTCTTCGACCCAGAGCCAAACCAAGTGCTCCGAGGAGAATGGATTTACCGGCACCTGTTTCTCCTGTGATGATGGTCAGTCCAGGCCGGATGTCTATATCCAGCGAAGATATGATCGCATAGTTTTGTATAGTCAGCCGGGTTAGCATATGTTTTCCTGGTGGCGGTAAAGTTAGGGTATTCTTACTGGTTCAATTGTGCCTGTACTTCCGGTTCGATCTTTATATTAAACTTTTGCACGGTTGGAAGCAATTGTTTTGCCTCACCTTTTTGTCCCAGCAGAAGCAAGCTTTTCATTTTTTCATAGAAGTACAAACCCTGTTTGGTATTAAGCTGAATCGCTCGGTTTAAATCACTTAGTGCTTCTGTGGGTTTATTTACTGCATTTCGTAATCGCCCTCTTTCATACCATAGATCGGCATCTTCGGGATGCATATTGAGATAAATGGAAATGTCCGATATGGCATTATCCCATTGACCAAACGATTGATAAATAAGCGATCGGTTTTTGTAGCCATTAGCATGTGTAGGTTCAAGCTCAAGTCCTTTGTTAAAATCCTTGAGTGCTCTATCCAGATTATTCGATAAGGCCCATACCGCACCCCGGTTAATATAATACTCTCCTTTGGTGCTATCCGTCACAATGGCCTGATTGTAATCCTTCATGGCCAACTCATATTTTTGCTGATTGAAATACAATTTTGCCCTTGAATTATACAAGGCCCCATCAGGTTTTAACCTTAGTGCAGCATCATAATCAGCCAGTGCCTCCTCAATCCGTCCTTCATCTCTTCTGTAATTGGCTCTGTTTCGAAAAGGCAGGGGTGTTTTATCATAATGCGTAAGGACATGCGTCCACAGCGTGTCGCTGTTGGTCCAGACTTTATTTTGATTCCAGGTCATAATGGCAAACAGGCTCATCAATCCGCCAAACCCATACATGGCATAGGTCCCCAATTTCTTATTTTTAAATAATAATTCCTGTCCGGCATAGATGACTATAAACATCAACCCTGCATAAGGAATATAGGTAAAGCGATCTGCCAGATAGCCCTGACCTGCACCGACCACCTGCAAGACAAACATCACATTGAACAGAAAGAAGAGGACACCAAAAAGATAAGGTCGCCAGTCTTTCTTAAAGGCGAAAAACATAAACGCAAGTAGGCCGGAAACGGAAACAGCAGCAAAAACTTTGATCGTCCAGGGGATAAAAGCCGGATAGGGATATAAGGGCGACATGGTATATGGAAAGATAAATTTAACCACATAAACGCCAAGTGAATATCCTCCTATAAATAATCGATCAATCAAATTGTATGTGGTCGTATCATTGATGGAACCTTGATCTTTCAAAAAGTATATCCCAAGCAATCCTATAGCAAGTGATAATAGGAAAAATGCCCATTTTTCGATCACCAGTTTGACCTTCAAGGGTCTGCGATAATAATAATCTACCAGAAGCATGGTCAAGGGTAAGCTCACGGCTTGAATCTTGGCAAACAGGGCCACAAAAAAGAGTCCTAAAGCGGCATAAAAATACTTTTTGACATAGCCAGTTTTGACGTACTGAATATAAAACCAGAGCGCTGCAAGAAAGAATGCCCCAAAAAGCACGTCCTTTCGCTCAGTGACCCAGGCTACAGATTCAACCCTCATCGGATGAATCCCAAATAATAAGGCACCGAATCCTGACCCGATTGCATTTATATCCAATGATCTGAAAATCCGATAGATAAAAAATACACATATCAGATGAAGGATGACATTATTGATGTGATAGATCGTAGGATCCAGTCCAAAAACAGATCGCTCTATAGCAAATGAAAGAATAGGCAGTGGATTGTAGTTTCCGATGACAGGCTCGCTAAATATTTTGACAATATTGGACCAGGTGAGCAGTGCGGTATTGGTGTTGTTTGACAGATTGTAGTCATCATCCCAGTTGACGAAATCATTTGTCAAGGCGGGAATAAAGACGATGAAAGTTATGATAAGCGCCGCTAAAATGTATTTCCAGTCCTGACTATCAAGCCGTTGTATAATTGTTTTGTTGCTCTTATGCTTGCCTTTGGAGCCCTTTTTGGTCTTCTTGTTGTTGTTTGCCATGCGGTAAAATTATACAGTGGAATTGATATATAGGGTTTAGAATATATATAGTTTATTCAAATTTGAATATTTAGGTGAATATATTGAGCCTAATTCACTTCAGATAGGCTGCGAATGTTAATTTTGCAGGATGATAATCAATGTGGCACAACTTAGCGAGCTGCTTCAAGGGGAATATACAGGGGACGGTGAGACAGAAATTCATGGTCCCTCTCAAATTGATAAAGGGATACCGGGTACTGTAACCTTTCTCGCTAACCCCAAATATGAAGATTTCGCCTATACTACGGAAGCCAGTGCGTTGATTGTGCAAAAAGACTTTTCCCCGAAAAGCCCATTGAAGGCAGCCTTGATAAAAGTTAATGATGTCTATGGGGCGATGATGTTCCTGGTGGAGAAGTTTGGAGATAATGGACTACCCGAAACAGGCATTTCGGATATGGCCCAATTGGCTGATGGATTTGTCCGGTCGGAAAGCATTTCAATTGGTGCTTATAGTGTTATTGAAAAAGGCGTGACGATTGGTAAGGGAACCGTCATTTACCCACAGGTGTATATCGGTCATGGCGCACAGATAGGAGAGGGAGTGATGATTTATCCCGGTGTGAGAATTTATCCGGGAACAATTATCGGAGACGGATGTATTATTCATTCGAATGCTGTGATCGGATGCGATGGGTTTGGCTATCGGCCGGATGAAAAAGGACATTATGTAAAAATTAAGCATGCCGGGAAGGTGATTCTTGAAAAGAATGTGGAGATCGGTGCAAATGCGGTTATTGATCGGGGGACACTGACGTTTACAAAGATTGGCGAAGGCTCAAAGATTGATAACCTTGTACAGATAGCCCATAACGTGGTCGTTGGTAAGCACACAGTTATTGCTGCACAGGCTGGAGTAGCAGGTAGTTCTTCGATTGGTGATCATGCAAGGATAGGCGGTCAGGTCGGGATTGCCGGACACATACATATTGCGGATCGCATTGAGATACAAGCGCAAAGCGGAGTACATACCGGAAAGTATTCGGAAGGATCAAGACTTTTTGGTTATCCGGCCATCAACTATAATGATTATCTTAAATCTTATGCAGTCTTCAGACAGCTTCCGGATTTTAAGAAGAAGATAGAAGCACTTGAAAAACAAATAAGTGCCTTAAAAGGAGAGTAAATGAAACAAAAAACATTAGCCAGATCTTTTAGATTGGAAGGGGTGGGGCTTCATACGGGAAAATCAGTAACCATTGATTTTGAACCGGCAGAAGTGAATCATGGCATTCGCTTTATACGAATGGATATGGCAGACCAGCCCGTGCTGGTGGCTGAGGTAAATCATGTTGTTTCGACTAATCGAGGGACCACCATTCGAAATGGGGAGGCGCAAATAAGTACCGTAGAACATGTATTGTCGGCTATTGCCGGTTCCAGTATTGATAATGTTTTGATCAAAGTCAGCGGACCAGAAATACCGATCATGGACGGCAGTGCGATTCACTTTATTGAGGGTATTCAGAAAGCAGGTGTGGTGGAACAAGATGCTGACAGGGAGTATTTTGAAATTGAAGAACCAATCTCTTTTAGAGATGAGGTTACAGGGACTGAACTCTTGGCATTGCCGAGTGAGAATTTTGAAATCACAGCTATGATAGATTTCAATTCTCAGATTCTTGGTCATCAGTATGCCAGTCTTGAAAATATTGATGACTATGCAGAACAAATCGCCCCATGCAGAACGTTTGTATTCGTTCGTGAGTTAGAGAAATTATTTGATCAAAACCTGATCAAGGGTGGAGATCTGGATAATGCCGTTGTCATTGCAGACAGACTGATGGATCAGGAGGAGCTTGATCGACTGGCAAAAAAATTGGGGAAGCAGAGTATAACCGTAGAGAAAACAGGAATTCTTAACACCACAAAACTGAAGTTTGAAAACGAACCGGCCAGACACAAATTGCTGGATGTTTTAGGTGATTTGACTTTGCTAGGGAAGCCCATTAAGGGTAAAATTGTAGCCCGAAAACCCGGTCATACGGCCAATATTGAATTTACCAAGCTATTGAAAAGAAAGTTGGTGGAGCAGCGTAAACTTAAAGGAAGACCAAAAGTAGATCCGGATCAGCCTGCTCTCTACGATATTGAGGCTATCAGAAAATTGCTCCCTCATCGATATCCCTTCCTTTTGGTGGATAAGATTGTGGAAATGACGGAAAACTATATCGTGGGAGTTAAAAACATTACATTCAATGAGCCGTTTTTTCAGGGGCACTTTCCGGAGAATGCCATCTTCCCCGGCGTCCTTCAAATAGAGGCTTTGGCACAGGTTGGCGGGGTATTTGTGCTGTCTAAGATTGAAGATCCTGAAAACTGGGGTACCTTGTTGTTGAAAATTGATAATACTAAGTTTAAAAATAAGGTTGGTCCCGGAGATCAATTGATCCTTAAAATGGAACTTTTACAAGCGGTGCGTCGGGGTATTTGCCTGATGTATGGTACAGCCTACGTCGGCAGTAAACTGGTTTCCGAGAGTGAAATAACGGCACAGATTGTGCGCAATCCATTGGCAAATGAATAATATTCATCGTAATGCAAAAATTGGGCAGAATGCAAAAATTGGCCCTTTTGCTACTATTGAAGAAGATGTAGTCATCGGTGACAATTGCGTGATCGGCGCGAGTGCCTGCATTTTGAACGGAACCCGAATGGGTAATAATTGTAGTGTTTTTCCAGGAGCAGTAGTGGGTGCCTTACCGCAAGACTTGAAATTTGAAGGCGAAAGTTCTTCTCTTGAGATCGGCCACAATGTCACCATTCGCGAATATTGTACGATTAACCGGGGTACCAAGGCAAGCTTTAAAACATCGATTGGTGACAATTCACTTTTGATGGCTTATGTTCACGTGGCGCATGACTGTGTCATCGGACACAATTCGATTCTGGCCAATAATGTTAATCTGGCTGGTCATATTGAGGTTGGCCATCATGTGGTGATTGGCGGTTTGGTCGCCGTGCATCAGTTTGTGAAGATTGGTGATCATGTGATGGTAGGTGGAGGATCACTTGTGAGGAAAGATATTCCCCCTTATGTCAAAGCGGCTCGTGAGCCTCTATCATTTGTAGGAGTTAATGTCACGGGACTTAAAAGAAGGGGTTTTACGCAGGATCAGATCCATGCCATTCAGGATATCTATCGCATCCTTTTTGTTCGTGGCAATAATATCACGCAAGCGGTTTCCATTATTAAGGAGACCATTACGTCAAGTAGTGAAAGAGAACTCATTCTGGATTTTGTAGATCAGTCTGAAAGGGGCATTATGCGCGGTTTCAGAGCTCACAATGCTGTCAATGGATCTGTCTATACAAAAGCTGACTAAAACGTTTAATCAGCAAACTGTTTTTGAAAATCTCTCCTTTACCATTCCCTCGGGTAGTCGGTTTGCGATCACAGGTCCCAATGGCTCGGGAAAATCCACGCTCATAAAAATTATTTCAGGTGGATTTCTGCCAAGTGAGGGAAATATTCTTTATTCCCTTGAAGGCTCAGCCATCTCCGAAGATGCCATTTATAAGTATGTTCATTTCGTGGCGCCTTATAATACGGTGATCGAAGAACTAAATCTTGTCGAATTATTTAGCCTTCATCAAAGGCTTGGACTTCTGGGCGCATACCAATCCTACAGACACTGGGTAGATCTCTTGGAGTATCATTTTGATCCGGATCGACCTGTAAAAGCATATTCGTCTGGTATGAAGCAAAGAGTAAAACTTGGATTAGCATTACTTGATGACCGACCTTTAATATTGCTTGATGAGCCCGGGTCAACGCTGGACGTGGCCGGAAAAGACTGGTTGTACAGATTGATCGACCATGTAAAAATGGATCAGACAGTTGTTATCGCGACGAATGATCCATCGGAAATTGAACTTTGTTCTGCATCAATATCTGTAGTGAAGAAAATGACTTAAGTAGAAAGCTTGTCATCAATTTCTTTCAGATGGGTATGAATGGCCTGCAGGCGCGCTATAAGATCAACCTGCTCGGTGAGTGTGCCTTTCTCCTTCTTGAGCTCTTGTTTGGCTCCGTCAAGTGTAAATCCTCTTTCTTTCACCAGCGTGTAGATGATCTGAATCTGTTGAATATTTTCTTTTGTAAAAAGGCGGTCGCCCTTTCTGTTTTTCCTTGGCGTCAGAAAGGAAAACTCATTTTCCCAATATCGGAGCAGGGATCTCGAGACATTAAACATCTCTGCTACTTCTCCAATGGAATAGTAGAGTTTTTCTAGTTTTTGGGTGTCTATTGATTTCATTCTCTTTTGATGGTATATGCGATACCTGCAAAATGATTTAAGTCAGGATACCTTCAATTAGCGTACTCCTTTAGGGTAGCGATTCCTCCAGGCAGGCTGATTTAACATGAAATATAATAATAAATCTTCGAAAAGAGTCATTAGTAGCTCAAAATAAGTGATTTCGGGTATGCTGGTTACAACAAAAGGTGAGGTCATTTGCCCGGTTTGAAAGGTCAATTTCAGGACCTGGCATAGGGAAATACGCCTTGTATAATTAACGAATGTTAATCAAATAAAAATAAATCAACCAATAAAATTGATACAGGAATTAGTCAAAGGATTGATTTTCGAGACTTGCTCGCTCCACCAGATATTGATATTCCTGAGGGGTAAGGTCATCCAGACAATAGGTAATAGGATCGACGGGTTTGTTTTTCAACCTGACCTCATAATGCAGGTGAGGTGCTGTTGACGTACCGGTTGATCCAACAAATCCGATGGTTTGGCCCTTAACGATTTCGTCTCCGACTTTGACATTAAAGGACTGCATGTGACCGTACAGGGTGGTATAACCAAAACCATGATCTATGATGACATTATTACCGTAGCCTACACGACCGTAAGTAGCACTGATGACTTTACCATTTCCGGTGGCTTGAATAGGTGTGCCCCGCGGTGCTGTGAAGTCAATTCCTGTATGCAGACGATCCACTTTATGCACAGGGTGTAGTCTGATGCCATATCCGGAAAGGGCATTTAAATTGCGTTTCAGTAGATCAACGCGTACCGGTTTGATACTAGGAATATTAGCAAGCATATCAGCTCGCAGATTCGCTTTTGTTAAAATAGTATCCAGTGATTTTTTTTGAATCTTTAATTGAAGCATCAGCTTATCTGCTTTTTTCTGAGCAGCGGTCAGCATTTCACCGGAATTAGGATATTTAAAAAGTGAAGTGTATTTCTCATTTCCTCCAATACCCCCTTCCCAAACTGCTTCATCGATAGGTTCCATGCCCAACATAAATCTGTGAATACCGGCATCGCGCTCCTGCACTACGGCGAGTTCTGAAGACATGAGGTCCAGTTGATCATTCAGCGTTTCATAATGATATTGCATTTGCTCCACCTCACGCATCAGGGATAATTCTTTTTGGCTTGGAAAATACGCACTATGGATCAGGATCAATACGAAAGAGGTCACCACTGTTGCGCAGAGATAACCAAAGAGTGTGAGTAGTCGAAACTTCCCCGGAGTTTTATATTCCTCAAAAGATAATGAGGATTCGTTATAAACGTATTTCTTTCCAGCCATTAAATATCCTTATTTGACTAATTTTGACCCTGCCTTTCAAAAGCATTTCTCAAAATATATCGGGTGGGATGATTTGCGAAGATACCTTTTGATTATGTGCTATCAAAACATTTAACGATTTATTATATATTATTTCTACTTACAATATATATTAAATATCAGTTATTTAAACATATATAATAATATTATAATTTATATTATAAACAATTAAAATAGCTTATGGCAAAATCAGCCAAAGAAATACGAAAAATATTCCTTGACTTTTTTGAAGAAAAGGAACATACGATCGTTCCCTCTGCCCCAATGGTCAATAAAGACGATCCTACCCTCATGTTTATCAATGCCGGGATGAATCCTTTCAAAGATTACTTCCTGGGGCATAAACCACCGGTTCACAAACGGATAGCAGACACACAAAAGTGTTTACGTGTCAGTGGCAAGCACAATGATCTTGAAGAAGTGGGACGTGATGGCTACCATCATACGATGTTTGAAATGCTGGGGAATTGGTCCTTTGGGGATTATTTCAAAAAAGAAGCAATAGCCTGGGCCTGGGAACTGCTGACGGAACGACTGGACCTGCCAAAAGACCGAATGTATGCTACTGTATTCGGAGGTGATGCAAAAGATGGTCTGACAGAAGATACGGAAGCGAGAAACTATTGGGCTGAATTTCTTCCACAGGAAAGGATATTGTCGTTTGGCAAGAAGGATAATTTCTGGGAAATGGGTGATACCGGTCCGTGTGGTCCATGCTCTGAAATTCATTTTGATCTGCGCAGTGATGAGGAAAGAAAGAAAGTATCCGGAGATACGCTCGTCAATGCTGATCATCCGAATGTGATCGAGATTTGGAATTTAGTTTTCATGCAATTTAACCGCAAAGCGGACAGCTCATTAGACGCATTACCGGCAAAACATGTTGATACCGGAATGGGATTCGAGCGATTAGTGCGCATTGTGCAGGGACAGCCATCCAATTATGATTCAGATGTCTTTAGTCCGCTGATCCATTTTGTTGAGCAGGCCACCGGCATTCGATATGAAAATGATTATACGGGAAAAAGCATGACGGATATAGCCATGCGTGTTTTAGCTGATCATGTGCGTGCTGTTAGTTTTGGCATCGCTGATGGAGAGATGCCGTCTAACACAGGGGCGGGCTATGTCCTGCGGCGGATACTGCGTCGAGCCGTCAGATATTATTACACATTTTTGAATACCAAAGACCCTTTAATGCATCGTCTGGTGCCTTTACTGGTGGATTTTTTTGACGGTGTATTCCCAAATTTTAAAGCGCAATCGGATTTCATTAAGCGAGTGATTGAACAGGAAGAAATTTCTTTTTTACGAACGCTGGAAGGTGGAATCAAACGATTTGAAACATTAAAAGCAACAAAGAATATAATCAATGGAAAGGATGCTTTTGAGTTGTTTGATACCTATGGTTTTCCTATTGATCTGACAAGATTGATGGCCGCGGAGAAAGGTTGGACAATTGATGAAAAAGGGTTTGATCATGCGCTTCAAACGCAAAAGCAACGCTCCCGATCAGATAGTGCTTTGGCTACCGGTGATTGGATAGATGTGCAATCCATTTCCGAAAGTCCGGTTTTTGATGGCTACGATCAGGATCAATTGGATGGGTTGAAACTGGTGAAGTACAGAGAAATAACAAATAAAGATGGCCGATATTTTCAATTGGTTTTGGATCGAACAACCTTTTATCCGGAAGGAGGGGGTCAGGTAGGGGATTCAGGTTATCTTCTCTTTGGGGATGAACAGATTGAAGTTGTCAATATGATTAAGGAGAATGATCTGCCGATTCACATAGCAAAGCATCTGCCGAAAGATTTAAAATCAAAGGTCAGGACAAAAGTGAATATTGAACGAAGACGTTTAATAGAAAACAATCACTCTGCCACCCACCTGGTACATGCAGCATTAAGGGAGGTGCTTGGCGATCATGTGCAACAACGGGGGTCGTTGGTCAATGAACAGTATCTAAGGTTTGATTTTTCGCATTTTGCAAAACTCACGCCTGAAGAAATAGCTGCGATAGAGCATAGAGTGAATAAAAAAATCAGGGAAGACATACAGCTTAAAGAAGATCGAAATGTATTATTGGCTGATGCGGAAAAATCTGGGGCAAGAATGTTGTTTGGTGAAAAATATGGCGAGCGTGTGCGGATGATAACGTTTGATCCTTCCTTTTCGATTGAACTCTGTGGTGGTTGCCATGTGCCTGCAACCGGGCGAATTGGTTTATTCAAAATCATTTCAGAATCTGCTATTGCGGCAGGTGTCCGACGATTGGAAGCTGTCACCGCGGATGGTGCGGAAGAATATGTAAATCAGCAGCTGAATCAATTTTCAATAATCAAACAGGAATTGAAAAATCCTGCTGATCCGATTAAGGTAGTTAAGGAGTTGTTGAGTAGTGTCCGTGAGTTAAAACAACAAATTGAAAACTTTGAAAGTGATAAAGCAGCGGGTATCAAAGTCGAATTATTAAAAAAAGTGGAAGTCAAAGATGATGTGCAATTGCTTATTCAGGAAGTGGCGTTGGCAGATCCCAAAACATTTAAACAACTTGTACATCAATTAGGAAATGAATTGGGCAGCAAATCTTTCATATTTCTGATTTCTGAAAGTGAAGGGAAAGTGCAACTGATGTTGTACATCAGTGATGATCTGGTCAAAGCCAATGATCTGCACGCCGGCAAATTGATAAAGGAAATAGCTAAATCTGTCCATGGCGGTGGTGGTGGCCAGCCCTTCTTTGCCTCAGCGGGAGGCACTAACCCGGAAGGGATAAAAGAGGCTTTAGACCAAGCAAAGGCAATATTTAATTAATACAGATCGTCTCTATTGCCTGAATTGTTTTACTTTTCTCGCATATCCGGGATAGATGAGCACAGGAAGGATGAATATCGATACAATGGAAAAAACGAGTAAGGTCAGTATTGGCGTCATTGGCGCAGGGCACCTGGGCCGCTTTCATATAGAGTGCCTCCAAAGGATTCCGGGATTTTCTTTGAAAGGGTTTTATGACATTGACCCGGAGAGGGCGAAGGAGATTTCTGAAAAATATGCAATCCCTCTTTTCCGGGAGGCGGAAGATTTGATAGCTGAGGTGGATGCTATTTGTATAGTTACACCAACTGTGACCCACTTTGCTCTTGCACGCAAAGCTATTGACGCAAACAAACATCTTTTTATTGAAAAGCCATTGACGGATCTGCCGGAGACCAGCAGGAAGCTTGCCGATCTTCTTGCTGCCAAAAATCTAGTTGGCAGAGTTGGTCATGTAGAAAGATATAACCCCGCATTTATAGCTGCTCAGAAGTTGGGCATTGACAAGCCTGTATTTATCGAGGCACATCGACTGGCCCCTTTCAATCCCAGAGGAATGGATGTGCCTGTGATCATGGACCTGATGATACACGATATCGATTTGATATTGTCCGTGGTTGATTCAGAAGTAGATCATATAGAGGCAAATGGTGTTGGAGTGGCAGGAACGACTGCGGATATATGCAATGCCAGAATAACTTTTAAAAATAAAACCGTAGCCAACCTAACCGCCAGCAGGATCAGTCTAAAGCAAATGAGAAAGCTGAGGCTGTTTCAGCGTGACCAATACATGGCCATTGATTTTCTGAATCACGAAGTACAAGTGGTCAAGCTGTTTCATGCTGAACCGGAGGATATGATGACCATGAAACTGGAGCTTCCCGAGGGCGATCGCTGGATCGCTGCGGATAATCCATCCGTATCTAAACATAATGCAATCGAGCAGGAGCTGATTGAATTCTGCGAGGCTATTCAACATGGTTCCGGATCGGGCGTTACTTTTGCACAAGGAGCTTTAGCGGTTGAGGTGGCTTCCAGTATTTTGACTCAAATTGAACAACATGAAAGATAAGTATAAGCGGCGTGCTGGGTTGTTAATGACATTGTTTCTCTTTGGAATAATTTCCGGATGTACTCTTTTTGAAAAGGATGAAATAAGTCCGACGATCATTCAGCTTCAGCCATTTGATTTTAATATTCAACCGGGTCAGGGCACAGCAAACAACCGGATTACAGAAGTTTGGGTGTATGCCAATAATGCCTTTCTGGGTGCTTTTACACCACCGACCAATATCTATTATCTGAAATCCGGTCCTACCAAATTTGTCTTTCGACCAGGTATAAGAAATAATGGAATTCAGTCAGATGCAAGACCCTATCCGATGTTCAGTGCTTATTCCATTGATCTTGAAGCCGCCCCTGGTGCGGTGTTTGAAGTAAACCCGACTACAGCCTACTTGTCTACAGTCGAGTTCCCCTTTATGACAGATTTTGAATTTGACAATCCCTTTACAGACAATAGGGATACTGTTACAGCCAGTCAATTAGTGCAATCATCGGTGGATGCTTTTGAAGGCGATTTTTCAGGTCAGATGATTATGTCGCAGGAGGCATATTTTATTGAAGTCGGACATGCATTGCCAATGCCTAACTTGCCGACGGATGGTACCGCGATTTATCTCGAGATGCGCTATAAAAGTGATGTGGAGATGAGTATTGGTCTGCTGGGATCAGATCTTCAAGGGCAAAGTTTTTCAAACTTTTTTTATCTGGTAAATCCTTCTGCAGAGTGGAATATGTTATATCTGGATTTGACGGATTACATTGTTGCTTCTGATTTAAATTCGTATAAAGTGTTGTTCCGATCTTTGTACCCAAATAATGCTCTATTACCTGAGCAAAGCATATTTATTGACAATATCAAAGTGGTACATCTGTAACGCGATGAAGAAACTAAGAAGATTTCATATGTTTCTTTACGGTTGTGCTGACTTCCTGTCGGCGATGACTGCCTGGGCCTGGTTCTATTTGTTGAGAGCACAAAGTGAAGGAAAGTCCTTGGAAACAGGTGTCATCGATGATCATAATTTTTGGTATGGGCTGATTATCATTCCGTTGGCCTGGATTATTTTTTACTGGATATTTGACCGATACCGTGATATCTACCGCCTATCCAGACTGACTACATTGGTAAGAACGTTCTTCCTATCCCTAGCGGGAGTTATTATTATTTTTTTTACACTCATTATTGATGATTATATTTTCAATATTGAGGGATATGCGATTTCTTTTTTCAGACTTTTTATTCTTCATTTCAGTATTACAGCTATTGTCAGGATGATTATTCTAACCATTGCCAGCAGAAAGCTGCGTTCCGGAAAAATCACCTTTGCAACCATAATAATTGGAGGGAACAAAAATGCACTTGAGTTATATGAGGAAATCAACTCTAGTAAAAAGAGTCTCGGTAACCAGATCATTGGTTTTATTGGGAGTGAAAAAAAGGCAAAAAATGCATTGGATGGTCATCTGCCAAAGCTCGGTTCTATCGCACAGCTGGCGCAGGTCATTGAATCAAAGAATGTGGAGGAAGCCTTGATTGCCATTGAAACTTCTGAGCATGATAAGCTAAAAGGAATACTTGATATCCTGTTTGATTATAATGAAGATGTTTTAGTAAAAATCATTCCTGACATGTACGATATTCTGTTGGGCACTGTCAAAATGAATTACTTGTATGGCGCTGTCCTGATTGAGATCAGACAAGGATTGATGCTCAATTGGGAAAAACTGGTGAAGCGTCTGATGGATATTCTGGTTAGTCTCATTGGGTTGGTCATCTTACTGCCGGTATTTTTGTATATCGCTATACGCGTCAGTTGGTCCTCTAAAGGACCCATCTTTTATTCACAGGAAAGGGTAGGTTTGAATGGCAAGCCTTTTCTGATTCGAAAGTTCAGATCAATGTATACAGATGCTGAAGCAGATATACCTCAACTTTCATTTGATGGAGATGATCGCTGTACCCCCTGGGGTGCGGTGATGCGGAAATGGCGACTTGATGAACTACCTCAACTGTGGAATGTCTTCATTGGTGAGATGTCCTTGGTTGGACCAAGGCCTGAACGTCAGTTTTTTATAAATCAGATTATGGAGCAGGCTCCTCACTATAAACATCTGTTGAAAGTTCGTCCGGGCATCACTTCCTGGGGACAGGTGAAGTATGGGTATGCAAGTAATATCGACCAAATGCTGCAACGCTTAAAGTTTGATATTCTTTATATCGAAAACATGTCCATCACACTGGATATTAAAATTCTATTCTATACGGCTTTAATCCTTGTGCAGGGTAAGGGGAAATAAATACTTGCGTATTTTATTTTTGAAAGATTAATCGAATGTCCCTACTCAGATTCTTTTTCTTCTGGGGCGAAGGTTCTTTTTATCGTCCCATGAGTTATCAAAGCGCTCACGATCTTCATATCGATTAGAAAACTTTTTTCTGTCATCCTGATTTCGATTTTCCCATCGATCGCCAGCAGGTTTGGGATAACTGCGTTTTTCATTCTGATTTGTTGGAGCAGGATCTGAAGGTTTGACCATAATATCCTTGCCATCCAATTCGTATCCGTTCAGGCTTTTGATGGCATTTTGGGCGGCTTCCGTGGAGGCCATTTCAACAAATCCATAGCCCTTTGACATGCCGGTATCGCGGTCCATAATGACTTTTGCTTCCGTGACACCACCGAAAGATTCAAAAAGCGTTTTTATAGATTCTGAGGTAGCACTTTGAGGTAGCCTGGCGACAAAAAGTTTCATGTGTAAAAAAAAGTTGATGTTTTTGTTTTGTTCTGCTATTGAATTCTCAACGAAGTGGCTAAAGAGAAATTGAGGTGTTGGATTTTTCGTTGCTACTAAGTGTGTCCCAAAGATATGAAATAATACTGTTGAGACGCCTTTTGGACATGCCTATTTGGATTTTAAAATTCTTCATTGAAGACGCTCTGATTAACCGAAATTGATAGTTCTGTTGTTTTGTAAAGTTTCTGGCGATTCCAACTTGATCCAAGTAAAGTAAAGGTAAACTCGAAGGTGATTGTTATGGCACTGAATTATTTATTCAAAGATATAAATGCATTTGAGAAGCTGGTTTTAGATATTTGCTTCAGGGGAGGTTTAAAGAATTGATTTAACTAATTCATTTTGCTCCCAAGGTCGATACAGAAACCAGTGTCGGCTATCGCCTCGTTTTTATTTTCACAAATGCCCGTAATGAAACTGCGTTTCAACCGTTCATTCATGAAAATAAAAAAGACGCCTGAAAAGG
>JAHEAR010000003.1:144527-146950 GCA_024642665.1 Bacteroidota bacterium
ACTCTGGTGGAGCTAGAGGGATTCGAACCCACGACTTCTTGCATGCCATGCAAGCACTCTAGCCAACTGAGCTATAGCCCCATCTTTATCAGATTTTTGTCTGATTGGACTGCAAACATATAATATTTTCCAATTTTAAGTGATTCAATCTGCAATCCGGTATCCAAACAAAGCAGAATAGAAAGCGTTTGTATAGTTTTGCAATCCAAAATAATAATAAGACGTATGAATTCAGTATATATCATAGCAGCTAAACGCACACCCATTGGAAGCTTTGGTGGAGCACTTAGTTCCCTGTCAGCCACAGAGTTAGGTTCAAAAGCGATAGCAGGAGCTTTGGAAGCAGCCAGTGTATCTCCCGATCTTGTTCAGGAGGTTTTTATGGGTAATGTGGTGTCCGCCAATCTTGGACAGGCCCCTGCCCGTCAGGCAGCATTGGGCGCTGGTATTCCAAACACAGTGCCCTGTACGACTGTTAATAAGGTTTGTTCTTCCGGAATGAAATCGGTTATGTTTGGTGCGCAAGCCATTGCTTTAGGACAGGCAGATATTATCGTGGCCGGGGGTATGGAGAGTATGTCGAATATCCCCTACTATATCCCCGGTGCCAGATGGGGGCATAAATTTGGTGATGGCAAAATGATTGATGGGCTTACCAGAGATGGATTGGTCGATGTTTATAATCAGACGGCGATGGGTGTTAGTGCGGACAATACTGCATCGAAGTTTGGGATTTCCAGAGAAGAACAGGATGCATTTGCCATCCAATCGTATCAGCGATCACAAAAAGCTACCGGCGACGGTTCCTTTGCGGACGAAATCATTCCGGTAGAGATCCCACAGCGAAAAGGACCTGCAATCGTCATGGATAAAGATGAAGAGTGTTTTAATGTGAATTTTGAAAAAATTCCTACGCTTCGACCTGCCTTTAGTAAGGATGGAACAGTGACAGCCGCAAATGCTTCCACGATCAATGATGGTGCTTCGGCTTTAGTATTGGCAAGTGAAGAAGCGGTTAAAAAACATGGCTTGAAACCCATTGCCAGAATTGTCTCTTATGCGGATGCAGCGCATGATCCGATGTGGTTTACCACAGCACCTACGCTTGCAGCGCCATTGGCGATGGAACGAGCAGGCTTAACAAAAGATCAGATTGATTTCTATGAAGTCAACGAAGCATTTGCTGTAGTGACGATGGCATTTGAAAAAGAACTAGGAGTTAATCACCAGCAGGTCAACATTCATGGCGGGGCTTGTGCCTTAGGCCACCCGCTAGGCGCTTCCGGGGCCAGAATCATTACCACGCTTGCGCATGTTCTTCAAAAAAATGATGGTAAGTACGGATTGGCTACCTTGTGTAATGGTGGTGGCGGAGCTTCTGCCATTATTATCGAAAAGGTTTAATTCATGGCAACGACCGGCAATAAATTAAGAGGGTACTATAGGCTATTCTTCATTTCATTGTCTACCATCATGGCCTTTCTGGGAGTTTCGATTCTTGGCTTATGGCCGGGTGACAGATATAAATGGAGATTGCGGGTCCGCAAATTGTGGTCTAAGTCTTTTGTTTTCTTTCTCAATTACAAAGTTGAATTCAGGGGAATCGTTCCGGAGGACAGAAACTATGTGTTCGTTGGAAATCATCGCTCTTCCCTTGATCCTTTTGTTTGTCTGGCTTATCTCAAAGCTAATCCGGTGAGTCGGGCGGATGTGCGGAACTATCCATTTCTTGGGAAGGGTGCTGAGTTATCGGGGATTATCTTTTTGAATAAAGAAAGTAAAAGCAGCAGAAGTGCTACAAAAGAGGCGATTGCCAAAGCCCTTCAGGAAGGAAAATCGATATTAATTTATGCGGAAGGTAAAACCAATGCGAAGCCGCTGACTTCCACTTTTCAGAAAGGGGCATTTGACATAGCCGCGGATTTGGGGATTCCTATTGTTCCTTTTGCTATAGAATATAAGAGCACAGCTGATTATTGGGATCACAGCGAAACCATGTTTGAGCATTATTTCAATCATTTAGCCAAGCCCAGGACTTATGTTAGGATATCAGTGGGACATTCAATCTCCGGCGACAATGCCTTTTCCTTGCTCCGTCAATCGCAGCAGTGGGTCAATGATGAGATCATCAGGTTAAGAGAAGATTGGGGAGGTCTCAAACAGGAAGAGGAAGCTTCCGCGTGAAGATTTTAGGTTAATTCGACAATTATACATACTTTTGCTGCCCGCTTTGGAAGAAAAGTGGAAAGACATATCGCGGGGTGGAGCAGTTGGTAGCTCGTCGGGCTCATAACCCGAAGGTCGTAGGTTCAAGTCCTGCCCCCGCTACTCCGAAGAGGCATTGGTTATTCAATGCCTCTTTTTTTATTTAAGCTTGTCTAGCTCATATCCGCCTGAGGCGGTCCGCCACAGGCGGATCAAGA
>JAHEAR010000003.1:147050-223655 GCA_024642665.1 Bacteroidota bacterium
CCTCAAATCTAAAGCAGAGATTCCTGTCACATAACGAACAAGCAAAAAAAGGGTGGACTCTTAGGTACAGACCTTGGGTGTTAATCCACACAGAAGAGTTTGAAGACAAACATGAAGCCATGCATCGCGATAAACAATTAAAAGGCGGGCAGGGTAGGGAGTGGATTAGAAAAACATTATTGAATTATTAAGCTCGTTGTTCTCATATCCGCCTTCGGCGGACGTAGGATCAAGAGTAAGTTCCGCTATTCGCTACACAGATAACATCAGATCAATCCAGTGCCTCTTTTTTTGTTTAAACTCGCCTTGTTTATATCCGCCTTCGACGGATATAGGTTAAGTGAATGTTTCGCAGCTCACTGAATACATTGGTTTTCGAGTCCCATTTTAAATGACTAGGTTTTCAACCTACTCATACCCGTGATGGTACTCTTATCATAAACCAAAAGAAAGTGTAGAGGGTAAAATTCCATAATGGGCTTCCCGGGTATGTTCAGGCAAAAAAAATATATTGTAATTTCACTTCTTATTCAAAACAAGGTTGTATTTGAATAGTGAATCGCCACCTCATTATTTTCGTTTTCAAAGATTTAAGTCGCACATTATGAAGCAATTATATTTGTCTATACCATTGTTATGTGGCATGATCATGCTACCGTGGTTAGTTCAGGGTCAGACACCTTCTGATGGCATTATGATGCAAAAAAATCAGTATTGTGTCGTCATGTTGTATGAGAAAAGTTCATTTGATCAATATTGGGAAGGGACACTCCTTCGAGAAAATGCAACGATAGAAACCGTTCACAGACATATGGTGAATGGTGGACTTGCCATTGGCTTTGCGGATTGGTTCAATCTGTTGGTTAATCTGCCATATGTAAGTACATATTCTATTCAACCCAATGGAGGTCATTTTGCCGGAGCAAGTGGGATTCAGGATTTATCTATTTATCTGAAAGCGGCGATCAAAGATTTTGAAATGGAATCCGGCACAATTTCCATTTTGGGTACAGTTGGATTTTCGACACCGGCCTCAGATTACCTCTCCGATTACCGCCCCTACAGTCTTGGATTCGGCGCCAATGAGTTGAGTCTCCGAACCATTCTGGAATATAACAACAATAAGAATTGGTATCTCCGTGGAAGCCTGGCTTATTTGTTCAGAGGAGAAACCAAAGCAGAACGTGATTATTATTATAACAATGGCAGCTACTATTCTTTCTGGATGGATGTACCCAATGCCTGGAATTATCAGGCAGTAGCAGGCGCATGGTTGTTTGATGGGTCATTACAATTAGAAGCCCAGTACACCGGTATCAAGTCTGTATCAGGAGATGATATCCGGCCTTATAATGCTGCACAACCAACTAATCGTGTAAACAATAATACGATCGGACTTTTTGCCCATTACCACTTCCCAAAACCTGTGGGTCTTGGTGTAGTGGCCTATACTTCTCAAACAATCGCCGGTCGCAATTCCGGTAAATCATTCCAGATCGGTGGAGGACTTACCTACTACTTCAACTTATAATAAAATTGATCGTCATACAAGGGACATTTCTTTGATTCATCTTTTTCTATGCAAATCCACATCATGAAAAATAACCATTGGGTAATCTATTTTCCAGCGTTCGCCCTCCTCACCATTTTACTTTTTTCAGCTTGCGATAGGGAGATTCCTATTCAGGCCGATTATACTGATTACCTCTATTCCTCTATGGATGAAAATGGGGGTAATTGGGTTCCGGTACTGCTGACTTCTGCAGATGAAATTACAATTCCTGTACCGGAAGGTGTGCAATCTGCCGGTTATCAGAATGAATTAGCTGAGATTCGTCAACTGACGCAAAATTTAAATGGCGCTCAACGCGAAGCGATTGGCTATTGGTCCAATAATCCATTATTGCGATGGAGTGAAATTGCTCTTGAACTTGTGGCTAAATACAACCTTATCCCCGGACCAAATGCCGATGGCACCTATCCATTACCAAATCCTGCTGATCCCTCAGCCATTCCTAATTATCCTTTTGCTCACCCCCCATATGCCGTTCGAGCATTAGCCTATCTGAGTGTAGCTGAATTTGATGGTTTAATATCTGCATGGCATTACAAATATCTTTATAACCGACCTGCACCAGGTATATCGGATCCGCAAATCATTCAGGCATATATTGATAATGGACTTCCTTCTTATCCTGCAGATGGTGCAGTGATAGCGGCTGCAGCAAGGGATATTCTGACCGTTATGTTTCCTTTGGAAAAAGATTACCTCGCTGAAAAAGCAGAAGAACAAATGTCCAGTCTTAAATGGGCAGGTGTGAATGTGGAGAGTGATATTACTGCAGGAGCACAAATCGGTGAAGCCATCGCAACTATTGCATTAGCTCGAGCTAAGACTGATGGAATGAGTAAAGCGCAATGCCCAAAAACTGTATCAGATTCTATTAAGGCTGCTGCGGTGGCCCGCTTTGGCTGGCATTGGGACAATCTTGAAGTCCCTGTAAGACCTGTGGGGTTATGCCCTTTATTTGGGCAGGTAAAACTCTGGAATGTTCCGACAGTGGAGGAGGTTCGTCCTCCACTTCCTCCATCACCAGGTTCATTGGAAGTAGAAGAAGATATGGACCTATTAAATTATTATGCAGATAATATGACCACGGAATGGCGTGCTACAGCCAATTTCTGGCAAGACGGATTAGGGACGTATACACCACCCGGACATTGGAACAGATTCGCAAAAGAGTATACCATTAAATATAAATTAAATCCAATTCGTACGGCCCGCTTGTTTGCTTATTTGAATATGGCAATGATGGACGCCGGCATCAGTTGCTGGGATACCAAATATTATTATCACTATCCTCGCCCTATCAATCTGATGCCCGACTATCAGACAATCGCCGGAACACCCAATTTTCCAAGTTATACTTCAGGGCACAGTGTATTTTCTGCGGCAGGTGCCGAAATATTGACCTATGTCTTTCCTGAAGAAGGAAACTTGTTTCGGAACTGGGCGCTTGAAGCTGCTGTTTCCCGTGTGTATGGTGGTATACACTGGAGTTTCGATGCAATATTGGGAACTGAGGAGGGCATTGCTTGTGCCAATTATTCTTTGGAAGTTGCAAGAGTGGATGGGGCGGACTAATAGCCGGCCAGGCATTCATTTCGATTAGGTATATTTTTAAAATGGTAAACAGCCTGATGAAACTGTTGTGCCATGATACCCATTTGTTGTTTACTGCGTTGTCCGAAAAGGACATTTAAAAGGTAGCGACAGCTAAGGATATTTTAATTTCTATATCTAATCATGCATTGCAAATTCAAGCTTTATGTATTTTGAAAATATAAGTTGAAGGAAGAAAAAAGTTTTTCTGATCCCAGCGCTTATTCCATTTATGTAAATAATGGAATTCAATTTATATATCATTGATTCGGATCCACGTCCACACTAATCCGTATCGTCGACAATGATTTCTTTTTGACAATACCTGCCTGAAATTCTTTGATCGCCCGTTTGATGTCATAGATGATATTGCCACTACGCTCCATCTTGATGAAGACCTGATGAATATAATAGTTGCGCACACGTGCTACAGAAGGCACAGAGGGACCCATGATGCGCTGACCGAATAAATTCTTCAGTTCGATAGCGAGTATTTGCGCTGCATCTCGACTCATATCCGCCTGCTTATGACGCACCGTGATCGCAATCTGCCGGACGAATGGCGGATACCTGAATAATTCTCTTTCCTTAATCTCCCGTTCATAAAAACGTGTATAATCACCCGTCATGACATCTTTAAATACCGGATGGTCCGGTTGGAATGTCTGAATCAAAACTTTCCCTTGTTCATTTTTTCTGCCGGCTCTGCCACTCACTTGCACCAGCGTTTGAAATGTTCTTTCTGTTGCCCTGAAGTCCGGATAGTGCAACGCCTGGTCCGCATAAATGACTCCCACCAAACCAACATGATCAAAGTCAAGTCCTTTCGTCACCATTTGCGTGCCAACCAGGATATCAATATTTCTTTGTTCAAAATTATGGATTAAGTTTTCAAGATTTCGCTTCCCTCGTGTCGAGTCAAGATCCATGCGCTTAATATGCGCAGAAGGAAAAATTTCTGACAATTCATCTTCAATTTTTTCAGTGCCGTAGCCTTCAAATTTTAAGTGTGGAGATCCGCAGGCCGGACAGGTAGGAATGATTGCCTTCGTCGTACCACACAAATGACAGATCAGCACATTGCGACCCTTATGATAGGTCATTGCCACATCACACTGATTGCATTCAGCAAACCAATTGCAAACACTGCATTTCAAAATAGGTGCATAGCCACGCCGATTTTTATAGATGATGACTTGTTTGTTGTTCGCAAGTGTCGTTTTTATTTCTTCAATCAGCGAGTGGCTGTACATCGCACCGGAGGACGATTTGTCTTTGTTTCTGTCGATCAGATTGACCTGCGGAAGTTCAAGTCCTAAATATCTTTCATTTAATTCCACCAATCCATATTTGCCTTTTGTCGCATGGTAGTAGGATTCGACAGATGGCGTAGCTGAGCCAAGTATGACCTTCGCCTCAAACATTTGAGCCAGCACTAAAGCCATATCCCTCGCGTGATAGCGGGGATTTGGTTCCTGTTGTTTGTAACTGACATCATGCTCCTCATCCACCACAATCAATTTCAGGCTTTGAAATGGAAGGAAGATACTGGAGCGCACCCCCGCCACAATCGGGATGCCGGCTGACACCTGATTCCATACATCAACACGTTCATTTTCACTGAGACGAGAGTGTGAAATGGTAATAGATGAACCAAACTTAACTTTTAGTCTTTGCAGCAGCTGAACACTCATACCGATTTCGGGCACCAGATATAAAATCTGACCTCCTGCCTCGATCACTTGTTGCATCAATTTTGTATAGATCACCGTCTTGCCACTTCCTGTAACGCCATGCAGGAGAGCAACATCTTTTTCCTTCCACTGATCATTTATGTCTTGCAGTGCTTTCGATTGGATTGGGGTCAATACAATCTCACTTTGATCGGCCTCTTTCTTTAGCAGCTCCATCCGGTTTACCTCTCTGACAACCTCGACAAAGATTTGTTTTTTGATCAGCGTTTTTAAAGTGCTCATAGTCACTTCAGCTTTGGATATGACTAGCTTAGGATCTACCGGCTGCATTGATTCCCCCGATACAATTAAATAACTGAGGATGATTTGTGTTTGATTCTCATATGAGCTCACCAGTTCAAGCGCAGATTGCAGACCTGATTCTGATTGGTAGTCAGCTGCGAGTTGAATTAATTTTATTCTTTTGGGAATATATTTTTCCTCGAGTTCTTCCACGACCAGAATCATACCCAATTGGTACAATTTGACGACATGCGGATAAAGTGATTTGAGGCCACTTGCTTTTTCCAGATCACCAAGGGTGATTGAAGTGCGTGGTTCTATTGTCCGAAACAGGGTGTACAGTGGCTCGTCAAGCTGAAGAACTTCATCTTCTGATACAGGCATGGCTTTGATGATCGTCTCACTGGACAGTAAAAGCGCACCGGGAAGTGCAGCCTTCATGATTTCTCCGAGTGTGCAGCAATAATATTTTGCCATCCATGTCCACAATTTGAGCTGACTTTCCAGTACCACCGGCTTTTTATCCAGCATGCTGATGATTTCCTTTGTCCTGTAACCTGGTGCAGGGATACCGGTTTTAACGATCAGTCCGGCATATCGTTTTCGGCTACCAAACTGAACCTCAACCCTTTTGCCAAAGGCAGCTTCCTCTGCAAGGTCTGCCGGAATCATATACGTATAGGTGCTTTCCAGTGCCAGTGGAAGCAGAATTTCTGCGTACATACCTTTCGTTGATGACATAGGGCGAAGGTCTGAAATTTAAATTCGTTGAGATATATATCAGCGAATAACCTGTAATGTCTTAACTACAATTATTTTTGTGCCAGATTGTTTTAACTATATCCTATGACGCATCTTTCAGAACAAGAGATCAACAGAAGGGAAAACCTTCAGAAAATTATTGATCTGGGCATAAACCCTTATCCTTCAGAACTATTCCCGGTCAATGCCTACGCGGCAGATATCAAGAAGGATTTCAAGCCTGACGAAGAATCTGTTATGGAAGTAGTAGTTGCCGGACGGATGATGTCACATCGCGTAATGGGCAAAGCATCTTTTGCGGAATTGCAGGATGCCAGTGGCCGAATTCAGATATATGTAGCTCGGGATCTCATCTGTCCCGGTGAGGATCAGTCCTTATACAATGAAGTGTTCAAGCACTACCTTGATCTTGGTGATTTTATTGGCATCAAAGGAACTGTGTTTGTGACGAAAGTGGGGGAGATTTCCATCAAGGCCAATGAATTGATTTTGCTGAGTAAATCACTTAAACCATTGCCGGTGGTAAAAGTTGATGCGGAGGGAGTCACCCATGATGCTTTTAAAGACCCTGAGCAAAGGTATCGCCAGCGATATGTTGATTTGGTGGTCAACCGGGATATTCGCAAAACCTTTGAAGACCGCACAAAGATGTACAATAGCATTCGGACGTATCTGAATGATAAAGGTTATCTGGAAGTGGAGACTCCCGTGCTACAGCCTCTGTATGGGGGTGCTGCAGCCAGACCTTTTAAGACACATCACAATACGCTCGATATGACATTGTATCTGCGTATCGCCAATGAGCTTTATTTAAAACGCTTGATTGTCGGTGGTATCGAAGGCGTTTATGAGTTCAGCAAGGATTTTCGAAATGAAGGGATGAGCAGATTTCACAATCCTGAATTTACCCAAATCGAGCTTTATGTAGCGTATAAAGATTATGAGTGGATGATGAATCTTGTCGAAGAGGTGGTCGAAAAAGTAGCATTGGATATTCATAATGATACAAAAGTGAAAGTGGGTGATCACGTGATTGATTTCAAGCGACCCTGGAAGCGATATACGATGTTCGAAGCGATAGCGCATTTTACGGGAACAGATATTAGTACCATGGAGGAAGCTGAGTTGCGTGAAACCGCGAAGAAAATGGGAATACATCTAGATGCTTCGCTTGGCAAGGGAAAAATTATTGATGAAATATTTGGTGAGAAATGTGAAGCTCAACTCATTCAGCCAACATTCATCACGGACTATCCTGTAGAAATGTCGCCGCTGGCAAAGAAGCACCGCACTAAGCCTGGGTTGGTTGAACGATTCGAAGCCATTTGTAATGGGAAAGAAATATGTAATGCATTTTCTGAGCTTAATGATCCAATCGATCAGCGCCAGCGTTTTGAAGAACAGTTAGAACTAGGAAAGCGAGGTGATGATGAGGCAATGATGTTAGACGAAGACTTCCTTCGTGCCCTTGAATATGGGATGCCCCCAACGGCAGGATTAGGGATTGGTATGGACAGACTTGCGATGATCATGACTAATTCTGATTCTATTCAGGACGTCATCTTCTTCCCCCAGATGAAACCCGAGAAAAAGCAGGAGGCATAGGACGAAGAGCGAAGGGCAGAGGGCGAAGGGCAAACAAATGATAAGTTGATAGTCGAAGAGTTTAGAAAGTTTCCCGCTTAGCGGGAGCAGCGAATTTCGCATTAGTTGTTTAGGAAGTTTAGAAAAAAATCTGTTGGAAAATTTTTTCTCTGCGTGATCTACTATTTCTTTGCGCGATCACCGGGAAATTTTTTATTTTTCATAATTCGTAATTTCCCTTCGCTCTTCGCTCTGCGCCTTCCGCTAAGCGGAACCCTGCGCACTTCGCCCCATGCTCCATGCTCCATGCTCCATGCCCTACGCTCTTCACCCTACGCCCTTCACCCTACGCCCTACGCCTTAAATCGTGCTACTTCTGAAACTCCCCCTTTAACCGTTTGCCCGATCTGCACAAGGATTTCGGAATCGATCGGTAGAAATAAGTCGACCCGACTGCCAAACTTGATAAAGCCAAATTCCTCACCTCGACTGAGCAATGCGCCCGGTTTGGTATAGCAAACAATTTTTCGTGCTACTTTTCCGGCGATTTGTCTCATTAGAATCTGGTATTGTTTCTTTTTGATGACGACGGTATTCCTTTCGTTGAGTTCTGAAGATTTTGGGTGCCAGGCAACAAGATATTCTCCTGCGTGATACTGAACATAGGTGACTTCTCCGGTGACTGGACTTTTGTTTGAATGGACATTCAGGGGAGACATAAAAACGGATATCTGTATGGCATCAGATTTTAAATACTCCTGTTCAAATGTTTTTTCAATGACCACAACCTTCCCATCGGCGGGGGCCAGAATCAGGTCAGTATCCTTCGTGCCATGCACTCTTGGTGGATTTCTAAAAAAAATAATAAACAAAATCAAAAAGAACAGACTTGTGCCTAACAATAAGCCTGTAAGGATCGACATGAAATAATAGAACAGTAATCCGGCGACGATAAAAAACAAAAATGAATACAGGAGATAGAATACCCCTTCTTTATGCAATCGATATATCATAGGACAAATATAAAATAAGCAAGAGAAGCAATTGGTAAAACAAACAAGAAAGAATCATACCGATCAAGAATTCCGCCATGTCCCGGGAAGATAGTGCCACTGTCTTTTACACCCGCATTTCTTTTTAACAAGGACTCCCACAGATCGCCTGCAAGGGCAAAAAATGGAGTTGTCACACTGAGCAGGATGATATATCCCAAAGGTAGTTCGGGCCATAGCAGGGTCAGTCCATATCCGGCGATTAAGGTAATCAATCCCCCACTAACGGTTCCTTCAACACTCTTGCCGGGAGAGATCGTTGGCGCAATTTTATTTTGACCCCACTGGGACCCAACGATATAGGCTCCTACATCATTCATCCATATCAGAATGACAGGCACAAGCAGATATTTGTAGTCGTATTCAGCCATCAAAAACACACACCCACAGAGTGCAGGTAAGCCCAGATAAGCAGTGACCGCCAATGCAGAAAGCTGAGTCTTTAATAGTTTTTCGGCATTTTTATAAACTAAAAAATCCACCAGAAAAATAGTACCTGAAAGTAACGGGATGACCAATAGAGGAAGTAATAAGTTTTTTCCAGACAGTATAAAATAACCCACTAATCCAATAAGCATGACTAAGCAAATGGGAAAAGCCCACAAGAAGGTTTGATCTATTTTAAATCGCTCTAATCGAAAGTATTCGTGTGCTCCCAGAAAGACAATGACACAAAGCCAGAAAAGATAGGTCCACGGCGATAGAATGATAGCCCCCAAGGTCACTATCGCGATCAACAATCCTGTTCCGGTACGTGTTAAAAACTCAGGCTTGTTCAATGGGCGGTCGATTCTTTTTAATGATGGTATAGATAAAAAACATGACGACGAGACTCAACGGAATCATCCACCATTTTAGTTGATCACTGCTTTGCTGATCAATCGTAGAAATATCCATGTCTGTGATATAAATCATACATACCTGAATGGCATTGTTAAAGGCATGCGCAATGATCGGCACCCATAAATTACCTGTCCAGTAATAAAGGTAACCAAGTACTGCGCCCAAAACAAGGCGAGGCAGAAACCCTTCAAATTGTAAATGGATGGCACTAAAAATAAATGCCGCTATCCAGATCGCCAGCACAGGATTTTTGAACATCTCCCCAATTTGTTTTTGAAGTATTCCTCTAAAAATTAATTCCTCCCCAATCCCCGGTAATATCCCAATGATGAAAAGGTTGATCAAAAATATCCCTGGAGTCTCCATGGCCAGAATTGCTTTTAATGTATCCTCTGCCTGATTTTCAAAAATCTTTGCCCATTCGGGAAGGGGAATTGCTTCATTGGCTAAAAAACTCAGATTAACCAAAGGATAAGCAGCGATTAAAAACAAAATGCCCATTGCAGAAAGGACTAAGCCAGGATTTATATTTAGGGCCAACCCTGAAAATATTTTCGAACGATAAATAACCAAACCAAAAACCAAAGCAGGTGAAATGAAAAACAGCAGGTGTTGAAAACCTAGTAGGGCTCTGGTAAGGCCTGGGGTCAAATCCATGCTTCCAGTTTGCGCCATATCCATAATTTCTGCGAGGCTGAATCCATTGAAAAGCATCAATATGGCGGATACGACGGATGTGAGCAGTAGTCCGGCGAGGACTAATCCCAGCAATAAAAACAGTCGCATTATGTGATCGTATCTTGTCATGTCCTACTTTAGCGCAAAATAGGGATTCCTTTAACGTTAGATTCCATCTCAATAAATTATACAGCAATGAACAACAAGAATGTGCGTCTCAGTGTCAATATCAATAAGATTGCCCTGATTCGCAATAGCCGTGGAGGAAACGCACCAGATCTTGTGCAGGTGGCAAAGGATTGCGAAACTTTTGGAGCCGATGGGATAACAATTCATCCCAGACCCGACCAGCGGCATATCCGTTATTCAGATATCCCTGCACTCAAAGAGGTGGTAAAGACAGAATTGAATATTGAAGGCAACCCGACCAAAGAGTTTATGGCTCAAGTCCTTGAGCATCAACCGCATCAATGTACGTTAGTGCCCGATCTGCCGAATGCCCTGACCTCTGATGGAGGCTGGGATACAGTAAAGTATGGTGATTTACTAACCGATATTGTTGCGGAATTGTCAACTAATGGGATCCGGGTCTCTTTATTTATTGATGCTTCTCCGAGTATGGTAGAGGGGGCAGCAAAGGTAGGGGCAGACAGAATTGAATTCTACACAGGTCCGTTTGCTGCTCTATATCGCACGAATCCTTCAAAAGCTATTGAGAATCATGTGATTGCGGCCGAATTGGCAGAAAGACACCAAATTGGGGTAAACGCCGGACATGACCTTAATCTCAACAATCTCAGATATTATCATCAAATGGTTCCCAATCTGTTAGAAGTATCTATTGGCCATGCATTGATCTGTGACGCATTATATTATGGTTTAGAAAATGTAATCGGGATGTATAAACACCAAATTCGTCCTTTTTGAGCGCATCCACCGGAAAATTGTTTTTAGGAAGGCATCAAAATATTTATTAATTCCTTAACAATTGATTTACAATTGTTTAATCTTTAAACCGGGCGTCTGTCTTGTTTTGTTTTGGATGAAGGGGCAGCAATTATATAAATACAGGCGTTTTTCAACTGTTCCAGAATATTTCCTTAGAATTTACCCGTTTGACATTCTTTTTGTTTTGGGTTAGCTCATTTAAGAAATATTTAAGACCTTAGATTCTATTACTTTTTTCTTAACAAAACCAGAATTAGTATGAAAAGATTTTCATTACTCCTCTTGATGGTTTTTTGTGCAGTCGTGACATCGTATGCGCAAAAGGACATCTCCGGTACGGTGACAGGGCCTGACGGCCTACCCTTGATTGGGGCTAGCGTATTGGTCAAAGGTACCAGTGTTGGTACTGTAACAGATTTTGACGGGCGCTACAGGCTGAGCGTTCCGGAAGGCCAGAACATGGTTGTAATCAGTTATACTGGTTATGAAACCAATGAAATTGAAATTGGTTCTTCAAATATTTATAATGCTGTTTTAGCCGAAGGGGTTACCCTCGAAGCAGCAGTTGTAACCAGTTTGGGTATCAAGCGAGATGCCAAATCACTCGGTTATGGATACACGGAAGTTGGCGGTGATGTAATCACCGAAACGAGCAACAACAGAACATTTGATGCTTTGGCAGGACGTGTGCCTGGTCTTTCGGTAAGTTCCAGCGGACAACCCGGTGGTAGTTCAGATATCACCATTCGTGGTTACGGTTCTGTAACCGGTAACAACTCTGCATTAATCGTTGTGGATGGGGTGCCGATCAATAACAGAACTAATAATTCTACCACTACGCTCCTAAATGCAAATGATGACTTTAATCGATCAATGGACTTTGGAAATCAGGGAAATGATATTAATCCGAATGATATTGAAACAATTACTGTACTGAAAGGTGCTTCAGCGACTGCCCTGTATGGTAAGCGAGGAGGTTCAGGGGTTGTGCTGATCACGACTAAATCAGGTAAAAAGAATCAGAAACTAAGAGTGGACTACAGTGGTTCATTTGCAGGTTCAACTGTAAATCGCGTCCAGCATATGCAAAATTCTTATGGTCAGGGATGGAGCGGACTTTGGGCTTCAAATGAAAATGGATCCTGGGGACCTAAATTTGATAACCAGGAACGCCTTTGGGGAAACACAGTTGACAATTCACGTTTACTAAAGCCTTATTCATTAGTAGAAGATAACTTACGTGACTTCTATGAGAATGGATACTCTTATACAAACAGTGTGACATTGTCCGGTGGATCAGACAATCTCACGTTCAGAGTTTCATACGGAAATTCAAAAGAAAATGGTGTTGTTCCCGGTGATAAGGATACATACAATCGTAACAATCTTTCCGCCAGAACAGAATTTACAGCTAATCGTCTGACACTCGGCGCTTCCATCGATTATATCAACAAAAAAGCTTCTGCAGTGGCCACAGGTCAAGGTGATGATGCAGGAGGTGGTGCAACTTTGCCTCAGGAAATTATGCAGATCCCAAGAGATCATGTAATCGTTGATTATGCAGACTTTAATAATAAGTTTTACAATCAGGATAACTTCTATACGCCTTATGCGTCCAACCCTTATTTAGTTTTGGATCGCGCAGGTAACAACTTTACAGAGAACAGATTTTTGCCAACCGTATGGGCTACAATGAATTTCACTGATGAGTTTTCTGTTACAGCAAGACTTGGTACTGACTTTGGTTCAACTTCACTTCTTGACTATGGAAATCCAATCATTATTACACCCGGTTCACCAAACTCATCTGCAAATGATGTAGTAGGTAAGATTGAGCAAACGTCTACCAATAATGAGCAACTTGATGTAAACGTATTTGGTCGTTATTTCAACTACCTCAGCACAACACTTTCGCTGGATCTTATTGCAGGTGTTAACATCAACCAGCGTACATTTAAATACCTGACTACGTATGTTACGGATTTAACGATTCCTGAATTTTATAACTTATCAAACTCTTCTAATCCTCCTACATCTAATAATGCCTTCAGAAGAGATCGCACGATGGGTGTCTATGGGGTAGCGAGTTTAGGTATCAATGATTGGATCTACCTGACCGTGACAGCCAGAAATGACTGGTCTTCCACACTGCCTATTGACAATAACAGTTTCTTTTATCCATCTGTATCTGTTTCCGCAGTGTTAACTGAAAATCTTATTCCTGCGTCTAATTTCTTATCCTATCTCAAGATTAGAGGAGGATATGCTTTGGCAGGTAATGACGCAGCACCTTATTTGATTAACCCAATTTATGTTGCCGGTGTTGGTCAGGGTGGTTTTGCAACTATTCGTTTCCCAATTGCTGGTCAGAATGGATTTGAAACAGGTAACCGCTTAGGAAATCCTGGTTTGAAAGCTGAGTTGACAACAGAACTTGAATTTGGAGCGGATATTCGTTTTTTCCAAAATCGTTTAGGTATAGATTTCTCCTGGTATAACAGAGTAACTTCTGATCAAATCATAGACGTATCATTGGCTCCTTCTGCTGGTTTTACCCGTCAAGTGACAAACCTTGGAGAAGTTGAAAACACAGGTATTGAACTTGGCGTAAATGCTACCGTTCTGAAAGGACGTAACTGGTCATGGGATGTCTTTGTAAACTATACCAAGAACAATAACAATGTGAACTCTTTGGGAGAAACAGAAGCTACTCGTTTAATTTTAAATAACTCTTATAGTGTGGATCTCGTAGCTGAAGTTGGCAAGCCACTAGGTGGAATATATTCAGCAGGTCCGTTGGTCAATGCTGACGGAAATCCAGTAGTAGATGGACAAGGACTTCCTGTTGCAGACCCTGAGCAGCACTATCTCGGATCAGTCAATCACGACTTCATCATGGGATTTGGTTCCACTTTAAATGTTGGGGCATTTTCATTGAGTGCTAATGGTGACTATCGCAAAGGTGGAGTGATGTACTCATACACCGCTCGTTTGAATTACTTTGTGGGTAATGCATGGAATTCAGCTTACAATGATCGTGAGCCATTTGTGGTGCCCGGTTCTGTTGTGGATAATGGTGACGGAACATATAGCGAAAACACAACTGCAGTGTCCAGGTCCGATGTATTTACTTACTGGGGTTCTATTCTGGCAGCAGAAGAAAATCATGTGATCGATCGTAGTTTCTTCAAGTTAAGAAATGTGTCTTTGACCTATCATATTCCTGCTTCTGTCAGTAATAGAGCAAATGTCAGCAATGCGAGCATTTCTTTGTTTGGTCGCAACCTTGCTTTATGGACACCTGAGAACAATCATTTCGTCGATCCGGAAGGTTCTACCTATGGTACAAACATCAGTGGTCAACTTGGAGAATTTGCTACATTACCGACTTCAGCATCTTATGGTGTTCAGTTGAATCTTAGCTTCTAATTAAATTAAAATGAGAATTATGAAAAATATATTTATATCGTTATTCAGCCTGCTGCTCTTAATGAGTTTGGCGAGTTGTAACGATTTCCTGGATATTAATGAGGATCCAAATAATCCAAGTAATGTTCCTGCTGAATTGGTACTCCCTGCAGCACAGTTGAATATTGCAGTGCCCCTTAATGCAGATTATGCTGTGGTGGGTGGAATTTGGTCCCAACACTGGACACAGAGCCATGTGGCCAGTCAGTACAGAGATGAAGATCGTTATGCTTTAACTTTACTGGATTATCAAACTGCCTGGCAAGAAATGTATGCCGGTGCTTTGGTCGATTTGGCAAAGATTGAAGATGAGGCGGTGACTACACAAAACTGGAATTTGAATCTTCAGGCAGTTTGTCTGCAAGCGTATGCTTATCAGATCATGGCTGACTGGTATGATGCAGTTCCATACAGTCAGGCTGTTCAGGGAGAAAATGGAGTTACATCTCCTGCATATGACGCCGGACAAGATATTTACAATGATCTTTTGGTTCGCCTTGATGCGGCATTAGCGCAAGACTTTTCCGGAGACGGAGTCGCTCAGGTTTCTTCTGACTTTGTATTTGGACATTTGACAAGAGATGCACAAGTGGATGCATGGAAGCAGTTTGCCCAGACCATGAAGTTGAAGTTATGGTTGCGTCAGACCAAAGTTAATGATGCTGCAGCAGGAGTTGCAATTGGCAATTTATTGGGTGAAGGTGGTTTCCTGGAGCAGGATGCTAAGTTGGACATTTTCTCCGACCTGCCTGATAAGAGTAATCCATTATACGAATCAAATGTTCGTCAGTTGAACGTTGCTACAAACATTCGTGGTAGTCGCACCTTCATCTCATGGTTGGATGAGAATGGTGACCCAAGACTTGATGCTTATTTTGCTCCTGGTGATCAGGGACATTTTGGACTATGGCAAGGTTGGTTTGAGGCCACTACAAATGACATTGGCTTAAATCAGGTGGACGTTGCCCGACTTTCAGCGACACAGCCGGTTTATTTCTTTTCAAAGGATGAAGTTTACTTTATGCTTGCTGAAGCCAATGCACGTTATGGTGGTGGTGGTGAAGCAGGTGCTTATTATGATCTTGCCGTTAATGCCGCTTGTGAAAGAGTAGGTGTTGATTGCTCCGGATTAGTAGGTGGAGGAGTTTATGCTTATCCAAATGGTAGTCTGGATCAAAATCTGGAAGCTATCATGATGCAAAAATGGGCATCCATGGTATACAGAGGTTATGAGTCATTTTGGGATCAGAATCGTACAGGAATTCCTAAAATTTCAGCATTACCTGTTTTTGATCCTAATGTTATTCCGGGTACACTGACTTACTCTCAAGCGGGAGTAACGGACAACGGACTTTTTCCTCAACGTTTAATCTGGCCACAAAGTGAAAGGAACACGAATAGTAGTATTCCTGCTGAAGTGGGTATTACAGTTCCGGTTTGGTGGGCTAAATAATCATCTAAAAAAAATAGATTATGAAAAATTATATGAATTATATTAAAACAGCATTTTTCCTCAGTTTACTGGTGACGATGGCAAGCTGTGATAAAGAGCCATCTGTCTCGGATGTTTCCAGAATCACTTATTTTCCGACATTCTCTTATGAAGGATCAGATTATAATCTGGCACCATGCAACTCGGATTTTCAGATAACACCTGTTACGGCTAGTGAACAGGGTGTAGATCTGCCTGTTACAACTGTAGTCACGGGTCTTAATGGTCCTGTTCCTGCTGTGGATATCACAAAAGCAGATTATTATATTGAAACATCTTCTGCTTTAAATGCTGATGGCTTTCCTGGTTCTGTTCAAAGAGAATTTTGGATTGCATGTACAGGAGACTTAGTCACCAGTATTGAAGGTCTTTACACTTGCAGTGTAAGTAGAAATAATGTAACTTCTGCGCAGTATCAAAACCTGGAATATATCTTGATTCGGAAGGTAGGTACTGATACCTATGAAATCTCGAATGCAGATTTTGGATGGTATGAATATGGAAGAGCTATTGGGCCAAATTATTCTTCACGAGGCGCAACTTTTACAGCAGTTGATATCCCTTCAAATTCATTTACGTTTGGTCCTGCTGTTGAGGTTTCAACGTTTGGTGGGCCAATCGTGCTTACCGGAGTGACAGTTGATCCGGCAACTAAAACCATTGTCATGACCAGTGATTGGAGGAATGGGGATTATATTTTTGAAGGTACTATGGTTCAGGTGCCTCTTTAATCAATAAAAAAAATAGCAATATGAAAAATAGATTTTTAATATTATCTGCGTTCTTGATGCTCGGCCTTGTGTCTTGTGACTTAGGCAAGGATCCGGATGTTGGTGGAACAGCCACACAAGCTGTTGCAGGTGAGTGGTGGACAACGTTTACTATTGATGGTAATGATGTCTACGGCCTTGGTTACCAGCAAATCACAACTTCTAATACCGCAGCAAATATTCCGACCGAGTTTCTGGTGACGGATAATGATCATACGTGGAGTTACAAAGTGAAATGTCCGCTGAATCTTGATGCACGAACTTTTGCCGGTTCATCCACTAGCCTTGTGGAAGGGTATGAAATCCAGGTGGATATCACCAATGGTAAAATACTGCCTGGAGCAGCTATTTCAACCGGAGGTAATGTAACAGACAGTATTTACTTTGAAGTGGAGTTCGAAGATGATCCGGGTACCATCTATCAGGTAGCTGGCTATCGTCGTACAGGATTTCTTGAAGACGAGCACTAAGACTTAATTGTCTTGAATATAGAGAAGCCATCCGCCTCAGGCGGATGGCTTTTTTTTGCTTAGGAAGTAATGACAGCAGTACGCCGGCCTGGTGGAAAAAGATTTTACTTGACAAGAGGCTCAAAAGTTGGTACATTTCTGGATAGAAATATCTTAAGCACTTACTTAATTCTAGCATGAATCAGGATACTATTCGTCAACGATTTGAAGACTACCTTCAATTTGAAAGGCGGTATTCTGCCCATACGGTAAGCAATTACCTAAGTGATCTCCGACAGTTTGAAACTTTTTGTGATGACCAGTATGATGGGGTAGCGCTTACAGCTGTTTCGCATCAGCATGTTCGTAGTTGGGTGGTGGCTTTACTGGGCAAGAAACTTGGATCAACTTCTGTCAGGCGTAAACTTTCATCTCTTTCACATCTGTTTAAATGGATGAGACGTAATGAACTGATCAGTCATAATCCGCTCCAGAAAGTGCATTTACCAAAAATTCCGGACAGACTTCCAAAATCCCTTCCTGAAGAAGCAATTCATCAATTGTGGAATTCGTTTAGTACTGAGAAGTCTGAGGATTATGGGTCTCTAAGGGATCAGGCAATTTTAGGGTTGTTATATGGATCCGGGTTGAGGCGCAGTGAATTAATAGCCTTGAAATGGTCGGATGTGGATGTTTCCCGTGGAGCGATTCGTGTGCTGGGAAAAGGATCTAAATATCGTCAGGTACCTTTGAGTAAGAAGGTTGTCAAACTCTTGACTTTGTTGAAGGAATGTTATAAATTACAAGAAGATTTGACGATGAATGTGCATGTGATTTTGACTGATAATGGAAAACCATGTTACCCAAAGTTTGTTTATAATAGAGTGGTAGAAATGATGAGTATGGTAACCACTTCTGATAAGCGAAGTCCTCACACCTTAAGGCACAGTATGGCCACCCACCTGATGGATCATGGCGCTGAATTAAATGCGGTGAAGGAACTGCTTGGGCATTCAAGTCTGGCGGCTACCCAAATTTATACCCACAACTCTATTTCCCGCTTAAAGGATGTGTATAAGCAAGCGCATCCATCTTCGCACCACCTTAAATGAATAGATGAAGATTCTAAGAAGAATTATTAACTTTTTACATATATAATAATAATATAATATGAAACTTAACTTCACAGCGGTTCATTTTGATGCGGACCAAAAATTATTAGCGTATATTGAGCGAAAGGCTTTAAAACTGAACCAATATTTTGACCGTATCATTGATGGTCAGGTATTTCTGAAGCTGGAGAATTCCGGACAAGTAAGAGATAAAATTGTCGAATTAAAGCTTTTAGTGCCCGGGGATACCCTCGTCGCCACCGAAATGAGCAAAACCTTTGAAGCTGCAGCAGATGCGGCGGTTGAGAACATGAAAAGACAGTTGAATAAACATAAAGAGAAGGTTCAGGATAAATCTCAGGCCAAAAAGTCGGCGTCTTCTTAAAAAAATAGTGGCAATCAATCATATTAAAATCTTAGAATAATTCTATCTTTGCATTCGCTTTCGGGGAAAGCCCTGGAAAAGTATATATAATTCATTGATAAACAGCACCGTAACCTGACAGGTTTTGGGCTGCTCCCATTTGAATAAGATATCCAGTTTGAAAAGTGAATGTGTTTTCGAGACAACTTGATTGGTTTTAGGTTTAATTAACCTTCGAAGCGATAAGTTCAGTAAAGCTTTTTGGGTCTTTCCCGAAGGAGCTATATGACTTTTTCATAAGCCAGTGTAGCTCAGTTGGTAGAGCAGCTGATTTGTAATCAGCTGGTCGGGGGTTCGAGTCCCTCTACTGGCTCAATCATCTTTCAAGCTATCGGGCACAAATAAAGTGAGGGGGTGCGCCGGAGTTGGAGAGCCGGGCCAGACTGTAAATCTGGTGTCTCTGACTGAATAGGTTCGAGTCCTATCACCCCCACGATTGATCATGTTTGCATTTGCAGGCATTTGACATTGACGATTGGCATTGCCTCCGGATTGAAAGAGCTGGGGCTGTAAATTGACATATGATGTGCGGGTGTAGCTCAGTTGGTAGAGCATCAGCCTTCCAAGCTGAGGGTCGTGAGTTCGAGTCTCATCGCCCGCTCTCTTAAAATCACAACAAAGGTTGTGATATCAGCCGATGTAGCTCAGTGGTAGAGCACTTCCATGGTAAGGAAGGGGTCAAGGGTTCAAGTCCCTTCATTGGCTCAATGCTTATCGGTGCATTTATCAATTGCAATAATTAGAAATCAGTATTTCGTTCATTAATATTTTTAAAACAACATCAATAATGGCAAAAGAAACCTTTCAGCGGACCAAGCCACACGTAAACATTGGTACCATTGGACACGTAGATCACGGGAAGACAACCCTTACAGCAGCGATCACTTCTGTGCTTGCAGATATGGGTTTTGCGAAAAAAGCATCGTATGATTCAATTGACGCGGCTCCTGAAGAAAAAGAAAGAGGTATTACAATTAATACCGCACACGTTGAGTATGAAACAGCTGCTCGTCACTATGCACACGTGGATTGTCCCGGACACGCCGACTATGTGAAAAACATGGTTACAGGTGCTGCTCAGATGGATGGAGCAATTCTGGTAGTTGCTGCCACTGACGGACCGATGCCACAAACCCGTGAGCACATCCTTCTTGCCCGTCAGGTAGGGGTGCCTAAGATTGTTGTATTCATGAACAAAGTAGACCTTGTAGATGATGCAGAAATGCTCGAACTTGTTGAAATGGAAGTTCGTGAGCTTCTTGAGCAATATGGTTTCGACGGAGACAAAGCTGCTATCATTAAAGGATCAGCCCTGAAAGCACTGGATGGTGAAGCAGGAGGTGTTGCCGCTATCAAGGAATTGATGGATGCCGTGGATGTTGAAATTCCTAACCCGGTTCGTGAAGTGGACAAACCATTCCTGATGCCTGTAGAGGACGTGTTCTCTATCACCGGTAGAGGAACAGTGGCCACAGGTCGTATCGAGCGTGGTGTCATCAATACAGGAGATCCGGTTCAGATCATCGGTATGATGAAAGAAGGAGAAAAACCATTGACTTCTACAGTTACAGGAGTTGAAATGTTCCGTAAAATCCTTGACAGAGGAGAAGCTGGTGATAACGCCGGTCTGCTGCTGAGAGGTATTGAAAAGGATGATATCCACAGAGGTATGGTAATCTGCAAGCCGGATTCCGTAACTCCACACAAGAAATTTAAGTGCGAGGTATACGTGCTTGGTAAAGATGAGGGTGGTCGTCATACACCATTCTTCAACGGTTACCGTCCACAGTTTTACTTCCGTACCACAGACGTAACAGGAGATTGTAAACTACCTGATGGTGTTGAAATGGTGATGCCGGGTGACAACGTTACCCTGGAAGTAACCCTGATTAGTACCATCGCCATGGAAAAAGGACTTCGTTTTGCTATCCGTGAGGGTGGACGAACAGTAGGTGCCGGCCAGGTGACTGAAGTGTTAGCGTAGTACAATTGATAATCGAATACTGATTGATTCTCGGCAGGTAAACCGCCAAAGGGAAGTTTACCTGCCGAAATTTATTTGCATTAGAATTCGGCTTTGTCTCACTGTTTAAAAAGATAGTGTCGCTTTTGAAAGCAAGTATAGGGAAGTAGCTCAATTGGTAGAGCGGCGGTCTCCAAAACCGTAGGCTGCGGGTTCGATTCCTGTCTTCCCTGCTATGGAAAAGAAGACCGCAGCAATTAGTTGAGCGGATTTATTAGAAGCAATAAATAACGATGGAACAGATAAAATTATATGTCATCGAGAGCTACAATGAGCTTGTCAATAAGGTAACATGGCCTACGTGGTCTAATCTTTTAGCCAGCACAAGAGTAGTTTTGGTGGGTTCCCTGATTATTGCCTTGATGGTACTCCTGATGGATGCAGCGAGCAAGCAGTTGACAGGAATACTCTATAATTTATAATTCAGCAGAAAATGTCTGAAGGCAATAAGTGGTATTCATTACGTGTGATCTCCGGTAAGGAGCGCAAAATTAAAGAGCGCATCGAACTGGAAATCAAAAGATCTGGTTGGGACGATATTGTCACGCAGGTTCTGGTCCCTTCCGAGAAGGTGTATAAGATTCGAAGTGGTAAGAAAGTCATTATTGATCGTAATATTCTTCCGGGATATATCCTGTTGGAAGCTGATCCGATTCGTTTTACCTCTGAAATCGTTCAGGGGATTGCCAATATGCCTAATGTAATTCATTTTCTGGGGCGCCAGACACCTATTCCGATGCAGGAAAGTGAGGCGAACAGAATGTTAGGAAAAGTGGATGATTCCCAAGGACTGGTAGAGTCTATGGTTGAACCATTTATTGAAGGAGAATTGGTCAAAATCATTGATGGACCATTCAACGATTTTGTGGGCGATGTGAAGGAGATCAATGAAGAAAAGAAAAAATTAAAAGTAATCGTTAAGATCTTCGGCAGGGGAACTGAAGTAGAGCTTAACTTTATGCAGGTTGAAAAGACCTCTTAAAAATCAGTTAATTAGATAATAATATCTGTAGTCAATTATGGCAAAGGAAGTAGAAACATTCATCAAATTGCAGGTTAAAGGCGGAGCTGCTAATCCGGCACCTCCTGTAGGTCCTGCCCTGGGTTCCAAGGGGGTTAACATCATGGAATTTTGCAAGCGTTTCAACGCACGTACACAGGATACCCCCGGTAAATTGATTCCGGTACTGATCACCGTATTCAAGGACAAATCATTTGATTTTGAACTTAAAACCGTTCCGGCAGCAGTTCAGCTTCTGGAAGCATCAAAGGTAAAATCCGGTTCTCCTGAGCCTAACCGTCAGAAAGTGGGTTCTGTAACCTGGGATCAAATCGCTGTCATTGCTAAAGATAAGATGTCGGATCTCAATGCTTTTTCTGTAGAAGCAGCGTCTTCTATGGTCGCAGGTACTGCAAGAAGCATGGGCTTAAATGTGAAAGGAACTCCTCCGGCAGGCGTTAAAGTGAAAGACTAAGACCGTACGAAAAGTACAAGGAGGTACTCAGAAAGTTGAGTATCTGATCGAAATAAATAAATTAATTCAAAAGGGAGTAATCTTGCTGCTACAGCAAGTTACGCCATAACCTTTAAATAGTATTGAATGGCTAAGCTGACCAAAAAAATGGCTATCGCTTATCAAAAAGTAGATAGCGAAAAACTTTATGACCTTGAAGAGGCCATGAAGTTGGTTAAAGAGGTTAATGTAACGAAGTTTGATTCTTCTATTGACCTGCATATCCGGTTGGGCGTGGACCCAAGAAAAGCTGATCAGGCAATCCGTGGAACGGTAACACTTCCTCACGGTACCGGAAAAAACAAAACAGTATTGGTGATCTGTACACCTGATAAAGTCGATGAGGCTTTGGAGGCAGGTGCTGACTATGCTGGTTTGGACGAATACATCAAAAAGATTGGAGAAGGATGGACCGGCATTGATGTGATCATTGCGATGCCTTCTACGATGGCTCAGGTTGGAAAAGTAGGTAGAATACTTGGACCTAGAGGATTGATGCCTAATCCGAAGTCAGGAACAGTAACGATGGATATCAAAGGTGCTGTGAGTGATGTAAAAGGAGGTAAAATTGCTTTCCGTGTAGACAAGTTTGGTATTATTCACTCCTCTGTAGGGCGTGTATCTTTTACAGCTGATAAACTTCGGGAGAATGCACTGGAACTTTTGACAACGATTCAAAAGATGAAACCCAGTAGTGCAAAAGGGACTTACATGAAGTCGGTTTCCGTGGCCTCTACGATGAGTCCCGGAATCAATATCGACACGAAAGTCGTCTAATCTCTTTTATCCTTAACGAGTAGATCATCAAAATCATACATACGATGAACAAGCAAGAAAAAAATCAGGTTATCCAGGAATTGCGCGAGAAATTCGACAACAATTCCTTTATATATTTTACGGATGCATCTTCCATGACGGTAGCACAGGTCAACAGACTTAGACGCATGTGCTTTCAGCAAGGTGTAGAGATGTCCGTTGTAAAAAACACATTGGCCCGTAAAGCAATGGAAGGATTAGGCGAAGAGCGAGGATTCGCTAAAGTCTATGATTCCCTTGTCGGACCAACAGCGATTATGCTCAGCGATACCGCTAATTTGCCAGCCAGACTCATCAAGGAGTTTCGAAAGGATGGTGTAAAGCCGGTATTGAAGGTAGCATATATTGACGCTGATATTTTCACCGGGGACAGTGCCATCGAAGTTCTGGTAGCACTTAAATCCAAGAATGAACTTATCGGTGACGTGCTTATGCTTCTTCAGTCTCCAGCCAAGAATGTTATTTCTGCCCTTAAATCAGGTGGTAATACAATCGCCGGACTGGTTAAGACGCTGGAGCAGCGTGCATCCTAAGGCTTCCAAGTTTTCATATATATTATTCCAATTTTGACAATTACTTTTTAAAAAAACAAAAACATGGCAGACGTTAAAGCATTAGCCGAACAGTTAGTAAACCTTACAGTGAAAGAAGTTTCTGAATTAGCAGAAGTTCTGAAAGCTGATTATGGTATTGAGCCAGCCGCAGCAGCCGTAGCTGTAGCAGCAGGACCAGCAGCTGGTGGCGATACAGCCGCTGCAGCTGAAAAAACAGATTTTGATATTATCCTGAAGAGCGCAGGTGGCAATAAGCTACAGGTAGTGAAAGAGGTGAAGACTTTACTTGGACTTGGCCTGAAAGAGGCTAAAGATCTCGTAGATGGTGCGCCTGCTACATTGAAGCAAGGAGCTCCTAAAGACGAAGCTGAATCTGTAAAATCAGCGCTTGAAGCTGCTGGTGCAGAAGTTGAGCTGAAGTAAGCTCGTCAGAGGATTTTAATTACATCATCTTAAACTGATATCACCATAAATAAAGGTGCTTCTTTGAGATATTCCATTGTATTCATACACGGCTTAGCCGGAAGGTGTTCTGCTCCTTCCGGCTCGGCTATTTATGTCAGCGTGAATTTGGCTCACCAGAGTCTTCAACCTAAATCCTAACCATCCATGGCCGGTACCACAGCTGTAAAAGCACACACAAAACAAAGAGTCAATTTTGCAAAAATTGATCTCAATTCCGAATATCCTGACTTTCTTGAGATCCAGTTGAAGTCTTTTCAAGAGTTCTTCCAATTGGAAACAACACCAGAAAACAGGAACAGCGAGGGGCTATATAAAGTATTTCAGGAGAATTTTCCGATCTCAGATGCACGAAGCATTTTTGTTCTGGAGTTTTTGGATTACTTTATTGATCCACCGCGATACAAAATAGAGGAATGTATGCACCGTGGTTTGACCTATAGCGTTCCGCTGAAGGCCAAACTCAGACTCTCCTGTAATGATGAGGAGCATATTGATTTCGAAACCATTGTGCAGGATGTATTCCTGGGCAACATTCCTTACATGACCCCAAAGGGTACGTTTGTGATCAATGGTGCAGAGCGAGTGATTGTTTCTCAGCTGCACAGATCACCAGGTGTGTTTTTCAGCCAGTCTTATCACCCGAATGGTACTAAGATTTATTCCGCCAGAGTTATTCCGTTTAAGGGTGCCTGGATGGAATTCGCTACAGACATTAACAATGTCATGTATGCGTACATTGATAGAAAGAAAAAATTTCCGGTAACTACTTTATTACGCGCCATCGGCTATGATTCAGATCACCAGATCCTGAGCCTGTTCGAATTGGCAGAAGAAGTGAAAGTCAGCAAAGCCGGTTTGAAGAAAGCAATCGGTAGAAAACTTGCCGCAAGGATTTTGCGTAAGTGGACGGAAGATTTCGTAGATGAAGATACAGCTGAAGTAGTGACTATCGAACGAAACGAAATTATCCTTGAGCGCGATGTTATTATTGACGAGGATCACATTGATATGATCCTTGAAGCCAATGAGTCAAGTATTATTCTTCAGCGCGAAGATATCGGTGAGGATTACTCAATCATATACAACACTCTTCAAAAAGATCCAACGAGTTCTGAAATGGAGGCTGTTCAATATATCTATCGTCAGCTCAGAGGATCTGATCCACCGGATGAAGAAACAGCTCGCGGTATTATTGACAAGTTGTTTTTCTCAGACAAGCGTTACAACTTAGGCGATGTAGGTCGTTATAAGATCAACAGAAAACTTGAGTTGACGATTGACAAGGAGACTTTGGTACTGACAAAAGAAGATATTATATCTATAGTAAAATATCTCGTCAGTCTGACCAATCAGAAGGCAGAACTTGATGATATTGATCACCTTTCTAATAGAAGGGTAAGAACAGTAGGGGAACAGCTTTATGCGCAATTTGGTGTTGGTCTGGCCAGAATGGCAAGAACGATCCGAGAGCGTATGAATGTTCGGGACAATGAGGTATTTACGCCAATTGATCTGATCAATGCCCGTACATTATCCTCTGTGATCAATTCCTTTTTTGGTACCAGTCAACTTTCACAGTTTCTTGATCAAACAAATCCGCTATCAGAAATTACGCACAAGCGTAGAATTTCTGCACTCGGACCAGGTGGTTTGTCAAGAGAGCGTGCAGGATTTGAGGTAAGGGATGTTCACTATTCCCACTATGGAAGACTTTGTACCATTGAGACGCCGGAAGGACCAAACATTGGATTGATTTCCACGCTTTGCGTTCATGCGAAGATTAATAAAATGGGATTCCTTGAAACACCCTACAGACGTGTGGATAAGGGTAAAGTCGTGCTCAAAGGACATGCAGAATATCTGACAGCAGAAGGAGAGGATTACCTGAAAATAGCTCAGGCCAATACGCCAATTGATAAGTCAGGTGTATTCATGACGGATAGAATCAAGTCAAGAGAGCATGGTGATTTCCCGATGCTGACAGCAGAAGAAGTGGAATACATGGACGTAGCCCCAAATCAAATTGTGGGCGTTTCAGCGTCACTGATTCCATTCCTTGAGAATGATGATGCGAACCGTGCGCTGATGGGATCAAACATGCAACGTCAGGCAGTGCCTTTGATCAAGCCGGCTTCTCCAATCGTGGGAACAGGCCTTGAAGCAAAGGTGGCATTGGATAGTCGTATGTTGATCAATGCGGAAGGACCGGGTGTTGTACAATACGTAGATGCAACCAGAATCACCATCAGATATGACCGATCAGAAGAAGATCAACTGGTCAGCTTTGAAGATGATTTAAAAACATATGAACTCACAAAATTCCAACGCACCAATCAAGGTACTTGTATCAACCTGAAACCTATCGTTAAGAAAGGGGACAGAGTAATGGAGGGTACTATATTGTGCGATGGATATGCTACAGAGAAAGGTGAATTGGCCCTTGGTCAGAACCTGAAAGTTGCTTTCATGCCATGGAAAGGATACAACTTTGAGGATGCTGTGGTGGTCTCTGAGCGTATTGTGAAGGATGATATTTTCACCTCTGTGCATATTGAAAGCTTTGAGCTTGAAGTACGTGATACAAAATTGGGTGAAGAGGAATTGACTAATGATATTCCAAACGTTAGTGAAGAAGCAACCAAGGATCTTGATGAGAATGGTATCATCCGTGTGGGTGCCGGTATCAAGGAAGGAGATATTCTGATTGGTAAGATTACGCCAAAGGGAGAAACCGATCCTACGCCGGAAGAGAAACTTCTTCGTGCGATATTCGGTGACAAAGCCGGTGACGTAAAGGATGCTTCTTTCACAGCGCCACCATCTACAGATGGCGTTGTCATCGACAAACAACTTTTTGCGAGAGCGAAGAAGGATAAATTCCAGAAAGCCCAGGAGAAGAAGTTGATCGATCAGTTAGATGATAAGCACGCCGTTGCTCTCAACGAATTGAAGACACTCTTGATTGATAAATTATCTGTACTGATCAAAGGTCAGACTTCTAATGGTGTAAAATCCATTTACGGTGAGGTCATGATCAATAAGGGAAATAAGTTCACACCAAAGGTGTTGAAGACGATTGACTTTAATCAGATAGATTATACAGGATGGACCGGAGACAGCCACACCGATGGACTGATTTCAAGATTGCTTCACAACTTTAGTATTAAAGTGAATGAAGAAATTGGAAGATATAAGCGGGAGAGTTTCAATATCAGCATAGGGGATGAACTACCACCGGGTGTATTGAAATTGGCGAAAGTTTATCTGGCGCGTAAGCGTAAACTTAAGGTGGGTGATAAGATCGCCGGACGTCACGGAAACAAAGGTATTGTATCTAAGATCGTACGTCAGGAAGATATGCCATTCCTTGAAGACGGAACGCCGGTTGACATTGTATTGAATCCACTGGGTGTGCCTTCAAGGATGAACCTTGGACAGATTTTCGAAACGGTACTTGGATGGGCCGGAGAAAAATTGGGTGTTAAATATGCTACACCAATTTTTGACGGGGCGTCACTGGATGAGATTCAGGGTCAGATTGTCGAAGCCGGATTGCCTGAACTTGGTCAAACGTATTTATACGATGGCAATACAGGTGATCGATTCCATCAGCAAGCAACAGTTGGAATCATCTACATGTTGAAGTTGTCACACATGGTGGATGACAAGATGCACGCCAGATCTATCGGACCATACTCGCTGATTACACAGCAGCCGTTGGGTGGTAAAGCCCAATTTGGAGGTCAGCGTTTTGGAGAGATGGAGGTTTGGGCGCTTGAGGCTTATGGTGCATCTCATATCCTACAGGAATTATTGACGGTGAAATCAGATGATATTATCGGAAGAGCAAAAGCTTATGAAGCTATTGTGAAAGGTGATAATATGCCGGAACCGCATATTCCAGAGAGTTTCAATGTACTGGTGCACGAACTTCGTGGCCTTGCGTTGGATGTAAAATTTGATTGATTTAACTCTATTCTAAAACAGCCATAGACTATGTCTCTTAAAAAGAAGCACGTCAAACAGAAGCAGTTTTTTCGCAGTATCTCACTGAGCTTGACATCTCCGGATGATATTCTGGAACGTTCATACGGTGAGGTCTTAAAACCTGAAACGATCAACTATCGTTCATATAAACCTGAGCGTGATGGATTGTTTTGTGAGCGAATCTTCGGCCCTGTCAAAGACTTCGAATGCTATTGTGGTAAATACAAGCGTATTCGTTATAAAGGTATCGTATGTGATCGCTGCGGTGTAGAGGTAACCGAAAAGAAAGTGCGACGCGAGCGAATGGGTCACATCAAGTTGGTGGTGCCTGTCGTGCACATATGGTTTTTTAAATCGCTGCCAAACAAGATTGGTTACATTCTGGGATTATCATCCAAGAATCTTGAGTCCATCATATACTACGAGCGGTATGTTGTGATTAAGCAGGGTATTAAAGAGCAGGATGGTATCAACCAGATGGATCTGCTGACGGAAGAAGAATATTTTGACGTTCTGGACACACTTCCGGAAGGCAATCAAATGTTGGATGATGAAGATCCAAATAAGTTTGTTGCCAAGATGGGAGCGGAAGCTGTATATGATCTTCTGGCCAATATTGATCTTAAGAAGCTTTCTGACAATTTGCGTCATCAATCTGCGACTGAAACATCTCAACAGAGAAAATCAGAAGCCTTAAAAAGATTGCGCGTTGTAGAAGCGATTCGCGAAGGAAATACCCATACGGAGAATCGTCCGGAATGGATGATCATCCAGTATCTGCCGGTTATTCCACCAGAGCTGCGTCCACTTGTTCCATTGGATGGTGGTCGTTTTGCGAGTTCTGATTTGAATGACTTGTACCGACGAGTGATTATTCGAAACAATCGATTGAAGCGATTACTTGAGATCAAAGCACCGGAGGTGATTCTTAGAAATGAGAAGCGGATGCTACAGGAAGCTGTGGATTCTCTTTTTGACAACTCAAGAAAATCAAATGCAGTAAAAGCTGAAGGTGGTCGTGCATTGAAATCCTTGAGTGACATTCTCAAAGGAAAGCAAGGTCGTTTCCGTCAAAACCTTTTAGGTAAGCGTGTTGACTACAGTGGTCGTTCTGTCATTGTTGTAGGACCGACTTTGAAATTGCATGAATGTGGTATTCCAAAAGGAATGGCAGCAGAACTTTTCAAGCCTTTTATCATTCGCAAGTTGATTGAAAGAGGAATTGTAAAGACTGTGAAATCGGCTAAGAAATTAGTCGATCGCAAGGAGCCTGTGATTTGGGATATTCTGGAAAACATATTAAAAGGGCATCCTGTCTTATTGAATAGAGCCCCAACGCTACACCGTTTGTCTATCCAGGCTTTTCAGCCTCAGTTAGTTGAAGGTAAAGCGATACAATTGCATCCATTAGTTTGTACTGCGTTCAACGCCGACTTTGACGGTGACCAGATGGCGGTCCATGTTCCGCTGGGACAGGCTGCGATTCTGGAAGCCCAACTATTGATGCTTGCATCACACAACATGCTTAACCCACAGGATGGATCACCGGTCACTTTGCCTTCACAGGACATGGTATTGGGATTGTACTACCTGACGAAAGAGCGTTTCTCCGCTGATGGAGAAAAAGTGAAAGGTGAGGGTAAGACATTTTACAGTGCAGAAGAGGTAGTCATTGCACACAACGAAGGACAATTGGATCTGCATGCCTCCATTAAAATCAGAGCAAGAGTAGAAGATGAAGAAGGAAATCTGGTGATCAAATTAATTGAAACTACTACCGGTAAGGTTCTTTTCAATCAGTTTGCTCCGGAGTCAGTACCGTTTATTAATATCCTGCTGACTAAGAAAAACCTTAGAAAAGTTATTGCAGATATTCTGACACGAACTGATTTCCCAACAACCGCTGCGTTCCTTGATGATATCAAGAATCTTGGTTTTGGTTGGGCTTTCCGAGCAGGACTTTCCTTTAAGCTTGGTGATTTGATCACGCCTTCCATCAAAGAAGAGACGCTTAATACAGCGCAGCAGGATGTGGATGAAGTTTTCGCTAACTACAATATGGGTCTGATTACTGAAAACGAGCGTTATAATCAGACGATTGATAAGTGGACGTATGCAGATAATAAAATCACAGAGAGTCTGATGAAAGAATTGTCTGTGCACAATCAGGGTTTCAACTCAGTATTTATGATGTTGGATTCCGGAGCGAGAGGTTCTAAGAATCAGATTAAGCAGCTTTGCGGATTGAGAGGATTGATGGCTAAGCCAAGAAAATCCGGTGATACAGGAAGAGCGGTAATTGAAAACCCAATTCTTTCTAACTTCCTTGATGGATTGAGTGTACAGGAATACTTTATCTCAACACACGGTGCGCGTAAAGGTCTTGCGGATACGGCTCTTAAAACAGCCGATGCAGGTTACCTGACACGTCGTCTGGTGGATGTTGCGCAGGATGTTGTGGTGATGGAAGTGGATTGCGAAACATTGCGAGGTATTGATACATCTGCATTGAAAGATAATGAGAAGATCATTGAAAGTTTGTCTTCCAGAATTCAAGGAAGATATTCTCTGTATGATATCCATGATCCACAGACTGATAAGCTGATCATAGCTTCCGGTGAATATTTCACTGATGCAGTTGCTGCGAAAGTTGAAAATTCAGGTATCGAGACAGTAACGATTCGTTCGGTCCTTACCTGTGAAGCGAAAAGAGGTACATGTGCCAAGTGTTACGGTAAGAACCTTGCCACTGGTCGTATCGCGGAAATGGGTGATGCTGTTGGTATTATTTCTGCGCAGAGTATTGGTGAGCCGGGTACACAGCTGACACTTCGTACGTTCCACGTAGGGGGTATTGCATCACTTTCCAAGAAGGAGTCAGAATTGATAGCAAAGTTTGATGGTGTGCTTGAGTTTGAAGATATGCGCACGGTCAAGTATGAAGATGAGGATGGAAAGCAGGAAGTTGTTATTTCCAGATCAGGCGAGATCAAGATCACTGATGCGGAAGGTAATCGGGTGCATGTATCGCATCACATTCCTTATGGCGCCAAGATCATGGTGAAGGATAAGCAGAAGATCAAGCGTGGTGAGATGATTTGTCATTGGGATATCTTCAATGCGGTGATCATATCCGAGTTCTCCGGTATTGTGAAATATGATTCTGTAGAGGAAGGGGTTACTTTCCGCACAGAGCGTGATGATCAGACCGGATATGAAGAGAAAGTCATCATTGAATCAAAGAATAAGAAGAAGATTCCTTCGCTTAGCATTATTTCTAAGGATGGAGAAGAATTGAGAAACTATAATTTACCGGTAGGATCTTATATCAATGTGGCGGATGGTGATCAGATCACAGCCGGAAAAATCATTGGTAAGATTCCACGTAAAACAAGCCAGATTCAGGATATTACCGGGGGTCTTCCAAGGGTAACCGAATTGTTTGAAGCTCGTAATCCTTCAAACCCTGCAGTTGTATCAGAGATTGATGGGGTAGTGAAGTTTGGAAGTATCAAGCGTGGTAATCGTGAGCTTTATGTCGTCGATGAAAAGACAGATCAAAACAGAAAATATTTGATTGGTTTGTCAAAGCACTTGTTGGTGCAGGAAGGTGACTTCGTGCGTGCCGGTATGGCTTTATCGGATGGTGCTATTTCTCCGGGTGATATTCTTGCGATTAAAGGACCTTTTGCTGTTCAATCCTATTTGGTGAACGGAATTCAGGAAGTTTATCGTTCGCAGGGTATCGCAATTAATGATAAGCACATTGAGGTAATTGTTCGCCAGATGATGCGTAGAGTATTAATCGTTGATCCGGGAGATACAAGCTTCCTTCAAGGAGAATCTGTAGATCGTCATGACTTCTTTGAAGAGAATGATTTGATCTATGATCGCAAAGTCATTACAGATGCCGGTGATTCTCAGAAGTTCAATGCAGGTGGAGTAGTAACTCTGCGTCAGATTCGAGAAGAGAATTCTTATCTTAAGCGTAATGATCAGAAGATTTTATCTTATCGAGATGCGGTGGCGGCGACGTCCAGTACTATGCTTCAGGGTATTACAAGATCTTCTTTGGGTACTAAGAGTTGGATCTCTGCAGCTTCGTTCCAGGAGACCACTAAAGTCCTGAGCACAGCTGCCATTGCTGCGAAGCGTGATGATCTTCAGGGCTTGAAAGAGAATGTAATTGTAGGTAAGCGTATTCCTGCGGGAACCGGTGCTTTCAACTATGATAATATTGTTGTTCTTCCAAAAGAAGCTGAAGAGGTTGTTGAAAGTGGGTATGAAGATGAGAACTAGATAACTGAACTTTATTCATGTGATTATAAAAAAGGGCTGATCAACATCAGCCCTTTTTTCATTTATCGCCATGGATCGTCGCCATTCGGAGGAGATATTTTCCAACTACATCAAACTCAATATTCACGGGTTGATTTTTCTGCAGGTATTTGAAATTGGTGTTTTCAAATGTATAGGGAATGATCGCTACTTCAAATGTGTTTTCAAATAAATTAGCCACCGTCAGACTAACACCATTCAGGCATACAGATCCTCTTGGTATGATCAGTGCTGCAAAGGGTTCCGGTAGGTCGAAAGTAAAAACCCAACTTCCATTTTTATCTTCTATGTTGGTACAGACGATGCAAGTATCTACATGTCCCTGTACTATATGACCATCCAGTAGGGTAGTTGGGGTAACAGAAGTTTCAAGATTAAGTACTTGTCCAATGGTAAGCGCGTTAAAAGTAGTCTTTGATAAAGTTTCAGCGACCACTTCAACTACGTGCGCGCCATTCAATACTTCTATGATGGTCAGGCAAACACCATCATGCGCAACACTTTGATCGATACTGAATGTATCTGACAAAGGCGAAGCAATCGTGATGCGTGTAGTGGTTCCTGAAGGGAGCATGGATTGAACCTTGCCCATTGATTTGATGATGCCTGAAAACATGATCTTGATTTAATTGCAAGTCACAAAGATAAGGATGCAAATGGCGAAAGACTATCCTCTAATTAATTCTATATAACCTGAAAGGATGATCGGATCCTGGTTTTGTCGCTCATAGGCTTCGCAAGTGTAATAATATACACCATCCGATACCTCTTTGCCGCCCATATTTTTTCCGTCCCAATTAATTTGAGGATCCGTTGTTGTATAAATTAACTGCCCCCATCGATTAAATACTTTAAACTGAATCGTCTCAATAAAACGAGAACTATATGGAATGAATAAATCATTCTGTCCATCGCCGTTAGGGGTAAAAGCATTTGGAAGTTTAAATACAGGACAATTATTAACGCAGGCTTCATTGGAAGGATTACTTGCATTGCCGATTTGATCTATGGCAATGACTGTATAGCATCCGGCGATGGTTTCTCCCGGTTTGTGTTCAAATGTTTTAAGAGGTTCGGCTACCTCTCCTACTTCTTCATAAGGACCTCCGGGCACTTCACTAAAATAAATCAGGTAATGATCTACATCGGTATCGCCACAAGGTAAGGTCCATGTGATATAATTAATAAAAGCATCAGCAGGGACATCAGGATCAGCTTCGTCACAAATATTGGTGACAGAAATGATAGGTGCACAGGGTGGTACATTATCCTCAGGTACCGTGCAGGCTTCTTGAGAAAAGTTCAACAGTGGGGTAGGCACCATGTCCAAACCGTAATCCCCAAATCCTAATATCTTATAACAATATTCTAATCCGTTAGAAATGTTCAGCTCGTCTTTGTAAGTATCCTGTGTTGTCGTCCCGACTAAATTGAAAGACCCTCCCTGATCGCTTCGCCATATTTCGAACGTATAATTATCCCAGGGCGTTTCATAGGTCCATGAAAGTAAACTGGCTTCATCGGAGGGTAATGCAGCCAGAAATATGGAAGATGCCGGAGAGGAGGAACCGTAGGGCGTTGAAGCATTGGCGGTATAGAAATCCATCCTGTAATTATACCCTTGATTACGGGTATCCAGCGGTAGATCTAAAAACATAGTGTCAGAAAGACTTCCAAAAAAAGGTGCTGTAAAGGAGGCGCCGGCTACGGGTTGAAAATTAGTCCCTGTAAGTCCTACTGCCCGCATCAACTGGTATCGATATGGCCCTGGAAAAACCGTTGTATCAAGGGCTGCAGGATCAGGACCGATCCATTTGACAAGCATTTGTCCATTGATATCATCCGTTACGTCAACAGATGCTTTTATCAATAATGGCCGATCCGCTTTTGCTCTCAGACAGACTTCCGTTGATGGTATGCTCTCCACGCGAAGATAGGGTTGACCCGATGGTGTCGTTAAAGCAAATTCAGCAAGTAATCTGTAGCAATAACTTCCATCATCCTCAATGTCCGCATCTTCGAAAAAATAGCGTCCATCTTTCGTGCCTTTCCAGTTGGCAATTATCTTAGTATACCCTCGTCCTTCGAGACCGGTCTCACAAGTGTCCGGTATAAACTGGTTGCTACCGGTTCGTTTCCAGACCGAGAACCCTTTGAAATAATTATTCGCTACAGCATCACAGGCATATGGGAGATCCCAGGAGAGTTGTAAGGTTTCGTCTCCATTTTCTATATCCAGCCCAAGTGGAGGAGGTCCAACGACCTTGAGGCGAATGGTAAAGAGATCCACTAATCCCGTGGTATCTAAAAAATCATCTACTGCTTTGATCACAACAGTGTATGGTTGTTCGCGAATTTGCTCACATGCCGGTGTCCAAATCAATAAAGCTTGAAATGGCGGCACCTGAAATCCTCCCGGACTATCATCGAGAACGGCTTTATTGTCTGTCAATTCAAAGGGCCCACCGGAGGCTGATACCTTAACTAATTGCCCTAAATCCGGATCAGAAATATTAATTCCAATTTCTATGGTTTGACCTGCCACGACACAGACTTCATCCAGCGTTTCAATTTCAGGTGGATTGTTTTCGCAAACTAAAACCAGGATCTGCATATCACGAATAAAAGAACTGATTAGCACTCCGCCGCGATACTCATTGATTCTAAAAGCAATATTATATTCCCCGGCGATTTGCGGTGCATTCCATACCAGATCACCAGTGATCGGATCCAGGGTGAGGATATTGTCCGGTCCGGGTTCGATTTGGGATGGATGGATATAATTTGGCACATTCAGCCCGCTGTCCTGCAGTGGTACAATGAATTCAAACGCAAGGCTGTCCCCATCTACATCAAATGCATTTGGGTTGTGGATATATCGTTTGCCCACACAAGCAAAATCAATCGGAGGTTGTAATAACACAGCTGTATTGTTGTACCCTTGAAATTGTGGATTGAGAAATGTGTAGGTCGCTTCGATATAAAAAGGAACCCCTTCGGAGTTAGGTGGATTTACATTTAGAATCCCACCATTCCGATTTGGATCCATCATGGAAATATTATATGTGGCTCTTCCCGGATAGGTATGCGTGGCTACGTAATAATTTAATTTCCGGTTGTTGGTTAATGGGGTGCCATTTCCATTGATCCGGTATATAAATTCTGCACTACCATCTCCCCAAAAAATTAAAACACTGTCTCTGTCAGCCTGTGTACTACTCGTCTTGGTATAGGTAGTGACGGTAACTTCGATCGTCAGATCACCGGTTTGGCGAATGGTAATTTCACCGGCACGGTTATGCGTTGCCAAAAGGTCATTGGACAGCCAAAGACAAATAAACAATAAAAGAACCCTGAAATAGCCCATAATCTCAGCTAAATATAGGTATAAACGGTAAATACGCTTCCAAAGTTGGGGTAAAATTGTCCAATTGCCATTCAGCTTGCAAAACACATGAAATGATCGGTTGTATTATGGAGCATCCTATGCAGAAGTACTTAGCTTCAGTATCAAAAGTTAACATAAACCTATTGATCATCCAGGTCAAGGAATCGTTCAAGGGCGTTTTCCCAGGAGGGAATTGGGGCATTCAGAAGAAGAGATATTCTATCACAGTTGAGGAGACTGTATGGTGGCCGCGGAGCAGGAGCGCCATATGCTTCCGTTGTGGTAGTAGTAATACTGCATTCAATATCCTTCAATGCAAATATTTTTCTGGCAAAATCATCCCAGGTTACCTGACCTGCATTAGCGAAATTAAAAACACCCTGAATATGATCGCTACCTCCGTTGGTATCTTTCATGATAAGTGATTTCACTGCCCAAACAATATCATGCGTGTACGTGGGGGCGCCCAGCTGATCACCAACAATGCTGAGATGATCTTTAACCTTTCCAAGCCGAAGCATGGTATTGACAAAATTATGACCACCCGGTCCGTATACCCAGGAAGTTCTCAGAATTGTATGACTGGCTCCTGATGATGCAATGGCGATTTCTCCATTTCGTTTTGATTGCGCATAAATTCCTTTTGGTTCGAGGGGATCATTTTCTTTCAGGGGTCTGCGCAATGCATTATGATAGACATAGTCTGAAGAAAAATCAATTAAATGAACACCTGCTTTTTTGCAAGCTGCAGCGATGTATCCCGGTGCCAGCACATTATAAAGATTGGCTTTCTCAGGATGTGTTTCTGCCTCATCAACTTTTGTATAAGCAGCGCAATTGATCCAATACTTCACTTGTGGCAGTGTCGTCAGTATATTGTTGATTTTTGTTTCGTCAGCAATATCCAGCTGGCCTCGATCAAAGGAATATACACTATAACCATCTTGGAAAGAAAGGAGTTTTAGGAATGCTTGCCCGAGTTGTCCGGAAGCGCCACTGATGATGATTGGAATCAAAATTTTAGATTTGCTAATGAAGGAAGGTGCTGATCTTTTTCAGAAACAATAAATGGGACTTCCAAAGAAGGCCACGAGATTTGCAGTGCCGGGTCATCATATTTCAAACCACCCTCTGATGCCTGATGATAAAAATTATCACATTTATAACTAAACACGGTATCATCTTCAAGCACAAGATATCCATGGGCAAATCCTCTAGGCACCCAAAATTGTTTTTTGTTTTCTCCTGAAAGTAGTATGCCAAAACTTCTACCATAGGTAGGAGAATCTTTCCGCAGATCAACAGCGACATCATACACTGCTCCGGTGACGACACGCACCAGTTTGCCCTGAGCATGTTCGCCTTGTTGAAAATGTAATCCTCTTAAAACGCCTTTTGATGATTTTGCCTCATTGTCCTGGACAAATGTATATGCTCCGGGAAGCTGGTATCTTTCACCATGATAGGTCTCCAAAAAATATCCGCGTTCATCTGTAAATACGGATGGCGCTATGATTAAAAGTCCCTCAATGTCTGTGGTGGTCATGATCATTAGTACGAAATACAATTTTATTTTTGACGGAAATATATTCGAATCGGTGAGCCTGTAAAGTTATGTGCTTCACGAATCTGATTTTCAATATAGTTTCTGTAATTCGGCTTTACTTCTTTTGGGTAATTACAGAATAGCGCAAAGGCAGGGAAGGGTACCGGCAACTGCGTGCTATATTTTATTTTAATCGGATGTCCCCGGAAACTTGGATGGGGTTGTTTTTGAACGATTGTTTCAATGAGTTCATTCAGTTGGGGTGTTGGTATTTTTCTTGCTCTGTTGTCAGCGACCTCCAGTGCTATTTCAATAGCTTTGAAGATTCGTTGCTTATCATGAACGGAAATAAACAAAATAGGAACATCCGTAAACGGCGCCATCTTCTTTCGAATGACGCTTTCAATATCTCTGGCGGTATTGGTTTCCTTTTCAATAAGATCCCATTTATTGACGACAATCACCACACCTTTACTTCGGCGTAAAGCGAGTTGGAGAATACTTAAATCCTGACTTTCAAGTCCGGTCGTGGCATCGAGCATGAGCATGCATACATCAGAATCTTCAATGGCATGAACAGTTCGAATGGTGCTGTAGAACTCAAGATTTTCCTCTACCTGCTGTTTTTTTCGCAGCCCTGCTGTATCAATGATCAGAAAATCTTTTCCAAATTTATTGTAGCGGGTGTGAATTGAATCTCTGGTCGTACCGGCGATTTCCGTGACGATATGTCGCTGCTCACCCATCAGGGCATTGATAAAAGATGACTTCCCAACATTAGGTCTGCCGATGACGGCTATTTTAGGAATGTCTATCGCATCTTCTTCTTCATCCGAAAGGCTATCCGCTACGGCATCTAACACTTCTCCGGTGCCACTCCCTGAGATCGCAGATAAAAAGAAGGTTTCTTTGCATCCAAGACCCCAGAATTCATTGGCGGCCAGGTGACGTTCAGGGTTATCAACCTTGTTGACGGCAAGCACAACTTTTTTATTTGACTTTCGAAGTTTATCGGCAATTTCTGCATCCAGATCCGTGATGCCCGTGGTGACATCTGTCATGAAGATGATGACTGTTGCTTCTTCAATGGCGATGTCCACTTGTTCCCGGATCGCTGCTTCAAAAATATCATCGGAGTGCTCTACAAAGCCACCGGTATCGATGATGGAAAAGGTTTTGCCATTCCAGTATCCCGACCCATACTGACGATCACGGGTGACCCCACTGAGATTATCGGTGATCGCCTGGCGCTGACCTACCATTCTGTTAAACAAGGTGGACTTACCTACATTAGGTCTTCCTACAATCGCTATAATATTGGGCATAATTAATTTTGGTATCCGAAATTTTTTAATGCTGACTCATCATTTCGCCAGTTGTCTTTAATCTTTACGGTCAGCTCCAGGAATACGCGTTTATCAAGAAAAAATTCAATTTCCTTTCTGGCTTCAATCCCCAGGTTTTTAATGGCTGATCCGCCTTTTCCTAAAAGGATGGTTTTTTTGCGCTCATCCAAGGTGTATATCGTTGCAGAGATGCGCGTGATTGGACCTGTTCGACTTTCACCTTCACTAAATTGATCAATGTTTATTTCACAAGAATAGGGAATCTCCTCATGGTACTGTTCCATGATTTGTCCCCGGATGATTTCACTCACAAAAAATCTTTCCGGACGATCGGTGAGCTGATCTTTTGGATAGAACGCAGGCCCTTCCGGCAAACTGGAAATTATATCAGCCATCAGTACCTCCACACCATTTCCTTTTAAGGCAGAAACAGGGTAAATTTTTTGACCCGGTAATAGTAAAGACAATTGCTGTGTTCTTGCTTGCAATTCTTCTTCACCAACGAGATCAATCTTATTGATGATGGCAAAAACCGGTGCCGCATGTGCTACAATTCGATGAAATAGATTATCCTGATCATCCAGCGGCTCATACGGATCCGTGACGAAAAGAATGATGTCGGCATCATCAAAGGAGGAACTGATGAAAGCATTCATCATCTGTTGCATGCGATAAGCCGGCTCATCAATAAACCCCGGAGTATCTGAAAATACAATTTGAACATCCTCACTATTGACTATACCAATAATACGGTGTCTTGTCGTCTGCGGCTTTGAGGTGATGATAGACATTTTTTCCCCGACCAGCGCATTCAGCAGTGTCGACTTGCCCATATTAGGTTTGCCCAGAATATTTACAAATCCGGACTTATGTTTTTTGTCTTCAGCCAACGGGAAGGAATTTAGGTGAGAATATTTGATTTTTTGTCCATTTCAGCAGGGCACCTGGTTTGTAATCTCTCCACGGCGCATCACGCAGGATATGCACGTATTGGGTGACACCATAATTTGACATTTCCATGGCAACGTGTTCCAATGGGTTGATGATGGCCACCCAGCCTTCCTGATCCCTTATTTCATCAAGCCATTCTTCATAATAATCATTGTCATCTCCTGCATGGTAATTGAGTACATTTTCACAAATGAGAATGAACTGAAAGAGACCTTCCTTTTGCATCAAATCCGTGATCTCACGCCGCAGGATCATGATATCATTATGAATACAATCATTCCACTCCCCAATCAGCTCAATAATCGCGTAATGCTTGTCATAATCTGCAAATAATATTTTGAGATAAAGGGTGGAACTGCCAAATCCATCCCATTGCGGGTGGATGTAGTAGTTGTATATCGCGTTGGTATAATAGAACTCATCGTGCTGCGTGCCATATACCGGGGATTTTGAATCCTCAGCCGCTATATAGTTGTCTCGCCATCGGAAGAATGGTTCAATATCGTGCATGCCGCAAAAATACGAGTTTCGGGCGTAGGGATAGGTAGAAACCGGAGCTACTTTATCTTTGGTGATAAGATGTCTGAATTGCCAAAACCATATATTATCACGATTGTGGGACCGGAAAGTAGTGGTAAAACTACTCTGGCCAGCCAGTTATCTCAAATTCTGGGGTGTCCGTGGGTCCCGGAATATGCCAGAACATATCTGTCCGGACTTGGCAGGCCCTATGAAGAAGGCGATCTTGTCATGATGGCAAGGGGACAAGCAGCCTTAATTTCAGATGGTCTTTCAGAAGAGATACCTGCCTTTTCGAGGGATAGCTTAGGGAAAATAAAAGATCAGATTTTCTATAATTCCTCGGTTCCTTCTGAGCGTAAGTCCTTTCTGATATTTCCGAGATATGATTTTGGTCCTGCACCCCGTCCAATACTTCTGGTGGACAGTGGAATATTGAGTATAAAATTATGGGCAGCTATTAAATATGGGAGAGTGGATTCGGATATTCTGAAGGCTTTGGAAAATGATACCACTGATTTGTATATGTTATGCCGACCTGTTTTTACCTGGGAAGCGGATGTGCTCAGAGAGGCACCAAGGGTATTGGACAGAGTATGGATATACAATCAATATCTGAAAGATCTGGCTATAATGACGCAGCAATCCAATGCAGGGTTGCCTTGATTAGTTTCTCCACAGAAGCTGCAGATTGATTGCTGAAAGTACCGGATAACCGTTGAGCCAGTATGGTATTGAATGAAATTGCTTTGTGACCTAGTAGCGCTGCCAGCAGATAGATACCGGCTGATTCCATCTCCACGTTAGAAAATGGTAAACCATTCTTTTTTATTTTATACAGTTCCTCTATCTCAATTTTCAAGGTGGGATGAGCACGTAAAACTCTGCCCTGAGGGCCATAAAATCCGGGACAGGTTAAGGTAATCCCTTCTTTGAATGATTCAGGGAACGTACTCAGATCAAATGGAAATCTTTTGGTGATATAAGTCCACGATGGCAATTCAGCAATATTGATTTTTTTATGTGGGTAATACATGCCAAGGATATCGGTCCCAGCAGCCATGGTCGAAACAACAATATCATCTGTCAAAATATCGGGATGAATTGCACCGGAAGTTCCGATCCGAATGATGTTTAGCGATTGCAGATTTACCTTTGGTTGCCTCTTTTCAAAATCGATATTGACCAAGGCATCTAATTCATTGAGGACAATATCAATATTGTCGGTCCCTATCCCGGTGGACAATACGGTTATTCGTTTCTCTTGATACCATCCGGTATGCGTAACAAATTCACGCTTTTGTTTTTTTACTTCTATGGTTTTAAAGAACTTAGAAACAAGGCCTACTCTGTCAGGATCACCAACGAGAATGACGGTGGGTGCTACATCTTCCGGAAGTAAATGAAGGTGATAGATGGATCCATCGGTATTCGTAATGAGCTCAGCGGCATTCATCTGGCAAAGGTATGAATTGAAAGAGCAATAGCGGGTGTAGAATTTTTCATGATATTTGCCTCTCAAAAGAACTTTACCTTTCGATTTAATGATGAAAAAAATTTACCATTTATCTTCTTGTGATACCAATCGCCGAATCATCAGTCGGTTAGATGGTTTAAAAGGGTTTGACAAGCAGGAAATTAAAACAGTGCCTATCACCAATGCGCAAATTGAAGAAATGAAAAATCTTGCCGGTTCCTATGAGGCATTGTTCAGTCGGCGGGCGTTGAAGTATAAAACGATGAACCTGAAAGATAAAATACTCAAAGAGAAAGATTACAAATCATTCATCTTAAGTGAGTATACTTTTCTTAAGCGTCCGGTCATCATCTGCAATCAAAAGATTTTCATAGGAAATGCGGAATCGGTCATCTCCGCTCTCGAAAAGGAACTGAAAGTGTAATCCTATCAGATATTAATTACAAAGAAGAATGATAGGTGTAGTCACTATTTCATTGCTGACATGCCCAGCTCTGTCGATAATGTGAATCTTGTATTGTACCGTATCCAGTGGCGCATTCACATTAGGGATGCATGGATCACTTCCATCATAATAAATGCAGCAGGTTGAAAAAAGTAATATACGGATCGTGCCTTCCACGCCATTACCGGCACCGTCAGGAGGCAGTGCGGGAATCGCAAATGTATTATCTACAGTGCCGGTGCGTAAATCGGTAAAGAATATATTGTTTTGAGGTTCCTGATCTGTCCTTCCAAGATCTCCGTCCCCATCCTGAAAGCTAAAACTCACAATGACAGAATCCTGTTGAAAGACGCCTTGACGCATGGTATCTTTGGAAAGTCCAATAAATTCAATTTCCGGTTCAATAGGATAATTGGGAGAATCAAGGCATTGCCAGCTCACGATCGCAAGCAACGCTAAAAGACTTATTTTTGAGCCAAATGAAAATACTTGATCCACTCTATAATGCTTTAGTTCATCGAATATACGATATTAACGAAAAGGATTTTGAAGGTGTTGCGATGGAGGTATGGAAATTCCAGTACGAAAACAACCTTGTCTACCATACCTATTGTAACTTATTAGGCACTGGAATAGCAGATGTTAAATCACTACTTGATATCCCGTATTTACCCATATCTGCATTTAAAAGCCATATCATTAAGACGGGTAAATGGGATTCCTCAGCCATTTTTCAAAGTAGTGGAACGACCGATAGCATTCAGAGTCAGCACCATGTGCGTGATTTGAGCTGGTATCACCGGAATGCGTCAAATGGGTTTCAACGTCAATTTGCCTCTTCCGGGGAGTTTGTATGGCTGGGATTATTGCCGGCCTATTTAGATCGACCTGATTCGTCATTGGTGGATATGGTTAATTCGTTTATGTCGGCTTCCGGACATCAGGAAAATGGTTTTTTCCCAATAATAAATAAAGCCTTAATTGATCGCCTTCAGCATCTGTGTCATCAAAATATTAAGGTAGTATTGATTGGTGTCACGTTTGCCTTGTTAGATTTATTCGAACAGTTTGAAGTGCCGGTTTGGGAAAATCTGTTGATTATCGAAACGGGCGGCATGAAAGGAAGAGGGAAAGAACTGACCAGAGAAGAGGTCCATGCACGTCTCAGAAATAAGCATGCACAACTTAGGATTGCCAGTGAATACGGAATGACTGAATTATTGTCACAAGCATACAGCACAAATGATTATTTCATTCCGGCTCCACAAATGTTCGTTAGTATTCGGGATATCAGTGATCCGTTATCCTCAGCAGGATTTAATCAGCGCGGAGCGATCAATATCATTGATTTAGCCAATGTGGACAGTTGCGCCTTTATTGCTACGGAAGATGTAGGGATCGTATATTCTGACGGAAGTTTTAATGTCCTTGGTCGATTGGATAACAGTGATTTGAGAGGATGTAATTTGTTATATACCTAGACCGGAGCGGATAATTTATTTCGTGCTTTTATTATTTTACTAAGCCTTCATACAGCCAATTAGCCAAAGCTTGTCTGTTGGTTGCAGGCAGAATTCGTTTGCGATCTGCTTCATTTTTAATATTCGCCAGTTCAACATACAAGGTTGTTGGATAGGGCACCCGCAGCATATAGAGGTTTCTGGTGGAGACGCTGCCAAAATATTCACCGTTACTCCGATAGCGGGCATATTTTTCTGAAAAAACACTTTGCATATTTTGTGCAAGTTTTTTACCGGATTTTGAATGTTCAAAATGGTAGAAAAAGACATCTTGTCGAGTGCTTTCGGATCGCGAGTCTACATGAATGCAGACGAGGTATTGTTCTTTGACCCCTGCCCTGGCATATTGGCCATAGAGTTTATTTATGGCTTCAGTTCTTTGCTTAAGTCGGGCAAGTTGATTGATAGGTATGATTTGGTCTCCCATAGTTTTCTCATCCTTATCGCATATCAGGATGTCATCATTTCTGATGCCATCGTTTGCATCCTGAATGACAATGTGTACGGTGGCCCCATTTTCCATCAGATTTCTGGCGAGTCGAAGGGAAACATCATACGCATATTCATCTTCACAGATATTTCGGTTTCCTACTTTTGCTAATGCGCCGGGATCAGGACCACCATGGCCGGCGGTGATATAATAGACTTTTCCTTTTAATCGATTGCTTTTCTTTTCTACAGTGGCGTATTCCTTGCCAAAAAGAGGTTCCGTTTCAACATCATACTTTTCTTTAGGAGCGTCCCTCTTATCTTCTATGGCAACTACCGTCTTTTCCGGTTCTCCGCAATTCAGTTCGTGATAAGGCACCCACAGTATTTTGCTGGCCTCATACGTGCTTCGGCGTAAATTTCGGTTCATGATCAACCGGTTGTAATTGGCTATTCGCTGGGCTTTTTCAAGGTCGTTGATGCCAAGGGTTGTTCTGATGCTTGTTCCATTATAGGTATAGATCAGCACAGGAATCTTGTATTTCATTCCTTCCAGTAAAAAGTCATTTCGTTTCAGCCCATTCAGCTCAAGGAATTTATCCAGATTACATGGAAACTCATCCAGATCATAGCGATTCAGGAGGGTCGTGATGCCATCTCCGGCTTTGGCCGTCACGCTAAAGAAATAGGGGGTATTTTCATCTTTGGCCTGAAGGGACCAAAGGCATACACATAATAGGGCGGTGAGATAGCCTTTCATTTAGTTAATCGATTGATTATGACAAATGTAATACATTATTATAATTTTTAATATAAAATAGATTTTGTTCTGCATAAATATCCTTAACCAAAGGATCACCTGCTGAATCACTCGCCATTTAATCTAATTGGTCTTGGGATTGCAGTGACCCCTAAGACCTGTTATCTTTGGCTTCTGATGAATCGAATCTGGACATTGGTCTCTACGGAGGCTAGAATAGAACTTCGTGAGCGGTATGCCCTGTCCGGTATATTATTATATGTTCTTTCTGCCTCTTTTATTGTGTTTTCTATCTGGCGTCAATTGCCGCCCAAAGAATGGGGACTCACTTTTTGGGTCATTTTCCTTTTTTGTAGCCTGATGGCTGTGCTTAAAACCTTCGGAAAGGAAAGCGAAGGGCGTTATTTTTATTACTACACCTTATACCATCCGCTGGAGCTTTTTATAGCCAAAGCATTGTATAACATGGTATTACTACTGTTTATATTTCTGATGCTTTGGTTTGTGCTGTCCATTATGGCGGGTAATCAAATCATTCGCGTCGATTGGTTTATGATCACAGGGCTGATGGCCTGTACCGGACTTTCTTTTCTATTGACCCTGATCACCTCCATTGCTATCAAAACTCAGCAAAATGCTTCCCTGACCTCTGTGATGGCGCTGCCTTTGATGATTCCATTATTAATCAACTTACTCAGACTTACCGCCTATTCCCTGGGGACGACCCCTGATGACAATCCGTGGAATGAGTTCATGATGCTTTCAGGAATAATTTCCCTGGTGGTTGGGCTGTCCATGTGGTTGTTTCCCTATCTTTGGCGCTCTTAATATGAAGGACAACACGTCGATCAAATTTTTTGGATTAGCTCTTTGGAAGTGGTTTTCAATGCTCATTTTGATCTATGTGTTTATAGCCGGCTGGCTGATTCCTTTAAATCCCGGTATCATAAAGGTGGCGCCCGAGAGTATAAAAGCCGGCGAATCTGTTGTCCTTGAGGTAACCGGTTACAACTCTTCCTTCGTTTCAGATACTGCCCAGGTGAGGGCCTGGCTCAGATTGACCGGTGATACCGTGATAAAAGCCCAGCATGTCCAGGTATGGGATAACAGGCGGTTGACAGCCAGTTTTTATATCCCCTCCGTATTTCCTATGCGGCAGGAAGCCTATCCTTTAACACTTATTCTTGATCACGACACCGATGGCACCAGCGTGCTCCCGAATGCTGTCTTTGCTACCCCTGCGGAGAACCAGAATCCTGCTGAGATGGCCTTATGGTTTAGTGATAAAGTCGAGCATGTGCATGTAAAGTCAGGGATTCAGTTTCCATTCAGGAATATATTATCAGAGACTATTCGAAATACATATTTCCATGTACCGATGTGGTTTACGATGATTTTACTTTTCGCGGTAAGTGCATGGTTCAGTTTACAGTACTATCGCAATGGTCAAATAGTGTATGATCAAAAAAGTGTTGCTTTGATCAGAGTCGGCATATTATTCGGTATCCTGGGACTTGTGACCGGTATGCTTTGGGCTAAAAACACCTGGAATGCCTATTGGAGTTGGGATGTTAAGCAAAACATGTCAGCGATTGCCCTTTTGATTTATGCGGCCTTGATGGTCATGCGGTCATCCGTGGAGGATCAAATGCAAAAAGCAAGATTAACAGCCGGGTATAATATTTTTGCTTTTGCGCTTCTGATTCCATTGCTTTTTATTATTCCGAGGATGACAGACAGCCTTCATCCGGGCAATGGGGGCAACCCTGCCTTAGGCGGTGAAGACCTTGATAATACCATGCGAATGGTCTTTTATCCTGCGGTTATTGGATTTATATTATTAGGGCTTTGGATAAGCCAATTGGTCTACCGAACAGAAAAGCTAAAATGAAAATTAGGAAGTTGGATAAATCTTATCATATTTATGGACGATTTGTACAGATGAAGAATCTTAAAGCCGTATTAGTTGCAGTCCTGTTGATAGTTGTTCAATTGGCGCATGCAGAAGGAGCTGTAAGTTCCGATTTTATAAGTAGTATAGGGAAAATCTATGTCGTGGCCGGCGTATGTCTGGTCATTCTGATAACCCTCTTTTTTTATATGTATCAACTTGATCGAAAAATTTCCAGAATAGAAAAAAGGTATAAAAATGACTAGTCCTACAAAGCATCTCAGTTTCTTTGAAAGTGTCAATCGAAATTTTGACAAGGCTGCTGCCCATACCAGTATCCCCAAAGGATTATTGGAGCAGATCAAAGTTTGCAATGCCGTATATGAAGTAACATTTCCTGTTAAGATCGGTAACCAATACCAGGTGATCGAAGCTTTCAGAGTACAGCATAGTCATCACCGGCTTCCAACGAAAGGAGGAATCCGTTTTAGTCACCTCGTCAATCGGGATGAAGTCATGGCACTGGCTGCCTTGATGAGTTACAAATGTGCTTTGGTGGATGTTCCCTTCGGGGGTGCCAAAGGGGGTGTAAAAATCAGTCCCAGAAAGTACAATGAACGGCAGTTGGAAAAAATAACAAGACGTTATACGACGGAGCTTCTTCGCAAGAATTTTATTGGACCCGGCCTAGACGTGCCTGCGCCGGATTATGGTACCAGTAGCAGGGAGATGGCCTGGATACAAGATACCTATTCAACCTTTAAGCATGGCGAAATAGATGCCAGTGCCTGTGTGACCGGTAAGCCGGTTGCACAAAGCGGGATCAGGGGAAGAACGGAAGCTACCGGTCGTGGGGTTTACTATGGTATCCGGCAGTTTTTATCCTATAAAGAAGATGCAGCGGCGATAGGCCTGGAACCCGGTATTGGAGGTAAGACGATGGTGATTCAGGGGTTAGGAAATGTGGGGTCATATTCCGGAAGTATTTCACAGGATGAAGGAGGAGCGATTGTCATAGGTGTTTCCGAAATGGAAGGAACGATCGTCAGTACATCCGCGAAAGGAATCAATATTGATAAGCTGATCAAGTACAGAAATGAAAAAGGAAGCATCCTTGGATTCCCGGGTACTAAGACGCTGGGTGTACGTGAAGATTGGGTGGCGATTGAATGCGATATCCTGGTGCCGGCAGCACTGGAAAATCAGATCACCATTTCAAATGCTAAAAGAGTCAGAGCTAAGATTATCGCTGAGGCTGCCAATGGACCGGTTACGTCTAAAGCTGCCGAAATTCTGACGAAGAAAGGAATTGTCATATTGCCGGATATGTATTTAAATGCGGGCGGGGTGACGGTTTCTTACTTCGAGTGGTTGAAAAACTTATCGCATATGCGTTTTGGAAGGATGGAAAAACGATTCCAGGAGCAATCCTTAAGAAATATGTTGTCTACGGTAGAGCGACTGACAGGTCATATTGTGGGCGATAAGGAAAAGGATTTGCTGACGCACGGAGCGGATGAAATTGATTTAGTGCGTTCCGGTCTGGAGGATACCATGGTCAATGCCTATGATGAGATTCGCGAAATCTTTAAACGTAAAAAGTCTATTGAAGATTTGCGTTCTGCGGCTTTTGTATGCGCCTTAAATAAAATATCCGGAGACTATATTCGCTTGGGTATTTTCCCATAATGCAATTATTTCATCATTTTTTAGACAAGTAAATTGGTTGACACATGACAGAGGATCTCGATAAAATTGACTATCAGATATTAAAAATTTTGCAAGAGAATAGCAATATTACTAATCTGAGTCTTTCTAAACGAATCGGTTTGTCTCCTGCGCCAACACTGGAGCGTGTAAAAAAGCTGGAGAAGAATGGTATCATCAAAAGCTATCACGCCGTAGTAGATCCTTTGGCTTTAGGCTTGAATGTGATGACCTATATTCTGGTGACGATCGGCTGGCATAAAGAAAAAGCTTCTGAAAATTTTCTTCGACAGGTCGATGAGATAGACGAAATCGTCGAATGCACGATCATCACCGGAGATGGTGATTTTCTTCTTAAAGTGCTTTGTCAGGATTTGCGCGCATACCAGGAGTTACTCTTTAATGTGTTGTCACAAATCCCTGAAGTGGAACGCCTGAAGACGTTGATGACACTTTCTACCGTGAAGAACAAAAAAGTGTTGCCGTTAAGTTATAAGCTTTAAATACGGGCACTCAAAAATCCTTTTTTTATTGAGTCATTCAACCCTGCTATGGTCTGTTAATTCTCCTGAAGGTGTCCCATCTTTTTTGTTTGGGACGATGCATATCAGAGATCAAAGAGCACATCAATTTTGTAGTCGATTATATCCTTTTATTGAACAGGCAGATGTTTATGTCGGCGAGATGGATATCAGTTCGATCGATAACCGGTCAGATGAGCCCGTCTATGATATGAAGCGCCATTTTAAGCCTGGGGCTTATAGCAAACTTAAAAAGCAAATTCTTAAATCTTTTGGTCTTCCGCTTGATCGTTTTGCTCATTTGCATCCGTTGATGATTATGAGCGCTCTGACGCAACAAGTGTTGCAAAATGATCATGTCATTTCCATTGACGAACATTTGTGGAAATATGCCAATGATCAAGGCAAATCAGCGATCGGTCTTGAATCTGTCGAAGAGCAAGTGACGTTATTGCATTCCATCAGGCCCGATAAGCTTTATAGCCAGATCAGACAAATTGGTTCATGTCCCCGAGTCATCAGAAAATTCACCAACAAGACACTGGATTATTACACGCGAGGCGAAATACATAAATTATATAAGCTGACCAAAGCATCCATGCAGCACTTGCGCAAACGCGTCATTTATGAGCGTAATCATCGAATGGCGATTCGAATAGCTGGTTTTGATTCGAAACATAGTTATTTTATTGCTGTAGGCGCAGGGCATCTCAGTGGCAATACCGGACTAATATCTTCACTTCGCAAACTGGGCTGGACGGTCAGGCCGCTTGTTTATTAGTGTAAAGGGCTGTTTGGTCGTAAAAATTTCTTCCAGCAGAATTTTCGGGTAAAATTTGTAACAACTATCGTTCAAATACGTTCTGTTTACTTGAACAAGTGTTCTGGTTTTATGCGTGGTATTTTATCTTTATTATTCTGTCTTTTATTCTTTTTGGGAGTTGCTCAAAAGGCTTATACGGTAAGTGGGTATGTTAAAGATGACCGATCAGGTGAAACATTGATTGGGGCAAATGTTTTTATGGAGAGTGATCCTTCTATTGGCACAGTGACAAATACCTATGGATTTTATTCAATCACAATTCCGGAAGGAAAACAGCGCATAGTTTATTCGTATTTAGGCTATCATTCCAAAACGGAGGAGATTGTGTTAGCAGAAAATCAATCGATCAATATCAACTTGAAACTGGGTATTGAAATGCAGGAAATTGTTATTTCCGAGAAGGCAGAAGAGGAAGACGATAATGTGGAAAGCACTTCGATGGGGCGAATCACGCTTCCGGTTGAACAGATAAAAGTGTTGCCGGCCTTGTTAGGTGAAATTGATATTCTCAAAACGCTACAGTTATTACCAGGCGTGTCATCTGCTGGAGAAGGCAGCGCCGGATTTTACGTTCGTGGTGGAGGAGCTGATCAAAACCTGATCCTGCTGGATGAAGCGGTGGTATACAACAGTGGACACTTCCTTGGTTTTTTTAGTGTCTTTAATGCTGATGCCATAAAGAATACTACATTAATCAAAGGGGGGATTCCCGCTGTCTATGGCGGTCGACTCTCTTCGGTCATTGATATTCAAATGAAAGAAGGAAATAATCAGCAATTCCAGGGGGAAGGAGGAATTGGTACGATTTCAGCGAGGATGACTGTTGAAGGTCCAATCGTAAAGAATAAAGGAAGTTTTTTGGTAAGTGGTCGACGAACGTATGGATTTGATCTTGCACAGCCGGCGATACGGAAAACTGATTTTGCCGGAACCAATTATTTCTTTTATGATCTTAATGCCAAGATGAATTATCAGTTCTCTCAAAAGGACAGAGTGTATTTAAGCGGATATGTTGGTCGGGATGTGCTTACGTTTGTTCAGCCGGGAAGGGATTTTCAATTTAAATTACCTTATGGTAATGGTACGGCGACTTTGCGATGGAATCACCTGTTTAATGATAAGTTGTTCTTTAATTTATCTGCTATTTATAATGACTATAAGTTTAAGGTCAATTTTGAGCAGGAGCAATTTCGATTTGAAGTGGCTTCCGGGGTAAGAGATTATTCTGCAAAATTTGACTTCGATTATTTTCCATCGAACGAGCATCAATTGAAATGGGGTCTTCAGGCTACTAATCACAAACTTTCACCCAATGTAGTGACCGGTTCTTCCGGCGATGTTGAATTTGCCTCCACCGTAACACCAAAATATGGAAACGAGTATGCTCTTTATCTTCAGGATGACTGGAAGATCAGTCCATGGTTTCGCATCAATCTTGGTCTGCGGGCAACGATGTTTCAACAAGTGGGACCTTATGTTTCCGGGATAGACGGTAAAGTGTATAAATCAGGAGAGGTGGTAAAGACTTTTTCTTCGCTGGAGCCAAGGGCTTTTCTGACGACCACTTTAAATCCAAATGCTTCGCTTAAGGCGGGCATCACCTCTACGACACAATATCTCCATTTGGTGAGTAATAGCTCTTCCACTTTACCGGCCGATGTCTGGGTACCTAGTTCAGAACTCGTCAATCCACAGCGAGGTTGGCAATATGCTGCAGGGTATTTTCAAAATCTGAATAACAATATGTTTGAAACTTCTGTTGAGGTCTATTACAAATCACTGAAGGATCAAATTGATTATCGCGAAAGTTATGTCGATAATAGTGTTCAGGAAGTGGAGACGGAATTTGTATTTGGTGAGGGAGAAGCTTATGGTGCTGAATTTTTTGTCAGAAAGAATAAAGGAAAACTAAACGGGTGGGTAGGCTATACCATTAGCAAAGCGTACCGAATTTTTCCGGATATTGAAAATGGCAGAAGATATCCAACAACATATGACCGTACGCATGATCTCAGTGTAGTGGCCAATTATAATTTTAGTCGAAAGCTTACCGGAGGATTTGTCTTTGTATATGCTACCGGAAAAACATTTACGCCTCCGCAAAGCATATATCTGATTGATGGTGAGTTTCAAACGGATTACGGACCGCGAAACAGTCAGCGTCTGGAGCCCTATCATCGAATGGATGTGTCCTTAACCTTTACCCCGCGACCGGATAGCAAAAAGGATTTCAAATCCAATTGGGTTTTTTCGATTTACAATGCGTACAATCGGAAAAACACTTTTTTTGTGTATACAGATTATGAATCGAACCTTCAGGCCGGCACAGCCACCATCAAGGCGTACAAGGTTTCTATTTTTCCCATCATCCCTTCAATCACCTGGAATTTCAAATGGCAGTAAATAACCTATACAAATCATTCCTTGCGATAATAGGCATTATGTTATTCGCTTCCTGTGAAGAGGAGTATACTCCGCTACCGTCAGATCAGGGGCCTCAGTATGTTGTGGAAGGATATGTTGAATCCGGCCAGGACGCTATCATTCCCTATCTGATCCTGACCAAAACGCTTGAATTCTATGGGACCTTAGGTCCTGATCAATTTAATGAATCATATGTGCATGATGCGATAGTCAGAGTTTCGGATGGTACAAAGACAGTACAGTTTGAGGAAATATGTTTTGATGATCTGGATGATGAAGCAAAGAAAGTTGTCGCAGAATTATTTGGGTTTAATGCAGATAGTCTGACAATTAATTTTTGTATTTATCTGGATGTTTTAGATCAATTGCAACCTGCTGAAGGAAATAGGTATGATTTGAAAATTACCGTTGATGGCGATACAATTACCTCTACCACCTATATACCAGTGCATGTGCCATTAGACAGTATGAGGTTTCTGCCTCCGCCGGGAGATCCAAACGATACGCTTGCTCAATTGGCTTGTTATCTTTCTGACCCCCCGAATGAACAGAATTACTACAGGATATTAGGAAATACCAACGGAGGTTCTTTTGAGCCGGGGCTGGCTGGTGTGGAAGAAGACCTTTATTTTGATGGCAAATCCTTTGAATTTCAGCTGCTCAATCCGCAGACATCGGAGAATGATGTTGATCCTGACATATTTGGTTTGTATTTTGTCGGCGATACGATTTCGGTCAAATGGGCTTCAATAGATGAGGCTACGTTTAATTTTTGGAATACTGTTGAGTTTGCAAAAGCGAATCAAGGGCCATTTTCTTCGTATACTCGTCTTCAATCCAATATTGTCGGTGGTATAGGAATTTGGGGAGGATACAGTGTGAGTTACAATACAAAAATTGTTGACTATTAATTGATGAAAGCAAAACAATTACTCGAATATGCGCAAGCTGGTGTTGAGCTTCAACAGCATGCCAAGGGGGCTGTGCTGTTCGGTGCCACCGGATTAATCGGTCGTAGTTGTTTAAACAGATTAATAGACCACCAGACGTATAACAAGGTAATCTCCATCGGACGAAAACCGATCAATATCAGTCATCCTAAACTCACCCATTATGAGGTAGATATGCAGGATGTTGCATCATACCGACATTTGATGCGAGGGGATGATTTATTTATTTGTCTCGGCACAACGATGAAGAAAGCGGGTAGTAAGGACGCATTCTATGCCATAGATCATAATCTCATGTTTGATATAGCCAAGACCGGGTCATTGCAAAATATGAATCAATTGATCATTGTTTCCTCCGTTGGTGCCGATAAAAACTCTTTTGTTTTCTATTTGAAGGTTAAAGGGGAGTTGGAAGATGATGTGCGAAGATTGCCATTCTGGAGTGTTCAGATTATGCGTCCTTCAGTGCTTCTTGGACATCGCAAAGAGCGAAGGTTAGGAGAAAAAGTCGCTGGTCGGTTAAGTAAGGGGTTACAGTACTTCTCAGGCAGCATTCTGGGAGACATCGCCCCGATCAAGGCGGATGATGTAGCCAAAGCAATGATACAATCCGCTCAGGGCCTTGAAAAAGGTACGTACATACACCATGGAAGTGAAATTGTACAATTAGCAAAATTGTTTAATCAATCATAACCACTTCTTTTAAATGCTTTCGAATCCGGGGGTACAGCAACACCGGGGGCGATACTTCATCTGTCCTTTAAGGACGCCGTACTTATCTCATAATCAAAGGTCCAAACTATCAGGATGGACGCAAACAATTCTTAGTTTTGCTGCTATAACAAATAAAGCATATGAATACATCTGACATTAATATCCACATTCAGCTGGATGCTGATCGAGTCCCGGAGAAAATAGAATGGAAAGCATCCGATGCTAATCAAACCCATCCGGCAGAAAGTAAATCAGTTTTTCTTTCTCTTTTGGATCGGGATACGCTGGATACTTCCACGTTATTTCTTTGGACCAAAGATCTTCATGTGGCAGAAATGGATCGCAAGATTTATTATGCGCTTACCGCACTCACTGACGGGTATTACAAATCAACACAAAACACTGAGCTTGCCAACGAAATGAGAAGATTTGTTCATTATTTTGGAGAGAAAACGGGTATTATCCCCGAGGAAAAGAAATAGTGGTATATGATGCCCTCCATTTTTCAGAATGATGAAGAAGGCCGAAAAGCTTTCGATAACCTGGCCGGAAAAGCGGTCGCATGGATTCTGAATTATTATCAAAACATTGAAACACTGCCTGTTCGGAGTCAGGTCAAACCTGGTGAAGTATATACACATTTTCCTGAGGCATTCCCTGCGCAACCCGTTAAGGATGAAGAAGTGTTTCGATTGCTTGATGAGGTGATCATTCCCGGAATGACGCATTGGCAGCATCCCGATTTTTATGCTTTTTTTCCTGCGAATACAAGCTTCCCATCCATCGCGGCAGAAATACTCACTGCAGGCATTTCTGCACAATGTATGATATGGGAAAGTTCGCCTGCGGCAGCAGAACTCGAACAACGTTGTGTGGAGTGGTGCAGGGCACTTCTTGGATTGCCTGATGGTTGGGAAGGAGCGATTCAGGATACAGCATCAAATGCAACCCTAACAGCACTTCTGACGGCAAGAGAATGGAAGTCAGGATTCCGTATTTCAAAACGAGGATTTGATGGGAGTGTCTATAGAATATATGCATCCGCTCAAGCCCATTCATCCATTGAAAAAGCTGTGCGGCTGGCAGGATTTGGAACGGATAATCTTGTACCCATCGCGGTCGATGAGCATTTGGCGCTCATCCCTCAGCAATTGGAGGACGCTATTCAAAAGGATACACAGGCGGGCTATTTGCCATTGTGTGTTGTTTCTACGATTGGCACGACAGCCACTGGGGCTATTGATCCGGTAGCAGCGATCAGTGCCATTTCAAATCGCTATGGATTGTGGCATCATGTGGATGCTGCGTATGCAGGAACTGCTCTGATGCTGGAGGAGTTTAGGGCCTTAAGAAATGGTCTTGAAGGGGCCGATAGTTTTGTATTTAATCCACACAAATGGATGTTTGTCCAGTTTGATTGCAGCCTTTATTATGTGCGGGATGCAGAACTCCTCATCCGTACGATGAGTATCAACCCATCCTATCTGATGTCCGCGCAGGGCGATGCCGTCAAGGACTATCGTGATTGGGGTATTCCGTTAGGCAGAAGATTCAGGGCGCTTAAATTATGGATGACCATTCAGTTATTAGGGACAGATGCCATCAAAGAAAAACTCAGACACCATATCGCTTTAGCGCAGATTGTTGAATCGAATATTTCCTTGGACCCACGGCTTGAGATGGCCTATCCTCGATCGTTTAATATTGTCACGTTTAGGTTGAATGAAAAGCTTGACAAGGATGGTTCATTAACCCGAACATTGGGACAACAAATTAATGACTCCGGCAAAGCGTATATGACGCATGCTGTAGTAGATGGAAAAAGTTTGATTCGATGGGTCACCGGACAAACCTATACCGAAGAAAAGCATGTGTTAGCTACATGGCATCTTGTGACAGGCTTTATTGATAAATTGGTTATAGCATGAATTTTATCGAAAAAAATACGTTATCAGGCGCCAGGCAAAAAATAGCGAATTACATTCATCCTACGCCGGTAATCACTTCCTCCACGTTCAATCAATTGACTGGAGCAGATGTTTTTTTTAAGTGTGAAAACTTCCAGCGAATGGGTGCCTTCAAAATGCGTGGGGCTGCTCATGCGATGGCGTCTTTAACGAATATACAGTTGGCGAAAGGGGTGGTAACACATTCATCAGGCAACTTCGCACAGGCAGTGGCATTGTCAGCTAAACTTTTTGGAATCAAAGCCAAAATTGTGATGCCTGAAAATGCTCCTCGTGTCAAAATTGAAGCTGTCAAAGGGTACGGTGCCGAGATTGTGTTCAGTGGGCCTTTGATACAACATCGGGAAGATGAAGTACATAAGTTGATGGAGCGGGAAGGACTAACCTTTATTCATCCCTCCAACGATATGGATGTTATTATTGGCAATAGTACATCGGCTCAGGAACTCATCGAAGAAACAGGTGGTTTAGATGTTTTGATCAGCCCTGTTGGCGGAGGAGGATTATTAGCCGGCACAGCACTTGCGGCGCATCATTTCTCGCCTCAAACAATTGTAATAGGTGCTGAACCTGTAAATGTAGACGATGCCTTCAGATCTTTGCGTTCAGGCATGATAGAATCAAATGCAAAAGATGCATTTACCATTGCGGATGGTCTGCGGACTACACTTGGAAATGTCAATTTTCCTATCATTAAAACTTATGTCAATTCTATTTTATGCGTTGACGAAGAAGAAATTCTTCAGGCCATGTGGTGGGTATGGGAACGCATGAAGATTATCATCGAGCCCAGCAGTGCCGTGGCTGTTGCAGCATTACTTCGGTATAAAGAGCAATTTCATGCCAAGCGGGTAGGCCTGATCATCAGTGGAGGCAATGCGGATATCAAATCACTCGCCGGCTGATCCCTTCTTCGCTACATAGATAATGGAAGATCCTTGATCAACATTTTTGCTTGCGGAAAAATATGTCTTCATGCCGGAGAAAAATGCATTGATCGTCCCGGTGAATCCGCTTCCCTTATATTTTTCACTGAGCATACTCACATAAAAAGCATCCAGGTGCATCGGAATTTTTGTCGTCAGCTTAAACTGATATTGATCGAGCAAACATTCCATTGCGCGCGGACTGAAATGCCACAGGTGCCTTGGTACATCATATGCCGCCCAATACGTTTTATAACGTTTTGCATCCACAGAGGTATGATTGGGGACTGCTATGATGAGCACACCTTCAGGCTTTAATATCCGGTTGAATCGCTCCAGATAGCCTTTGAGATCATGCACATGTTCGAGTACATGCCAAAGGGTAATGACATCAAACTGATCTGCAGAAAGTTCTTCCAAATGTTCGATGGGATCAATGGTGATATGCAGTTTTTCAGCGGCTATTTGTCTTGCTTTTTCGTCGGGTTCCAGAGCAGCCACCTGCCATCCGCTGAGCTTCATATAGTGCGGGAAATGCCCTGTGCCGGCGCCAACATCTAACAGGGATCCTTTACTCTTTCCAAAAGCCTCTGTCACCCATTGATGCTTCTTTTTGAGCATATAGATTCTGGCCGCATGATATAATTTGTTGATTAACCCATTTTTGGTGTCGCTGTGGGAAATATAATCCTCGGAAGCATAATATCTTCCGATTTCAGCAGGGAGTGGCTGGGGAAACGTGCGCTTAAAATGACATAAGTTGCACATTTTCAATTCAAACGACTCTCCTGAAACACTGAAATCTTTGACTTCATCGGCTGGTACCCAATTCTTCGCACCACAAGCCGGGCATACCATTGTGCTATTTTCCAGCGTGCTTTTGATTGTCTCCATGCATGCAAATGTAGGATTCCGAAACTTAATATGGGGGGCGAAGTCTTTACATACCGCTAAGATTACTATTTTTGTCGCCCTATGATCAATAGCCCGATGATCCGTACCCTGCAGCGTCTGACTTTTCTGTCGATTTTATGCTTCACCTTTATTTCTGTTGTCAGTGGCCAGACCGCTACCCTCAGAGGTAATGTTTACGATGAAAATACCGGAGAGGCGATAGCCTTTGGCCAGGTTTATCTGGTCGGAACAGAAAAAAGAGCCATCACTGATCTTGATGGGTTTTTTGTGTTCACCGATATACCTGTTGGGAGTTATGAAATTGAAGCCTTCTTTATAAGCTATGATACGGTCCGGTCTTCAATTACGTTGGAAGCAGGTCAGGTCAAGTATTTAAAGCTGTTGCTGAAAGAAGGTTCTATTCAGTTGAATACCATCAATGTCAGCGCCAGTAAAGAGCAACGACGCAATGAAGTCAACGTTTCCCGGATTACGATCACCCCAAAGCAAATCAAATCGCTGCCATCTACCGGTGGGGAAGCGGATATTGCACAATACCTGATGGTATTGCCCGGTATTATTTCCACAGGAGATCAGGGAGGACAGATTTATATCCGCGGTGGGTCGCCGGTGCAAAATAAAATCCTGCTGGATGGTATGACGATTTATAATCCGTTTCACAGTATCGGATTCTTTAGTGTTTTTGAAACGGAGGCCATTAAATCTGCCGAAGTATTAAGTGGTGCTTTTGGAGCAGAATATGGGGGCAGAATTTCTGCTGTAGTAGATCTAAAGACAAGAGAAGGGGATAAGAAAAGATTTGGTGGTTTGGTATCTGCCAGCCCGTTTCAGGTCAAAGCTTTGCTGGAAGGTCCCATCAGGCCGTTTAATCCGCAAACCGGCGCTAGTTCTTCGTACCTGATCACCGGAAAGCATTCCTATCTGGACAAGACCTCTCCAAAGTTATATGATTATGCTACACCGGATTCTTTGGGTCTTCCATATTCGTATACAGATATTTATGGTAAGATGTCCTTTCTTTCCGGAGAGGGTAGTAAGATAGATTTATTTGGGTTTAGCTTTTCTGATGGTGTAAATCTTGATAACGTTGCCAATATTGACTGGAAATCCGGTGGCGGAGGAGTGAATTTTAAATTGATTCCAAGATCATCCAATCTGATTTTTTCAGGAACGCTGGCGTACTCAAAATATGATATTGCCTTAACAGCGCCCAATCAGCAACCCAGAACAAATTCCATTGGCGGATTTAATGCACTTTTTGATTTTGCTTCCTTTGGTAAAAGCAGTACGCTGAATTATGGATTTGAGTTAAATGGTATCTCCACGAAGCTTGCCTTTAGAAATTTTGTGGGTGTCACTTTCGAACAAAGTGAAAACACAACAGAACTTGCAGGTTATATTTCTTTACGGCAGAAGACACAAGCGATCATCATTGAACCCGGATTACGGGCTCAGTTTTATGCATCACTCGGAGACTTCTCCCTCGAGCCCCGCCTGGCGCTGAAAAGCAATTTCTCGGACAAGTTCAGGATGAAGTTTGCCGTCGGTAAGTATTCTCAAAATCTCATCAGTACCGTCAATGAGCAGGATATTGTAAACTATTTTGTTGGTTTCTTATCAGGACCTGAAGAAACCATTTATGAACCCGGTACCACGGTCAAGACAAAAGATAAATTGCAAAAGGCATGGCACTTTCTGGCCGGTGTGGAAGTGGATTTGAAAGCTGGCTGGGAGGTCAATATTGAGGGGTATTATAAAGATTTTAGTCAGTTGATCGGCGTTAACAGAATGAAGTTGAGTCAGGAAGATCCAGATTTTTCAACGGAGACGGGGGATGCTTATGGGATTGATTTTACGCTGACCCGACAGACCCAGAAGGTAGCTTTTTGGGCGACCTACTCCCTGGGTTTTGTCAATCGGGATGATGGATTTGAAAAGTATCCAACGCATTTTGACAGAAGGCATAATGTTAATATCCTTGTCAATTATTCCATCGGACGCACATGGGAACTTGGGGTACGATGGAATTACGGATCAGGCTTTCCTTTTACACTGACACAAGGTTTTTACGGGCAGTATGATTTATTGGATGGTATTGATACCGATGTGCTCACCGATAATCCGGACCTCGGAATTATCTATAGCGATCAAAGAAACAGCGGTAAGCTGCCTGATTATCATCGATTGGACTTGTCGCTCAAAAAGACCATCGAGTTTAAGGAGCACCTGCGTATGGAGTTACTCTTAAGTGTCACCAATGCTTACAATCGCGATAATATATTCTACTTTGATCGTGTAACCTATTCCAGAGTGGATCAGCTTCCGATTATCCCAAGTTTGACAGCGAAAATTGAGTTTTAATCAACTCGATTTTCAAGGGAAGGACTAAAATAATACGACGCGCAGGTAATGCCTGAAATGCATTCATCCAAATCCAGATTTCAGTCTGCAATATTCTTCCTAGCGGCAGCCTCGCAATGATTCGTTCATGGCATACGGTAGGATTAAGTAATTTTGCCTTCTTTCATACCAAATAAGGCGTTGAATTAGTTAAACAATACGTGAAAAAGCCCTGGTTCGACATTGGATATCAAATTGACAGGTTGCTCATCGGCAGCTTTATCCCGCCATTCCTGATGTCATTTTTTCTGGCGCTTTTTGTCCTTATTATGCAATTCCTCTGGAAATTTATTGAGGACATCATTGGTAAAGGCGTGGGTGTCCTGATGATCATGGAAATGTTTTTTTACAAATCAGTGTCCTTGTTTCCGCTGGCGTTACCTATTGCCGTTCTTTTAGCTTCCGTCATGGTGATGGGAAATCTCGCCGAACAATATGAGCTTTCTAGTTTTAAATCTGCCGGCGTTTCGTTATTCCGGCTGCTGACTCCATTATTAGCGGTAGGATTCCTGATCGGGTTGTTTTCATTTTTTTGCTCGAATACGATTATTCCAATTGCTAACCTGAAATACCAGTCAAGATTATACGATATCCGCAATCAAAAACCAACGCTCAGTATTGAGCCCGGTGTTTTCAATGAAGACTTTCATGGATATTCGATTCGGGTTGGAAAAAAAGACAAGGACAAAGTCAGCATTGAAGATATCATGGTGTACGATGATGCTAACCGCAACCGTGGTAAGCTGAATGTCGTTACCGCGCAGCGTGGTAAAATGTATGTATCGGAAGAAGATGGTGCGTTTGTAATGACCTTGTATGATGGCTATCAGTATGCAGAGGCGGATGCTCAGGGTAGGGCTGATTCCAAACCATTTATGATCTCTCATTTTGATGAGTGGACCAGAAGATTTGATCTCGGCGAGTTTGATCTGGACCGAACGGAAGAGGAGCAGTTTAAGACACATCAAACGATGAAGAGTGCGAGACAAATTGCTTCAGAGATTGATACCATGACTGAGCAGATTAATATGGCCAAAATTGGAAAGCATTCTGATTATTTAATGTTCAGTGATTCAAGTGCTGTTGCATCCCCGGTTGAACCACACTTTAAAGTGGACACCGGCACCGGTAAGATGATTGTCAGAGATATAAACTTTCAAACAGGCGTGGTGCGCACAGATGGCTCGGTGCCGAGGCCTAAGCAGTTGCAAAACTTCCTGGATACCGTCAGCATGGCCGGCGTGACTTCCCTTTATTATATGCTTCCTGCCCAATTGAGAAAAGAACTCAGAGGAAAAGTAAATAGTAAAATATCCGTTGTGAGATCATCGATCGATCGAAATGACAGAACCATTCAGCGATTGGAGGATTCCAAACGAAGACATTTGTATGAATTACATTGGAAATTTTCATTAGCAGTTTCCTGCATTGTTATGCTGTTGATTGGTGGACCGATGGGGGCGATCGTTCGTAAAGGTGGTTTTGGATATCCTTTTCTGGTTTCCATATTCTTCTTCACTTTTTTTCTGATGAGTAACATCAGTTGTAAAAAGCTAAGTGATAGTCAGCAGCTTCCTCCGGTGCTTGCTGCCTGGATGCCGGTGATATTGCTTTTTCTCGTTTCTGCTTTTCTGACCTATAAAGCCTTGCAGGATTCAAAGATTATGAATACGGATCGATTAAAAACCTTTTTTGCGAATCTCGCTGACAAGTTAAACCCAAAAGTGACATGAGTGCCTGGAGAATATTTGTGACCGGCACCATTGCTTTTGTAGTCCTTTCTTTAAGTATATCATTGATTGGTGGTCATGGACAATTTTTGATATGGCTGGCCGATCATCGCACGATAGCGGCTGATTATTACTTCTACTATGCGACCAGACTGGGGGAGGAATATGGTTTTGTAGCGATAGGAATTTTCTTTTTGTTTCGGCAATGGCGCAAAAGTCTGATGATCGCCGTGCTTGGTCTGACGGTTACGGTGGTGACCTATATTTTGAAAACCATTTTTCAATTTCAAAGGCCAAGTTTATTTCTTGCGGAAATGGGTTGGGAAGGCCCATTGGCGGTGCTGGATTACCCCGTTTTGGCGGGTTATGCGAGCTTTCCTTCCGGTCATTCTATGGCTGCATGGGCATTATTTACCTTTATGGCTGCGCTCTATCGCAAGCCGGTAGTCGCTATTGGTTGTTTGTTTTTGGCGATATCTGTCTCTATGTCAAGAGTTTATCTAATGGCGCATTTTCTTCGCGATGTCGCTGTTGGCGCGGCCATCGGATTTGCCATAGGGTATCTGATCTATTATGTCTATGATACAAGGCTTAAAACCAGGTAGTTAGTGCTGTTGTTGTGCTAAAATTCATGATTTTTGGGACATTTATTTTCCCGAAATTGGAATTGATTCCTTCGAAAAATATTTAGCTGCCTGCAGGGTAGTATATTTGCCGCTTATAAAAAATAAAATATGAAATCGTTCGCTTATTGTATTGCCCTTTGTAGTCTTCTGGTATTCATCAGTGCATGTGATTCCGGAAAAAGTCCGGATACTGCCACTGCTTCCAATAGCACTGGTTTGAAAATAGCCTTCGTATATGGTGATTCCATTTTGATGAATTATAATGAATTCAGAAAGGAGTCTGATGCCATGGAATTAAAGCAGCGAAGAGCAGAAGAGGATTTGCAAAAGAAAGGTGCTGCGCTGGAGAAAGAAATCATGGACTACCAGCAAAAAGCGCAAAGTGGATTGTTGACACCAAAAGAAATGCAGGCAAGAGAAAAATACCTGACCACACGTCAGGAATCAGTGCTGGCAGAGCGAGATCAGATGGCCCAGGAGATTATGACGGAGACTGCAGCGATCAACAAGAGGCTTCACGGCGTGCTACAAGAGAAATTGGCAGAGATCAAAAAGAAGGAAGGGTATGATTTTATTCTCAGTTATATGGATGGCGGAGCGCTTCTGATCGCTGATGATAAGTATGATATTACTGATATGGTGCTGAAAGAGTTGAATGCAGACGCCTCGGCGGATTAAGGATGTAGGTGATGGGTGATGGGTGATGAGTGATGGCTGATGAGGTGATTGAGTGATTTGGAGTCTCAGAAATAAATAGTCGATGCAAGGAGTTTGCTCCAGCATCCGTGTCTAAATTGATTTCTCATTATCAAAGTAGTTGTTGGCGCAAACTCCAACACCGGCTAACCGTTCCTCTTTTACCGTCCACCGTTAACCCTTTTCTGGTCAACTTGCCTATACTTTCAAAACCACACTTTTAAACTGAGAAGTGATTTGTTCGCGGAACTGCAGCAAATCATTGTGCATGCGCATGTGGATGAGCATTTCTTCCTCATTGCCTTCATCCTGAAATTGCGCGATCAGATTCGAATTGGCGGTGATGTGCGCCATCACTATTTTTAACTTCAATCGGAGAATCGCATTATGCGCATCCATTTTGAAATTTTTATCCGGGTGCAACTGAATCTGGAGAGGGATATCATGTTCCTCCCAACTTGCATACTCATACGGCGTAGTGAGTAGCTCGACGGTTAAGTGTTGAATTTCCGGTTCTGCATGATTTGTAAAGTGACCGGCGCCAACTGTTTGCTGGTCGTCAAGAAGTGATTTATATTCCAGGATTATTTTCCGATAAATATCATGTTGAAAATCATCCAGGATATCCGTGAGGCTATTGATCACGTAATGAGCGACCGTTTGAACATCAGGTTCCGTCATTTCCTGATCACCATAATTCAGCAGGATACGAACGATATCTCGCTCCTGAAATTCGTCTGCCAGGTCCAGTCGATCGACAACAGAAGCGCTGGCTGTTTTTGATTCCTGTTGAAATACTTTATCCTGCGTTTCTTTTTCTGCCAGGCCGATATCCCTGGGTACACCACGCTGCTTCTGCCGGATAAATTCATTAAGGGCTTTATTAGTTTCGCGCACCAGGATATGCTCCTCGATTTTCATCAGATGGGCACATTCCGTTATGAAGGCAGAACGCTTGATGGCTTCCGGGATGCGCGCCAGCGTTTCTACGAGATCTTTGACCAACGCAGACTTTCGCATAGGATCGCCTGCAGCTTCTTTCAGGAGCAATTGCGTCTTAAACAAGACAAAGTCCTTGCTGTGCTCCTGAATGTAATCCTGAAAGCCTTTAAGGCCCTCTCGTTTGATAAATGAATCCGGGTCGTCGCCTTCCGGCAGAAGTGCCAGACGCACATCCATGTTTTCCTCCAGAATAAGATCCAATCCGCGCATGGCTGCCTTGATCCCGGCAGGATCACTATCGTACAATAAGGTAATGCGACCGGTGTATCGTTTGATCAATCTGATCTGATCGGGTGTGAGCGCCGTACCTGAAGAAGCAACAACATTTTCCACGCCGGATTGAAAGAGACTGATCACATCCGTATACCCTTCTACAAGGAAACAATTGTCCTCCTGTCGTATGGCTTTTTTTGCATTGAAAATACCATAGAGTACTTTTCGTTTCAGATAAATTTCCGTTTCCGGAGAATTCATATACTTAGGTCCTTTCTGCGAACTGATCAGGGTGCGACCTGCAAATGCAATGGCTTTTCCCGAAATATTGAAAATGGGAAAGATGACCCGGTTGCGGAAGAAATCTCCGCCATGTTGATTAATGAGGGCTGCACGCTGGAGTATTTCTTTGGTAAATCCGGCCTGCGTAGCCGCTCTGACAAGAAGGTCTGATGTGTCCGATGCAAAGCCTAATCCAAAAGCTTCAATGGTTTTTGTTCTAAAACCTCTCTCTTTCAGGTAGTTAAGGCCGGAAAGTTGCCCTTCTTCGGTATCGTGGAGCTGTTTTTTGTAAAATCCTAAGGCAAATTCCAGCACCTTATAGATGGTCTCCCTTTCGCGCTCAGCAATCAGTGTTTCGGCATCGGCCTTAGTTTCTTCGAGCTTAATCCCGTATTTCTCAGCCAGATAGCGGATGGCTTCCGGATATTCATAGCCCTCGTGTTCCATGACGAAGCGGATGGAATCGCCTCCACGGCCACAGCCGAAGCACTTAAATATGTTTTTGGAGGGCGAAACGGAGAAGGAAGGGGTCTTTTCGTTGTGGAAAGGGCACAAACCGATCATATTGCTCCCGCGGCGCTTTAAATTGACAAAATCGCCTACGACCTCGTCAATTCGGGCAATTTCCATGACCTCATCGATGCTTTTCCTGCTTATCATTCTGGGACAAAACTAACTGTTTGATAGATTTCTCAGAAATATGAGAATAATCTTGCTGATCCAATGTAAGGATACTATATTTGTCTAGGTAGTCCTTTTTAAGCTAAAAAGTACGACTACCACTACAAACTTGAATTCTTGATACGTTTTTAGGGTGTTCTCATAGTGTGTTCTTACCCGCTTTCCATTGGGAGGCGGGTTTTTTTATAGCATGTTTATTGAACCCATAAACAGCTGAATATCAATTCAAAACTTCATTATCATGGCAAATATAGGCATCATCGGGATGGGAAAAATGGGTTATGCCATCGCCTCAGTCCTGGAAGAAAAGGCGGAACATCAGGGCCATAATTTTCAACGAATCACCTCATCCAATCAATCCCAGCTCAAATCATGTGATGTAGCTATTGAATTTACCATTCCTGAAGCTGCTCCCGGCGTCATTCGCACGTGTATCGATATCGGCATTCCGGTTGTATCCGGCACCACAGGATGGCATGAATCGCATCTGGAAACTGTTCGCGCGTACAACAAAGAACACAACGGTACTTTTCTTTCCGCTACAAATTTTAGTATCGGCATGAATATCGTTTTTGCGCTCAATAAAAAGTTAGCGGCAGTCATGGTTAATTTTCCGGAGTTTAAACCAGGGATCAAGGAAGTTCACCATATTCAGAAAAAGGATGCACCAAGTGGTACAGCCTATACTTTACTGGAAGATGTCATTCGCATGCATCCCGGGTATTCAACCTTTGAATTAAATTCCGATAACGAACCTTCGGCGCAGACGATTCCTGTGACGGCGATCAGGGAGGGTGATGTCAAAGGCATCCATGAAGTCAATTGGAATTCGGGTATGGAAGGTATTACCATTATGCATGAAGCTTTTGACAGAAAAATATTTGCAGAAGGCGCTGTTATGGCAGCCCTATGGCTAAAGGACAAATCTCCGGGCGAATATTCGATGAAAGATATTATCAGCCTTTAACGGTAAAAGAAAAAGCCTTCCTGGATTGGGAAGGCTTTTTCTTTTTATATCCTTATTGGACAATTAAATTATTCTATCGTCAGGGAAATCGCCAGGTCAAAATTATCATAGATCGTGGAGTCTCCCAGGTCATTGAAAAATTTTCCGGATCGATATTTCACATCGTATAAAGTTCTGTCAACGACAAGGTTTGCGATGGCGCTGTATTGTTTCCCATCAGGCATAATCTGTGCATCAAAGGTGATCGGATGAGTGATCCCTCTGATCGTTAGGTCAGCCGTCACTTTATAGTCACCTTCATTTAGTGATATGACTGACGTGGTAACCAGGGTAGCGGTTGGATATTGATCAACGCCAAAAAAATCATCTGATTTCAGGTGGCCTTCGAGTTTGGTTTTACCGCCTCCGGACATATCGCTTACATTGATAGTAGTCATGTCGATGGTGACAGAGGCTTTTGTCAGGATGCCATCGTTCATTTCAATCTTGCCTTCTTTGACCCCGACGCTTCCGGTGTGTTTACCTGTTACTTTTCGCGCGGTCCATTCGACTTTGGAGGCAGAGGTAATGACCTTGTGTTCGGTGGGTGGGGCATCAATGGCCATGGCCAGGGAGGAGAAGCAAGCAATGAGTAGGACGGGCAGAATAAATTTAGGCATATGAATATTGTGTTAGTGAAGTATTGGTAAAGAAACGTAAGATCTTCTGATATGGTTTATAACAACTTCTCTAAATTGTAGCCTTATAATTTATTTAACATTCGATTTCCTTCCGGACGATGGATAGACTAAAGCTATGAACCAAAGAGTAATCAAGTAAATTAGAATAAAGAGTGTTTGATCTAAGTACCTCCTACAACTTTATCACTTTAAAAACTTCGTCCCCTATCCGACAATAATACAAGCCTGGGGCAAGAGAGATTATATCTACTTTGCATATTTGCGACCCATGAATTTCATCAGTGTATAAAATCTGGCCGGTTTGGCTAAACAGACTGATCGATTTTGATTCATTCCAAATATCAGACATTGATATATAAAGGTCATCTCTTGCCGGGTTTGGATAAATCTTGATTTTCTCGGTTGTTGGTTCTGCCGTACCGGATAGAAGATTGTCACAGTGCGATCCGTTAAAATCTACAACGCCTGTTGCATCACTTTTATATCTGCACAAGGAAGAATCATAGCAATCGTACCATCCCCAGCATCTATAATACAGCATGCCGTTGACGGGTCCAAACCGATCATAGATGACGGTGTGGCCCCAGCAGCAATACATAGTGCCGCCTGAAATCCACATTTTCATGGCTTCTTCAGTTCCTAAGAGTACGTCCTCGGTACTGTCTACTTTCATTTGATAGTTTTCCCCATAAGGATTGTTGAATTCAAATTGATCGTTTGCCTGTACATCATTTCGCCATAACAATTGAAAAGAAGTGTCGACATAGTAAAAAACAGAATCTCCGGATTGGGCCATATAAAAAGGTTCTTCATAGGATGTATCAATGGGTACCGTTGGATTGTCATAGTCAAGATAATAATTAGTCCGACCTAACCGCTTAGCTTGCCGCCCTCCAATTTCTTCATCCCCTATCAGATAAATCTTTGTATATCCGCGAACCTGTAATAGTCCGGGATTTTTAAATGAATAATACCATTCTGCACCTGGTGGGAAAAAATCTACCTGGCCAGAGGCATCCTCCCGGCCAATGCTAAAAAAGAAATAGATGACGAGTAGATATTTAAGTGTTGCCATCATGAAGTGATTAAAGTTCAAACAAATATGGTGAACTAAATTACAACAAATGCAGGTTATTGTTACCTAACAACTGTTTCGACACAGCATGAACTCATAATCGTTAGTCAAATTTGTAAGTTGTCTCAAATTGAAATTCCCGGATTGTCAACAACCTTGTTTCTTGTTTTCACTATAATCCAGTCGTGACACTCCAAAAGTTACAACTGGAAATAATTCTCCTAATCCACAGGTATAATGGAAAATAGTTTCGATTTATAGGCAATAGGGCAGTTTTAGTGGAAAATATTTCACCAAAGCTATTTCAGGAATTTGCCTTTTCTCCAGTGTCGTAAAAAATAGTTTGCATATCGCCAAACTGAAAAAGTTAGAGAGCCAAAATATTTCATTTCTCAGGAAGGAATCTGGAGCCCATCTCTAATCTAATCCATCCATCTTATTCCATCTTTTTGCCCCTTTCCGCCATCAGCCACCAAACAAGTAGACCTCAAGAAGTGAATACATTTTGTTTTGGTAAATTATGAAATTAGGAGTTTCCGGTAGAAATTCAATTTGCAGTTACCTTGAACTTTCCATTAGTGATTTCGACTTTGTCTGAAGGGTTATGTAGATTTTCCATGGAGGCTTCAAATGTGCCTTCCGCTGCATCATCAGTTAATATGTCTAAGTTGATGCATCCCGAACCACCTTTTGTCACATAGGTTTTATTATCCGTGAAATAGGCGATAGATGTCAGAATGGAATTTACATTTACTTCTGTGGCTATTTTGCCTGTGCCCAATGATCTGAAAAAGGTCAGGCTGACATTGAAGTCGGCGGGTGTGTCCTGGCCAGAGATCGTGTACATGTCACCTGTAGGTCCTGAAAACCATGACAAGCCGGTTTCGTTTTTCGTCTGAGCTCTGAATTTTGTTCCGTCGACTTCACATTCCAGGAAATATATCGGGTTCAAATCTGTATCCTCCAGCAAGTCGCAGGACGAAATGGAAAAGAGTAACAAAACAATGCTAAGTGGTGATAAAATTTTCATTTTAAGTTTTTTAGGTATCGAAAGATACTACAATTTTGCTTATTTGGCTGCGTTCAGGATTTGACGACCGAAGAGGCCTGTTTCTTTTTAAGAAATTTGTGAATTTATGAATATTAATACCTTCCCAAGCGTTTATAATCCTGATCATGAGCGCAACACAAAAGGGGACAGCGTTAGTGACCCATAGCCAATGCCATTACGTCTCCCTATTTAAATTTTTCACAACTTTTCGTCCTATAAGATTAACTATGCTGCGTGTGATTTGTTTCAATGAAATAAGTAAGCCTGCACAAGTCATTTAACCTGGATTTTCAGGTCACATCTAAAGCAAACCGTCTGACAATGATAAAGAAAACAATAAAAGTAATAGGGGCTCTTCTGCTCGTGTTGATCATTGCCGCTATAGCCATTCCCTATTTTTTCAAAGACCAGATTGTCCAAGCGGTCAAAAACGATATCAACAAGGGCGTGAATGCCAAAGTTGATTTTAACGATGTAAGTTTATCATTATTCAAGAGCTTTCCTGATTTGTATTTTAGGATTGACCAACTCTCGATTACGGGAATCAATGAATTTGAAGGTTATAAATTGATGGATGCAGAGCGCATTAAAATGTCGCTGGATATTATGTCCGTCATTAGCGCTGACAGACCGCTTGAAATACATCGTATTTCGATTCAAAAACCAACGATTAATATCCTCATATTAAGAGATGGAAAGGCCAATTATGATATTATGAAGACCAGTGATGCAGCGGTAGAGGAATCCACCGCTGAGGACAGTAATTTCTTGTTGCAGCTACAATCGTATGCGATTGAAGATGCTGCATTTGTTTATGATGATCGATCAGGTGGCACGTATGTAGAGGTTGAACATTTAAATCATTACGGGAAAGGGGATTTTACACAGGATTTATTTGACCTAGGCACGACTACTAGTATTGGAAGCCTGACTGCAAAGTCCGGAGGAGTTACCTATCTGAGCAAAGCGAAGGGTGCTGTTGAACTTACCTTGATCGCGGATATCGCCAATTCCAGATTTACCATTAAGGAAAATGCAATATCCCTCAATGCCTTGAAACTAAATATGGAAGGTTTTGTCGAAATGACAGGAGATAAGATCAATATGGACATCAAGTTCGATGCTCCTGAAAACACGTTTAAGAACTTCCTTTCTATGATTCCTTCTGCCTATACCGCAGATTTCAATAACGTTCAGGCGAATGGGAATTTAGCATTTGATGGTTTTGTAAAAGGTAGTTATGAAGAGAAAACTGGAGAGATACCCGCCTTTCTGATAAACCTAAGGATTGATCATGGTGATTTCAAGTATCCGGATTTACCTCTTGGAATGAAAGGAATCAATATTACAGCCAGCATAAACAGCCCCTCCAGCGATCTCAATGAGATGGTCATTGATATTTCCAATTTCAGCATGGAATTAGGGAACAACCCTTTTGAGGCAAAGATGAAACTCTGGGCCTTGCAGTCTGATCCTCATATTGATGCTAAAATTAAAGGGACCATTGATCTAATGGAACTGTCAAAGGCATTTCCAATGGACGGGGTCAGTACATTAAACGGAATAATCACTGCCAATCTAACCGCCAAAACAAGCATGTCTGCCATTGATGCCCAGGATTATGAAAACATAGATATGGCCGGAGCCCTGAAAGTAGAAAATCTGGACTATCAGGCAGATGAAACTCCGCAGATTAAAGTGGAAATCATGGAGAGTAGTTTTTCACCTAAATACGTAAAGCTTGATAGATTTGATGCACAGCTTGGAAAGAGTGATATAAGCGCTGAAGGAACCATTGATAATTTCTTAGCGTATTTCTCTCCCGAGAAAACAATGATTGGCAAGATGAAGATCCGTTCTAACTATTTTGATGCCAACGAATGGATGTCAGCGGAGGATTCAACTCAGCCGAGCGTAGCAGATACAACATCGAATACAGAAGAAGATGTATTTGATCGCTTTGATTTTACAGTCGACGCGGAAATAAGCAAAATGCACTATGATATTTATGATTTAACAGATGCTAAACTTGTAGGTCAGGTAACTCCTGATAAAGTTACCATTGATAGGTTTCAAACTAAAATTGGGGAAAGTGATTTTTCACTGGATGGCACCGTCACCAATATGTTCAATTATATCTACGAAAATGAAACGCTTAAGGGGGTTCTTAATTGGACTTCCAATTATATTAATACCAATGAGATTTTACTTTTACAAGGGGAGGATGCTGAGGAAGAGATGTCCGTTTACCCTGTCCCTGAGAAAGTGGATTTAACCTTGAATATGGCGATAGGTGAAGTCTTGTATACGAATATTCCGTTGCGAGATATCAAGGGAAAAATTGAAGTTGCCGATGAGGTGGCCATGATTAGGGATGGCAGTGCAAATGCATTAGGGGGTCACATAGTTATGAATGGAACCTACAATACGCAGAATATTGAGGAGCCTAAATTTGATATGGATTACAAATTGAGCAGTCTTACCTACCGTGAGGCATTTGATAAATTGAATACATTTCAAGCGCTTGCCCCAATAGGCAAATTTATTGAAGGCAGATTCAATACGACGTTTAAAATATCCGGAAATTTAGGAAAGGATATGTTGCCTGTATTGAAGACTCTGTCGCTGGATGGTTTTATAGAAACTATTGAAGGTACGTTGACAAACTTTATACCACTGGAGGGTTTTGCAAACAAATTGAATCTTAATTTCCTGAAATCTTTTGACTTGCGAAATACAAAAAATTGGTTTGAGGTTAACAACGGAAATGTCATCATTAAAGATTTTGATGTGAAAACTAACGGGATTGATATGGTCATTGGGGGTACGCATGGTCTTGATACTGACATGGCCTATCATATCAAAGCTAAAATTCCAAGGAAACTTTTAGAGAAAAATGCGGTAGGGCAAGCGGCGGATAAAGGATTAAATTTTCTGCAAGATCAGGCTTCAAAATTGGGAATTGATATCAACCAAGGGGAATTTGTAAATATAGAAGCATTGATTTCCGGGGCAATGACGAAACCCAATATCAAAATAAATTTACTGGATGCAAACGGTAAAGCTACATCAATCGGGGGTATCGCAGATGATATAAAAGATAAGGTGATCAACAAGGCAAGTGACGTGATCGAAGACAAAACCGGAATCGATGTCAAGAACATCGAAGGAGAAATAGATGACATAAAAGAAGACTTGTCTGCAAAAGCGGATGCGGAGATTGCCGCTCTCATGCAAGAAACAAAGACAAACATTGATAAGATAACCAGTGAAGCAGAAAGGCTTGCTGCACAAACGAAGCTTGAAGCAAAAAAATTGAGTGACATTACCAGGGAGGAGGGCTATAAGCAAGCTGATGAGTTGATTGTGAAAGCAGGTGAAGATTTGTTCAAGAAGAAAGCAGCAGAATTGGCGGCTTCAAAGCTTAGAAAAACGACAGACGAAAAAGCACAACAGATCATTACAAAAGGTGATGATACAGCAAAAAGCATCATGGATAATGCTAAAATTCAAACCGATAAGCTTCAGGCGATAGCCGAAACCCAGGCAGAAGAAATCCGGAAAAAGTATGAGTAGAAATTATTTATCCGATGATTAATACTACAGGATAGGACCACCTATGGTGCCTTTTGTTTTAGAAAGGTATGCTACTAACCCGCCTGCATCGGACTTTTCATTTGATTGAATTCTATAAGTTTATAAGGCTATTGCTCTCCGCCCTGCGCTCTACGCCTTCCGCCTTCCGCTAAGCGGAACCCTACGCATCACCGAATCGGTGACAATCCCCAAGGCAATCTCGCCTGAGGTTCGCCGGACTGAACAGCTTCATAAATTCGAATCATTTGTGGAATCTCTGTTTTCATCAGACTGGAAGAAGCAGAATTTCCGGGATCCATCAGATCTGTGATCATCTTTTGTAATGGATTCTGGAAAATCGGATATTCTTTGATACGATATTCCTTAAGGTCTGCCAATGTAGCTGCAGAAGCAATCGCATCCTCCAATGTACCCAATCGATCTACAAGACCCAGATCAAGTGCTCTTCGGCCTGACCAGATTCTGCCTTGGGCCACTGCATGTACCTCGTCACGCGTCATATCTCGTCCTTCCGCCACCTTATTGAGGAACAACTCATAATACGCATCCACTCGGTCCTGCATGTATTTATGTTCTCTTTCCTGCCATGGTAGCACAACGGTAAAATCTGCACTATATGGACCGGTTCTTACGGTATCAAAACGAACGCCAAGCTTCTCATCCAACATTTTGGAAGGATTTGGAATCATGGAGAACACGCCAATACTTCCGGTAAGCGTACCCGGTTGGGCAAAAATACTATCGGCCATAGCAGACAAATAATATCCACCTGATGCGGCATAATCACCCATTGATATCACAAGCTTTTTGCCATCGGCTTGCAGGCCGATGAGCTGCTGATATATGTTTTCAGCACTCAGAATACTTCCGCCCGGGCTGTTGATACGAAGCACTACGGCTTTAATATCATCCTGATTGCGGAGGTCTTTAAGCAATTTGACATAACGTCCATCATCAATCACGCCATACTCATCATGCCCACTTACAATATCACCTTCTGCATACACTACAGCGATTTTGTCTTTCGCACTGTAATTCGTCCCGGGGAGGGTAGTGGCGCCGGCATATTCATCCATAGAGATATAGGTGATTTTATCCATTGCTTTTTTATCCATTTCCGCGTTCATCCATAACTCGCAATCAGCTTTGGCACCAATCTCATCTACCAGATGATACTTTAAGGCATCTTCTGCATCTTTGATTTTAAACTGCCATGCCATTTGTTTTAGGGAATCCACATTGATATCTCTTGCATTCGCAATATCGGTGAGATACATGTCATAGATGTCTGTCAGATATTCTCTCGTTTGCAATTTAGCCTCCGGACTCATTTCTGTTCGGCGAAAGGGTTCGGTCGCACTTTTGAAATTACCGGCATAATAGATCTGCATATCGATGCCAATTTTATCCAGCAGATTTTTAAAGAACGGAACGTAGCTCGCAAATCCTCTGAAGTCCACGGTGCCAACTGGGTGGAGTACAATATGATCTGCCGCACTGGCCAGATAGTATCCTTGTTGGGTAAAGAAGTCACCATAGGCGGCCAGAAACTTATCTGATTTTTTATAATCCTTAAGGGCGTCAAGGATGACGCTGGCTGAACTTGCGCCAAGACCACCCACACCATTTTCGATGAGGATACCACTGATCTTATCATCTTCAGCAGCGTGCCGAATAAGTTTGGCTACTTCATGCAAACCAGGTACATCTTTTTCCTGAAACTCAAAAGTCTGGACCTCGGTATTGTTTGTTTTTTCAGGAATATATTTCGTAAAGTCAAGCGTCAACACGCTTCCCGATTTGACGACGGTTTTGCCACCACCACCGGCACTGGCCACGATAGCGGCTGAGATACCCATCAGGGCAAGAAAAAAAACGATTCCGGCTACAAAAACGCCGAGGCAACTGGCCAGGGTAAACTTCAAAAAGTCTTTCATAAAATGTACTTGCTTAAAAAATAAAAAGGGCTTTACCCTGAGAGGCAAAGGTCAGCATATTCAACCAATCAACATAGAGGATCGTTGCCTATTTAGCCTATTAATCCTGTACGTTGATCGAAAATCAGCTCAGATTACCCTTAGTGACGATCGTCGGTAGTTGCATTTGGAAGGATTCCATCGTTTCCAATATCTTGCTGGCAATGAAGTAATCGCGATACCATCGCTGATCTACCGGGGCGATAAACCATGGAATCAGACTTCGGTTGATAGCGTCTTCATAACAAAATCTGTACTCGTTCCAAAGTTTTGCTTCCTCCCAGTCAGCATCCTTGTGCTTCCAGTTTTTTCTCGGATTGTCTATGCGCTCCTGAAGTTTTACTTTTTGCCTCTCAGGGGAGAGATGCATATAGAATTTCAAAATAGTCGTGTTGTTGTCCTCGACCAATAGTTTTTCCCAGCTATTGATCGCATCCATGCGTTGGGACACTTTTTCTTCGTCAATCCATTTATGCACGCGCTGTATGAGAATGTCTTCATAATGCGAACGAATAAAAACCTGGATCATGCCTTTCGCCGGCGAACGTTTATTAATGCGCCATAAAAAATCATGCGCAAATTCTTCTTCGGTAGGTTTTTTAAATGGGGATGCATTTATTCCCGTCGGATTGCAATACGAGAAAACTTTTCGTGTGGCACCGTCCTTGCCACTGGCATCCATACCCTGAAAGACAACCAGCAAACTATGCTTTTGTTCGGCATACATGACATGTTGAAGATCAGCAATGCGTCTCGATATGCGATCCGTTTCGATTTTGGTAGCTGCTTTCTTCATGCCTTTCGGCGCGCGTGTAGGGATTTCTTCCAGTTTTATCATATACCCATTTTGTTTCTACGTACCAGGAATGATTGAAGGACACTCCCAAATCCTTTTTTCTGATCTGCAGTGGCAAAGTCAATATGATATTGCAGGCATTTTAATTTCAATCTTTCGTAAAAACTTTCCATTTGGTCTTTGTATGCTTTTCGAACTTCCTGAGGTCTGAGTTTTACGCGTTCATCCGTTTCCATGTCGATAAACATATACGGGCGGTTGTCAAACGTAAAATCTAATTCCGTATCATGATCGAGTACGTGAAAAAGGACGACTTCGTGCTTGTTATGTTTGAGGTGTTGCAACGCACTAAAGATATCCTCTTCGTTGCCACTCTCCAGCATATCGCTAAAGATGATCACCATCGAACGTTTATGAATACTATCCGCGATCTGATGCAGGGCCTGCGCCGCAGAAGTTGTTTTCTTTAATTGGGGCTCCTGAATAAGTTTTTCAAGATGCGTCAGCATCAGACTATAATGCTTCTGACTACTCTTGCATGGCGTGTGGACGGTCAGGTCACTATCAAAGATGCTGAGGCCAAATGAATCTCTTTGTTTTCTTAAAAGATTCATCAGGGAAGCTGCGGCAAGCGTGCTGAATCGCATTTTGTTCCAGCCTTCCTGATCCGGCGTCAGCAATGGATATTGCATGGAAGAGGAGGCATCGATGACGATCTGGCATCGCAGATTAGTTTCTTCTTCAAATTTCTTGGAATATAAACGGTCGGTGCGGGCATAAATCTTCCAGTCGATATTTCGGATAGATTCTCCCGGATTGTAGAGGCGATGTTCCGCAAACTCAACCGAAAATCCATGGAACGGACTTTTGTGCAATCCAATGATAAAGCCTTCCACGACTTGTCTGGCCAGTAATTCCAGATTGTCAAATTTCCTTAACTCAAATTGATCAAAGTAACTCATTGGGTCGAAATTAAGCAATTCCGCATGGATCAGTGATTTTTATCATCTTCTGCAAATGCGTGTGCGTTTATAAAGGTTATGAAGGTTATTATTGGTTATATGGTTAACGGTTTATTAGATTAATGAGTTATAGAGTTGTGTAAATTATTAATGCAAATATTTACGCTTCTCAGATCGCGAGATATCTCGCTCCCGATTGACATTGCGAAGCAGAAAAAAATGCAATATTCTTGC
>JAHEAR010000037.1 GCA_024642665.1 Bacteroidota bacterium
GCCAGTTCATCCACTACATCAAAACCGACATTATGCCGGGTGTGAGCATATTCATCACCAATATTTCCAAGCCCTACAATTAGATATTTCATAACTGCGCAAAAATAAAGGATTTCAACGGAAGCCGGTTCATAGATGCATATGGCTAAGATCAGGCTGATGAAAACGATAATGAACACAGGACAGCATTTGACTGCTGGTGCAGGATGATTATCTTTGATCAATGATGACAAATCCATTCCCAAGGCCGGTTGAAGGAGATTGCCCCGAATATTATTTTCGCTACACCAATCTTATACCCGAAGTTGATATCCTCACCTATCTCCACACCCAACGTGATTGGTATGGTGATTGGATACAAGGGCTAACCGACGATCAAGTGACCTTTCGATATCAACCGGAAAAGTGGTCACTGGGTGAAATGATTGGCCATGTATTGGACACTGAGCGTGTATTTGCTTTTAGAATGCTGGTATTCAGCAGAGGCGATCAGAATGTTTTTCCCGGTTTCGATCAGGATGAATATGTAGCCAATTCTATTTACGATACCTTAAGTGGCCAGGAGCTCGCGGATGAATGGAAAGCCGTACGTACGGCAACATTATTACAATTGCGTTCAATCAATGAGGAAATGGCGATGCGCTCCGGAATCGCCAATAAGCTTCCTGTCAAGGTAAGTGCAATTCCCTACATGATTGGTGGACATGTGGTGCACCATTACAATATAGCAAGAGAGCGATACCTGAAACCGGTATAAGCTTTTATATGATTTACGCCAAAGACACGTTTCGATTTTTATCCAAGATCCGGTTTGCCAAACTAATTAATCTGGCAGCGATATGGACTTCCTATCAGCTGACTCGCCTGACCGGAAAGCCTTTGCAATGGGGCACCCCCATGACCATATCCATTGAACCGACAACGGCATGTAATCTGAGGTGTCCGGAATGTCCAAGTGGTTTGAGATCCTTTTCCAGAGAAACAGGAAACATGAAAACTGATTTCTTCCGAAAAGTCATAGATGAGATGTATCAGAAGCTGATCTATCTCATCTTTTATTTCCAGGGAGAACCCTATATCAATCCGGCTTTTCTTGAGATGGTCAGCTATGCACATCAAAAAGGCATCTACACCATCACCTCCACCAATGGTCATTTTCTTGATCCGGAAAATGCAAGAAAAACAATTGCATCCGGTTTGGATCGCATCATCATATCCGTTGATGGAGCCACCCAGGAGGTCTATGCACAATATCGAAAGGAAGGTACGCTAAGCACGGTACTGGAAGGTGCGCGCAATCTGGTGGCTGCGAAACAAAAAGCAAAATCAAATACGCCCCATATTATTTTTCAAATGCTGGTCGTCAAACCAAATGAACATCAAATCGATGATGTAATAAAACTGGCTAAAGAAATCGGTGTAGACGAAGTAAAACTAAAAACCGCTCAGGTATATAGCTATGCGGATGGGAATGATTTGATTCCAAGCATTTCAAAATACAGCCGGTATTACGAAGATGCTTCTGGTCAATGGCATGTGAAAAACAAGTTGCTCAATCAATGCTGGAAGCTATGGCATGCTTGCGTGATCACCTGGAATGGCATCGTCGTGCCCTGTTGTTTTGACAAGGATGCCACGCATCAACTTGGTGATTTACGTCAAAACTCGTTTGTTGATATTTGGAAAGGAAATGCCTATCAACAATTCAGGGCAGCACTTTTAAAAGGTCGAGATCAAATCGATATCTGTAAAAACTGTACCGAAGGATGTAAGGTTTGGGCGTAGAGCGCAGGGCGCAGGGCAGGAAGGGCAGGGCAGGAAGCGCAGGGCGCAGGGCAATGAGCAAAGGACGAGGGGCAGGAAGCGCAGGGCGAGGGGCGAGGGGCGAGGGGCGAAATAAAAATTACGAATTACGAAAATCAAAGCCCTGACATTCCAGAACTTTTTGTTTATTTTAGACCTATGGCAGATGGATCGAATTCCATTCGGTGCTTAACTAAACAGATATAAAAGAAGAGTCTTCCCACTATTAGGATGGAAGAGTCTTTTCGTTTGGATATTTTTTTTTGCATACATCCGGATATTGTTTTTTGTAGAATGAATTTTTGTTCTTCTGCAGGTAGTCCTTTTGTTGCATTAAAAAAAAACTACGATTATGGCTGTCCCCATTCCATTCATTTTTGACCTGCATTGTCATCCGTCCACCAAACCATTCGGCAAAAGCTTCAGATGCAACCCTATTGGACACAACCCTCCTGATCACCGGAAAGAAAATAATCTTTGGTACAACGATTCGCCTAATGCAGTAGAACGGCTTATTCATACTTGGTCAAAAGTTGTAACATATATGTGCACAAAGATTTGAATGATTTGGACAAAAAAGAACTAAGCCGTAGCAAGGAATTTATAGCTTTCGAGATCGTACAAAGAATGTTTCCTGCCAATATTACTAACTTTCTAATCAACTGTTTCCTATGAAAACGCATCGTTGGCTTTTGGTGTGCCTAAGCATACTTTTGATGACCGCCGGATACCTATTTGATGTGCCGGAATACAATGAAATTTTCACAATACCCCAACATGGTTATTTTGACTTATTGGAAGACGTAAGGAATTTAATCAAAGGAAACACGATAAGCCAAATAAGTTATTTCAGTTTCTTTACCATTGACTTTTTATGGGCTCCGACACTTTTGACACTCGCTTATCGCTATTTGGTAAGACCTGGGGCATGGTGGCCACTTAAACCAATATCCGGTAACGTACTTTCTTCTGCATTTTTTCTTTTTGCGTGTCTCGCTTATGTATTTGATGTACTGGAAAATACAAGCTACCTTTTATTTAAGGAAGAATTAATACACGGTCTCTCATTAAAGACCATAGTAGATATCAAAAATGCCATGTACGCGTTGGTATTTCTGGTGATGATTGTAGCCTATTATCAAAAATATATATTTCCTAAAATCAATCTGATAAAGGCGGCTATCAAATCCTCCTTTCTATCCATTTTTACCATTTTACTATTAATTGGTCTGGCAACCTTTATGGACCAGGGAAGCACGGTCATCGTTCATCTTTTAGATCATCCTGTAAGTTTGCTGCTGACGATGATACTCCTCAATTTATTAGCGATGGTGAGTGCGCACTATCCGGATTATCTCGATAAATATTTTCACCCAAGGTCTGCGATTGAATGGCAACTTGATCCTTTATTCGGCAAAAAACCATTTAAAGGGATTGGTCTGATCACCTATCGGGAGACCTCGGAGTCAAAAGACATTGCCGACTACACCCTCGTTCGTCAAATAGGAAATAAGAAAAGTGATTTTTTCAATCACTTTAGAAAAATAATGGGTGCCCTGGTGATGATCACCTGGATCTATGTATTGCTTTTTGTCTATCGAAAATATGAATCCCCAACCCTGGCGCTACCACTCATCCTGTTGTGTATCACATTCCTCTCCATTTGGCTGCACTTTTGGAGCACAAAAGTAAAAAACGAATGGAAGGTCTTTGTAGAAAATAATCAGGATAAAGCGCAAAATATTCAAGCCGTCATCCAAAAAGTGGAAGAGGAAGATGCACCGGATATTCAGGTGCCAGACCGCGTAGTAGCCTGCGCTAAAGCAACACTTTTCTTTTTTCTTGCATTGCTGTTTTTCACCGGTCTTACGCTTTGGCTGGCATGCATAGCTTCCTGGGTGATCACATGGTATATGCTGGTATTTAATACCATCATCAATGTCATCTTCATAATTCTGTTTCAACAATTCCGAACAATTATCAATCTTCCTCTTTTTTCCGACAAGCTCAAATGGATTCCGATTGTTTATTTAGGAAAAGATCTTACGCATGTTCGGTTTTTTGCCCTCATGGGCATAGCAACGCTTGCGACATTTGTAGGGGCCACTTTTGATCCCATCTCATTAAACGCATTGGTGATCATGCTGATGTTTGTCTTCCTACTGTATGGAATGATTGTCATCCTCCTGAAACACCATTTATATTACAGCAACGAACACCAGAAGACCAATGATACTTACAAATATCCTGTGACAAAAAGATTCTTTAGAGAGTATGTCCCGATACTTGGCGTTCTCATCGTCCTGTGGATAATGTTTAGTGGTATGGTGGGAAATGGTCTGCACAAGATTCCATTCGTGGAAGAAAAGCCAACTGAGGTATTAATGCTTGACACCTACAAGGACGAACTAAAATTGGCTACCCACGAAGATTGGTACCTGGTTGCTTCGTATGGTGGTGGTCTGCGCGCAACGGCCTGGACGATGTTGTTATTAGACACGATCCAAAAAGCAGAGCCTGATTTTTTTAATCAATCGCTTGCTATGTCCGGTGTGTCCGGTGGCTTTTTAGGATTGTCCTTTTACACAGCCCTTCTCCTGTCTCCTGAAAATGAACGCTTACCAGCGATCGAGACTATTGGAAAACAAAATTTACTATCCATAGACATCTCTTATCTTCTTGGGTTTGATCTGTTCAGAGAATTGATTCCCTACATCAAAAAGTTTTGCTTTCGTGATCGCGCCGGACGGTCCATGGAAGCCTATGCAGGGTTAATTCAATCAAATGATCAGGCGCTGACAAAAGATCTTCTCAATTCCTCTTACAGGAACTATTGGACCAGGGTGTATAAATATGAACAAGCTAAAAAACGTCATTTCCCGGCACTGATTGGAAACACCACCGGTACGAATAGTCAATATGGAATAGCTTGTTCATTAGCCTATGATGAAGACAATGATCCGTTTCCCGGGGCTGTGGATATTCTGACCTTTGATGCTAAAGCAGAATCTATTTCATATCTGGATGCTACTTCTACAACAGAGCGATTTCCGGTGTTTAGTCCGGCGGCAGAAATAGAGAATAAAGGAAACTTCCTTGATGGAGGATATTTTGAAAACTCAGGTCTCCTAAGTCTGATGAATTTCTATGAATTCCTTGAAAAGGATGACGCCATTCATTTCAATGATGAGCACACAAAAGTAATTATCATCATCAATTCGAAAGAAGCCTATATCAGTAAAGTCTTAGGTGAAAATATCCATCCAAAATCAAACAAAGCGACCAGCGAATTTGGTGCTATTTTGCAGACCGTAGCAGATGTCGCTACATTGTCTCTGGCCCTGGAACAGAAATATGAAAAGCGCTTTGGGGAAAACTATATCCCCATTTACCTTCCATACCATATCACCTATGATGATGTCGTCAGTCATATTGGTGGTATTCCGGAAAACCCCGGTGATGTTCAAAAAATCCTATACCAGTCAAATAAAAAAATAAGAAATGCTATTGAAAAAGCCGGTCAGAAAAAGGACAAGCCTATTCCTCCGGCTTTAGCCCGAGTTCTGAGTGATCCGGCATTTGATTATATCAAGGCCATGTTAAAACATGAAGAAGTTGAGCAGGCTATAGAACAAATAAAAGGTTAGGGCGAAACATCTACTCTATCGGGTCAAGGCATACAGTACCTCCAGCCATTTGTATTTAGCTTTGAATATTTTCATCAGCCCTACTGGCTTTGCACCAAACTGTCGGCGAATTTCAGTGATGGATTCAATCATACTGCCGCAAAAATCAAATGACCGGACTTCTTTTTCATCAAAGGCTATTTGCAGGGCTTCTCTGCATAACAAAATACTGGCGCCTGCTTTTTTTCCATCCGCATTATCGCCTGCAAGAAAATAATACGCCCGATCCTGATCCCAAAGTAAGTAGGCCACCGCTACTAATTTTTCGTCAGCAGTAAATGCGCCCAATTTAATCCCGGCTTCATTGGCCATAATCGCTTTATCCAAGACCTGAAAGCGTTCTTTGGTATACGGCATTTTCATGTTTTGGCGCTTGTAGGTGTCACTACAGATTTGGTAAAAAGTATCTGAATCATCATGTCGCCTGATTTCGATTTCAGCATCTGTCGCTTTAATATTTCGTTTCAGATTCCGATTGATCTGCTGATCAAGTGTAGTGCCATCCGTTCGATCAATGGCAAAGGTGTATCGCATCTCCTGCCTAAACCCTTTCCAGTGAAAAGGTAGCCAGTTATTAAAACTACGTTCTTCCAATACCATTGAAAAATACCCATACGATGGCAAATCATCAATCAATAGCCAGATGATTTGTTTCTCTCTTGTCAGCCATTTTCGATCCGAAATATCCGGTGGCTTATCCATCCAGATCATCAGGTGATGCGTCAATGCAGGCATCGTAATCATCTGAATACCCCACCTTCGTTTTTTAGCAAAAGGCATGGCTCCTATCACCTGTCCATTTCTATACCCAAGCGCTACGTCCCACTCGCCCGTAGCATCGAGCCACCATGCCTGCATAAACAAATCCTTTATCTGTCCTTGCGCACAAAGAGATCTGTATAGGTCTGTTTTTTCGGTACGTGTCATCGAGCCAACATATTACGAAACTTTCGCAGGACGTAAAACCATATCGGGTAATAGTGATAGAGCACTTCCTGATGCCCATGCGTAGCCGCCTTCCATTGATATACGCCCGCCAACTGCGAATCTGATGAATCTATATCAAATCCCATAAGGTCCATAAGCCGAATTCCTTTTTGCTGCAAAAACAAACCATCCTGCCATAACAGATAATAATGCGCTCTGCCTATCAGCGAAGCCTCCTCCGAAGCAGCGCCATATCGGCTTGCATTGACAAAGAGCATCGCACGCTTTTCTTCCCCATCGACCAACCACACATGACCACACAAAAGGAGCTCTTCTTTATAAACGCATGAAACCTCAATGGTTGAAAATCCACCAAAGTCATCTTCCGTATACCCCTGAAGCCCCTTTCGTGAGGCGGTCGATTTGAATAGTTTCAGTACCTCCTCCAGAAGATGTCCACCCCGTTTGATCTCAAATTGCTCCTGACCTGCCTTATTGATTTTTGTTCTGGTGGATGCCGACCAATCACCAACAAATTCCTTATTACTGAGATCAACCATCATTGTTGGAAAAGGAACACGAGTCATTAGAAACACGGATCTTTTTGTTAAAGCAAAAAGATGTGTTGCCCCAAAATTCATGCGCGGCGTGCGATTGAAATACGTATAGGTCATCCATCGCTTTCTTTCTGTGATCATGATAAAAGCGAATTATATAAAGAAATCCATTCCTGAAGAACAACCTCTTTGGCAAATTTAGTCTTTACCCCTTCACTAATTTTATCTGCACTATACGTTGCATAGTGCATCATGGCTCTTTGCATCGCGGTCACTAATGATTCTGCATTACCGGGTTCAGCAAGTTCTCCCTGATCTGCTGAAGTCATGATATATTGGGCTCCTTCCGTTTTGGTTGCAACCACGGGCAGTCCACAAGCCAGTGCTTCAACAATCGCCTTGCCAAACGTCTCTACTCTACTCGATGATACTAAAACATGACTTTTATTCATCATTCGGGCAACTTCTCTCTGAGGTAACAATCCTTCCCATCGTATATCCTTTTCGATATGAAGTAATTCAGCGAGCCTGAGAAGCTCCGCTTTCTGTGGAATGTCGTCCATCAGAATCAGCTGCATCGGGATATCGTGCATCCTGACTTTCAATTCTGCAAAGGCATGCAATAAAATATCGAGTCCTTTGATATAGGACGGCTCACCTATCGATAGCCATGTGAATACATTAAACTTTTCGCAATGTACCTCCGGATAAAAAATAGTTGGATCATAAAAATTTGGAACAAGCTCAACACGATGCTTTGTAAGATGTTGAAGGCACTTTACCATCCCCGGACTTACGCCTGTAATGCACGTTGCCGCATTAAATGCATCCTGTAACACGTGTTGATGAAGAAGGGGTATGGCATTTGTCATGATGGATGATAATCGCTCCGTATAGATAAAAGGAATACGAACTTTGCTTTGAAGAGCTGCCGCTACACCGGCAGCCGGATAGCTGTGTGCATGGATAAGGTCAGGCTTTCCCTCTGTTTCCATGTAGTGCAATATATCAGAGACGCACTTTTTTTGCCATTGGGTAAGCAGGAATTTACTCAGCTTCGGCATATATAATTGGCTAAAGCGCCAGGTGGGGACTCCTTCTTCTATGCTATTAACTTCCCTTTTAAATAGCGGTCCTTTGATACTGTAATTTGAATACAACACATGTGCATCTATACCATTTTCCTGAAGCCCTCCTGCCAAATGATGGAACATACGTCCTGCAAGCTCCTGAGAACCTTCATTAAAATACCAGGATGGAAGAATAAGAACTTTCATTAAATGGCTTCGATCGAATTACAAAAATGAGAAATAACTATTGAACCTCTCTCCCTTTCTTCATGCGCATCAGAAAGAATAAAAGGCTTTCTGTTTTTTCAAAACCCAATATCTTAAACAAGATATTGTAGCCGGGTATATGCATGTCTTTGGGGGTAAAGGGAATTTCTGAAAAATATTTTCTATACAAAAACAAACTCGTTGAGGATTCGCGCCTGAAATAGCCTCGAAGTTGTTTGAAGATATACTGCCGGAAGGCTTCAAATCGTTCAGGAGTCGCTTGATTGAGTTTAATCAGGTGGTGCCAAATCGCTTCTCTTAGTCTGATGCCTTCAATCGCTCTGACAGGTTGTGAGTTAGAGGTGATTGAGCCATGTTTTCGCTGACGAACAATGGTCTCGTTTTGATGAAGGGGTATGATCCGCATGTCAGCCATCATCATCCTGAAAAGTAATTCATATTCCTGATGACTTGAAAATCCCGGATTCCAACCATTCAAATCAATCAGTGCTTCTCGTCGCCACAGCATAGACGATGTAGAACCCAAACCACTGTTTAGTAATCCTGTCCACAAATCCTCCGTGAGCCATTTTGCTTTTTCTTCCCTTCCTGACAGATACCGATACACATGTGGAGAAACAATCGCATCTGCCTCACCAACTTCCAATTGATGAAAGATCTTTTCCGGCAAAAGCAAATCATCCACATCCAGAAATTGCACCCACTGACCGTTGGCTATTTCCAGACCGGCATTCCGGGCATAGGCCGAACCTGATCGGGGTTCATGTATAAAGCGCACTTTTTTCTTTGCATCTTTCAGCACTTGAAATGATAAAGGAGCTTCCGGCGCATTGCAAACCACGATCACTTCCTGGTCAATTTTTTTTTGACCTACAGCACTTGCCAAAGCCTCCTGAAGGAAGTCGTACTCGTCGATGTATGGAATAATGATGGATACGCTGGTCACAAGTCACAAAGTAAGGAAAAGTCTAAACGTGTTTCCAAATTAACTAACTAAACAGCCCGTATCTGCTTTAGAAAAAGCGGATGTATATCAATCGCAGAAATACATTAAGGTCAAATAAAATTACTTGAGTAAAAATTGTAAAAAATCCTCACCTTCGTAAATACAACCCTGTTCTATTGAAACTACTTCTGATACTAACATTTAATTTCTTTTTTGTTGTCCAAACAAGCTTTGGACAAACGCCTTCATTGTTGAGGTATGTTGAGCAGGACACAGCTATCGACCTTTACCTAACGCTTGACTGGAAAGAAATGGTGAAAAATAAAAGAGACAAATCTTACCAGCGAGGCAGTATTCTTCTAGTCAAAGGGGAAGTGGACACGATAGCTCTGCCCGTGCAGGTGAAGGCTCGGGGCAATATCCGTTTGGAAATCTGCTATTACCCACCGTTAAAACTAAAATTCAAGAAAAACAATCTTGCCAAATACAATTTATCGGATTTAAACGAAATTGACATCGTATACCCCTGTAAGCAAGGCGAATTATACGAACAGTTTATCCTCAAGGAATACCTGGCGTACAGACTTTGGGAACTCGTTTCTCCCTACGGTTTTCATACGCAACTCATCCGCTTCCATTACGTCAATGAAGATGGTCAACAGGAAAGTGATCCGGTGTATGCATTTCTTGTTGAAAACACGGAAGAAACTGCTGATCGACTTCATGGGAAACGGGTCGAAACGCCAATCATTAGTTCAAAGGCAATGGAGCAAACCAGTACCCTAAACATGTCCCTTTTCCAGTTTATGATTGGCAATACAGATTGGAATATTCAAAATAGACATAATCTGGATTTTCTCGCACTTCCCGGGCATTCGCTGGTGGTTACCGTTCCATATGATTTTGATTATGCCGGATTAGTGGGCACACCATATGCCGTACCTCATGAGAGTCTTAAATCTTCTTTAGTTAGCGAACGCTACTATCAGGGAGATTGCTGCTCGATCGAGGAAGTTGAACAGCAATTAAAAATATTTCGGGAACAGAAGGAAAATATTTTAATGTTGCCTCATCAAATTCAGGGACTGAATGAAAAATCCATACATCAGACAACGACTTATCTAAATCAGTTTTTTGACATTATTGAAAATCCACAAAAGCTGAAAAATCAAATTTTAAAGCATTGCGGTATGTGGCCGATAAAAAATTGATCTGCTGCTATTTAAACCAGGCAGCATACTTTACATAATTACCAGCTGTCCGGGTAATAAAAAACTGACGGTTGTCCGGATCGAGCGGTTTGATTTTCTTTGCAGGCACTCCACCATAAATCCATCCTGACTCCAGGACAGAGTTTTCCAATACCACAGCTCCTGCTGCCACGATAACATGTTTTTGAACCACGGCCAAATCCATAATGATAGCACCCATACCGATCAGCACTTCATCCTCCACCGTACAGCCATGGACGATCGCATTGTGCCCGATAGACACATCATTGCCGATGACCGTTTCTGATTTTTCAAACGTACAATGGATGACCGCACCATCCTGAATATTCACTCTATCGCCGATGCGAATGGCATTCACATCCCCTCTGACAACAGCGCTCCACCAAACCGAGCAATCTTTTCCCATTGTGACATCACCAATGACCACTGCATTATCTGCTAAAAAACAATTTTCTCCAAGCGTAGGGGCAATATTGCGAGCCGAGCGAATGATAGCCATAGGATTTGGTTGACTTGTATTTGATTTACTAAAGTGTACTGATGGTCGCGGTGACTGCCTCCACGATTTTTTCTTTGCGCTTTTTCGCCTCTTCCAGAATAGCATTAGCTTCGTTTTGAATTCGGCCTGCAATCGCTTTGTCTTTTATCCCACCGATATTAATCATCACATTCAACCAACCGCCTTCGACTGCCCCTAATGCAAGAATGGCGCCTACACCGGCATCTGATACGGAGTTTGGATTTCCTTCAGTCGCCATGACTTCAAGCAGATCAAATTGTTGGTAAGATTCACGCATCATGTTGAGAGGCGAATAGGTGGCACGCAGTGTAGCTTGTTGAATGGCTTCTGATCTGCTCTTCTTTTCATCCTCTGTTCCTTTAGGCAAACGAAAAGCTTCCATAATGGAGTTGAACGCATTGGTATCCTCATCTACCATGTGCAGTAATCGCTTCCGTCCTTCCTGTCCTTTGATGGCCCAGGCGGAGAATTGCTCATGTCGCTCTTCCCAGCCTCTTTTGTTTGAACTCAGATTGGCCACCATCGCACCAAGTGATGCCCCGAGTGCTCCTGCATACGCAGCGGCAGATCCTCCACCGGGAGCGGGTGAATCAGCAGCAAGTTCTTCTGAAAATCCGGAAAGGGTGAGATCGACTAATTTTTTAGTGTCTGTATCCAACAGATATTCTATGATTTTTTTATTTGGATCAAATGGTGAAAACTCATCCAACCCTAAACTTTTAACAGCAATATGAATCAATTCGCGATCAGAAACGCCAACGGACAGGTCCTGCTTTTTTAAATAATGGCTTCCTGCATCAAGCATAACTTGTAATGGCACCAGTCCTACCAATTCTGAACCGGTCACACGCATACCTCGGGAAGTAGCACTATCTACACAAGCATCAAATGCAGTATGCAAGGCAGTAACCTTGACATCTGTAATATTCATTGATACCTGGGCTGTACCGTATTCATCGATATACCAGCCGATCGCTTTTACCCCTTTACAAACTCCTTCCTGACGAATGGGTTCCCCAGCTTCGTCACGCACTATCTCACCGGTCACCGGATCACCTGTCCGCTTTATGCGGCCTTTCTCCCGAATATCAAAAGCCACGGCATTGGCTCTGCGAACAGATCGCGTGTTTAGATTTACATTATAGGCTATCAAAAAATCACGTGCACCAATTGCTGTAGCGCCTGCTCTCTCATTAAATATGGCAGGCCCATAGTCCGGTTTCCATGCTGATGATTTTATCTTATTAGAAAATCCCTCGTACTCTCCCGCGCGAATGGTCGCCAGATTTTTCCTGTCCGGCTGTGTTGCTGCAGCTTCATACATATAAACAGGGATATGCAATTCTTCGCCTACCCGTTTTGCAAGTTTATGTGCGAAGGCCGCTGTCTCTTCCATGGTGATACCGCTGATGGGAATCAGTGGGCATACATCGGTAGCACCCATCCTCGGATGTTCACCTGTATGTGTGCGCATATCTATTAACGATGCAGCTTTTGCTATCCCTTGAAAAGCAGCTTCAATGACACGCTCCGGAGGCCCTGCAATGGTCATGACGGTGCGATTAGTCGCTTTCCCCGGATCAACATCCAGGAGCTTAACTCCTTCCACCTGTTGCATTGCAAGCGCAATAGCATCGATGACATCAGGTCTTCGGCCTTCACTAAAATTAGGTACACACTCTATTACTTGCGACTGACTCATCATACGTTGACTGATTTTAGGTGACAAAAATACGCTATACCCGTCATCTGGCACAAAAACCTTCGAAAAGACTTCCGGCAGACGTATACAGCCTTTGTTTTTCTTCCAAAATGCACCTACCTTTCCATGACGGATAGAGGATTGAATCGTTGCTGCCCTATGAAAAACAAATGTAGATTAATTTGGCTTGGAGGTTTTGTTGCATTTGCCTTGGGCTATTTGCTGCCATCACTTAATGCCCAAGTCATCACCATCTCGGAGGAACTTGGCCTCAAAAATGATTATGCCTATTCTATCCTTGGATGGGTTGATGATGAAATGCTTCTCTTCAGAGACAAAGGGAGCGAATTTTATATTCAATCCTTTGATCGAAACCTTCGCCTCAAAAGAGAGCATGAAATCGTCCTGAGTAATGCAAGAGTGGATATCATCGGCGTGATCGCTCATGAAGATCGATTTCATGTGCTTTTTGGCACCAGAATTAAGGGCATTTATCAGATTAAGCACTATGTGTACGGTAGCGATGTCAATCTCATTGATACCGCTTCGCTCTCCATTTACGAAAACTCATTTGTCACGCCTCGTATTTTTATGGAAGAATCGGCGGATAAAAGCAAGGTGCTTCTGTATGAATATCAAAACAGAGGGTTGACCCTGCTTAGTTATGACTTAAAGGAAAAAGAAATAGGCACCATCCTTCGCCTTAATCTGGATGGTCAAAACTTAATTGAAGATTTTCGTTCGATTATCATTAGCAATACCGGAGAATTTTTTGTCTCTCTGCAATCCAATACGCTACAACAGAAAACGCAATTTCTCCATATTTACAGAGCGTCTCCCGGCTTCGATCAGATGCTACATGATACGATTAATCTTGGGGATGTTCAATTGATGGATATTTATCCTGTGTATGATCCCCTGCAGCAAAGTCTCATCATCACCGGGCTATATGGCACCAGAAACACCACCAGGGCTATTGGGTTCTATTACATTGATTACGCGGCCGGTAAAAAATCTTTGCTAAGTTATCTTCCCTTTGATGAAGCATTGTTGACAGATATCAATGGCCGAGGCAACGCCTCCCAAAAAGGACTTGCTGATTTTCAGGTTAGAGATGTTGCCCTCAGACAGGACGGTGGGGTAGTCATCATTGCAGAAATGGTAAAAGAATACTCTCGTCGTTCAAGCTTGCCCATGGAACAGAGTGGTGGCAACTATTTAAGAGACGGATGGGTAGATTACTACTTTGAAGACATGATATTATTTGCTATTCATCCCGATGGCAAGGAGCACTGGCAACAGGTGCTAAGGAAAAGACAATATTCTCAGGATGACAATGCCATGTATTCTTCTTTTATGTTGTTTCGAACACCGGAACGATTGCGCTTTCTGTTTAATGATGAAATCAAACACGAAAATACGGTTGGCGGGTATGAAGTTACCGGTACCGGGTATATCGAACGAAAAACCGTTTTCAATACCGATTACCACAAATTAAAACTTCGATTTATGGATGGGATTCAGGTGGCCCATAATGAATGTATTGTTCCCAGTGAACGGAACAATAGATTAAACCTCGTCCGAATTCTATTTGATGATTAAGAAATTACAAAGCAGGTATGCTCAGAACTAAAAGATGGCAGCAGAATTATTGAAAAGTACAACTAGTCCTTTCACTATTTATCGTCGTCATCTGAATCATCGTCACTTTCCTGTGACAGAAGTTTTCCATCCGCACTAATGATGTATTCTGTATCACCGGCTTCAACACTATAGGTCACTACACCTTTGGCATCCATTTCCATTTCTATTTCTTCGAAAGTGGTGTTAGGAAAATGTTCTGCCAGATAAGCTTGCACCGCTTCCGGAAGTTCTGCTAAATGCATTTCTGCCTCTGCCGATGAGAAGGCCCCTTCTTTGGAGAAGACAACTTCATTCTTCAGGTTGTGCATCAGAAATGATGCCTGGTACATACCATCATTCATTTCCCATTTTACTTTGGATACGCCGGGGTACCAGGATTCCAACTGCTGAATGACTATTTCAGGGACATCCTTTTGCTTAACTGCCTGAGCCTCAAGCTGAAAGGCTACGAAAACCACAGCGAATAAAAGTATAAGCTTTTTCATGAAATGGATTTTTATGAAAGGTGAAAATACGATTAAACTCTCAAATGGATAAGGTTAATCTTCTGAATTTAGCGCCAGGGCATTTGATATCAGATACTGACCGGTCCAATCAAACAGGAATTCTGTCTTATCGACGACGGCATTAAACGTAATCACGCCTTCACCATCCTCATTAATACTGGCCAGCTCGATTTTAGTATCCGGATTATCCTTCTTCAGAAAACCCAAAGCTTGTTTGGGAAGTGCACATACCTTGATTTCAGTCTTGGTTAGCAAAAGTGCACCATCCGCCATAAATAAAGCTCTGGTATTTTTTTTATCGTTTTTGAAATCAACCTGATAATTTTCCTTTTTGACTTGCCAGGATTCTTTCGTGGCATCCGGATAGAGAAAATTAAATTGATGGCGTATCAGTGAGGGGACTTCTGCCGGCTTTATGTTTTGTGCCTGCAATGAGGTGAGCACAAACAATGCGCACAGAAACGCGATAATCTGCTTCATTTGTTCAATCCTTGGGTGAGAAGTTATGCCTCCCTAAGATACAATTATTAGTGAATCTTTCACTTATTCTGGAGATCTATGCATCCGCTTTAAGCAAGGCGAGCAATGTCATCCCAATGGACCAGGCCTGCTGTATGCACCCCTTGCCTTTCAATGGCTCTTTGCCATCAAAGTTTTCCGAAATACAATACAACCCTTCTGCCTGATAGAAATGATGTTTAAGCCGGGAAACATGATCTTTCACCCATTTCCTGGAAGCCTTTGAACCCTTGTGCATCTTCATATAAGCCAGGGCATATTCTCCCCAAAGAAAAGACCAGACGGTACCCTGATGATACGCATTATCCCGATGCCATTGGTCTCCTGAAAAGATTGGCTTAAAATCAGGATCCTTCGGTGAAAGTGATCGCAATCCATAATCCGTATACAGATGTTCCGTTATCACTTGCAACAATCGCTTTCCTTCCGCTAAAGTCAAAGGGGAATAAGGCAAACTAATCGCATACAGTTGATTAGGACGAATGCGATCATCACTTTCCCGACCCGGATTGACCACGTCATTCAGATAACCATTTTCATTGATAAACCAATGTCGAAAAACGTGTTTGAAGTCATTTGCTCTGTTGACATACACATCAACATTTTTACCTAATAGTTTTCCAAAAGCAATATAGATATTCAGTGCATTAAACCACAAGGCATTGATTTCAACCGGACATCCAATGCGTGGCGTGACCACATAGTTACCCACTTTAGCATCCATCCAGGTGAGTTGCGTGCCCTCGTGCCCACCATACAACAGACCTTCTTTTGTAATATGAATATTGTATCGCGTGCCTTTTATATGGCAAACTATTATCTCCGTCAACTGATCAAATACACTTCGAATAAAAGTCTTATCCTTAAACTTTTCATAGTAATCATGGAGCGCGACAAACAGCCAAAGAGTCGCATCCATTGTATTGTATTCCGGTGTGCTTCCGTCATCCGGAAACCGATTTGGAATCATTCCCTGATCAAGATATTTCAGGAAAGTCTCCAGCATTGATTTCGCCGCTTTCTTTTTTCCGGTAGCAATCACGAGGCCTCGCATAGCTATCATCGTATCACGCCCCCAATCCGTAAACCATGGGTAGCCTGCCAGAAGCGTTTTACTAGAGGAAGATTTCCGATCTGCTAAAAACTGATCACCACTGATCATCAGGTCAGCCATAAATTGTTTATGATCCTTTCCTGCCAAGGTTTTCAGCCGCTTAATCTCATCTTTTTTCCATTTTTCAGGCTCCCCCTGTATATCTTTCACCTCGGTACTAAAGATCAGGAATGAACTTTCGCCGGGAGCCAGCATACAGCTGATCTTACCCACACTCCTGGCATCTTCATGAAAATCAAGTCCTCGTTCTTCTTCCCGTGCATAGGTAAAGTTTCTATACCAGTCCGGATGCTCATAAAATATACCGGCAGTGAACCGAACAAACAATGGCTTTGCATCATCGGCTGGTTTGATTTGCAGCAGACGTTCTTCTAATTCTTTTGTTTCATAGACCCATCGCTCCTCTTCATGAAACAGATGATGATAATCCCGATACACCAGCAATGGTGTCAACTCAAGCAGCAAAGCCTCTTCCCCCTTGTTATGATATTCAACCACTGTCATATTGCGACCATAGCGCATAAACACGGTTTTGGAAACGGTATGTTTCCCTTTGGAAAAAGTGCTGGTTGGAAGCGGAGATCTGGTAAATGAATTCAGATGTAGGTAACCCTCCGGATAAATTTTACCGGGATAAGCATTTGTACAGATATAAAACTCATCTTTTGCAGCAATGACCTTTTCCTCCACTTTCGAAACTAAAACTTTCCTATCCGTCGGTGGATCAAACGAAGCCACCAGCAGACCATGATACCTTCGCGTATTTGCACCGGAAACGGAAGATGATGCAAAGCCACCAATGCCATTAGTCACCAGCCATTCCTTCCCGGAGAGTTTCGTAAAATCAGGTGCCTCTTTCTGTAATTTATTTTTCAACTGCCTTTTGCTTTCTTGATTATATGAATTGACCCTTTATATGGATCGCCGGCAAAAATAACTTAATAATGGATTAGAATAGCAGGAGGATTTCCTTTGCCGTTCCCGTTCAGTCGAATCGGGAACGGCGATTAAACGTGGGAAGCGGAAGGCGAGACGTTAGAGGCGAGACACAAGACTCACTATTCAGTACTCACTACTATTGTCCCATGCTAATGTTTTAATCTTCAATGCAAAAGACCTGGGGCTATAAGACCTGGGATTATTAGACCTGAGACTTTTCGACGCGCGACACGCGACTCACCACTTTTGTTCCTAAGAATTTTTCAACTTTCAACGTTATAGACCTGAGATTAAATTTCGAAATACGAATTTGTGAATTACGAATAATAAAATAATTCAAAACAGGAGACTAAATTGGACTTTTCTGCCCTTCCGCCTTTCTGCCTTTCCACCTTTTTTCCAAAATAGACCTGAGACTTTTCGACGCGCAACTTTTAGGTACAGGGCAAAGAGCGCAGAGCAAAGGGCATAAAATATACTAAGTTTCATAACCTATTACAACCAACATAACCCTCATAAACACATTAACATTTAAAAAAATCACTTATCTCCTATCACCAAATCACCCCATGCTCCACGCTCCATGCTCCATGCTCCATGCCCCATGCCCCAAGTTCCATCTTAAATAAATACTTCATAGTTTTGCAAGGATGTATGATCTGATAATAATTGGCGCCGGACCCATAGGCATGACATGCGCCATCGAAGCGAAACGCGCCGGCCTGAAAGCATTAATGATTGATAAGGGTATGCTCATCAATACGCTTTTCCACTTCCCGACTAACATGACCTTTTTCTCTACATCGCTTTTACTGGAGATCGGTGATGTGCCTTTTGTCAGTCATGACGAAAAACCAACACGACGAGAAGCACTCGAATATTATCGCAGAGTGTATGAAAGCTGGAAGCTGGAAGCACACTTTTATGAAGTGGTCAACAATGTCGCACGCCAGGAAAATCATTTCGATGTAACTACCGATAAATCAAGTTACCAATCGAAAGCTGTTGTCGTGGCTACCGGTTTTTATGATCTGCCGGTATTGATGCATGTACCCGGAGAAGATTTGCCAAAAGTGCATCATTATTATGATGAACCACATCCTTACATAGATCAAAAGGTAGTAGTTGTAGGGGCTGCCAATTCAGGTTGTGATGTAGCGCTCGAACTATGGCATAAAGGGGCTGATGTCACCATGGTGATTCGCGATGCGGAAATTAATGATCGCGTAAAATATTGGATCAAACCAAATATTGAAAACCGAATCAAGGAAGGATCCATCAAAGCCTATTTCAGTAGTACGGTTACTTCTATCGCTGAAAAATCAATTGTCATCCATACGCCCAATGGTCCATTAACACTCGAAAATGATTTTGTGTTAGCCATGACAGGTTATCAACCTGATTTTACTTTTCTAAAGAAAATTGGAATTGAAGCAGCAGCGAGCGATGATAAAGAATTGGTCTACGATCCTGACACACATGAAACACCAATGCCAGGACTATACGTCGCAGGTGTCGTTTGCGGAGGGTTAAAGACCAATAAATTTTTTATTGAAAATGCACGCGATCATGCGGATAAAATCATTCAGCACTTTAAATGCGTAAATTAAAGGGCCGAAGAGCAGTGAGTGGTGAGTGGTAATCCAGATGTGTAGGGAGTGATAGGGTCAGAAGAATAAGTCGGTAATCAAAGAACTGCGTCTCTGCGTGCATTAAAAATGAGCGTAAATCGAAGCAACCTTCATTGCCTTACGAACAACTTAGCGTGAAGCCGACCTGATAGAAATCAGTATTGGTTCATCAGGCCTTAGCGTGACCAGCGGTTTTTCATGTACCACCTCCGCCAACAATTGAAAATCCCAAAGCCGTAATATGTCCGAGAGAATCAGTTCCATTTCCATCATGGCAAAATGCTCGCCGATGCATAATCGTGGGCCTGCACCAAAAGGCATATAAGCTTCTTTATTTAAATGCGGATCACTCCATCTGTCCGGGACAAAATTGTCCGGCACTTCCCAGTAAGATGGATTGCGATGCATGCCACGGATATAGATCATCCACATAGTGTCTACCGGAAGCGTATATGTAAGCACCTGATCAACAGTAAGCGATATTCGATCCACGACCCAGCCCGGAGGATATAGTCGCAAGGTCTCATAAATTACATTTCGTAAAAGGACACTTCTGGTGGGCTCCGAGGCTGCCTTTATTCTACGCATTTCATCCGGATGTTTTCCTAAAAGATAGATCATCCAGGAAAGTGCATTAGCAGATGTTTCATGACCGGCAACAAAAAGAATCAAACATTCATCAATTAATTGCTCATCATCCATTCCTTCACCGGTATCTTCATAGACAGATTCGAGCAACATCGTCAACAAGTCATCCGGTTTGTTTTGTTCTCTTTTTCTGTCCTGGATGACAGCCCTGATAACTTCCCTGGCGCCGGACGCCATTTCCAGGTGCTGACGAATCTTACCACTGATTTTAAACCACCACCTTTTGTAGGGCTGCCTGACTTCTCTGATGATAAAATCCTGAAGCGTACTAATCAGTTCGCTCAAATGAAGCAATCCATGTTCTTCCAGTGACGTACTGAATAACGTACTGGCGACAATTCGAAACGTCAGCTGATTCATCTCTTCATAGGCATCAAAGGGCTGTTTACTTTTTGCTTTCTGCTCCCACCCTTTCATACAACGATCCACTTCTGTCTGCATCAGCAACCGAAGCGATTCAATCCTTTGCTTTTGGAATCCGGGTTGTATTAATCGCCGTTGCCTAAGCCAATAATCACCGGTCGCCGTGAGCAAACCATGCCCAACATATTTACCCAAAATATCTGTAACGATAGCTGACTTTTCATAGGTCTTATGATGCTTTTGCAGTACATGCCTGACAGCTTTAGGATCTGTAGTAAGAATTGCTTTTTGAACACCACCCATAAAAAAAGTATAGGTAGATCCATATTCCTTCAAAGCGCCATCAATGATGCCTATCGGATTTTTTATAAACCTGCCCGCATGAATCAATCCCTTAATTCTGCTCGCAACGGGTGGATATACATACTTTGACATGAGCGTCTATTTATGCCTGCGTTCGTTCTCCTTCAATTCAAAAGCTTCAGCGATGTGCACACTATCACGCTCCGCAAAATCTGCAATCTGATGACGACAACTAAAGCCATTTGCAAGGACTAATGCGTCCGTATTATTTTTTATGGTCGGAATTAAAACGCGTTCAGCCATTTTTTTGGATGTATCATAATGTTTTGCTTCATACCCAAAAGAACCGGCCATACCACAACACCCACTATCAATCTCTGAGTAGTTTACTTCCGGCCAAAAATCAAAAATAGATTTCACCGCACTCATACCATAAATTGATTTCTGATGACAATGGCCATGCACCAGCACTTCGTTTGCTTTAGGTTGAATCGTTGCCCTGGATTCAGGTGAAGTTTTTAATACTTGTAACAAAATGGATTCAAAGGGTTGAATTTCTTTTAATGCCTTTGCCATTTCTTCATCCGCTATAAGATCCGGTATATCATCTGTCCATGCAGAAGCACAACCCGGTTCAAGCACTCCAATCGAAATTTTCTTCTCAAGCCATGGACGAAGTGTTTCGATGCCGGGCAAAACCAATGCCGCTGCTTCCTTTAAAAAGCCATGTGAGATGCGAGGCCGTTGACAACAACCTGCATCCAGTACCAATACCTTTTTTCCAAGGTGCTCCAGTAAGTTAACAGCCGCAATTCCTGACTGCGGATGATGACACTGCGTATAAGTATCCACCAATAAAATAATATCGGGATCAGCCGTTGATGCATTTTTTCTTTTTGCGTTGATCTGACTGGTCCATGTGCTGGAGGCATACGCAGGAAGTGCTCTTCGCATATCCAATCCCATCGCTTTCATCATCACCTGTTTTATCCCCGGAAAAGATTGAATCGCATTGATCCAACTTGCTTTTCTTCCCACAAATTTTCTCGCCAGATCAGGACTACGCCCAATCATTTTATCTTTCCACGAAACCCCATGCACATCATACTGATGTTGCAATAATTCTCCTTTGAGTCGGGCCATATCGACACTGCTCGGACACTCCGCTTTGCATGCCTTGCAAGAAAGACACAACTCCATGATGCCGGGTAAATCTGTATTGGCCATACCATCTTCGAGCTGACCGGACATCGCCAGACGTAATGCATTGGCTCGCCCTCTGGTGGAATCTGCTTCATCCTGGGTGATCATGAAACTTGGACACATGGTACCTCCGGAAACTTTCCTACAAGCACCGAGTCCGGAACATTGATGCACAGCTGTATGAAAATCTCGTTGATCCCTGTAATGGTATACCGCATCAAAGGGTGAGTCATGATAGGTATGTCCATAGCGCAAATGACTATCCATCGGTGGCGGATCAATGATCTTTCCGGGGTTGAGTAAAAAGTGCGGATCAAAAAGTTCTTTGGCTTTGACAAATCCCTCAAAGATTTTCTCCCCGTAAAAAGCACTCAGATAACTACTGCGCACAATCCCATCGCCATGTTCACTACTCCATGAGCCTTTATAATATTTGACGCGTTCAAATACTTCATCGGCAATCACCTTAAAGGAATCGATATCCTGTTGTACGCGTAAATCGAGAATTGGTTTTATGTGAATCACCCCAACACTCGCATGGGCATAGTAATCAACGCCAACCCCTCGCTTCTGACAAATGTCAATGACATCTTTTATAAACTTATACAAATCTTCAAGGGGTATGGCGGCATCTTCAATCACCGGCACCCCTTTTTTATCGGTGGGCTCCCCAAGCATCAATCCTAATCCCCGCTCACGAATGCCCCAGATATGATGATAGGTTTCGCCTTCCGGATAATAATCATGCGCATACCCAAACCCTTGTGCTTTTAAATCTGTGTGCATCGCTTCGGCACGACTTCTGATCTCCTCCGGATCGTCTCCATAAAATTCGATGATCTGAATCGCGTCGGGCTCCCCTTTTAGAAAATCACACATGGAAGCCGTTACAATATTTTTTCTACTATAGCCTAACAGAATTTTACTTAACACCTCCACCGCAGAAGGATTGTATCTGACCATCGTCGTAACTGCCTTGATCGCATCCAAAGCAAGATCAAATTGAACAACACTGACCCCTTTATATTTTGGAAGATCTACAAGCTTTAGCGTTGCTTCTAAAATAATCCCAAGGGTGCCTTCGCTTCCAATGATGACCCGATTGAGATCCGCACATCCTGCATTCAGAAAATCATCAAAGGCATAGCCTCCCACGCGACGCATGGTTTTAGGGTAATTGCTTTCAATCTCATTGGTTAGAGGGGTTACGATCTCAAGTAAGCCTTTATATAAATCACTATCGACATTATCTCCATTTAGCTTGGATTGAATTTCTTCTTCATTCAATTTTTTCGTCCGTATGATCCGACCATCAGCTAAAAGCACTTTTAACTCGATCACATGATCACTCGTTTTGCCATACAGAATACTTTTCGTGCCCGATGAATTATTGGCGATCATACCACCGATCGTGGCTCTGGTACTTGTTGCGGGATCAGGAGCAAATTCGAGGTGAAATGGTTTTAGAAAATTATTGAGTTCATGTCTGATGACGCCTGGTTGCACGACTACTGTTTTGTCATGGTGTGACAAAATAGCATTCATGTACTTTGAAAAATCAAGGACAATAGCTTCCGCAACTGTCTGTCCGGCGAGGCTGGTACCACCCCCACGGGCGAGAATGGGAACGCCATATTTATTCGCAATGGAAACACAGGCAACTACATCACTTTCATCCCGAGGACAAACAACGGCTACCGGCGTGATTTGATATACACTTGCATCGGTTGCATACATGCCCAAAACCAGTGGATCATCATAGACATCGCCTTTGATTTGATGGCGTAAGGCTTTTTTATAGCCTGCGTGAACGGAAGTGGTCATTTCAATCCAGTCCTAATAGTTTTCTATTCGATTTCCTGTCCGATCCACCACGCGCAAAATCATCAAAAGCGCGATTCGTGGATTGAATCATATGGCTTCTGATAAACGGTGCCCCTTCTGCCGCTCCCTGTTCGCCATCTTTAATACAGCATTCCCATTCGAGCACGGCCCAACCATCATATCCATATTGTGTCAGCTTACTGAAGATTGCACCGAAATCAATTTCTCCGTCCCCTAAACTTCTGAATCGCCCCGCACGATCTACCCAGTCCTGATATCCACCATACACTCCGCCGGTCCCATCGGGATTAAACTCAGCATCCTTGACGTGAAACATTTTTATCCGGTCATCATACAAATCAATAAACTGGAGATAATCCATCTGCTGCAATACAAAATGACTGGGATCATAATTGATACATAATCTCGGATGCTCTTCACACAGATCTAAAAACCGATCGAAACTTGCCCCATCATGAAGATCTTCACCGGGATGCAATTCAAAACACAAGTCAATGCCCTGTTCATCAAATACATCCAGGATCGGCATCCAACGATCAGCTAATTCATTAAACGCTTCTTCAATTAATCCTTGTGGTCTTTTAGGCCATGGATATACATATGGCCATGCCAATCCTCCGGAAAATGTAACGTGCGCATTCAAGCCAAGATTAGCACTTGCTTTCGCTGCCAGCTTTAATTGGTCTATTGCCCAGGCAGTTCTTGCTTTGCTATTCCCGCGATACATCGTTGGGGCAAAACCATCAAATAAATGATCATACGCCGGATGTACTGCCACCAGTTGCCCCTGTATATGAGTGGACAATTCGGTAATCTCGAGTCCGTGGGCCCTTACTTTTCCATTCAAGTCATCGCAATAGGTTTTGCTTTCTGCAGCCTTCTTCAAATCAATGAGCCAGTGATCTAAAGTTGGCAATTGAATGCCTTCATACCCATGACCCGCGGCCCATGCACAGAGACCGTCAAGCGTATTAAAAGGTTCTTTATCCTGAATAAATTGAGCAAGAAATATGGCTGGTCCTTTCATGTTTTTGATTTTTTAATAATACTGGCAAGATAGGAGTTTCGATGCAGGATTTTTAAGTGAAAACGAAGTGTTTAGAAAGTTGAGTACTTAGTGCCGATGGCACTGGTTGTTTATCACACAGCGCCATTCGCACTGGTTGTTTAGTTTTTTAATATTTGAAAGTAAAATATTTAATTGGTTAAAACGGTTAAAGAGAATTGAAGAGAGTTTCGGGACCTTTTGTTTCGCTTTTCTGCCGTAGCTCCCGAATTCCATTCTAATTATAAAAACTAAACTCCCTAAACAACCAGTGCCAACGGCGCTGCGAGCTAAACCATTCTCAACTCATCGTCCTTACTTGATGACCCAATCACCCAATCACTTGTCCACCAAACGAATTGTTCCTAAGTTTAATGCTATGAAAAAAACGCACTACTTCGAAGAGGTCTATGAAGTCGTTCGATCCATTCCAAAAGGACGTGTATCGACCTATGGAGCTATTGCAGATTTTTTGTCATTGGGCTCAGCACGCATGGTAGGCTGGGCACTAAAGCAATCAGGTATCATGGATGGACCTATCCCGGCGCATCGGGTGGTCAATCGTGAAGGATACCTAAGCGGCAGACTGGGATTTGTTGATCCGGGATATATGCAACGTGCGCTGGAGAAAGAAGGCATTGAAATAAAAAAGGAAAAAGTAGTAGATTTTAAATCGCGGTTCTGGCATCCGGCAGAAAATCTACTCTAATAAAAAAGCCGCTGTCAAATCTAAATGTAACAGCGGCATGTATAAAGTACGCTAACTTTTATTTTCTATTGAATTAATTGTTTGTGTGCAAAAGTACTTCCATCTTCGAGAGTAATGAGAACATAGTACATGCCTTTCGGCCATGAAGAAGTTAGAATATAATTTGTTCCCTGATTGGCTAAGCCTCTGGCTTTTTCAATACCATTTACAGCATATACCACATATTCTGCTTTGATGTTTTGATCCAATGAGATGATAAATTGTTCCTGCGCAGGATTGGGTGTTACGGCAATATATTCCGGAAGCACATCAGACACGCCGGAACCATCTCTCAGCGAATAGTAATAATAATCTTTACCATCAGCCTCCAACAGTAATGTCATGGTATCTACCTGAAAATAATGAATCTCATCGGTCACAGGACCATCCGAAAAGAAAGCTACACTTTCATCCAGCGAACCCAGCACAGAAAGCACACTCAACTCCCTGGGTGCAGCCACCTGACTCCATTCCAGACCGGGGTTTAAGAGATTGTTGGTTGAATCATATACCTCCCAGGTATTGTTTAACAGATTCCACAAATACGTTGATGTCGGATATTGATCCACAACATTTTCCACCGGATATGAGATCAATGTATTGTTGACAAATTGACTGCCATTGAATCCCTGGAGTAAATCACTGGCCATTGTTCCATTGTTATGATATGTAAGAACATCGCGGTCATACTGCAGCCAACTAGGGTCATCATAATTATATCGATTGATGGTGTCCGTCAGACCCTCCGCATTATAGGAATATGTTGTTCGGGAATCCAGCACAAGGTCCAGGATGTCAAAATCTAAAATCGAAGTAATCTGATCCACCAGCCGATCCTGACCATCATACTGAAAGTCTACAAATGAAGCCGGGAACCAGCTACCAAATAATGAAATATAATACCATTGTCTGGCTTGAACCAACAAGTCTCCCACATACACATATTTCAAACCAAGCAAAGGACCAAAATCTCCCGATAAAGGATCAGGCAGCGTGACAATAACTGAGTCTACTCGCTCATTACCATCATAGGATAAGGTAATACCGATTGTTTCTTCAAATGCCTGCGTATCCTCATTATAAGATTCCACTAATAAATTGTTCGGTGATGCAAGTCCTGCATAGGTAAAAGTATAGATAGACTGTAGCCTGAGTTCTGTGGTCGCTGAATCCACGATGTATTCATCAATGGTTTTGGTCGTACCGTTTTTATTATAAAATATGATCTGCTTGTACTCGATATTGGAGGCTGCATCTCTGGTCACGACACTATCCAGATTATGTGTCAGCACACTACCGGCTCGCGCATTGTTTTCTAAACTAAAAAATTGAGGATTGGCGCCATAAGTAGCGATGTCCCTGATCAATTTTTCATACCGCGTAAAATCTGTCTGACCAAATAGCTGAAGAGCAACAAAAAGGCTTAATAGTGTAAAAGTGTATTTCATAGTTTTAGGTTTTAAGTAAATTTAATAAGTAGTCAGCGTTTCCCATAACCTTAGCATATTGTTTCTTTTGGGATCAATCAGATCCTGAACCTTTCAGAAAATTCGGGGTAATTTTGATTTAGGCTGATAATTCGTCAAATTATTGACGTATTTTTGTACCTTTGATCAGATCAAAGCCAAAATCAGTCATGTTAGCTCATAATATACACTTTTTACGCCGCAAAAAAGGACTCAGTCAACAGGAGTTAGCGGATCAGCTGGAAATACCCCGGACGACCTGGAGCGGTTATGAGCTGGGCAAAGTAGAGCCGAATATTACGATGCTTCAAAAAATATCAACTTTTTTTGATCAGCCCATTGATCGACTTCTGGGCGAGCGCATAGATTTTGATGATCTCGAAATAGCCAGAGATGCTAATGTCCGTGTCCTCGCAATCACCATGGATCAGGATGACCGGCAGAATATTGAACTGGTTGATTCCAAAGCCGAGGCCGGCTACCTGGACAATTTCCAGGATCCTGAGTATATCAGCGATCTGCCCAAGATGTTTATCCCCAACCTACCCACAGGAAGCTACCGCGCCTTTGAGATTCACGGCGACTCGATGCTGCCGATGCCGTCAGGATCACTGGTCATCTCTAAATATGTTGAGTCAATGCGCGATGTAAAAGATGATAAAACTTATATCATCATTACAGAATCCGGCGGTATCGTGTATAAACGCGTTAAAAATCACCCCGACCAATATAGCCTGACCGCCATTTCAGACAATGAAATATATCCTCCCTATCTGATCACCTATGATGAGATCAGAGAGATCTGGCGCTATCATGCGCACATCGTTTTTTCAGATGCACGCCAGCAAAATGTAGACTGGTTGCAAGAGACAGTGCTCAATATGCAGAAGAAGCTTTCACAAATGGAACAGAAAATGTAAAAAAGGCTCCCTTTGGGAGCCTTTTCTCATTTAAGACATTATTGTGCAGTTAAATCTCAGTAATTTTGCCGTCCGCTATTTTGGAAATGCCACATGAAAGATTATAGTCACGTTTTTAATGCCCACCCGCAATATATTGATGCCCTGTACCAATCCTACCGGAAAAATCCGGATAGCGTAGATGAAGGATGGAGACTCTTTTTCGAAGGATTCGAATTTGGTCAGAATGGCAATGGCCAATCTACACAAGCTACAAGTTCACCTGTTGGAAGTGCTGCAGACGCCATTAAAGAGTTTGGTGTCATGTCCATTATCCATGGCTTTCGCAACAGAGGCCATTTATTGTCTACCACCAACCCCATTCGCGCCCGTAGAAATCGAAGACCTCATCTTGATCTGGCAGACTACAAACTGACACAGGACGATGTCGACAGAGTCTTTCAGGCAGGCATGGAAATCGGTATGCCCAACACCACGCTTGGGGAAGTACTGACCCGGCTGAAATTAATCTATTGCGGAAATATTGGTTTTGAATTTGCCCATATCGAAAACCAGGAGAAGAGACTCTGGTTAAAAAGCAACATTGAAAACCGCCCGGGCATCGGCATAACAGATGATTACGGTCTTGATCTGGAAACAAAAAAACGAATCCTTGAAAAACTTAATGGTGCCACCGTTTTTGAAAGATTCCTGCACACGAAATATGTAGGACAAAAACGATTCTCTCTGGAAGGTGGTGAAACAACTATAGCTGCACTTGATGCCGCCATTCAAAAAGGAGCAGAACTGGGAGTTGAAGAATTCGTCTTTGGTATGGCACACCGTGGCCGCCTCAATGTACTGGCCAATATCCTTGGAAAAACTTACGGACAGATCTTCAATGAGTTTGAAGGTAATATGGATCCGGACCAAAGTTTTGGGGATGGGGATGTGAAATACCACGTTGGATTTTCCTCTCAGATCCCCGGACCTGATGGAAAAACCCTTGATTTGAAACTAGTGCCAAATCCATCGCACCTTGAATCTGTCAATCCGGTGGTCGAAGGCTTTGCAAGAGCAAAAGCAGATCTGTTATATAGTTCCAATTACGATAAGATATTACCGATTCTGATACACGGAGATGCCGCAGTCGTTGGACAAGGCGTTGTCTATGAAACTGTTCAAATGTCTCAGCTTCCCGGCTATTACACCGGAGGGACATTGCATTTTGTCATCAACAATCAAATCGGTTTTACGACAGACTTTGATGATGCCCGCTCTTCTACCTACTGTACAGCTTCAGCGAGCCTTGTACAGGCACCGGTATTTCATGTCAATGGTGATGACCCGGAAGCGGTCGTATTTGCCATTCGCCTCGCAACAGAGTATCGTCAAAAATTTAACGGCGATGTATTCATTGACATGGTTTGCTATCGTCGGCATGGACACAATGAAGGAGATGATCCTCAGTTTACACAACCTGAAATGTACCACCACATTGCAGAGCATTTGAATCCACGTGAACTCTATCTGCGGAAACTTACAGGACGCGGAGAAGTGGAAACAAAAATGGCTGAATCATTGGAACAAAATTATTGGGATGAACTTCAGGACCGACTACAAATGGTCAAGGAGAAAAAACTTCCTTACAAATATCAGGAGCCTGAAAATGCATGGAAGCAATTAAAAAAACATGCTTCGTTTGAAGATATGCTCGTTACCCCGGCAACCGGTATTGACAAGCAACGAGTAGATACATTGCTTCATAAATTATTTGAATTGCCCAAAGGATTTAAACCCTTAAGCAAGATCAAGCGCATCAATAAATCTAAGATCAAATTAATTGATGACGGACAGGTAGATTGGGCACTGGCCGAGTTGCTGGCCTACGGAAGTTTGCTGACGGATGGCATGAATGTGCGAATGAGTGGTCAGGATGTCAAGCGCGGGACTTTCTCACATCGGCATGCGGTGATCTATGATGCAGAAACTTACACGCCCTACAACAGACTGAGCAACCTTGCAGAAAATCAGGGGCGGTTTATGATCTATAATTCGTTGCTGTCTGAGTTTGCTGTATTGGGATTTGAATATGGCTATTCTTTATCAAGTCCTGATCACCTCGTATTATGGGAAGCGCAGTTTGGTGACTTCGTCAATGGCGCACAGACGATCATCGATCAGTTTATCAGTGCTGCAGAAAGCAAGTGGCATCGGATGAGTGGTTTGGTGATGCTACTACCACACGGCCATGAAGGACAGGGGCCTGAACACTCCAGTGGACGAATAGAACGCTTTCTGCAGGCTTGTGGCGACGGCAATATGGTGGTGTGCAATATTACTACACCAGCCAATTTCTTTCATGTGCTGCGCCGACAGATGGCATGGAATTTCAGAAAGCCGCTGATCATCATGTCTCCTAAATCTTTATTGCGTCATCCGGAATGCATTTCATCCACAGCCGATTTAGAAACCGGTGCATCTTTTATCCCGGTCATCGCTGAAGCGCATTCGGCTGCTGAAGCAAAGAAGATCAAACGCAT
>JAHEAR010000011.1:0-24639 GCA_024642665.1 Bacteroidota bacterium
TCTCTGTGCATCACATGCAATCCTTTTGGTGAATAGGCATTCCGGAATGTAGAGGTGAAGGATACCTTGGCCTTTGGATTCCATTTGCATTCAAAAGCAAATAATTCACCATTGATTTCTTCTATGTAATCGATCTCTTGCTGCTGTTTGGTGCGCCAGAAAAAAGATTTGATTTCGGTTCGATTGAAGTAATGCATTTTAATCCTTTCACTGATGCAGAAATTTTCCCAAAGGGCCCCTGTGTCTGTGCGCAAGTCCAGAGGCTGATAGTTTCCAAGAATAGCATTTCTGACGCCGTTGTCATAAAAGTAGATTTTACGACTCTTCTTTAATTCGTTTCTTAGATTTCGATTTAGCGATCGCAACCGGAAGATGACAAAACTCTTTTCAAGCAAATCGATATATCGCTTGATGGTATCATTATCCACACCCAGCAATCCGGCCAGTTCGTGATAGGTCACTTCATTTCCGACTTGCCTGGCCAGTGCTTCTAATAAGTTGGGCAGCAATTCAGGTCTGCGGATATCCTGATAAGTGAAAATATCTTTGTACAGATAGCTGGAAACAATTTCAGACAATCGCTCCTTTGCCTCTGTCGGATGCAGCACGACCTCCGGATAAAATCCAAAAATAAGTCTTTGTTCCAGTTGGCGCTGCTCTTCTATTTTACCAAAATGCAAGACTAGTTCCCGGGTTGAAAAAGGAAGCAGAAGGAATTCAAATTTTCTACCGGTCAGTGGTTCATTGATTGTGTTGGACAACTCCAATGCTGAAGAGCCTGAGACAATCACCTTAAGGTTTTTGAATTTGTCTACCAGTAGTTTGATGGTAAGACCGATATTTTTGACCCGTTGTGCTTCGTCCAAAACTACCAGCGGATAGTCTCCGATGATGTTTTTAAGTTCTGCCGAAGTCGGTTCTGTCAACATCTTGCGGAAGTCGGGTTCATCCATATCGAGATACAGGCCATTTCCTTCTTTCTTTAGGATCTCCTGTATCAAGGTTGTTTTCCCGACTTGTCGAGGTCCCAGCACGATAAGTGCCTTTCCTGATGTCATTTTGGCGTTTACCAAATCGGTCAATAATCTAGGGATCATACCCAAATATAGGTAAATTTACGGTCGTAACCCAAAATAGTTATAACTTTTTGCGATTATACCCGTAAAAAGTAAGTTTTTAGCCGGGTCGGGAGATGCCTGACACTAGAAATAGGTAAACCAGAAATTGCAATTTTAACTCAAGCAAGATACCCCCTATACACCCCCCTAAACCACTGCCAGATGATCACAACACAGCCCAAAAGAAGAATAGTATAAATCAACGGAGCGCTATGCATTGTTCGATAGTAATCAAAATTGTTGATCAATAACCACATGACCGTGGATACTATTCCGGCAAATACAAGGCACTTCGTCAGCGTATGACCGATCACCTGATTGAATCGACTGAGACTCTTTGGGTACTTGTAGAGTATGGACAGCCAATGATCAGATTTCCCTAAATAAACAAATGTAGAAACCTCTCTGAATGATAAGCCTTCCTCTTCCGGTAGCAAGTACATCGGTTTGAATATAGAGACATAGAAAGCGAAGATAGAATACAGTGACAACAAACCTACGACGATCAACAAAGGTGTCCAGGTCATCCCCAGGACAGAAACAAGCGGATTGGCTTCCTTACTTAAGTCCGGTGTCCATTGGTAGGTGCAATACGCATCGTAACTCCTGGAAAAAATAATCCAAATCGTCACGGCCGCAAATCTAATGGTCTTTCGCATGTATAAAAAAGGTTAGTGAGAGATGATTGATAACAAATCCCCTAACGGCCACACCGAGAAGTGTAGTACGCTCCAATCGACCTACGCGCAAATTTTAAATACCAATGCAGATAGAAAGGAGATAGGGTATTAAATCAACAGTAATATCTATTACCTCTCCCTAATCTTCAAACAATTCAGATTCATCATCATCGTCTCCATCCGTCAGCTCCAAGGCCTTCACGGATAACACCGCATTGCCGGCAATACCCTTGATAGAGCCATACATATCAATCGTATTGGCGATGACCTTTTCAATTTGCTTGTCGCGCTCCTTCCAGATGCGGGCCATGGCTCTTTTCTCTTTTTCCAATCCCTCTTTCATCGCAGAGAAGCCCTCGACAATCGCCTCAACCTGCATCTTAAAGGCAGTACTCGTGAGAAAATCATAGAGCATGTGCATTTTGTCACCTTTATTCTCTTGGGAAGCAAGTGCCCCACTCACCTGAATGACAGATTCTCTAACGACCATGCACAAGCCTTTAAATTCTTCGTAGGTGCATACCCATACGCCATCCACAATACCCATTCTATCCAGACTCGAAGGCATCGCTTCAGTGACAAGGATACCTACATCCGCACCTTTCTCACGCATATCCGTTTTGAATTTTTCAATCCACGTCGGCTGAAAATCCTTTGTTCGTTTACTCTCGTAATATATCTTGCCACAGTTCTGTCGCGCATATGTATTGACGATCTGAATGCAATCACCTCCGCGCGCACCCTTCTTAACCTCTTCAATCGTATCCAAAGGAAACTGTGCGATGAGCCATTCTTCAATCGCCAGTTCCTGCACTTCCCCCTGCAGCTGCATAGAACCCTGATCCTGCTTGCGCTTCATTTCCTCGGTGAGTTTCTTCTGATCTTCCAGCTGCTTTTGAAGTTCTCTGAATCGCAGTTCGCTTTTCTCTTCTTCCGCCTTCCTCATTTTTTCTTTTTCCACCGTGAGCACATCATTTAATTTTTTCTGTGCTTCTGCTTCTGCGAGTTCTTTCAACTCCAATTTCTCGCGTTTCAGTTTTTCAATTTCTGCTTTAGATTTATTGAGCTCGATGACCTGCGCTGATTTTTCATTGAGCTCTTTTTCCATGGCGGCCAACTGCTCCGCTTGTTCTTCCGTCAGCTTGGTTTTAATTTTCAGCTCGAGGGCTTTTCGTTCTTCTTTAAGTTTTATGTCCAGTCTTTCCTGAAACAATTCATTCTCTTGCTTGCGCTTTTCTGCAAATTCTTCTTTCGCTTGTTTAAGGGCCTCCAATTCTTTTGAGAGCTTTTGTTGTTCGCCGGAAAGCTGGGCCTGGTATTTCCCTTTAATCTCCTCCTCCAATTGCGCGGACAGGATATCCTGCACATCGATGGATGTGCCACAATTTGGACATTTTACTTCTGTATGATTCTGCATGTCTTTTTTTTGATATTGAATTAGTGCTTTGAGGCCGGACACGTTAAAGGTCAGTCCACCTCAAAACAAGGGATTGCTATCGCAAAAATGCACTAAAAGTTTTGCTTTTGCTACCAGGCTATTTTTCAGCAGTTTAGGAGGTGACTATTCTTTTACAACCCTAAAAACAATGGTTTCATCAGGGCCCTCTATTTCAATGAGGTAAATGCCTCCCGAAATCAAATGCACATCCAAACGGACATGGCCACTAAGGACCTCGCCTGCATAAACTTCATTCCATACCCTTTGGCCAATACTATTATATATACGTATAAAGTAAACACCATCCTGAAGGTCTTTACCTGAAACGTATAGTGCTTCCTGAAAAGGATTTGGGTAAATAAGAAAGTTGTTTTTCTGTAGAACAGGTTGGTGATCAAGGGCAGTGACCATCGTATCCTGAGCAAGCAGTTCCTGAATACAACCAAATTTGTAATTGCGATGTAAATTGTTGATATCATCGGTCAATCCCCAACTACCATATCGATTGTAGCCACTGGTCAGTGTAAACTGCATCGCTAGTGTACCACCCAGTTGTATAAAAGCATCGTCAAGATTATATTTCATAGCCTCACACATCCCAAGGCTGCGCTCTGCCAGAATTCGATTGGCGATATTGTCTGTACTGCCACCCCCGTGATCAGGCCCACCTTCGTAGGAGACATATCCACCCGGAAGATTCCATTCATTGGCTTTGGCTATCCATTGCATCCGACCTGCTTCATTGACCCCGCTATCAAAAATTTGATTTTGAATACTCGTATGACATTTTTCAAGAATCGCTGTCGTATCATCTCCTATCTGATGTCCTCCGGAAAAATAAGTCTGATCCCCCATCGCATATAAATAAACGGAGGGCGGGCCAAAATTATCCTTAATGTATTGCAACATGGGTTCTACCCACCACTTCAACATCGGTTGATGACTGCACAAAATCACTTTCACTCGTTGGTTCAAGGATCCTGTTCCAAAAACAGACTCAAAGAGTTGTGCCAATTCTGCCGTTCGGCGCGCATGATTTTGTTGCTCCGTAATACCTAGTGCATTTGCCTGATCTTGATTATAAAATGTTTGCTCAAATCCGGGAGCTGTATTCCAAACTTCATTGCTGCTTTCCACATAGATACTTAAAGAGGTATCGAGTTGATCGCGAAATAAAGTAGCCAACTGCGTGACATAATCTTCCGTCGCTGAAACCGGAACATTGATCCATGGATCTGTTTTGATTCTATTGGACAAGTCAATCACATGTTCCCAGCAAGCGCCATTTCGTTTTCCAATGGTTCCAATAGCGACCTGAGAAGCATCATCGGGCAATTTACGATCGCTCCATTCGGTTACTCCCGGAAAGTCCGGTTCGCTACCATTCGTCCCCGTGAAGACCATGTACCGAATGGCACTAAATTTTACAGAATCAAAAGCACTTAAAAAGGGAGTAGCGAATAATGCGTCGTCATTTGTGTACCCGGGGCGCAACATTTTGAAGTTTGTAAAACCGGTATTGACCGGATCATTCTGTGTGCGTTTTGTATTGGTAAAATTGAGAATAAAAAATCCATTACTTCCCGCTGCAACATCAAATCCAAATGTAGTTGTATTGGAAATGGGATCGTAACTCAAATTTTGGACAGTGCCCATAGAACTTGTCACTGTAGCTTCTCCAAGAAGAGAACAATTCCAAACGCCGCTGACATCGAGACGGTAGACTTCAGGATCATCGATATTATTGGTCCATTCGGCCACGGGTCGGAAGTCAACGATATAAGCCACATCTACCACAGGCCATCCTTTTTCATCCACATCTTCAGGTCGAATGCCGGATGGAGCACTTGGATTATTCCACCTGTAATTTTCTTTGACCAGATCGATATAGGTCCCGCCGCGTTCCGGCAAACCGATATTGACGCCAACCTGAGCCGGGCTCATGATTGAATACAGCATCATTGCCGCCACCAGCAAATAACTGGCTGGGGAAGAATCAAAAGACTTTAAAAAAGTCCTTGCAAAATTATTGCTTAAAAAGTAATGATTTATTGAATCACTTTCAGATGGAAGTGTAATTTCAGAATATTTCATGATGCATGTTTTACGTCGAGTAAATTAGAAAAAAATAATCGCTTATTGTACTCATTCCTACTTGAATTCGGAGCCGAACTTTGTACCTCTAATAATGAAAATCAGCCTCATTTGTTAATGGCAAGGACATATACCGAAAGTATCTCCTTTAAAATTGGGCTTTCTCCCGAAATGAGCCCAATCATCCATTATTTTCCCCTAATTCTTTTATACCTTGTAATCACCTTGGAAATTGCATTATCTTCGGAATCAACCATGTGAACACCACCCATTTGATTGTGATGACGAAAACCAAGAAATGAATACATTCAATATCCTTACCCCTGTCTGGGTATTCCTCAGTTGTTTGTTATTTCAGGCGGATGTATATAATGTATCTAATGGGAATACAATTCCGAATAACATTAATGTTTCCTCTACCACTGAGTCGGCTCCTGTGACCTGTGATTGTACCATTACACAGTCGGGTCAGACCTATGCTGTTTCTGCCTTACAAGGCACCCAAACATCCGTTAACTTTTACAGCTATGGAAATCCACTTGTCGCCAGTGCAAATACCGGTCTCGAAGTACAAGAGGGTTTAATTATTTTTCTGTATGAAAATACCAATACAGGAATTATCAGTTTATTCCTGATCGCAGATATCGGAAATGATGCAACCGGTGGTGCAATGGAGTTTGAAATCAACTGTCTGCCTGCCACGGCCTATGTTGCCGTCGAAGATGATCCTGGTGAGTTCTCAGGCGTTCCGCCGATTATTACGGGCAACTGGACATGGTCACCCTGCTGCACAGACGGTGGCGTCATAGAAGACATAGGTTGTAATAACACCATCAATCTTGACTTGCTGTTATCTACCGGAATCGACAGTATTTTGTGGCTGACCGGTGACATTAATAATCCTGCTCAAATTTTACTCGGTCTAACTGGTGAAGCGATTACCATTAGTTGTGGTTCCGGAGGCATTTGTTGCCCCATTGGACTGGATACAGAAGTAACTGTAATAGACGCAACGTGTCCTGACACACCAAATGGCAGTATCGATATTAGTCCACAAGATGGAACACCCGGGTATTTCTATGATTGGTCCAATGGTTCTAATGATGAAGATCTCACCGGATTACTTCCGGGGGTATATAGTGTAACGGTCACTGATTCCCAGGGTTGTACGGAAGAACTTGATATCACTGTGGATGTTTCCCCGGGTGATCCGTTAGCAGATCCCGCAAGTTTGGAAATCTGCAGTGAAACCTCAATGGGCTTGTTTGACCTGACTGAAGTGAATGATATTATTAATCTAGGTAGTGGGTTTGAAGTGCTATGGTTTCAAAATGCAAATTTAACCGGACCCATTGCCGATCCGTCAAATTACTTTGCGAGTTCTTCCACGGTCTATGCTGTTGTTGATAATGGATTTTGTCTTTCTGAACCGGTGCCTGTCGACCTGACTGTTTTGCAATCCCCTATTGCTACTGCAACGTCAATGAATGTATGTGAGGAAATGGATGACATGGCCACTTTTGATCTGACCTCGTTGGACCAAACGGTCAGTGGAGGTGCAGGAAATGTTTTATGGTATTCAGATCAGGCATTATCAATGCTCATCAATGACCCCTCAGCTTTTTATACCGGAAGTACTACGGTGTATGCCGTTGTGGATGATGGTATTTGCCAGTCTGAGCCGGTAGCTGTCGAATTGATCGTTGATCCAAAACCGGATGGCTTTGCCACCAGTGCGAGCTTATGTGGTGATGATAATGATGAAGCTGTTTTTGATCTGATCGATTTAGAAGATGACATCAGTATGAACAATGGTGTGGTCGAATGGTACCTCGAAATAGAACTACTGGATCCTATCTTCTCGCCCGGTGCCTTCCTTACATCGACTACAATCGTCTATGCTGTAGTTTTTGATGGGGTATGTTATTCCGATCCAATACCCATCAATCTTACTGTCAATCCAACACCTATTGGTAATCCGGTAAGTATCGACGCATGCGATGATGGTTCAGGTTTCGGTTTGTTTGATTTAACAGCCTTTGAAATGATTGTTTCCGGAGGTGAGGGCACGGTGAATTGGTATCTTGATGAGTTCTTAACAGAACTTATTACAAACCCTGAGACTTTTATTTCAGAATCAACCGTCATCTTCGCAACGGTGGAAAATGAGTTTTGTATTTCAAATTTTGTTCAGATTACGCTGAATGTGATTCAAAGTCCTGCTGGAAATGACACCTCTATTGAAACATGCGCTGATTCAACAGGACAGGGTTCTTTTGACTTGACTTCTGTGGAACTCGAAATCACAGGAGGATCAGGCACCGTCCTTTGGTATGAAGATGATGCCGGACAATTTCCAATCGGCATGCCTTCTGCTTTTCCTTCCAATGGGGGTATTGTATATGCACAGATTACATTGGGCACATGCCTTTCTGACTTCATTCCAATCACCTTAATTCTTATTAACTCCGTCACTGCGACACCCGCGCAAATGGAAGCCTGTGATGACGGATCGGGGAATGCCATTTTTAATTTACTGACGATTGCAGACTCCGTCAGTGGCGGATCGGGTCAGGTAGTCTGGTATCTGGATATGAATGGCATGTCTTCTATTGGCAACCCATCAACCTTTTATTCCGGTGATAGTATGGTCTATGCCAGAGTAGTCGCCGGTGATTGTGCTTCCGACATAGTTCCTGTAACGCTAAACATCATTCCTGCACCTGAGGCTTTTGATACGATGCTGACTTTTTGCGGAGACACAAGTCAATTCACGACCATCGACCTCACTGCTTTTGATGCAATAGTCAGTGGAAATATGGACAGTGTCACCTGGTATGGGGATCCTTTATTACAATTTGTTATTTTAAATCCTCAATCTTTCCCAACTTCCGATACAATTGTTTTTGCTACGGTCTTCAATGGAGCATGTACCTCTTCTCAAGCGGAGATCATCATTGATGTATTTCAGGGATTGATCGCGAATACTACGATATTGGAAGTTTGTATTCCAATCGGAGATACAATACAAATCGATTTAACGAATTGGAATCCAATCATTGGTGGTTCAAATCAAGTGAATTGGTTTTTAGATGCTTCAGCACAAAATATAATACTTGATCCTACAAATTTTTCGGTCTTTGCCTCTGATACAATATTTGCAAATATTTTCAACCCGGACTGTAATTCTGCCACTATCCCTATCCCTGTCAATGCGCTTGACCTGCCAAATGCACAAACGGCTGATATTAAAAAATGTGGTGATGCAAATGGTCAGGTGTTGGTTGATCTTACCGCTGTGGAATCCATTATCAGTGGCAATATCGGGAATGTCACATGGTACGCTGATCCGGGACAAACGATGCCATTAAATAATCCATCCATGTTACTCACCATGGATACTACGGTTTATGCTGTAGTGGTTAATGGCTTTTGTGTAACCTCCGCTGTACCAGTCACCGTCACAGTAGTGGATAGTCTTGTTGCGGCTTCGCAGCAACTGGAGATTTGTGTATTGGATAGCGACACAGCCGATATTGATTTAACGCAATATAATCTCGCAATCAGTGGAGGCAGTGGACCTGTTACGTGGTTTACAGATAGTCTCATGACTGATACCATTTTCAATCCATTATCGTTTGTCACTACCGGTGATTCTCTTTATGCAATTGTGACTGCTGATGGTTGTATTTCTAATCTTGCATTAGTGACCATCGAAGTTGAGGCCTCTGCATACCCAATGCCAGATTGCGCATTTACCTCCATTGATTCCATTTCGATTGCATGGGGAGATGTTGCTGATCAGTATGAAGTTTCTTATTTGCTCAATGGGCAACCGATAGGTTCGCCTGTCATTTCATCGCTGAACGAATTTAACATTGGTGGATTAGGTCAAAATGATTCGATCACACTTTCCGTAACCAGTTTGTATAACTCCATCTGTACTCAGCCTTTGACCAGTACGATCGTATGTGTAACGGATGTCTGTGCGCCCCAGCTATTTTCTTTCGGTGGTTTACCATCCGATTTCTGTAAAGATGAAGAGGCAATAGCCCTTATGATCACACCTTCAGGTGGAACCATTTCCGGTCCGGGCATTAGCGGGGATACATTATATCCCGCATTGATTCCGGGCTCAGGTAGTACATTGATGTATTCCTGGCAGGACGGTTCGACAGGATGTATCTATGATACAACCATTCAGCTAAATGTCTACGCCCCCCTTGTCGCACCAAATCTTACATGTGGCTCAGATACGATTAGTGAGGTGAGTTTTACGTGGGATAATACATCCTCTTCCTTTGGGTATACCTATTCCATCAATCAGGGCGCAGCGAGTGCGGTTGTCATGGACAATATAACTTCATTGATCGTGGATGGTTTGAATGAAGGTGATGAGGTTACATTAACGCTATGGGCGATCGGTCCACCACCCTGTGGCAATAGCGATACGGTTACGGCAACCTGCATTTCAAAAGTTTGTCCTCAAGCCATTATAGACATCACTAACCCCGGACCATTTTGCTCTGTCGATGATCCCGTGCAACTTGACGCTATGATCTCCGGACTGTCCGGCATGGAATCACTTGTTTGGTCAGGAACAGGCATTACAGACCTTACGGGTGTATTTGATCCAGGTGCAGCTCCTTATGGCTCGAATTCAATCACATTAGAAGTAAGCGAGGAGGGCTGCTTTTATACGTCAACAGTAGATATAATTGTTTATCAACAACCGATTGCTGACTTTGATATTTTTGGAGTCAAGTGTATAGACCGTCCCTTGGATGTTGAGTTCTTTGGTATAGCGTCAGACTCAGCCACATTTATATATGATCTGGATGGTGGAAATATTGTATCCGGTGCTTTGCCCTACAACTTTTCAATTGCGTGGACAACTCCCGGAAGTCATACGTTTAGTTTGATGATCAATGATCAGGGATGCATCTCGAACAATGTTGCCATCACGCTTACTATAGATGCTCCACTGGCTGCTCCTGATATCATTTGTATGGAAGAGGACTATACCAGCATCATTGTTGAATGGGCTCCGGTTCCGGGAGCATTATCGTATAATGTTACAAGTTCCAGCGGTATCGGCATTTTAACTGGAACGTCGTACGCAATTACCAACTTAAAGGATGACAGTCCGGTAACGATTACGGTAACACCGATTGGTGATAATGAATGTGCTTCGCAATCGTCAACGATTGAATGTCATACCCTTGCCTATATTCCTGCTAATGTTTTCGTACCGAACGTATTTTCTCCGAACTTTGATGGCATCAATGACATCTTCTACATTCAATCCAATGCAGAAATTTCGCGTGTGACGTTCTTCAGGATTTATGATCGATGGGGCGGTCTCGTTTTTGAAAATTTTGATTTTCCCGCCAATGATCCGGTCCATGGATGGGACGGCACGGTTAAAGGAAAAATGATGAATCCTGCAGTTTATACGTATTTCGGTGAAGTACAAACTACCAGTGGTGAAATCAGAATCATCCAGGGAGACGTGACGCTGGTGAGATAAATGCAAGAATTAACCATTCGATCTAATTAGTGGCTATCCCGATCTGGTGATTAGTCAATTATTTTTTTCAATTAAGCTATTGACATAATAAAATTTACCGATTGGCTGGTATGGACACTATGGCATCTTCTGAAGAAAGGCCAAGTTTTTCTTCGATATCACTTAATCTTTTATCAATTACTTTTTGCTGGTCAGTCAGTGCTTTTTGAAGTCTGTCAATCTCTGCCTGCTGTTCATTTATCCCTTGCAAAAGTACTGCACTGAATTTAGCGTAATCTACAGTTTTATACCCATCATTATCCGTATGCACCAATTCAGGAAAATTAACTTCAAGTGTCTGAGCGATAATTCCAATTTGCCTGTCTTCATTAAAACCTTTTTCAGGAAAATGCTCCCTATTCCAATAGTAATAGACGCCTTTCAATTCCGAAAGGTCTGTGAGTACATTTCTCAGTGGTGTCACATCTTTCTTGTACCGCGCGTCAGAGCAAGTTAATACGCCACACGTAGCCGTGACATCCCCGACCACATGTAACTTTGTTGAAGGAGACGAAGTTCCAATGCCAACATCTCCGGAAGAAGTTACGGTCATTCGGGTTATATTACCTGTTCGAATGTAAAGAGGATGGCTGCTTGCTGCTCCTACAATAACACTTGGACCAGCTGTATTACTACCGTTTGCTTCTAACTGAGCTTCAACCCTTGCTCCGGCACTGGTTCTGGCAAGGCCAAGCATAGCTGCTCGATCTTCATTATCATTATCGGACACCACCATTCGGGTATCCGATCCATTTAAGGCTGTTAAGGTTCCATCCCCAACATGCAAGTCATATGAAGGTGAACTATTATTAATTCCAGCTTTTCCATTTTTAATGATTAGCGTTGACGAATATGTAGTACTACCGGATCGAGTACCGACCTCAAAATAATTGTTAGAATTATCCCAAAGAACAAATGCTCGATTATCAATATCCTCTCCAATGTTTAAACCACTAATACCGGTATCATTACCGATGGTAATCCTGTTTCCCGTCAGGTAGGATCCAAAATCATCGCCTACACTCAAAAGCTGGTTGGGTGTGTTATTTCCAATACTTACATTTGCACCATAACCAAGCACAAGACTATTGCTCTGAGAGGCTAATGCATTGGCGCCAATCGCAGTGGCATTAGAAAGATTTGAAGCAGCCACATCCGCATTATAACCCAATGCTGTATTCATGTTTCCTGTGGTATTACCACTTAAAGCCTGAAAGCCAAGGGCCGTATTATAATCACCACCTGAGTTATTGAATAAGGTTTCTGCACCAATAGCCGTATTGGAAAATCCACCTTGATTAAAGTAAAGCGCTTCCTTTCCAAAAGCAGCATTCTCATGCCCAGTGGAATTATATATCATAGCATAAAATCCATAAGCCGAATTATTACTTCCACTTGAATTAACACCCAATGTCTGGAATCCAGTTGCCGTATTATTACTGCCTGTTGTATTATATGAAAGACAATCTGAACCAACAGCAGTATTATACGTACCAGTGGTATTATGATAGAGTGATTTTTTTCCAACTCCTGTATTTTCATACCCTATAGTATTCGAGAAAAGTGATCTTGTTCCTAAAGCACTATTATTTGTCGCATGATAGGATAGGGTTGCTCCAATACCATTATTGTAGAGCGCTGAATCCCCAACCGCAACAAGATGCGAACGACTTGTATTGTTATACAAGGCAGTATGTCCCAGGGCTACATTGAAGTTCCCATCAATATTATCCACTCCGGAATCTTCTCCTACAAAAGTATTCCAGCTACCAACGGTATTGTAAAAGCCGGATCCATCCCCTAAAAAAATATTTCTTTCGCCTGAGGTGGTTGCGTTACCGCTGCTTGCTCCCAGAAAAGTGTTCTGAATACCAGATGTAAGATTCGTACCTGAATAACTCCCGATCATGGTATTGCGTTCGCCGGTACCTATTTTAAAGCCTGCAAATGCACCAATTGCAGTATTCCTAATTCCATTTGAATCTACTACAGTACCCTGACCGGCGGCCCCACCTATATAGGTGTTATTTTCCCCTTCTTCCTGGTAATAGCCAGCTGCTGTACCAATAAAAGTGTTTTGTATTCCACCACGGTTTGATGCTCCTGCGCCCGCCCCAAAAAACGAATTCCGGAAACCGGAAATATTAAAATTTCCACTGAACGCTCCAACAAAGGCATTATTATATCCTTCAATATTTAATGCTCCCGAATGTGCCCCTGTAAAAGAATTATTATAACCGGATTTGGTATTACTTCCGCTGTAAGTTCCAATAAACGTATTGTTATATCCTGAAAGCGTATCTTCTCCTGCAGAGGCTCCCAAAATAGTGTTGTTGATTCCATTGTCAAGATATCCAGCTCTATATCCAACATGTGTTCCTGCAGAGCTTGATGCATTTGTCCCAGCATCAAATCCAAGATTCGTTTCGAGACTATCGGACCATGACAGATATCCAACATTACGATCACCCGTATAAAACCTGATTACATCATCATCGGGAGTTTCCTCAACGACTACTCTCGTATCACCATCAGCATCCCGCAAACCTGATTTACCACTAACCAGCTCAGCCCATTGGCCTCCCTGTCTGAACCAAAATGTCTCTGTATCACTATCATAGACTAGCAATCCTTCCGCCGGATTGTCAATCATTTCGCGCTGCGCACTTGACATGCGCGGAACCAGCATACCCTTCGTAGTAGATTGCACATCCAGCATGGCACTGGAATCAGGGGGAGCTCCTGTATTATTAATCGCAACATTATCTTGTGATAAAACGGCATTACCGGACAGTAGAAATAGTCCCAGCCAAAAAAATTGGAAAAGTTGGTTTTTCATAATAGGGATGTTTTAGCAATGAGTTAGTCATTAGCCTGAATACATCCATATCACTTCATGAGTCTGCAAGCCTTAGTTTTCAGACTAATACATTTATCTAAATATACAAATTATGATTCGAAAAAGCTGAATCAGCAAGAGCATTTATCCCAGAGAAGAGCTTTAATCTGCGCTTCATTTGATTCCTGCGATGATTAATCTACCTTAATGATCCGAATAATCTGTTGATCTAACCGCAACATATAGATCCCTCCGGAGAGTGAACTGATATCTACGACGTCCTTTCTTCCCAATAAGACACCTGAGCGCACAGGCTGACCTAAATAATTAGTTATTTCAAAATGGGAATTTTCTCCAGAATCTCGCTCAATGGTAAAATAGGATTTAGTTGGATTAGGATATACTTTCAAACTTCCGGCTGAAAAAGCAGGCGAACTGGAGGTTGTATTAATCTTCCCATGAATATCATACATGGAAAAAAAACGCCAAATCTCTTTCGAGGCATCAATATCCTGATTGGTTCCGGAACTTGTAAAAAAAGTACCCGGCCAGGTATGAGCACCACCATTTACTTTATAATGCTCTACGACTACCCCATTATTGCCATTTCCATAATAAAAGTGCTGCACGGTTGATCCATCATTCGTATCTATATCTTCGATATCCGTCACGGTGGGTGATGCATCTGTTTGATTATAATTCGTCCAATAGGCAAGCTCGGATGCTACGGACTCAAACAATATATTTCCATTATAGGGAACTGTGCCATCAGCAGTTCCATGAATCTCCATCACCGGAGTTGGATGTTCCGGATTGCAGGTTGCAGGGGTATTGATTGTCATCGCTCCTGTCACGGAGGCTATGGCCGCAATGCGGTGACTAAGTTTGCAAGCAAGTTGATAACTCATAAACCCACCATTGGACATACCGGTACAATAAATCCGATCCTGATTGATGTTGTACGCAGCAGAAATTGAATCAATCAAAGCATTGGTAAAGCCCACATCATCAACACTACTAGTTCCCCAGCCGACATTCCAATGCGTATTCCCTATCAAATCGATTGTACCCATTGGATGCACCACTATAAATCCGACAGTATCAGCAATTGGTCTGAAATCACCATAATTCATTTGCTCAAAAGCATTGGAAGTGTACCCATGAAAATTAAGGATCAGGGGAACCGGGGTAGCTGCATTATAAATGGAAGGGACATACAAAATATAATCCCGTTGCAATCCACCATACATCATTGAACCATCAATAGTTTGTTGTCCAAAGCTGATGAGTGGCATCCATAATAAAGCAAGTATAGCGTATGGTTTTTTCATAGAAAAGGTTGTCAAGTGTTGAAAATCATTTGCTGTTAAATGTATGGAAATTTAGGATATTCCGGGGAAAAAGAGAATTGCCTATTCAAAGGTAGCGAGGGAAGGCTGAAGAAAAGACTTGTTTAATTTACTACAAGCAGGATAGCCAATTTGCTACACATCCTCGTCTGTGTGCAAAATAGTTTCCCGCAGATTTCGCAGAGCAACCAGAACAATGGTTTCCAAATCCAAATAGACAGGAATGCGGAGAAAAAAAACCACAGATTTCGCAGATACAATTATTCCCGCTTGCGATCCAAATCAAATGAGATGAGACAGCATAGAAATAGCTGATCATATAGAGAAACCGTTTCAAATTGCTGCAAAATGGAATTCAAAATTACATCTCAGAGCATCCCGACCAAAATCGGGAGTGTGATGATTTTTGCATAAATGAAGAATTAAACTTTGCGTTTTCTTTGCGCCTTTGTTTGAAATATTCTTTTCTTCTTGATTAGTCTGTATTCCTGCTCAGCGAGATGGATTCCGCAAAAATAAAATGCCAAGTAAAGACGAATCTAGAATGGATACCCAATCGCAAAATTTATTGCCGGTTTCCAAATATTAATGTTTGTAGCCCATCTTTCGCCCTCCGGAAGATAAGGCGTTCTGATTGTATACCCAAAATCAAGTCTGACCACCACAAATTCAAAATCCCAGCGTATGCCCCAGCCGGTACTGACCGCAATCTGATCTGCAAATGTTTTAAATTTGAACTGCCCATTTGGACGCGTTGGATCTTCATGGAACAACCAAATATTTCCTGCATCAACGAAAAGTGCTCCTTTCAGCGATCCTGAGATGTCAAATCTATATTCAAGATTTGCTTCCATCCGTATATCCCCGGTCACATCGGTATATCCTTCCGGGGGCACCTCACTTCCGGGCCCGATAGATCTGGCCACAAAGGATCGCAAGCTGTTTGTACCGCCGGCATAAAACTGTTTGATATAGGGCAGTATGTTTGAATTTCCAATTGGAATACCAACCCCTGTGCTAAACCTGGCCACCAGGTTAGAATGCCCATTCAGCAAAAAATTATTTGTGATATCCATGCGCGGTCTGATATATTGTGAAAAAGGTACACCCAATATCGTATACCTTCCCAACGAATCCCGCGTAGCCTTGGTGCTGGAATAGATCGCCTGCAAAAAATTTCCTGCTGCATCAATGCCGCCTTTAAAGAAGAAACTATTTCGCTGATTCGGAGGCGATTGGTAGGTAAACTCATAACCGGCACCCACCACAAATTGTTCATCAAAACTTCGCTGAACACCCGGATTATCATTGAGATAATCTATAAACTGCTGCGACTTGGAGTTCTCCGGCAGAATCGTAAAAATAATCTCAAGAGGGGTGACCAAATGCGTGATACGGTCCTTTCTTCTCCACTTATATCCGATATTGAGGACGACCGAATTAAGTCGATACAAATCAATTCTGTTAAACAGATTATACCCTGCGGACAGGGTCGTTTTTGGAAGACTTTTTTCGACGGAATGAACAAACATTCTCGGAAAAAACCTTGGCAAGGTGTACTCAATACCAATACCAAGCTGATAGGCAAAATTCACATCTCGATCTACAAGTTGCATTTGCCCCGATCCACGTAGGTTGATTTTTAACAACTCCGCTCCATGATTGGCATTCCTGTCCGTAAAACTCAACACTACCCCAGGACCAAAATAGTTGGTCGACTGAAACACCGTATTGAATTCCGCCGAATACGCAAATCTCTTTCGGTGAGACAGATATAGCAAGAGATCAAGATCCCCGGAATCTACTGATGGCACAAATTTCATATTAGCACTTTGAATCAACGGCAGATCATTATAATACCTTAAGGTGTGTAGATAATTTGATCTGGCATACAGTTCTCCCGGTTTACAAAACATGCCTTGCAATAAGGACTGAAATTTCAGTTCCATGTTCGCCGAGATGAGATAATAACTATCCTGTCGGAGGGTATCCACTTTTAAATCGTCAAGAATATGATCATCATGTATATAAATATTCCTGATCGTAAAAGGTATGCTGGACTCCGGAGGAGTAAATTCATTAATCGTCAGGGCAGCATTTATCTGATGATTTCCACTGACTGAATCTGTCCTTAACAATAAAAAATCAGGACTAAAGAAAATATACCCCACTTCTTTAAGCTCCTTGTCGATTCTCATACGCTCTTGCTTAACCGCATCAAGCGTATAAATATCTCCAACCTGCAGTAATGTATTTGATTCTAACGCCACTATTGATTTGCCTAATTCCGATTCCGCTTTTGGGAATGCAACAGATTCAATTCTATAGGGTTCCCGCAGTAAAATATTATACGAATATTTTACTTTCCTCTTTCCTACGCTTATGGTATCAAAACCCACCTGATTATTAAAATAGCCATTGTGAAACATTCTATCCCGGATCGCATTGACCACAAGCTCCGGGGATACCTGCGAGAGCAATACAGGACCGGATACTTTATTTTTCCAAAATTTTCTTGTCCTTGCTGAATCAGACAGCATATGATATCTGGCTACTGCCGGTCGCATCCATATCAAGGTATTGTTTGGTTCCGGCCGGGCCAAACCATTGACCACCTGTATCAGTTTATCTTTATCCTCATGTGCTCCCGTCATGACTACTTTATGACCAATATATAACGGATCAGCGGACGTAATACCTTTCATTCCGGTACAACCGGTCATCACCAGTCCGAAACCCAAAAAGGCAATATATAGGCATACTCTGATCATTTATTCTTTCTCTCTTTTAACTCACCTTTATTAAACTCCCGAACGAAAATCAGGGAAATACCTGTATTGCGAATCTCCTGGTAAATAATATCATACGATTCATTGTTGAACAGTTTTAATTTCTTATCCCCATTGCCGGTCAGATCATAAATGATGGCTACATCACCTCGGTAGCTTTTGCCATGATTTGCTCCGGACTGATCCGCACTAATATCAAAATCACCTCCGATTTCAAAAACCAGGCGTTCATTCATTAAGCTTTTTGAAACATGAAAGTCCATCGAGGTTTGCGTCTTACCTCCATTGGTCGAATAATCACTATACGACTGAAGACCGACGTCAATACTCACCCCTTTGATATATTGTCCGGCAAACTTATTCAATTGACCAGCCAGAAGACTGTTCACACTATTATATAGCGCAGTAGTCGCAATTTCACTCTGACCTCCATCCACACCTGAGGTTTCCGGCAAAAAACTTCCTAAGACCAGCAACCCAAAAACCTGTTTATTCAAATCGGACTGAAACTCCGGTTGCTGTAATCGACTTAATTTATTGGCTAATGCCGGATATGTTATTTTGTCTTCTGCCGGCAGGTCTAATGAAAAAGATATATCAGGTTTCAGAATGGTTCCTTTAATATTAATACCCACGACATAGTCAAGTGTTTTCTTATACACAGACTTCTCGTTATCACCCACTTCCTGTCCGACCAGGCCAAGGGAATTTGATTTAATAGAATAGGCGGCTTTTATATCAAGTGTGCCGTCCTCCGGAGCCCCATTCCAACTAATGGATGATCCTTTCACCAAATCAAAATCCTTTTTCACCAGGTCATAAAAAGAAAGACTGTACACTCCGCTGGTAACCTGAAAGGATCCATTAACCATTGGATTGCCCGTTCGATCGTATGCAACATCTAAGGATGCACTACCTGCTACTTGAAAATAATCACCGGATTGTTGATCAATATTGATTCGCAGACCGGCATGCTCTTCTACTCTGACTTTTGATGTGAGGTTGAAATCAGGCAAACTGGCAATGAGTGAATCATAAACACTTTCCTGCTGGACCAAAGTAGAAGTGTCAAGCAATTGACCCGGGGCGACAAACTCGATAATCCCTTTTGTATTGATCAACTCATTACCCTTATCAGGTAGTGTAAGGATTAAATTTGTCGTGTCCTTTACAAGGATATCCGCCGTCACATACGTATCCTGTTGATCGCCCTTCAAATGAATATCTGTACCCAAAACAAGCAAACCATTCAGATAGTCTTTTGTCGACTCAGGTCTGTTGATCAGTGCATAGTGATCAGTTTTGACTTGGATGTCATATGCCAGGGGTTTACTAGCACCGGAGGTGACATCTCCCGAAACATGCAGAGGATTATTCAGATTATCAAAAATGACAAAATCACTCAGAACAATACCATTATGATCAAATTGAAGGCTGTCATCCTTGATGCGAAAGGATAGCTTTGGATTGATCGTTGTAAAATCCACATCGCGAAATCGCATATAACCGGAAAACTCTGGCTTCTCTAGCGTACCCTGGACCTTTGCTTCTCCTTTAATAGCCCCATGCATTTCATCCAAATAGTCTTTGTAAAAAACAGAAAACATTTCCAGACTGTCAATATCCAGTATAACAGAAGCTTCCAGCATTTCCTGATCTATCTCATATGTTCCCTCCACCTGAATACTGCTACCTCCATTCGTCAATTGTAAATCAAAAGGAACCTCATCGCCTTTTGTCTCCGCGTGGACGTCAATTGTAATCGGATGGGTTTGCATTAATATTAAGTCACCTACTTTCGCATCCAGTGTCAGGTGCTGACCGCGAACAAACGTCATATGACCATTCAGCAGACCACTATCAATCACTGTTGAGTTTGGAAATAATACCGGATCTAAATATTTTAAATTCAGATCAACAAACCTAAGATTGAACTCATTTAAATCACCATCTATCGATAATTCCATTCCATCGCGTGTAATGACAAAGTCATGAACTTCAACATTACTATCTCGCAATATAAATGGCGTATTGAAAGTCATCTGATACAAGTGATCATATAACATAAATTTTTCCGGTTGTACATAAACTTCCTCTTCACTGATAAACACACGTGTATCAAGATTCAACACTTGAATAGAGTCATGCACAAGATGTAGCGATGAAGTTGAAGAGTCCGTCTCTGTCAGGAAATCAAAATTCAAATCACCTAATTTAATTTCATTATAAACAAGGTTATCCGAGGTTAAAGTCGCATTAATTTTTGACCCTTTAGTCTCTATAGAAGCCTGGAGCGTATCATAAGAAATACCGTAGCCGGCTATCTTCCCGGTATTTGCCGCCAGGCTAAGATTGTCAGAAGACTCATTCCAATTCCCTTTGATTTGCACAGAAGAAAATGAATCAACGGCTATCCCTGCCAGCAAAAGAAGGCCCGGTTTATCTATATCTGCCAGAAATGAAAATGTACGAGATTTAGCAGATAAAGGACCATGCTTAATTGAATCCTCCCATGGAACGGAAAAAGTATTGATCACCTCACCCAATTCGCGCAAATCAAAATTTGAGGCTACATCGAACTGGGCATCTTCTGCTACATAATTAAAATAGCTGGTATCCCCGGACAGGAATGTCACAGCGGATAAGGTGTCAAGCAAATAATTTGTAAGCCTATTGACAATCATCAAATCATTTCCTTGCAGTTGAGCGTCCAGGCTGGATAGATTTAAGGTCGCATCAGCTTTAAAATTTCCGGAAATCGTCATTGAGCTATCCTTTGCCAGCAAATGCCCAAGCTTAAAACGATCCAAACTAATTTGTCCTGAAAAACTCATGGGTGAGCTTAAGTCTCCATTAAGATATAACTGACTAATAAAGTTGGAATCTTTAACCTCGACCTTCGTCACCAGACTATCCTGAATCATATACCCCTTCACCTGTATCTCATGTATCTGTTGCTGAGAAATTTCAATATTTGAAATCAAACCATCCACTTCAAGATTTTGAATACTACCGACTGAACCTTTTGCTGATACGTTCAAATCAATAGGACCCAGCCATGGAGATTCCAAATAATCTGCGAGCGTAAGATTCCTGCCGGATAAATGCATATCCAAATTCATACCGGTAATGGTTGGTGCAAAAATCCCTTTTATATCAGCATCACCCCAAGACGTTTCAATCGTTCCATCTACAGCTATATTTTTTTGATTTCCGCTCGAGGTCATTTGCAGCCGAATTTCATCGGGAGGCAGGTTTCCTTCACCAATCATATTTACAAAGAAGCGCCGTAGATCTGATCCAATAGCCGTCTGCAAGCGAAAGTCATTCCAGGACAATTGCTCCGGCTCCAGCATATTAGTAAGTTGGCCCGTTGCCGCCAAATGACTATGATCCGTTTGCAAATCAACTTTCAAGACTTCATTCCCATCCCCATCAGACTTCACATCAAGCGAATAAGCAGTCGCAGGCCACTGATGCAGCATTGCCTCCAGCGAATCAGACATAAAGTAGGTAAAATCATTCAAGTCCAATTGCCCATTAGATGCAATCGTTAATACAGGATTGACTTTTTCTTCTTTCGATATACTAAATTGGGCATCTGCCGTAAAACTACTTTGACCTGCCCGGAGATTAAGTTTTGAAATATCCAGTTGCTGATCTTTCATTTGTATTGTTGCACTACCCCCGGCCAGTGTAAAACCGGGCAATTGGGTCATAAGGCTTAACATCTCAAAACTTAGCATGTCTCTATGCAGCGCAATTTTCGAAACTGATAAATCAACTCTCTTCAGGTCTATATGATTTGGGTCAAATTTTTTGGTTTGTACTATTGTATCGCTGTGAAGAGAGAAACTATTCTCCTCCAGGATGAAAGCATTAATATCTATGTCCATGCCAGGATCAAAACGAAGACTCAGTGTATTAGCTCCTTCGTCCTTTGATACATCTGCTATGGGTTTGTCATCAGTCTTCGTGCGTACATGTAATTGATGTCCTTCCATGCGAATGGAATCCACTAAAATGCTCAATGGATCTGAGTCAAAATGTATATTGGTTCCAACAGCATATTTAAGATTAGTAGTTAATTGCATTTCATCTTTTGCCACTTGAAAAGCAAAGTCAAAATTTTCAAGCACCAGCTTATCACATTGTAATTGGAACACAGCAGATGGTGTATCAGGCGTTTGCTCTCCTGAAAGAGCATCCATAATAAACTGGATATTTAAAATACCATTCTCGTCTTGTGATAATCGACCTTTGACCCCATTAATATGAACTTTCTGCAAATGAAAATCACCTGAGAGAATAGTAAGAAAGTTGGCTGTAAGATCAAATGAGTCAAGTGACAGGATCAAAGCATCTGACGGGCTCCAGATTTTCAAACCTTGGGCTTCAACACATCCCAAAACAGAAAAGTTGATATTCTGCAATTCAACTTTTGCTCCCATCAATTCCGTCAGGTATTGGGGTAACTGTTTAGAAATATACTTTTGGACAAAAGGAAGGTGAACGAGGAGTATCATTCCTAACAGGAAGGCCATAAAGCCAAGTACGGACTTTCCCAAAACTTTGAGAATGTGTACTTTTTTTCTTTTGGCTTGCATGAAATTGAATGGATTCTCCGATGATCTGCTTTGTAGGACTAAAGTACAGTAAAATTGGGATTACAGCTTTGAAGCTTGCATGTGAAAACGGAATAAAAACAAGTGTTTACAACTCAATTCTCGACCCTTCCACAGCCATCGCAAAAGGAAAATCCACGTTAACGGTTTCCTTCAAGTGAATGTACAATCGATCAAGGTCCAGATCGGTCCGTTCCGGATCATGATGAGATAGCAATAAACGCTTCACGTTGAGCACGGAGGCATAGGACAGCGCATCCTCTATGGAACTATGTCCCCAACCCACTTTCTCCTTATATTCTTCCGCAGTAAACTGTGCGTCATGCAGCAGGAGATCTGCATCTTTGGCCAGATCACTACCGGACATCCAATTGATATCCTGTATAAAACCATCGCGCCCTAGTGCAGGCTCATGATCCGGGATGTAGGTAAAAACTTTTTCTCCTTCCTGCACTCTGAAACCCAAGGTGGGGCCGGGGTGCAAAATAAATCTTGAATCAATTTTTAAAGAACCCAAGGAAAAATTGTCATTGGCAATTTCATGCACAAATAAATTGCAGGAAAATTCCCTGAAATAAACGGGGGAAAAAGGAGGTGAAAAATATTGCCCTAATCGGTTGCGCAAACTTTGTGTATTACTGGCCGGCCCCCAAATGTGTACTTCGGCATCAGGATTAAAGAGCGGCTTAAAAAACCCAAGGCCCTGGATATGGTCAATATGAAGATGCGTCAGCAGAATATCAATACGTCGATGGCTCAGGTGATCATCAAAATGCAAATTGTTAATTCCACTGCCTGCATCCAATAGCACCAGCGTGTCGTCCGCTTCAATTTGCACACAAGAAGTATTCCCTCCATACGCTTTCGTCTCCGGACCGGATGTAGGGATGGATCCACGGACGCCCCATAAAGTTATTTTCATTCTTCCGTTTGTCTCCAGAATATTGCGACCGCGCCCAGGAATACACCTGCTCTTCCAATGATAGGATAGGAGGAAACAGAAATTTTCTCCTTTTTACCCTGTAGGCTTTCTATCCAAAATGTCTTGAAATAAGGTAATTGATTCATTAATGTTTTTACCAGAGGCAGATCTTCAGGGGGTACAATATTACCATCATCATCTTTTGTTTTGAAAATGGTGGACCAACGCTCTACAGGCATTTCACCGGTATCCTCATAACGCTCACCGAGAATCTCTTCTGCAGGCTCATTATAAAATAAAAGGTTACCGGAAGTATCTGTAATAAATACGGGAATAGCCAGACAATCAGCCAATTGGCGATTGAGTATGATTTCAATAGCATGCGGCATTTTCCTAAATGATTGGGTTTGGTGTGATCATAAGTGCTTTCCAAATATAATTATTTATTCAGAAAAAATCAAGGGATACCCTTTGCAACGGCCATGCGCGTGGAAATCACCAATGTTTATTGGGCACAACGCACACAATACTGACTCTGGGGTCTGATCAGGATCCTCCCCATCGGAATGGGATGCTTACATTTTGCACATATCCCAAATTCCTTTGTCCCTACTCGATTAAGGGCACTTTGGAGGTTATTTAATTTTTGCTCCGCTTCACGAAGGGCAGATTCAGTGACACTTTTATTGTTGATCGCATCCATCCTGGATATACGACCGATCGCATCATCCGGTGTCACCGGTTGAGTCATTTCTTTATATTCTTCGATCGCCTGCTCTGTTTTCGTAATCTCTTTTAAAATCAAAGCTCGGATTTCCTCACGGTTTATGTGCTCCATAGGTTAAAAATCAGATGGGGCTAATGTAATATAAGTTCATTGGAAACTATAAAGGATTATGCGGGTAGAAGCTTAGGGGGTTAGAATGTTATTGGGGTTAAAATCAGGTATCAACACATTAAAGCAAAGGCAGAGGGCAGAGGGCAAAGGGCAAAGGGCAAAGGGCAAAGGGCAAAGGGCAAAGGGCAAAATAAAAATTACGAATTACGAATTACGAATTACGATTAAGCGAACAATAAAAAAGTATCTCCCCGAAAGATATCTGGAGTAGACAGGTAAAAAACGTTGCCGCTTCACCTTTTACCTATTTCTTCTAATCACCACATCACCTTCCGAAACATCAGATCACACATCACCTATCACCCAGCACTAAATCAA
>JAHEAR010000011.1:24739-26838 GCA_024642665.1 Bacteroidota bacterium
GATATCTGGAGTAGACAGGTAAAAAACGTTGCCGCTTCACCTTTTACCTATTTCTTCTAATCACCACATCACCTTCCGAAACATCAGATCACACATCACCTATCACCCAGCACTAAATCAATCAATCACTAAATCACCCCATCACCTATCACTCAATCACAAAATCACCCCATCACGCAATAAAAATCATTTACTATTTCTGATCACCGCAATGGCTTCACTTCTTGATCGTACTTCGAGCTTGGAAAAGATATTCTTAAGGTGTGTTTTGACCGTATTAATTGAAATATTCAATTTGTCAGTGACCATCTGATTGGTACTACCCTCCCAGATACATTGAAGAACCTGATATTCACCTGGGGTAAGTGGCGTCAATCCGGGAAGCATTTCAATTGGGGGCAGTTGGTGGTTATGGTCTGTCGCAAACCTATACACGGCCATCTCGATAGCACTAATAATATCTCTGTCCTTAAAGGGCTTAACGATATATCCATAGGGCAAGGTAGCCTTAGCTCTTTCTAAAGTTTGTTTATCCGAAAAGGAAGTTATGTAAATAAATGGGACCTTGTATTTTTCATTGATCATCTGCGCTATTTCAATACCATCTTTATCTCCCTGTATAGCAATATCAAGAAGCACAATATCCGGTGAGGTTCGATGTAAAAGATCAATTGCTTTTGTGCTCGAGAAAGCAATTCCAATGATCGAATAATCATCCTCCTTGAGCGTCATCTCAATGTCAGAAGCAATGATGGGCTCATCTTCTACAATCAGTACACTTATTGACATGCTAAATATTTAGACCATGGTGAAGTCCTAAATCACCTGCAATGAATTACCTTTCACTCCATACTATTCAATCGTCAGCAGACTACCTGTATGTACCCCAAAGGTAGCACCACTTCTCAATTCAAGCGAATGGATTAAACTGGTGACCATAAGAACAGGATCCGGCCGTATACCCAGATACGGAATAATGACATCATTTGTTGGCAGTGGTACTCCGGCACTCCAGTTATCACCGTCAGCCCAATCAGATGTTTCCATACATCCTGTCCAGTAGTTCGTATCTCCTGTAGCACAAATCACCGGACAACTCACCAGAATTTTCATCCGCATGGTGTCTTCACAGCCGGTGTAAATATTTTGAAATACCCATAACCAATCTGCTGTAACAGGGAAAATATCTGATTGAACAGCCACGTTAGTGAGGTTGTCATAACTGGCTACAGGACTGTGACCCGGATGGTCTGCATAAATACCGGTGACTACAAAATTGGAGTCCGTCCCAAGGGTTAAAACTTCCATTAAAGAATCCATCGGGCATCCTGAAGAACTTTGCTGATTTAAAACAATACCATCATTGTCAAAATTAGAATTTCCGGAAATAAAACCTGTATAATCTTCAATGACACCCAAATTGATGGTATTTCCGCCTGAAGTAAAGGTATGCGCATTGGCTGATCTGTTTTTTAAAAACCCATAGTTTGTGAATGTGTTACTGTTCCGAAGCTTATTAACAGTCGTCACGTAGCCACAAGTATCATTAATAAAAGTGGACGCATTATAAATACTAAAATCCGTCAGATCCATTTCAGCACCGATTTCAATATGACCCGCATTGTATAATGCGGTGGAAGTTCCGGTGATATTAATTCCATGCGAGCTTATGGAATCAATATCAATAAGGCCTGAATTATACAATGTATGATTGGTCGTTATGGTCATACCGTTAGTGCGGGCTCTCCTGACTTTAATGATTCCATGATTCACTGAGGTTAATGAAGTACCAAGACTTATACCAGCGGCATAACAACTATCGACTTTTATTATGCCAAGCGAGTCATTATACATACTTCCTCCCGTAACACACTGAATACCAAAATCTGCATCGGTGGAAAGATTTGAACCTACCGAATCCAAAGTAATCATCCCGTTATTATAAAACTCAATTTGCTGCACTCTTATTCCTCCAGCGATGGATCGGGAAACATGAATAGTAGCATTTTCTTCGTTTCGAAGTACAGAATTTGTACCGGTCAGGATACCATATCGCCTGATGGAGTCTATTTTTATTTCTCCATAGTTTACCATATAGC
>JAHEAR010000011.1:26938-97350 GCA_024642665.1 Bacteroidota bacterium
ATGGATCGGGAAACATGAATAGTAGCATTTTCTTCGTTTCGAAGTACAGAATTTGTACCGGTCAGGATACCATATCGCCTGATGGAGTCTATTTTTATTTCTCCATAGTTTACCATATAGCCTGACCCAAGAGAAAAAGCATCTGCAAACGTATTTTTTATATCTATCAATCCATAATTGACAATGGTATCGTTAAAAATAAATCCATACGAGGATATATTCTTTAGGATAAATACACCTTCTTCCATATTGAAAATATTTTTCATCTGGCATCCTTGCTGAGCATGATCAATTGGATTGACCATGGAAAAATATCCTTCATTGATCAATGTTCCTGAACCTCCAAAATCACCATCATAAAGATCAATGATGCCCCTGTTATGCAGTACGCCGTAAAATTCAATATTGGAGGAATTTGACAATCCGCGGCTGACCGATATCTCCCCTCCAGGGGCATTGTATAAACTGGTGGCCGGATTAGAAGAAAAAATCCCAAACGCCCCATCAAAACAAACAATGTCAATAAGGCCATAATTTTCCAGACTCGCCGAATCATCCTGCATTTCAATACCATTGCCCGGAATGGAATCAATTAATAGATTACCATAATTGATAAAATCTCCGTTGACCTGAATTCCTTTTCCGGTGGTTGCCAAAATAACCACCTTCCCGATGTTTTCAAACTGACCATCAATCCGTATCCCATAAGAGATTGGACTGTTAACAAATACAGTGTCGTAATTCATAAGGGCTCCGGTGGAGGTGATCCTGATACTTTCTACATACACCTGAATGCCTGCCGGAATAGTGACGGTCCCGTCGGCAATCCACACTGCCTGAAGGGTATCCGGGATGCAGGCACAATCCCAATTGGCCGGTACATTCCAATCACCATCACCTCCCACCCATTGGACGGTCTCCGCTTTGATCGCATGGAAGGTGAGGACTATAACAAGCGTAACTAATAAATATTTCATGGAAACTTCAGGTTGTAATGCTGCTTAAACACGATTTGCACAAAACAAAACCTTATTAAATACTTAAACATCACCCTTTCGGGTGAGGAATCCCGGCAGAAGAGTTCCTTTATTTGTCTTCCAGAAGCCAATTAATAGTCATTATGCACAACATGCCAGAGGCCAGCACCCGAGAGGCCAAAATAATCCCTCTCCCAAAAAATACCAGTGTGTCACCCCAAATCCCTGATCAACCAGTGTCACAAGGAATTCTTCAGTTGCATACACTCCAATTTATTGACCAAATCCTTGATGAACACTTTAAGTGAAACGAGCCGACCAATAACCCTTAACTTTATACATGAATCAATGTATATGAGGCTCGCTTCACTGTTTTTCTTCTTTCTGTATTCCTTTGTTTTATCGGCTAACCCGATAACTCCCGACTCGCTGCTTAAACTTTTGCAAAAAAATGAAATCGATAACGTAATCGGTCAGTTAACCATTTCCAAAAAGAATGGTCAGAAAATAAATGATCCTTCATCAACCATCGTGTTAGAAAAGGAAGTCATTTTAATGTTAGCCTATGCTATGCAGGGAGACTCTTCGACGAGTTTGATATTGCGAGAGGAAATTCTGAATAAAAAATTATCCACAGTTCATGCACAAGACCTGATTCTATTTGTCTATTTAAGTGGTTATAAGTTTGTGACCAATCCTCACGTGTTTTTTCTCATCCAGCAATTCGGTATTGATCTCTCTGTAAAATATAATGAACCACGTGCTCATTTTAGTTTTTTGCAACAGAAATTTACCATGTTACAGATGACCAGTCAGGTCAGCAACTTACCGAATATTCTACTAGATATGCGTGCGTTGAGTATATCATCTGAGTACTTAACCTATCAAACGGATATGCACTACAGCCTTTACTTTTGTACCATTCAAAATGATTCCTGCACATATTATTTTGAAAAGTATATGGCAGCCTCAAGTCATTGGCTCGGCAAACCAAATCCCTATTTTCTGAACGCAGAAGGATATAGTCTTAAAAAGGATTCAAGTATCATGGCCGGAGTGATCACCGAATATGCAAAGTATTATAGCCATCAGGGGGACTTGAAACAGGCAGGAGAGTGGCTTATACGTTCCCTACAGGTCATCCCGGATACGCCTACGATGGTTCTGCTTCAAGTCAGAAATCAACTAGCACTCGCTAATATCTATGCAGATTTGGTTAATCCATTCAGAGCACTTTTATACCTTGAAAAAGCAATTGACTTATGTGAAACTAATAAATTAAGTCGCCTGCGAAACACCTTAGTTGCCTCAAGTTATGCCTATGCGTTAATGGCAGATGGTCAATTTGAAAAAGCTGCAGTGGAGTTGCGAACAGCTTATTATGAATATCCAAGGAATTTAAATTGTCAGGATCCGAAAAAGGAGGCAATGCGTTTGGCGCTGAATGCTTCTTTCTTAAATGAATTTAAATTATGTGAATCCATGTTAGATACGGCGTCTCAAATCGACTGCCGGTCCTCTGTTGATATTCAGTTTTATCAAGCGATGGCACAAGGACGATTAGCAGCATACAAAGGTTCTTTTGTTCAAGCCCAGTCTAACTTGGAACGCGCCTCGCAGCATGCAAAATCCACCAAATCCATGGGTTGGATTAAAGATGTTCTTTATCAGAAATATCTATGTTTCAAACATTTTGGAAAAACACAGGAGAGCATAGATGCGCTGGAGTCCTATACATATCTGAAAGATTCTCTGTACCGCTCCGGACAAGATGTGGCTTTGTTTGATATTGAGGCAGCGTATCAAAAAAGCATTCAGGATGAAACCATTGCCAGACTGGATGCTGAAAATGAGGCTTCTATGGTCATGCTTTCCGCACAAAAAAGAAGTCTGATGATTGCCTCGCTGGCGCTGGTAGCATTGCTCATATTTTTATTTCTAGTATGGCGTTTGTATAAAAAAGTCAAAATTACAAATGCCCAGTTATCCAAAGTGGTCGCAGAGAAAAACATCCTGCTCCGCGAAATTCATCATCGCGTAAAAAATAACCTTCAGGTCATTTCAAGTTTACTAAAACTACAATCAGGCTATATAAAAGATGATGCAGCTATTCAGGCCATTGCCGAAGGCCGGAGTCGCGTTCAATCCATGGCGCTTCTCCATCAGAATTTATACAAAGAGGACAACCTCAAAGGCGTCGATATGCAGGAATATTTTGACAATCTCATTCAGGGACTATTCGATACGTATAATATTTCACCGGAGCGAATTCAGCTCCACAAAAATATTGAGGCGATTTCATTGGATGTCGATACAGTCGTTCCTCTTGGATTGATCACCAATGAGTTGATCAGCAATGCCTTAAAACATGCCTTTCCGGACAATATAGCCGGCAACCTTTATATCGCTCTTTTTGAACAATCCGGCAATTTGATATTGAAAGTGCGGGATGATGGAAATGGGATGACCACGCAATCCACAAAAGAGGGGTTTGGGAGCAAACTCATCCAATCGCTGAGTCAAAAACTGGAAGCCGATATCACAACGCGCTCAATGCAGGGTACAGAGATCACACTTACTATTCGTGAGTACCGAAAAGCAGCCTGACAGGTATTTTTTTATGCATTATCACCCTTTTGGGTGATTAATCACAATTCTCATTTGTGGAATATTGTATCAGATTAAAACGCCTGCGTATGAAAACTTTTTTTGCATTCTTATCTCTTGTCCTATCCACGACCCTGATCGCTCAGGAATTTGACAGAACTTATCCAACGATTGAACTGGGCGCCATCTCCTCTATCAATATACATGCAAGTGGTGTAGGATATGCCGCACAGGAATGTGGCACATTGCTCAAAACATTAGACAGCGGAATCACCTGGACGCAAATATTTCCGGACGTATCCGACGCGGCCTACCAGGGTTTTGTCACTTTTATTGATGATAACGATCCAAACAAAGTGGTCTATCATAGTCAGTATTCCCTCATGCTGTCTGATGATGGATTTGCCACTTCTCAAAATATTAAGCCTAACCCCATTTCCGGACTTATTCAGGAATTCATAGTATTGGCAAATGGAAATTTCGGGCTTTTAGCAGGGACATTTTTTTATTCTGATGACGAAGGCGCAACATGGATGGAAACAGAAACACTCGATGTGGATGGTGTAGATATGATGGAATTGAACGGAGCTCTTTATATCGCCTACAGAGCTATACTGCGTTCTGTCGATAATGGAATCACATTTGATACAGTGTTTTATAACACAGATACCAAACGAAAATTTGTTTCATTAGATGGCAAACCAATTGTATCCTCAAGTGACAGGCTTTATACCAGTAATGATGGTGGTCTGAATTGGGTGGAAATACCGGCAGTTGAGTATTATGGCTATGCAGATAATCTGAATGCTTATAATGGCCGCCTGATCGCTAATACAAGCAACAGAATAAATTACAGCGATGATGGTGGCATCACCTGGACATCTGTCATAATGCCGGTCGGTATATACCGAACAAGTTCCATGTTTGTAAATAACATGGGTAAAATTTATATTGGGGGTGAAGCGAGCCAATTATATGTAACGGAAGATCCAAATACGCCTCTGGAAATTCTATTTGGCAATACGGAAGAACTCAATGGAGTGACCGGCCATAATGCAAAATTAGTAGCGACCGGGAATGGTGGTGTTCTGATGCGATCAGAAGACAATGGGATCACGTGGACTAAAAATGTCATCACGGATCGAAACCTGGACCTCTGCGCTTATATCGGAAACAGATTATTTGTCCTTAATGACAATAACGAACTCCTTTTAGTAGCCGATGACAATTCTACGTCAGTGGTGCTCAGTCAAACCAATTACTTCCACAGTTTTGAAGCTTCGTCCGGTGGTCAGATCGCCTACTTAGGGGAAAGTAATGCCATCCAACGATCGGAAGATGGTGGTGATCATTGGATGGATATCTATACCCATCCTAGTGAAATCTCCCGTCTGCATTTATTTGATAGTGGTCTGATTACGTTTCTTGATAGCTATGGGACAATTTATGGCAGCCAGGATAATGGTTCCTCCTGGCAAATCATTGTGGCCTCCCCTGATAGCAATGCACAATACCTGGATTATGTACTATTTGATGATATGAATTTTATGATTTTGTCCTTTTCACAATTATATACCACATCGGATGGAGGAGCAAATTGGGACGCAACATTCCGACCTTATAATGGTCAGCGTTTGTATCGAATGGACAATACTTCCGCCCTTTGTCTTGGGGTGAATGGAGCCGATGGCTGGTTGTATAAAACTGATGACAAAGGAATTTCGATTCCTCAAATTGCTAAAACTTGCAGTACAACTTCGCGAGAGGCTTATTACAATAAAAACACGCAAACTTTTTGGACCGTTGGGGCAGGATTGGGAATACAAAAAAATGAGTTAATGATCAATGCGACCCATCCAACACCAAAAAATATTGCTACAACACAGGTTTATCCCAATCCAGGGCATGATATCCTCTATTTCAAAAATGATATTAATAATTCTTCTGTGATCTCTGTATACAATATGATGGGATCACAGGTATTATCATTCAGTGGAAATAATCAATTCATTGATATTTCGAAATTGGTACCCGGACAATATCAAGTAGTCATACAAGAAGGGAGCGAAGTTATGGTCAGCAGATTTGTAAAACTATAACAGAGAACTATCACAGAAAAATAATGATCAGGCTACCTGATGTGACTGTTTTACCAGTGGGGATACTTTTGCGCCGATCATTTCAATAGCTTTTGAGAGTTTCTCATGGGGTATACCGGCATCCATTTGAAACGTAAAGCGTGAAATTCCTCCAAGGGCTTCGCTATGGCGAAGGATCTTTTCAGCAATTTCTTCCGGGTCTCCTACCAGCAGGGCCCCAAGAGGTCCGTTCTGATCATCAAAACGACTTTTCGTTACAGGTGGAAACCCACGTTCTTTCCCAATGCGGGTAAACATCTCTGCGTAGCCGGGATAATAATCCGCAATAGCTTCTTCCTTTGTTTTTGCAACATACCCCAGCGAATGCAGCCCCACCTTCAATTTCTCCGGTGCATGTCCGGCTGCTTCACCGGCTTTTCGATATAAATCAATAAGTGGTCTGAATCGATAGGTCTCTCCTCCAATAACCGCAACCATTAAAGGTAAGCCAAGTGTACCGGCACGAACAAAGGATGCCGGGGTGCCACCCACACCAATCCAGATTGGCAAACTATTTTGTGTCGGTCGAGGATATACCGGTTGATGATGAAGCGCAGGTCTGAATTTTCCGGACCAGTCTACAAATTCATTGTCGCGAATCCTTAATAAGAGATCTAGTTTTTCCGCAAAAAGAGCATCATAATCATTGAAGTCTAATCCAAATAATGGAAACGACTCAATAAATGATCCTCTTCCGGCAACAATTTCTGCTCGCCCATTTGAAATCAAATCCAAAGTGGCAAAATTTTGAAAAACTCTTACGGGATCCGCAGCACTCAGCACCGTCACTGCACTGGTAAGTCGTATTCTTTTCGTACGTGAAGCTGCAGCTGCAAGAATCATTGGGGAAGCTGAATCAAGGAATTCTTTACGGTAATGCTCCCCTAGTCCAAAAACATCTAATCCAACCTGATCGGCCAGTTCAATACGCGAAAGCAACTCATTCATGGCTTGCGCAGTACTTTGATCACTCCTGGATGGGGCTGCAGCAAAACTATCTATACCAATTTCCATTTGACAATAATTCTCCTTTGATCAATTCTCATTACTAAATTATCGAACTACTAACAATGAATAAACTAAGAAGTTTACCAAAAATCGGCATAGGGAATTGGCTATCATTCAGGACTAATTCACATGATTAAGAACAGAACATCACAGTGTACGCCTTGACAATCGGATATCAAATTTAGCAGGCATCATGGTAAACGCAAGGTTTTCCTGAATATCCCCGGCGGGAGTCACCAGTTCCAGTGAGAAATTTTTAGCCATCATGGACAGAACGAGTTTCATCTCAAGGAGTGCCAGGTGCTTCCCGGGACACATGCGCGGTCCTGCACCAAAAGGCATTACAGCACTTATATGATGAACAGGGCATTTACTGTTCTGACCGACAAGCCATCGATCAGGATTGAATCGTTTGCTTTCGGTAAAATTGTCGTCTTGCAATGCTCCTGCACGGGTCAGAACAATCATCTTAGCGCCCTTTTCAAAGCTATATCCTTCCATCTCAATATCTTCCAAAGGTTCTAACAACAAAAGCGGAGCTACTGATTTCAATCGCAATGCTTCATGAATTACTGCTTCCGTATACGTCAGCAATTCATGCCTATCGTAAGAAGACAGGAATCCCTCAATACACAATACGCGATCAGCTTCCTCTTGCAACTTTTGCAGTACCGATGGATGCTGACAAATCAAAATTAATGCCCAGGCCAATGAATGAGCCGTCGTATCCTCCCCTGCCAGCAGGAGTGTCAGCAGATTACCTTTAATCTCACGATCGGTAATCACTTCCTCTTCGTCGGAGGCAGCAATCAGGGCTTCAAGAATATCGTTTGGCTGTGCCTTAAGTTCAGGATTATCTTTTAGTCTTTGTCTGCCTGCTTTGATATACCCTTCAACATATTTTTCAATTTCATCAAAGGCTTTGTCATAAGCCTTGTCGTCTTTCGTCCGATAGATCTTATGCCAGGGAAGAGGATCATTGATTCGTTTGAAGATCATCGGAAATATTTTTTCCATATGCTCCTGAATCACTCCACCTTTTTGTTCCAGTGTATTCATTTCAAAACCAAATGCAAGTGATGTAGTCACATCCACTGTAAACCGCATAAGATCGTCTTGGACCGGATATGCAAATTGATCCTCTGCTGCAGTATTCATCTTCTTGTGTAAGCGTTCAACAGACTTAAGGATAGAAGAAAAATATTGTTTCTGGTGTTTGATGTTTAGTCCTCTGTTAACGATTCTGCGATGGACCTTCCAGTCGTCACCTTCTGCGTTAAAGAGGCCATGAACGCCTTCCTGTTTAAGGATTTTGTCCATCTTCGCCATCCTTCTGAACTGATATGGACGGGATTTTAGAATCTGTTGTATCATCTCCGGATGAGCCACAATGGTAAAATTGGCAGGACCTAGTTTTACTTTAAATACATTGCCATAATCTATTGCACATTGCTCTAAAAAGTGGTGCAATCCGGATAACTTAAATTGGTGCAAATTGCCAATGAATGGTATGCCTTTGGGCCCCGGTAGCGCTTTATAGGTTATACTCATAGGTGTATTTATCCGCCTAAGATAACGACAAAAAAAAAGATGCTACAGAAATTGATGAATGCCTTAATTGAGAAAATAATCTAAGTGACTGATCAAAAAATAATTGGTTCTCCCCTGAAAAAAAAGTTAACAAACCAATACTTACGTAAGTATTCGTATACCAAACGGTTTCTGTTGCGCGATCACCCCATTTTTGATCCGTCCCTCAATGAAGGAGGGAATCATTAAATACTTCACCATCAAAAACACAAAATCATGTTTTCAACAGTTGACAACCGCGTCCAGCTCATCGGATTTCTTGGACAGGAAATCGAATTAAAAGAGTACGCAGAAGGTAAAAAAATGGCTCGTATGTCCATGGCTACCCATGAATATCAAAAGGGAGACGAAGGTAAAAGTGAAACGATCACCACCTGGCACAATCTGGTCGCCTGGGGAAAAACCGCTGAAATCATGGGAAAGCTACTTAGCAAAGGGCAGCGATTGTACGTAGAAGGCAAGCTCGCCTACCGGGAATACACCGGTAATGATAATGTGAAAAAGAATTCGACCGAAATCATCATCTCCGAATTTAAAAAACTAGAATCAGCAGACAAATAGAAGGAAGGGCCGCAAGGCCCATTCCTGTATCTCTGTTTACGCTGCTTCTAATCACAGACTACTCAAAATCGGGTCTGCATCATTCTACACCAGACAGAAATTATCTATCTTGCGTCGCATGAAAATTTCCGTCATTGTGGTGGCTTATAACGAGGAGCATAACATTCGTCGATGCCTTGAAAGCGTTCAGGATATTGCCGATGAGATGATCGTCGTGGACTCCGGATCACAAGATAATACGGTTGCGATTTGTCAGGAACTTGGTGCAGTGGTCGTGATTCAGCAACCATTTCTGGGCATGATCGAGCAAAAAAACTTTGCCGTAGCCCAAACTAAAAATGATTGGCTGCTCTCTCTTGATGCGGATGAAGCATTAAGTCCGGAACTGAAAAATTCAATCTCTGCAGCCATGGACAATCCGCAGGCCGATGGGTATTCCATGAATCGCTTATCTTATTACTGCGGTACCTGGGTTCGCCATAGTGGTTGGTATCCTGATATCAAATTGCGGTTTTTCAATAAACATAAAGGTCAGTTTTCCGGCATGAACCCACATGACCGATATCAGCTCGAACCAGGTAATACGATTTTGCACCTGCAGGGAGATTTGTTACATTATTCTTATTACACACTGAGTGATCATCTCAAACAAATTGATCGATTCAGTACGATAGGCGCTTTATCTATGCATAAACGGGGGAAAACTTCCAGCATCCTTAAAATCCTATACAAACCGATGGCAAGATTCATACGCCATTATATTCTTAAGGCAGGTTTCCTTGACGGCCTCACGGGGTATACGATTGCGCTCAATAGTGCCCATGCCGTTTTTCTTAAATACCTCCGCCTCTACTATCTGCAAAAAGGTAAGACCTTATGACCGTCCTGCATGTTTCCACCGCAAAAAGTTGGCGCGGGGGAGAACAACAACTCGCTTATCTAACCACCGCGCTAAATGAGTTCGGTGTTGATCAGGTCGTCCTTTGCCCTGTGGAATCTCCGCTTTCTGAACGAATGCTGGATGCATCCATCAAAGTCACAACTTTCAAGTCCAGAGGTGTTTTGGATTTTAATCTCGCTCGAACGATTAAAACGCTTTGCACAAGCAAATCATTTGATATCATCCATTGTCATGATTCCCATGCGCATAGTGCTACTGTTTTATCCGCCTACCATTTTGGCAACAGGACACCTGTGGTCGTCAGCAGACGGGTTGACTTTCCGGTTTCAGGCAATATTCTATCGAAGTGGAAATATAATCATCCATGTATCCATCGCATGATCTGTGTCTCTGAAGCTATCCGCTCCATCTCCGCTCCAGCTATTAAAGACACTTCTAAATTAACGGTAGTCCACTCCGGAATTGATCTTTCAAAATATCAGAAGCAAACCGGCTATCGAAAGCTTAAGGAAGAACTTTCATTAAATGATTCCAATAAAATAGTTGGCAATCTCAGTGCGCTGGCTGACCATAAAGATTACCCAACGTTTCTTCGGACCGCATCTGAAGTTATCAAATCCGATCCTTCTGTTCATTTTATCATCGCCGGAACAGGACCCGAAGAAAAAAGGATAAAGAAAATCATCCGTGACCTGAAAATAGAAGACCATGTCCACCTGCTTGGCTTTCGAGATGATGTGGTCGAAGTGATGCAATCGCTAGATGTCTTTTTGATCACTTCCGTTACAGAAGGCCTTGGTACGATTGTCCTTGAAGCTTTTGCCGCGGGCGTTCCGGTAGTCGCAACACGCGCGGGAGGCATCCCGGAAATGGTGGAAGATGAAGTCACCGGCTTATTAACGCAACCCGGTGATGCTGATTCACTCGCTAAGGCAACTCTTCGCCTTCTCCAAGATCCGGCGTTAAGTCAACAACTCGCGCTTAATGCTTCCAATCGTGTCAAAGATTTTTCATTTCAGGAAACCGCGCGGAGGACTTTAGCGATATACCAGGAAGTGTAGGGCGAAGAGCGCAGGGCGGAGAGCGAAGGGAAGAGAGCGAGGGGCACGAGGCGTAGGGCGCAGGGTGTAAAGCACGAAGTAAATAATAACAAATAAATGTGATTCTTCGACGCGCGACATGCGACACGCGACCCAGATCCTTTTTTTTGCATTGCGAGCTTGTGACACGGGAGCATGTGCTTTCGGCTAAAAGTTGAAGAACTATTCTCTTACCGTTTTATCATATACTTTGCTTTACCCTTTACGCGCTGTGCTCTTCGCCTCGTGCCCTGCGCTCTTCGCCCCATGCCCTACGCCCCATGCTCCATGCCCTGCGCCCTACGCCCTACGCCCTACGCCCTACGCCTCAAGTCTTCCCATTCTTTGTCCTGTCTTCCTTCTCAGGAACTTTCGGATGTATCGGACCCTTTTCGCCGATGCTCTTCATCACTTCCTCAATCGCTTTTTGCAATTGCGTATCAATTCCTTTTGCTAACATGGTCGGATCTTCCTTTACTTCAATATCTGGATCCACTCCGTGACCTTCCAGAAACCAGGTGCCATCTGGATTATACATTCGGAAAGTTGGCACTGTGACCATACCACCATCGATCAGGGAAGGTGCCCCTGAAATCCCAATCAATCCACCCCATGTTCGCGCACCAATCAGTGGCCCCAATCCTGCTTTTCGAAAATAATCAGGGAAGGCATCGCCTCCTGATCCTGACCATCCGTTGATCAACATCGCCATCGAACCAAAATGAGCCACGGGTGGCCACTGCCAGTTGTCACCATCGCGGACATCCCAGTAAGCCAATGGCTTTCGATTTAACAATTCAATAAAACGGTCAGGAATCTGCCCACCGTTATTAAAGCGCTCGTCAATAACAAGACCTTCCTTATTCCATTGACCATAAAACTGACGAACCAATTCATTTTGTCCATCCACACCTGTGCTGGGCACGTAGATATAACCAATTTTTCCACCGGATGCCTCATCTACTGCCTTCCTGTTGCCTTCTATCCAGGCAAGATTACGAAGCCTGGTTTCGCTACCCATCGTTGTCACCATAACCGTGCGCGCTCCTGCAAAATCAGGCTTTGAACTGACAGTCAATTCTACCGCCTTACCGGCCAATCCTTGAAAAGCCGCCCATGGATCAGGCCATTCATTTAATGCTATTCCATTGACAGCAAGGATATAGTCACCTTCATTAATATTTACTCCAGGTTCGTCCAACGGAGATCTTACTTCATTATCCCAAGGCGCCCCCCTGATAATTTTACCAACAACAAATTGACCATCTTTCTTTGCCCAGTCGATTCCAAGGTAGCCAACTTCCCTTCTTTTAGAAGATTCATTGTCTCCCCCTCCCCGATAGGTATGAGAAGCATTCAATTCACCAATCATCTCTCCAATAATGAAATTAATATCCGCCCGATCAACACAATATGGGAGAAGTGCCGCATAGTGCGTACGAACCGCATTCCAATCTACACCATGCATTTTTTCATCGTAGAAAAAATCGCGCTGGAAACGCCAGGCATCATTATAAATCTGCGTCCATTCTTCCATGGGATGAACGGTGGCTTCCATCTCTTTGACAGGCAGCGAACCCTCTATCTTCTGATCAGGAGCAAATTTTACAATACTAAAACCATCTCCCTTAGAAACCAAAACTTTTTTTCCATCTGCACTAATTTCATAACTGCCGACATCTTCCAAAACAGTCTTCTCTTCACGCTCTTCCAGGTCATAGTACTTCAGTGATCCTGAATACTCGCCGGAGCCTGAGTTCGAGTATCTGGAATAAGCAATTTTTCCACTGACGGCACTGAGGTTGCCTAGGTTCCCTGCTTTTGGCGGCAGTACAATCAATCGACCTTCGAAATTGTCAAAATCAATTTTAATATCCTTGGCTTTTTCATCCGCTTTATCTCCATTATCGGAAACACCCGTATTCTTTTTTTTATCTTTTTTGTCGTCCTTTGTCACTTCCTTCTTTTCAGCATCATCGCTCTTATCTTCAGCCATGGCAATCGCTACCGTATCGTTTTTTGTGGACAAGGGACTAATGATATCTTTGGTCAACGTAATTACTGCCACCTCCGATGCATTTGGATAGGCCCAGGTGTTATCAAAACTGCTATAGACGGGGCTGAAATTTCTATTCGTGACCAGATATAAGTATTGACCATCCGGATCAAACGTTGGGTTCTGATCATTATAAAAACCACTGGTCACTTGTTTACTTTCTTTGGTGGCCAGGTTATACAAATAGATTGCTCCGTTTCCATTGGGCTGGGATTTTTCATATGCCAGCCATTTGCTGTCTGAAGACCAGCTTGGTTTCCAGTTGCGCAAACCCCCTTCGAAGAGTCTTCCATCTTGATCTACCCGATCCAATGCGTTTGTTTCCATGTTGTAGATATGGAAAGTCATCGTCTGATCTACCCATGACATTTTCTTACTATCAGGAGACCAGTATATATGATATCTGAATCCAGGTCCCATAGCAGTAAGCTTAGTTTCTTTTGCACCTTGCGTCAGATCACGAATGGTAAGTTCATACTCACCGGATTTATCACTCCAATAAGCAACATACTTCCCATCAGGAGACCATGCAGGAAACCGTTCAGCAACACCGGAAGTGCGTGTCAAATTCTGAACATACCCTTCTTCTGCGGGTAAAGAAAATACATCCCCCCGAGCTTCCAACACGACCCTGTTGCCATCCGGAGAAATACCTCCATTCGCTATATAATCGGAGACCTCCTCGATTTTTGGCTTGACATTAATCAAGTCGCTCACCACGGTGATTTTAACAACTCTGGACGCGTGTGTCTCCAAATCAAGCAAATACATATCACCATTCGCTTCGTAGACAATCTCCTCTGGTCCTATAGCAGGAAAGTGAATATCGAAATCAGTATAGTTTGTGATCTGTGTGGTGGTTTTCTTTTTTATATCATACATCCAGATATTATCACGCTGATCACTTCCTCTATCCGACATATAATAGATTCTGTCTTTATGCCACATCGGAAGTTCACTCCCTGCATCGGTATTCGTAATATTTGTTGACGCATACGTGTCCAGGTCAAATATCCATATATTACCGTTCATCCCTCCCCGATAGCGTTTCCAGGTATCCATGACGACTGCTCGCTCATTATACGCTATCTGTTTTCCATTAGGAGACAAGGCGCCGTACTCTCCATAGGCCATGGGTAATTTTTCTGAAAATCCACCATTTGCATCAACACTATAGAATTGGGAAAATCGCTGCTTACCACTTTCTCTTGAAGAGGTATAAAGCAATTTATCCCCTGATGGATACCAATCAATCAATCGATCACTCATCCCATGAAACGTTACACGCTCAGGAATACCTCCTAATGAAGGCATAACATAAATATCATAATTGCCATCATAATTGCCTGAAAACGCAACATGAGATCCGTCCGGGGAAAACCTTGGGAATCCTTCTGCACCGGAGGGCGAACTAAGTTTGGCAGCGGTCCCGCCTTCTTTATCAACGATCCAAATATCTCCTCCATACGAGAACACAATTTGTGTCTGGGACACATCAGGTGTCCGAAACATCCTTGCACTGATTTGTGCCGTGGAGATTTGAATCGCAACAATGGACAAACAAAGTAGTAAAAGAAAATTTTTCATAGTGGTATAGTAATTGAAATCTCAAAGTAGTGATAACTCAGTAAAAGTTATCCAAAAGTAGACTAACAGGCTTATTTGGGATATTGATTATATCGGAGATTAGACAATGGACAAAGGGCAGGGGAGATTCTGAAGATGGGTAAAGAATAAGTATGCCTGATAATGAATATAGTGGAAAATACTGTGTAATAACCTACTGAAAAGAGAAAAAAACCAGGTAAGTGCGCCTCTGTAGAGACCGCTTATAGAAATTTGCTCATCAATCGCTCATATTCAGGGTGGTCCCAAAGCACCATTAAATCGGGATCGTGATTAAAGGTAATCCATAAATCATACTTAAATCCTTTGGCAATGGCTTTGTCCAACAGACTAATCGCCAATTCAGGTTCCCCAAGCAATGCATAAATACGCGCCTGATAATATTCGATATATCCATAATCGAAAGGTTTTTTATAGGATTCGATTTGGGTGATTATCTTTTTTGCTTCTGTTGCATTTCCCTTTCTGGCCTGTGTCATGCCTGTTTCGATAATGGCGATAACATTTTCCGGATCATTCTTTAACACCTCTTTTAGGGTAGATAAGGCAAGATCATACTGATGGTCACTATAGTAACATTTTGCCAGATATCTTTTGGGAAGGAATTTCATCTTATCGATTGCTTTTTTGAAATATTTTGATGCCAATTCGGGTTGGCTTCTGACCAGAAACAATCTACCTGCCAGATAATTAAGATATTCCCATGAGGGATCATATTTCGCATGGTTTCGGGAATCTGATATCAATTGATTAATCATGATTGTATCAGCTTTCCAGACCTGATACATCACCAGAGTCCCAAAGCTCTTCCGGGTATTGAGGGCATTGTATATTTTAGGGGCAATCTCATCTGCCAGTTTCATGTCCTCTGCGTCCAGAGCTGCCCACATGCCCAACTCAAAACGCTCTCCACAATAAACACATCCTTCCGTTTGAATACTATCATAAGGTATTTCCTTGAAAAACTTCACTGCTTCCTCAGGATTGTGCTCATACATCATGGCCATGACCATAGCCGAATTATTTGTAAAAAGATCTTTTGGATCATTGTTATACTCCTTAAGAAAATAAGCATACGCTTCATCATTCTGTCCATTCACATCTGCATCGTGATACTTAAGCATATTTGCCGTGCGATCATCAAGATCGGTAAATCGCAATTTCATCGACCGAATCGTATCGGCAGCCTCCTCATTTTTACCTTCATTATAAAACCAATCCAACAACAAAAAATAACTGTCAATAAAATTTGGGTCGTAGGTGATCGCTTTATTAAGTTGCTCTCTTACATATTTTGGATCCCCTTCGCGCCAGGCCCCTTTCGCTGCCAGGAAGGCCTTATACGCCTGATAGTTTGGCGCGGTCAATAATAACGCATCACGGCTAACCAGATATCCCTTAATCGCTCCGGCCAATTCCTGAATGCAATCCATGGGCGATTCGGCGCTACATTTAACATCCTTAAAAGATTTGATAATGTCAAAATTGCTAAGGTTTTTTATATAGGCACTCATCAACAATGAGTCATGATTTGAACCAATTCGCATATAGTTTGCATCAACGACATCATATGCACCGGTCAATGAGGCATACTTTTTCATACCTCTTTCCGTATCCAGAGAAAGTCCGGCCATCTCGAGCATTTCACTGGCAGATTCATAGGAGACTACTTTTGTTTCGTTGGTGGAACTAAGCTCTTTTGTGATCCAATGGGCTCCCATCGGAGAGATAAAATCTAATCCTGGATCACCCGTTAAGTTTTTAAATACAGATACTGAAATGGCCTCTGACTTGTATTGTTCATTAAAAAATTTATTCTTCAATGGCCCATTAAACGCCCATAAAGCCAGTGCTGCAAGTAAAAAGATTGGAACATAGCGGTAAAATTTTTTAAGATCAGGTAATTTGGTCATTCCTGATGGCACCTGGAGCCCTTCATTCGTCACGGCATAAATGCCTATCGGATCTTTTACGTTCTTGAGCTGCTTCTTTCCAATGAATCTGGTGGTGATCTCAGGATGGTTGGCTAACTCTGCCTGCACCCGATCAGAAATAAAAATGGACCCCGGAATACCGGAGGCTTGTATCCTCGAAGAAATATTTACCCCATCTCCGTATACCGTTTCATCCTTAAAGACAATATCACCCACATGGATGCCTATGCGAACCGGTGTAGGATGATCTCCCTGATAAGCCTTTTGCATGGCAATACCACAATGCACAGCATCTAAAGCACTGTGATAGATACTCAGACTGCCATCGCCATAAAAAGCAATGACCTGGCCATTGTACTCAGCGGTATATTGTTCCAGAAATTTTCTGTGGACTGCAACCTTCTGAAGGGCGTTTTTCTCGTCTTTTTGTACAAAAGCCGTATAGCCCTCAATATCGGTAAACATGATGGCGGCAAGCTTCCTGACTACTGATTCGTCCATGAAAGGATTTGGGATGTTAAATCCAAAGATATTGAATTAAATGGATGGGTTCAAATTGGGTATATATGATCTCGTGAAACTACACTTTAAACACTATTTGGCCTCCGTCAGTTCCCAAATTTTTGTCTGGTTTAATTATTTCACTATATTTAGATTGTTACTCTACGTCAGAACCGACTGAAAAGAGCTCTGAAAAGCTCCAATCTTACCCATGCACATTAAGGTCTGCCGAGATAACATGTTCTGAAAATGTGCATTTATTCACTCCTTTAAATAACTTAACAAAATGAAAAACCAAAAAATTGCTATTGCTACCGTAGTTACAGCAGCACTCATTTTTCTACTCGACTTTCTCTTTTATTCAGTGATTATGGACAATCCCGGTGGTGGAGAATGTTGTATGAAAGAGATGCCTGATATGGTATGGATGATTCTTGGGGATCTCTTAGTTGCTTTGGCTTTCGTCGTTATCTATGATAAAACAGCCGGCGGTGGATCAAAAATGAACAGAGGTATTAACCATGGGATATGGATTGCTGTCTTTGCCTCTTTAGGGATGGGTTTAGTATGGTACTCCGTAATGGAAATGGAGATGCAAATGGTGATCTCAGATGTCATCTATGGTTTCGTTAAATATTGCGTACTGGGTATCGTAGTAGCCTATCTGATGCCTGATGGTGGCGCTAGAGGATCTGCCACGCATGGCGGTGATCGTGGAAAAGCTTCAGGAAGTGGTGAAATGCCTCCTCCCACAGGCGGCGGCGGCGATCGTGGAAAAGCTACCGGCGGCGGAGAATAGGTAATTACAAACTAACTATAAGAAAAAGGGCTAGATTAATCTAGCCCTTTTTCTTATATCGTACTCAGCCTCTAAACTTCTTCAGCCAGCACTTTCCAAATCGTATTGCTGCTCCTTGTACCTGTCTGCTGAGCGAAATATCCAAAATGATGCACAGACAAAGGATCCAGCACCCTGTTTTCTTTATGACCATCTTCCCAAAGAATCTTGCATTGCAAGCTCCTCACCGGAGCAAATAAATCATTAGGCTCATCAGCATTCATGTACCGAGCTAATCGTTTTTTAGCAAGACTAATAAATCCATCATAGCCACTTCCTTCTGAATCTACCCCTTCTGCATCACCTGATATCACAGTGTAGCGGACTGTTTCATCACAACTACTATTGAGTTTATTAATAAATTCTGAATTCGGATCAATTTGCGCTATCGATCCGCCAAGATCAGACGCTGTCTTAAAAAACTTAACCAACACGCCTGAAAACGGAACAATCGAGGGTATGAAATTCAGGGATAAATCCAGGACGGTTTTTGCCCAATTTAAATAAGCATCTGCCCGGCCAAACATAGATCCATTATTAGGGGTCCCGACCAAAATACAATGCTCGACAAACAATTTTCCGTTACATTTCTCGATCATCCATCGGGCGACTAATCCACCGATGGAATATCCAATCACAGTTATTTTTTTATCATTTTTTCCAAAACCATAATCAGAAAGCGTTTTGGCTAAATTAAAAGCCGTCAGGTCTAATGGGGTATTCAGACTTTCGTAATCATATATGAGGACAAGATCATACCCTTCAATATTCTTCTCTGGTATATTGTCCCGAATAGCTTTGAACATATTTAAACCGTCACCGGCAAGACCGTGAAGAATCAGTAATACCTTTTTAGCTTTTCCAATTTTCAACCCAAGATTTTCTTTCTGCAATACAATGCTCCCATCCGGCTGGGTATCCACCCATCTGAGTTCATTGACCGGCTTAGACAAGGCTACTTTAAAGAAAGTCATTTTCAGGGACTTGAGTTTGTCCAGCATACCTCGTTCCCCAATCGCATTATGATCAGTTTCCACCGTATCCGGTATCTTCGTAATACTGAAATGGGTGCCCTGATCATCCGAAACAGAATCACCAATGACATGATAATGCAATCCATCAAAGGCTATCGGTAAAAGAAGTTCTCCTTCCTGTGTTTTTTGGTTGAGGGAAATTTGCAAGGGATTTTTTTCCAATGCTTCATCACTTTCTAATTGAATATCATTGATCTCAATGATATTCTGCGTTTGGGTGCCTCTGCTTGGGCTGAAATCTACCATATCCACATGATCACCCTGCTGCTGAAGCATAGCAAAGGCATTGATTGGTCCCGCACTTCGGGCATTGACTTCAGCATGTCCGATACTCACAGAACCTCGCATAGCAGCATGTGCTTTTATTTTTAGATTCCCGTCCGCCAATGAAAGTTCAGCAGCAGATGAGATATTGTTGTCTTGTCGAACCAAGGTCACGGCAAAATTAAAATCAGCCCAATCGCCAAAGACTTTATCCGGCTTAGGTGTTTTTAATAAACCTCGCGTTGCTCCGGGTTCAAGTCCGGACTGTAAAAACTGCTGAAAGTCCAAAGCTTCTGTCGTCACCAATAATTTAAAGTGGCAGGTATCTTCTGAATTTCCGGGCGCAGGTCCCCACCCCAGCTTACTTTTCCAAAGATTAATTCGAACGTTGGACAAGTCTGTATGCTCATAGTCTCGATATACATTCTCCCCTTCAGGACATTCGATAGAATAATCGTAGCCAACAAAAAATGAATAGATGTAAAGGTTTTGTTTAACGTTCTTAACATTCAGTACAGGAATAAAAGAAATAACAGCATCTTCAAGGTCCTCACTGGATGCATAAATGCGAACATCTTCTTCTGTATGAATTTTTTCGAGATCCCCTTTCCGGTTATACTCTTCCAATTCATACTTGACCATATCTCTAACCTGCTGTGTTCGGCTGTTGTTCGTCAGATCTACAAAGCGTCGCCACACAACGATTTTGTCCAGCGCATCCATAGCTGTTTTGATATCATCTTTGGTGGTACCATTTGTTGAAAAGGCCTGTTGTCCTCTCTCTACATCAATGATGACAATCCCTTTCTGATCAAACCTTACTTCCAGCGAAGGTTTATCCCCTTCATTGGCCCAGGCGATATGCTTAGGCTTGATGTCCTTATTGTTTCTTATCGTCTCAATGAATTGCGGATCCCCGGTCAGGCTTGCAATGTGTGGTGGGTTTGGCAAATATTTAAGCCCCGCCAGATAATGTTGTGGTTCATCATCGTCATCCTTTGTCAGGTTTTTGAAAAAATTAACAATGCCACCTTCACCCTCAATATCCATATCAATTGGACTCAATTGTGCCCCAACGGATTTAATCGTAGCCGTACCTACAAGTTTCTTTTCAGGAGGCATGGTGTATACATCAAATTCTATCGGAGTAGAAGGGTTAGTGGGCAAACCATGAATGGCTCCACATTTAACGGACCAGATATCTCCACTCTTTTCAATTTCATACAAGTCCTTATCACCTGCTGGTGAGCCTTCGAGAAAACGAACATACGGATCAAAATTCTGCACGGTATCAAACTGAGGCGTCTGATTATCCCTTACATTTTTAACGGCTGATCTGGCGCGCAGAAACAAATCATTATAACTTACATTTCCTTTTGCAGCGCGCAATGCTTTGATCAGTCCGGTGGTAAAAGCGCCCCCTTCCGGCATATCACCTGCGGTCTGAACACTCTTACAAGCAGACAGTACGACGTGCTTAGAGGTAGGTACTTCGAGGCTTTTAAGAGCTGAATAATATCCGTCAGCATAGGTATCCAAACTTCGTTCAGCCCCACTGGAAGGAGCTGATCTGGAAGTCCAGCTAATATCCTGGCCCACTGATCTTGTGCCGGATCCGCTGTGGCAACAATCCAGCGAAACCATAATATGAGGAGGAGATGGTTTGTTCTTCGTAGCCACTTCCTTCAGCAGAACAGCAAGCTCTTTATCTGCCAGATTTGGTGCCTTTCCTATGCCGCTATCGCTGCAGATGAGGGTCTGATCTTTTCCGGTAGGTTCGATGGTGAGAAATTCCTTAGCGGTCTTCTCTTCTGAACCATGACCACTAAAATGAAACCAGACAATATCAGATGGTCCTGCTTGTGAAAGATGTTCACGAAATCCTTTCTTAATGTTTTCATACGTAGCACTGCTGTTTTCTAACCGTCTTATATTGAGGTTATAATCCTGAGCATAATAATCCTTAAGATAGGCTTCTACCTGATTGATATCTTTTACACAACCTTTCAGAACAGCATTTGGCGGAGTATACTCATCAATACCAACCAATAGCACGTATAAATTTTTCATCATTTGACTTTAAACAGGGGTTAACAATTTTTGGTTCCCAAAAAAGACTAAAGCATTTAATTATTCCCGATATGGTCATTTTAGTGGGACTCTAAAATATAATAATTTCCCAAAAGGATGGTCTCTGAAAAAACCATTTTATTTCAAAAATCATCTGTGGCACGAGTAACAGGTAATCGTTATTTGGAAAATGAATGATTATAATTGTTTGATATTGTCTTCAGAGACAGAAATAGGGTATAAAAATTGTAATATTGTAAGTTGCATAAATAATTATTACATTTTTATAATAAATAGTCGTCTCAACCCATGGATGTTATTTACCTGGCATTTGCAAATGATTCTACAAATCCACTACCCACGCTTCGTGAGGAGGATCAAAAGCTAAATAGTTTACTGGAACATCGATCCGATATGGGTCATTTTAAGCTTAAAAGTGACTCCTTTGCTTCCATCTCCCAGATTTTGAGCAAAATAGGGGATTACAAAAAGGATCTTAGAATATTTCTATATAGTGGCCATGCCGGTGAGGATAAGCTGCATTTGGAAGGAGAGGATGCCAATGCAGAAGGCCTTGCTTATCTGCTTAGTCAGTGCCCTCAATTACAACTTGTATTTCTGAACGGTTGCTCGACCAGAGGTCAGGTTTTTAATCTTTTGCAGAGTGGCGTCCCCGTAGTGATCGCCACCAGTGCACCGATCAATGATAAAAAGGCCAGTGAATTTTCCACAAGATTCTTTCAGGCTTTAAATGATCAAAGCTCAATCAAAGAAGCTTTTGAATTGGCTAAAGGGGAGATCATGACCAGATATGCAGACATCAAGCCGGAAATGCATTCCCTGCTAAAGAAACCAGGCGCTGAAGATGCATCTGAATCATTATGGGGACTCTATGCGCTCCCTGAAAAGGAGATCAGTCTTCAATGGAAACTAAATGCAAACACAGCTAGTGTTGAAATAAAAGATTTTGTTCCAAACAAATTACTCATTGAGAGTTTATCCAAATTTGTTACCTCAGACGATGACAGCTCAAATGATGTTGCAGATAATTTTCGTTGGGGTGCGAAATCCACTGATGAAGAAAAATCAGCTGTTGTCGATACCAGCACAATTCTTCAATCCTTACCCCAGCCGATAAGTGTTCAATTCAGGAAATTATTTGCGGAAGGTAATAACAGTGGATCAGGCCAGACTTTTTACAATATGCTAGGGAGTCCCAGGTTAAAGCAAATAATTGTCATTTTCAATACGGCCATTGAGTTGCTTGGGTTTACGATACTCGCCGATCTATGGGAGGCAAAAGCCGGCGATGATAAATTTATTACTTCTGAATCCAGTTTAGACAAACTAAAAAAGTCTTTTCTATCTGCTGTCGCCGGCACCAGTACCCAACAATTCTTTGACTTATGTGTCGCGACTAAGGAAATCATGGACAGTCAGGGATTGAAATTTTTCATCGAAGAAATGGCGGAGGTAGCAGACGCGTATCAAGCCAGAGGTCCTCTGTATGAGGCTGTCAGTTATTTGGAATTAGTGCATGAGAAACTCGAAAAGGATGCCATAACGAATGACGAAGTCAATGAAATATGCGCTATCAGTGAAGAAAAGCTGGCTATTCTGTTTGATCAGATTGGCTTTATCATGCGCTATACAATGGTTTCTATAAAGGACATAGATGTTAGAAAATACAAGCGCTTCATTACCACCCAATACATACACAATTTCATTCGTCTTGAATTGAATGTATCGGGGACCATGGAACCAAAAGAGTTTAATGAGAATGAAGCACTGGATAGCAATTCAGTACTTATTGCAAAAAAGGGCAACTTGAAAAATTCTCTCAATTTAAGCCCGTTCATCATTGATGAAAATTCCTTCGACAACAAAGCAAAAATTGTCAAACTCTATTATTTCGACAGGTACGACAAGCCCTCTGACTCCTACGTCTATAAGCATGTTTATGCCCCCCAGGACCCTCCACTTTTAGTGCAAAAACAAAAATATTTTACTGCTTTGAGAGGCCAGTTCGACGCATTTGCAAAAAGCATTTTTAATCAATCTTTCATTGACCTATGAAAAGTCCATTTAAATTTCTGGATGCCTTTACATTATCCGATAAGGATGCATTTTTTGGCAGGGATATGGAAATTGATGTTTCCTATAATACGGTATTCAAAACACCATTGGTATTAATGTATGGCTCCTCCGGTACAGGCAAAACCTCACTACTTCAGTGTGGACTTGCCAATCGGTTTGACGGACCGGACTGGTACCCCATTTTTATCCGAAGAAATGACGATTTGAATATATCGGTTAAAGAAGCAATGACCGAAGCACTTGGCGACCGGGCGACCGGAGATATGACAAAAGATGTCTCCATGCTTCTACGCAAATCGTTCTGTACGGTTTATCTCTTGTTTGATCAATTTGAAGAACTCTTTATTCGGGGTGATGAAAAAGAGCAGTTGACATTTATGCATTCTCTTCGGGGTGTATTGGATGCCAATCTTCCTTGCAAGATCGTGTTGATTATGCGCGAGGAGTTTATTGCACAGCTATACTCTTATGAAGAGTTAATACCGGAGCTCTTTGACCATCGATTCCGCGTAGAGGTGATGGGCCCAAATAAAGTAAAAGAGGTCATTAGTTCTTCTTTTGACAAATTCAATATCCACCTGGCTGAACCAAAGGAGGAATTACTGGATCTAATGGTTAGTAATATTCATGACCCAAAGAACGGTATAACACTTCCATATCTGCAGGTATATCTCGACATGCTGTATAGAGATGTGCACCAAAAACAGTTTCGCACAAAGGAGTCTGAAGGATATCCCCATTTGGACATAACCAAACAGGATATCGATCAACTTGGGAGGATTGATAATGTGCTGGAACGGTTTCTTGAAAACCAAACCAAAGCATTACAGAAGGAACTTGAAGAAAAATACGGAGAGGTAAATCCCAGATTTATTCAGACGACCCTTAATGTCTTTGTCACAGATGAAGGCACTAAAAATCCGGTGTCCTACAAAATGGAAGGTGACCAAATTACCTTATCCAACGAAGCATCTATGTTGTTGAATAATATTCCTACAGAAATGCTAACCGATATTTTGAATACGCTTCATGCTGATCGCATCCTGCGCAAAGACAACAAGACAATTGAGTTGGCCCATGACAGCCTGGCTTTAGTCATTCATAATCGAAAATCCGAATCAGACCGTCTGCTGCAAAACATCAGAAGGCGCGTGCTGAATGCCCATGATGAATATAAGAAAACAGGGGCTTTTTTGAATCGCAAACAACTTTCTGCTTTTGATCAATTCCGATCTCAGATTTCCTTAACCCCGGAGTTAGAAAAATTTCTGGATGACTGCGAACGGGAAATCGTTCGTCAGGAATCTGAGAAACAGGAACGTGCAATTGAGGAAAGCAAAATGGAACAACAAAAGCGATTAGTCCGCTCACGTATTATACTATTTTCTATTATAGGCCTAATCGTCGTTGGCGCTACCCTGTGGATTGCATTACTTTCAAAACAAAAAGCCAAGGAAGTCACCGAAAAAAATGATAAATTAATTATTGAAAAAGCAATTACCGAAGCCAAAGCAGATTCCATCAAACAAATTATTGAACTGGTAGATCAGCAAATCGGCAAACTTGATTCTACCCTGTCCGGAGATCTTCCCAAATTCCAAATGCCTAAATATTTAATTGCATTAAAAGCACTGGTTCGAAGCAATAAGCTGACAGATGCGCAAATGAAACAAAACTATATCTCCGTTGTAGACATCAGGTTGATGGATAGTCAGGAAGACGATCATGAACATGACGATGCAGATCCTGTGCTACATTCAAAACGAGTTTTTATTTCGCTTAACCTGAGGACCCCTAATAAAACAGAATTTATTCAGGTCAATTGGATCAAAGGTGACAGTTCAGGAATAGTCAATTCCTCCTATCTGGAAGTGAATGCAGACAGCGATAGCACAACCCAATGGGTGGGATTAAATAATTCTTTCAAAGAAGCTGGCAGGTACACAGCAGAAGTGCTTAATGGGGAAGGCTTCGTAGTTGCAAGAAAAGGGTTTGTCATCGCTGATGTGCCGGTCAAGAGCGGAGGCGTTGAATGGAGTACCTATAGTGATTTCCGAACAATGAAATCTGGAACATTGGACAACCCGGGGCCATCTACAACCAGTTTTAAAGTTGGTGATAAATTATACTACTGGCTAAGAATTAATAGTGCTGTGGAGGAGCGAATATATGTTGAACTTCAGAATGACAATGGAGATGTTGTTTGGAAGGATAGCTATACCACGGAGGTGAATACCGATAAGGGCTCCCGAAAAATAAGCTGGCATGGGATCAGTAAACCCGGCGCCTATTATATACGATTATTGAACAAAAGAGGATTCGAACTTGCCGGTTTTGCCATTCAGGTAAAATAGAGAAAGTAAATTAATATTTATTTTAATGCATCCGTATCGACGGATGCGCTTGATAATGTTGGCGGTGGTTGACTCGAATCGCTATTCGAAGTATCGGGCAAATTCAACTAAACTGGAACATGCAAGATCAACTTCATTGCCATCAATCGAATCTTTGTATCGATCGGAAGAAATCAAAACTGTTTTAGCACCCAGGTTTCTGCCCAACTTCATATCGGAAGCTTTGTCTCCTATGACAATAGATTTGGATAAGTCGATCTCCGGATATTTTTTCTTTGCCTTCCATCCCATGCCCGGATTAGGCTTTCGATCAGGATGTGCGTTATCCACAGAAGTACAATAGAATATATCATCAATTCTTCCACCGTCAGCCACCACGGATTCGCGCATATATGCATGGATATCTTCCAGGTCATCCGAAGTCATCAACCCCCTGCCAATGCCCCTTTGGTTTGTCACAACAATTATTCTACCAAACAGATTACTTAATCGGGCGATGGCCTCCAATGTCCCCTCATTAAAAATAAATTCTTTTCTATTGAAGACATAACTATCATCCTTATTAACATTGATCACCCCATCTCTATCGAGAAACAGAGTCCATGTGTTGTCTACCCCTTCAAAAGGAAAAGTAAATCGCTTCAATTCCTGTTGTGCACGGGAAAAATCGAACGGAATACCAATATCAATAAAATAGCCATCCTGAATATGGCCATAGAATTTCTCCTGCAGACAATATTTTGCGAGGTAATCCATTTCAAAAGAAAAAACTTCCGGCCAGGTTTGAGACAGAAAAGATTCTTTCTTTAAGAGGTAAATCCCACCGTTGATACAACCTGACGCCACATACTTTTTCTCTTCAAATGAAATAATTCTGCCATCCGCCTTTAGCACTACTGCGCCATAGCGATCAAACTCCTCCAATGGCTTTAAGGCCAATGAACAATCGGCATTGGCCGTCAGATGGAATTTCTCCAGCGCAGCAACAGATACATCAAAAAGCGTATCTCCATTCATGATCAGCACATGATCGTCCTTGGCTTGTCCAAGTGCAAGTCTGATAGCTCCACCGGTTTGCAGTGGCTTACTTTCAATGACACAAGTATAATCAAGGGATGGATAAGATTCTTTCAGAAACACTTCCACGACTTCATGCTTATACCCTAAAGAGAAAATAAAACGATCCACTTCTTGCTTAAGAAGATACTGTATGACATAAAACAAAAATGGGTGTCCCGCTACCGGTGCCATACATTTTGGGAGATCAGGCACTGTGTCTTTAAGTCGTGTGCCTAATCCACCTGCCAATATGATGACCTCTCTAATCAAAGTATTGGCTTTCTACCAGTTCACAAATAATATGACCGACCATAATATGGCATTCCTGTATCCTTGGTGTATCTGTAGAAGGTACATTAATCAGGAAATTACATTCCTCCCGCATTTTACCACCATCCGCTCCTGTCAGGCCAACCGTCGTCATTCCCTTTCTTTTGGCTTTTATCAATGCTTCAAGGATATTGACAGAGTTGCCGGAAGTGGATAAACCAACCAACACATCACCCGGCTGGCCTATACCTTCAATCAGTCTGGCATATACGTGTTCATACCCATAATCATTGGCTACCGCTGTGAGGTATGATGTATTGCAATGCAAGGCTTCTGCCGGCAAGGCTAATCGGTCTTTATAGAATCTTCCGGAAAATTCTGCCGCTAGATGCTGTGCATCTGCAGCACTTCCACCATTACCACAGAAGTACACACGATTTCCTGCTCTGAACGCAATAACGATTTCCATGACGACTGCCTCGATAGCCTTTATCAAATCTGTATCTTCCAGGAGATTCTGTTTAGTTTTGATAGATTGAGCAACTATCGCCTTTATTTGATCCTGCATAATTTTCTCTATATAATAATTCGTAAATATTTTTCTTTCTGCTTCCCGATGACTTCTGGTTTTTTTCTAGCCAATATTATATATTAATTTTAAAAAGGTTTGCAGGCATAGGCGCTGAGACGCAGTTTTAAATTTTTATATTCAGTAATTTCCATTTTGCTTTCTGCATTTCTGCTTCTAAATCCCCTAAAGGGGGCTTGTTTTGTTTTCCGTTATCTCTATTATTATTGCAGGTTGTGTTCATCCCATCCAAAATGCAAATTCGCCACTTCCTTTTCAGTTCACACTTTTCGTGATTCTTAATTTGCAATTATTGAGTCTCAGGTCTAAAAATCCAAGGTCCTATTTTTGTAATTCGTAATTTAAACCGTCCATGTACTCAACCCATGTTTCACAAATTCATATCGCTTTTCCATTCCTCCAAATTGGGATAATACTTTTATGACATTGTATTTTGTTGTTCCGGGACAATAAAAAATCATAAATCCGCCGCCGCCTGCACCTGAAATTTTTCCACCGGTAGCTCCGGCCTTTTTTGCTTCTTCATAAATTTCTTCAATCCAATCTGTTGAAATTCCCTCAGCCATTTTTCTTTTCTGCTGAAAACCAAAGTCAAGAATCTCACCAATTTTATTGAGTTTTCCGGTCAGAAGGGCTTCTTTCATAAGATTGGCCTGCACTTTCAACTGATGCATAGCCTCAATCGCATCCTGATCCTTTTCATTTACATTTCTGGATTGCTTTTCAATGATCCTGGCGGATTCCCGACTGGTAGAAGTATAGTAGAGCAATAAGTTATGTTCCAGTTCAAACAAGTATTCACGCTTGATGCGCAGTGGATTGACCAGTACTTTATCATTCGTGTAAAATTCCATAAAGTTTACACCACCAAACGTTGCTGCATACTGGTCCTGCCTGCCACCGGCCAGTTTGAGATCCTGGCGTTCAATTTCATAAGCGTAATGTGCCATGTCATATTCCCCCAGCGGCAAGGATAATAGTTCTGCAAAGGCACCAACAATCGCCACGACTAAAGTAGAGGAAGTCCCCAAGCCGGATCCTGGAGGTGCTTCTACATAGGTTGTTAATTTGAATCCGGGTACATTAACACCGTAATCTTGTTGAATGCGATTGTACACGCCTTTCAGTAAATCAAGTTCGCCATCTATGGGCAATGTTTCTGTTTTCTCAAATGTCAAAAGTATCCCCTGATCAGCGGCATGCAAGATAATTTTCTTTTCGTCCAGCAACTCAATCGTCGCATAAGCATACAAAGACAAGGTTGCATTGAGGATCGCACCACCATACAAATCACAATACGGACTCACATCCGTACCCCCTCCGGCCAATCCAATACGCAATGGTGCTTTACTTCTGTATATCATTTGCAATGGAGTTCTGTGTTTATTTTTTGAGCGTTTACCTTCATTTTGAAAATCAATTACATCATGTCGAATCAAGCGAGCGACTTAATACTTTGTACTAACTCGAACCACGAAAGTTTCTTCTTTTCACTGCGAAGATGAGGAATAAAAAAGTCTTCCCCTAATTGATAATATTCGAGTATCGCATCAGCAATGGCTGTTGGGTCAACTTCTGCGACCAATCCTGATTGTCGATCAGGCACCATGGAAGGCAGCCCCCCAACATTAGTGACCACCATGGGTTTCTCAAAATGATATGCGAGCGGTGTGACGCCACTCTGTGTTGCGTTCCTGTATGGTTGTATCACAACATCCACCGCACAAAAATAATGCAGCACTTCACTATCAGGGATAAAGGATGTTCGCAGTATAAGCTGGTCCTGAATATGCAACCTGTTGATCTGCTCTCTGTACATATTTTCATCCTCATAAAACTCCCCGGCAATGAGCAATTTTATGCCTGCTGCTTTTATGCGCGTATCGGCCATCGCCTCCAAAAGAATATCAAGCCCTTTATATTTTCGGATAAAACCAAAAAACAGGATCACCTTATCCTGACTGTTAATGCCCAGCTTTTCTCTTGAGATTTGTTTAGCCACCGCCTCTCCAAAATTATCATACAATGGGTGCGCCACTAATCGCGCAGGTTTTTCTTTTTCAAATGTCCTCAGGTCACTCATTACTTTCTCACTCATGGTAATAAAGGCATGACAACTCCCTAAAAAATATTTAGTAAAAATTGTATCACCGGGCCGCTTTTCATGCGGGATAATATTATCGGTCAGTCCTATAATCCTTGTGTGCTTATTTTTTTTAACCTGTCGTAAAATGGTACCTAAGGCAGGACCCATAAACGGAATCCAGAACCGAACCAGTATAATATCAGGTTTTGTTTTCGCGATACGCCTTCCGATTTTTATCCAATTGAACGGATTCACCGAATTGATGACTGAATAAATTTTCAGATTTTCAGGCGCCGGTTCATCCGTATATTGGGAAGTTCCGGGAAAAAGAAAAGAAGGATACTGCAGGGAAAAGGAATAAATCACACAATCATCCCCAATCGCATTAAACGCCCTGGCCAACCGATGATCAAAAGTGGTCAGCCCCCCGCGCAAGGGATGCGCCGGCCCAATAATGATTACCTTTTTCTTCTCCGCCATCAATTTCCTGTTTCAGCCTGCAAGATAAGCGCCCTTTTTTGACTACCCTACTTTGCCAGTTGTTCTTATTGCAATACATTTATCAGATAAAATATCCCAGATATGAGATTTCTCCCGTTCGTGCTTCTGATATGCCTCCAAATTTCACTACAGGCACAGGAATTGTATAAAGTGCCTCCCGCAGCCGATGAAACGCTCCCGGCATGGGCAGAAATGATGTATGCCGCAAATCCAAATGTTTGGCAAATCGATGATGCCTATCGCATCTGGCGACAAACTCATCCGGATTTGAAAACAACCTATACGCAGTATTATAAAAAATGGAGACGCGCCGCTGAACCTAACATTAATCATGAGGGATATATTCAGAAAGACACACCAAATGAAAAAGAAGCTTTTCAAAACAGCATCAACAAACTGAAACAAAATTCAGCTACCCGAGGCACAGCAGACTGGACGGTGATGGGACCCATGGAAACATTTAATACCAACACCGGCCCGGCTCCCTTAGCAAAATCATCACAATCCAATATCTATTGTATTGATCAATCCCTTTCCAATCCTGATATAGTATACTGTGGCACAGAAGGATCAGAGATTTTCAAAACTACCGATAAAGGATTAAGCTGGATATGTGTTTCAAGAAATTATGCCTTTAATGCGATCACCGCCCTGGAGGTTCACCCAACAAATCCTGATATCGTATTTGCTGGAGAGAATAACAATATCTGGAAGAGCATTGATGGAGGAAGTACCTGGAATTTGGTATTATCCGATACAGAAATGTATACCAATGATATTAAGATAAATCCGGGGCAGCCACAAATTGTTTTAGCTGCTACACAACACGGAATGTACAGAAGTGAGGATGCCGGAGAAACCTGGACAAGACTTATTGAGGATAAATGCTATGATATGGAATGGCAAGTCAATGAGCCTTCCATTTGCTTTTTGGTCCAAAATGATCCTGTGCAGGAAATATGTCGATTTTATAAATCAGCAGACTATGGTTTAACCTGGGAACTTAAATCAGATGGCTGGTTTTTTTCTGACCTGGAAGGACGACATGACGGAGGTGCCAGATTGGCGGTGACGGATGATGATCCAAACAGAATATATGCTGTATTAATAGGTGAGGCCAAAACGGATGATTCTGGTTTTATTGGCATCTGGCGCTCTGATGATGCCGGTGAAACGTGGGCAATGCCCAATCCTCCTGCGGGTGGTCCATGGAATGACACTTCACATCCTAATATGGCTACTATCAATCGCACCGGCGGATACCATCAGGGGTTTTATAATCTTGGTTTTGATGCATCGGACACCGATGCAGATTTTATCATGGCCGGTTTTCTAAATCTGTGGACCTCCATCGATGGGGGTCAATCCTTCTCATGTCGTGGTGGATATTGCAGCAATAATTTTAATTATGTACACCCGGATTGTCAGGAAATAGAAATCAATGGAAATGATTTATGGATGACCAGTGATGGGGGTATTGAATATTCTGATGATCATTTCGAAACGCATTATGCACGCAATCGAGGCATTACAAGTTCTGATTACTGGGGCTTTGGCACCGGATGGAATGAGGATATTCTCGTCGGAGGAAGGTATCACAATGGGAATAGTGGTTGGCATGAAAACTGGATGCCCGGTGAAGTACTTAGCCTTGGCGGTGGTGAAGCAGCTACGGGTTATGTCAATCCGTCGGAAGGTCGCCTCACCTACTACTCCGACATTGGTGGCGTTGTTTTGCCTGAGTCTCAAAATGGAACCGCTAAGTATTTTTCCATTGGCAAATATCCAAATGAAAGTTACTACGATGCCGAAAGTGGTGAAATGGAATGGGATCCAATTTGTTGGAATACATTTTATGTAACAAATCAAAACAAACTATGGAAGACCATGGATGGTGGAACCACCTTCGACACACTTCACGCGTTTGGTACTGACATCAATGCACGTGCGATGAGTTTTGAAATAAGCCGAAGCAATCCAAATGTGTTTTATCTCTTTCAGCGGAATGCATCCTCATGGGATCCGGGAACACTTTGGAAAAGTACGGATGCAGGAAATTCATGGACACCGCTCAACCTGCCTCCCGGTTATGCACGCCGCGTACTGTTGGCATGTGATGCGGAAGATGAGCAGCGCGTATGGCTGGCCTATGCGGATGGAGGAGATGGTGAGAAGATATATACATCATTTGATGGAGGAAATTTATGGTTGAATTTAACTACTCCGGGACTTAACGGCGAACATATCACTTATCTACTTCAACAAGGTGGTACAGATGGAGGCGTATACATCGGCACCTTTCGAACCATCTGGTTTAAAGATGATACCATGTCAGAATGGATGCCTTTCAATGAGGGCTTACCTAAGCAAATTTCAACCTGCATACTCCGACCTTTTTACAGGGATAATAAATTGCGTATAGGGGCCTACGGAAAAGGAATTTGGGAATCCCCTTTCGCAGTTACGTCGAGACCTGTGGCACAACCTATGGTACATAAACGCGAAACATCCTGTCCCGGCGATACCATTCGCTTTGATGATTTTTCAATGCTATCGCATGCGAATGCAACCTGGGAATGGAGTTTCCCGGGAGGAAATCCATCCTCCTCCAATCTTAGAAATCCAAAAGTGGTGTACACTGATGAAGGCTTTCATGATGTCACCCTGAAGGTTACCAATCCAAACGGATCCTCGACCAAAACCATAGTCAACATGATCCAGGTGTTTACGCCGGAAATAAATGATATTCCACCACCGATTGATTTTACCACCACCGATAATTTTCACATCAATAATCCTGACAATGGCATTACCTGGGCTCCGGTCACACTTACTTCATGTCATCCGGAAGGTGATATTGCTTATGTTGTCAATAATTATGAGTATAGTTCGTATGGTGTCGATGACATTGTATTGCCTGTCAATATGGACCTCACGATGGCAGAAGACATCAAACTACACTTTGATGTAGCTTATGCACCTTATTATGATGGGAATGCGTTTATTGATTCGCTGAAAGTATTGATCTCCAATAATTGTGAAAATAGTTACACGACAATTTTCAGAAGCGGAGGGGAAGCATTGAGTACGACCACGTCGGGTCTCGGTCCGAATAATTTATACGAACAGGAAAGGTTTTCTCCGCAATCCTGTGAGGAGTGGCGCACGATCACATTGGACCTAAACGAATATGCCGGACAATACATCACTTTGAAATTTGTCAATCAGTCCGGCTATGGAAATGATATGCATCTCGATAATATTTTTCTGGAAACGATTTTAGTGGCTACCGATGATACTCATCTGCATAGTACCTTAACGATCAGTCCAAATCCAACCAGTGGACCAACAATTGTCTCCGGGGAAAGCCCAAACCTGCAGCAATTACATCTGGAACTTCTCTCACCATCAGGTGTTAAATTATTTGAAAAAGAAATTCAGATAACCAATGGCAAATGGGAACAACAGGTTGATTTAACTCAGTATGCTCCGGGATTGTACTTTATCAAAGTGAAGGATGCCAAAGGTGTTTTAACTACGAGAAAAATAATTAAACTGTAAGGCGAACTAGTTTATTAAAATAGTTTTTGTCGTGTTTGTCCGTAGGAAAACAAAATAAGTGGATACGCCCAATACAACAATCGCTGTTGCCGTAAAAGCCACCCCTGCACCGTAAGCATACCAGATCAACCCTGTCAGCGAACTGGCCAGGAAAGCACAGACACTCTGAAATCCTGCAAAAAGACCAATGGCCGTTGCAGTATCTTTCTTCGCTGCAATATTACTAATCCACGCTTTTGCTACCCCTTCCGTGGCGGCAGAAAATATCCCATAACAACCGAATAAAATCAGATACATTTTAGCCGGCAGATCCATCGCCATGCCAAGGTATACACCGACAAAAACAAAGAGTCCAAAAATGAAAATTTTCTTAAGCCCAATTTTATCTGCCAATATCCCGAGAGGAAAAGAGAAAATCGCATATACCAAATTGTAAAAAATAAATCCACCGATCACCCAGGTATCACTCATCCCTGTTTCCTTCAGGCGCAGAATCAAAAAAAGATCTGAGCTGTTCACCAACGCAAAAACGAGCAGACCAATCAATACTCTTCGATAAACGAGAGGTGCTTCTTTCCAATACGAAAGAAAAGACAGAAAGGAACCTTTCTTTTTTATGAAGGTATCCTGGCGTTTTTTATCCTTCAGGAAAAATGTGAGCAGTACTGCCACCACACCGGGAATAAAGGCAAGAAAGAAAAGCATCTTGTAATCTTCGGGATAATAATATAAATAAATTAATGCCAGTAAGGGACCAATGACAGCCCCCAGGGTGTCCAGTGAGCGATGGAAGCCAAAAATCTTGCCTTTGTTTTCATCTGTTGCTTCGTCGGACAGCATCGCATCACGTGCACCGGTTCGGACCCCTTTTCCTAATCGATCCAAAGAACGGGTGAAAAACACCCATACAGGATGAGCGATCAGGACCATGGCGGTTTTTCCAATGACTGTCAGTGCATATCCCCATTGAATAAAAGGAAGTCGCTTTCCGGAAATATCCGATTGCTTGCCAAAATATCCTTTACTGATTCCAATGGTTGATTCAGCAAAACCTTCAAGTATTCCGATCAATGCAATTGAAAAACCTATACTGCTTAAATAAATAGGCATCACCGGATACAACATTTCGCTGCAGACATCCTGAAACAAACTGACAATGGAGAGAATCCAAATGGTTTTGGTGATGTGTTTCAATTGAGTTCAGAATTTAAATTGGAAATGATTGATGGGTATATCCAACAAAATTCGGGAAGTTTTTAAATGGCATTAATTCCCGTTTGCTGTAAGCCACTTCAGTAATAGCCTGACACCATAAGCGGTGGCGCAGTGGCCTTTGCCAAATCCATTTGGCTGAAACCCGACACCGGCGATATCCAGGTGTGCCCAACTGGTATGCTTGTCGGTGAAATATTCTAAAAATTTTGCGGCCGTCACGGAACCTGCATAAGGTTTATCACTTAGGTTGCGGATATCAGCAATATCTGACTGCATATCCTCATGATATTCATCATACATAGGCATAGGCCATAATCGTTCGCCGGTTGCTGTTCCTGCTGATCTTAGCGACTCAATCAATTGATCATTCTTAGAAAATAGTCCTGCTGCCTGCATCCCGATCGCTCCGATAATACTTCCGGTCAATGTTGCCAGATCAATAATCACATCCGGTTGATATTCCTTTATGCCATACGCCAACGCATCCGCCAGAACTAATCGTCCTTCCGCATCCGTATCAATGACTTCGATGGTCTTTCCCGCAAAGGAGGAAATCACATCACCGGGATTGATAGACAATCTGTCTACGCTATTATCAGTAGTGGGCGCAATGGCGGTTACATGGACCTTTAATTTTAATCGGGCACAGGCTTCTACTGTTCCCAGGACTGCAGCGGCACCCGCCATATCACTTTTCATATGATGCAAATTCCTTGGTCCTTTCATGGATATTCCACCTGTATCAAAGAGCACGCCCTTCCCTACAAGCACTACTTTCTTTGTGGCTTCCGGGTGGCTGTATTGCGTGATTATACATTTGGCTGGATGTTCGCTACCACGGTTCACCGCCAGTAAAGCATCCATTCCCAATGCTGTCAAATTCTCCTTATCCAGAATAGTGACTGTGTAATTGAATTGTGCAGCACTTCGGGACGCCCAGGCTCCCAGTGAGGCGGGAGATTTTTGATTGGAGGGGGCATTGACAAGATTCATCACCTCCCTTTGCACTATCCCTACAGAGATACCGGTCTGCGCAGCTTGAAGAATTGATTCATCGGATATATATGTGAACACCTCTGCAGCATTCTGTTTTCCATTATTCTTATCATGGTGTTTATAAAGTCCCAGATCGTAATGACCTGCCGTCCATCCGGCAAAGGCGGACTGAACCACTTCTTCCTGTTCTATTGGTTGAAGCCACAATCCGATATTTCCCTGACAATCGCTTTTAATTTTTATCGCCATTTTCTTGGCCAGCGAATACATGCTTGCTTCAGTCAATTGGCCATTATCGGTATAATAAACCACTTTTATTTTATGCCCTTTCCAGTGTCCGTAAAAAACAGTGAACGGCCCTTTAAGGGAAGAAAAATCTGCAAACGATGGAAGTGTGTCCTCATGCACAAGGCGTGTCAGGACATCCTTATAAATGATTTCTGCCTTTTCTTTGGAAGAGGGTACGCACAAAACGTCAATTTTCTCTAGCAATTCCTCCGGGGAGGATAAGGCATGTAACTTCATTTTTTTTCGTCTTGGTCTGAAAAGAATAAGTATTCTACTGCCGTGGGGAAGATGGCACCCCAATATTTCTCCTGATGTTGGCCTTCAGGATCAATCACAATGTTAAATTTAGTGAGATTACTTGAAAAAGCCCCATGCATCAGTGCATTTTTAAATTGATGGATATGCTGGCTCATAAATCGGGTTTCTTTCTCTCCTGCGTATATAAACATGCGCATCGGCAGGGTATAATTGTATTTGAAGGCATCAAAATATATTTCATCTGAATACCAGAAAGAAGGGCTGAAAATCATCAATTTGGAGAAAAAGGTGGGATGGACAATACCAATATAAGCACTAATCAGCCCTCCCATACTACTGCCACCAATGCCTGAATATTTGCGTTCGGGCTTTGTCCGATAATGGGAGTCTACATAGGGTTTCAACGTTTCGATGATGAAATTGGCATAATCCTTTCCCTGGCCATCTCCAAACTTTCGGTGATAATAAGGACTATACTCCTGTATCCGTTCGCTTCCGCCATGATCGATCGCTATCACGATCAATTCGCCGATCCCTTTTGCAGACAAATCCATGAGATGCTCGTCAATAGCCCAGCTCCCAAAAGGGGCTTCATCAGAAAAGAGGTTTTGGGCATCCTGAAGGTATAAAACAGGGTATGTTTTTTCAGAATCGTGATAATCATGGGGAAGTAAGGCCCAAATACGCCTGTTTTTACCCAATTGGGGTATCTCAAAGCCCTTATCAATCAACTCAATGATCGGGTAATGAGGCATCGCCTGTGTAAGTTGAGAAGTTGGCGGCATTAATGAAATTTAGTCAAAAAGGCAAAATCGGAACGCAAAATAGTAAAAAGGAGTGGGACGCGAGATGCCAGACGCGGAGGGCAGAGGGCAAAGGGCGAAGAGCCCCCTTGCACAAGACCTAATGTTACAAATATCCCTTCACAATATCACAAAATCATCAAATCACAAAATCACCCCATCACAAAATATCTAAAATATTTCTACATTTAAGCATGGACAGAACCTATGTATTCCTTTGCATTACCTGCGAATTTAAAGGCGGCGCTTTTCTACGTCAATTGAAACGACTTGGCCACCTTGTTTTTCTCGTGACCGCTGAAAAAAACAGAAATGAGGCATGGCCGCATGATGATATTGAAGAAATATTTTACATGCCCGGTGATGATGGCCGGCTGTGGGATATTGATCTGCTGATTTCAGGCGTGGCCTATCAATTCAGAACCCACAAAATAGATCGGATCATAGCACTTGATGATTATGATATCTGGAAGGGCGCAAGATTGCGTGAAGAATTTCGCATGCCCGGCATGGGAGAAACTACCGCAAGACATTTTTTTGACAAGCTGGCTATGCGCATGGAAGCACGAGATGCCGGTATTCCGATCCCAGGTTTTACTTCATTGTTTAACAATGAAACGATTCGCGACTTTTTAAAAACAAGTACCGGCCCCTGGCTGGCAAAACCAAGAAGAGATGCCGGATCATTAAATATTCGAAAAATACCTGATGCAGATGCCTTTTGGCAATGGGCTGAAGAAGTTGGTGACAAACGCCATCAGTTTCTGCTGGAGGAATTTCGCCCCGGCACAATTTGTCATGTGGATGCCCTCAATTACAATGATGAGACCCTGTTTACAAGATGTTCAGAATATCTTGACGCCCCTTTTGAAGTGGCGCATGGCGGTGGAATATTCCAATCAAAAACATTAAGTAATAAAGATACGCTAGCTAAAAAACTAATCAAGCTCAATACTAAAGTATTAGATTCCTTTGGCCTTCGTCATGGTGCCAGTCATACGGAATACATTGTACGTGATGACGGAAAGGAAATTTTATTTCTGGAAACGTCTGCCAGATGCGGCGGCGCCCATCTGACCGATATGGTCGAGGCGGCCAGTGGTATCAGTCTGTGGGCTGAATGGGCCAATATTGAACATGCTGTATTAACCGGAAGAAAATACCATCTTCCATTGGTCGATGATTTGCATGCCGGTATCATTGTGACATTAAGCAAATTTGAGCAGCCTGATTATGAAAAATTTACCGATACTGAAATATGGTGGAAACTTCAAAAGAAATATCATATCGGATTTATTTTCCAACATAAAAATGAAAAAAGAATCAGGGAACTTTTAGGAGAATATGCCGACGTCATCCAACGTGATTACTCTACCAGCGTACCGCTGAAAGAATAAGTTACTCATTTTCGTAGAAGCCAACACTTCCGCCTACCCACGTTTTGTCTTTATTGAATTTGACGCCAATCATTTCGCCCCGGCTTAATCGGGCAAGATTATTGACCAGAATAGGTCTTGGCGCACCCTCTGGCCATACCATCATAATTCTGACTTCCACTTTCACTGCATCACCTTCATCTGTCCTGATCACCGGGACATACTGAACTTTTTCCTGCAAAATAAATTGTGATCTGTCTTTTACATTTTCAATGTCCTCCGGCTTGATATGAAAGATAACGCCGGTCCCTGAAAAAGAGTAGAGTGGTTTTAATACATAGTTTTCGAGATCATCCGGAATTCGATCCAATTGATCCAAAAACATTGTTTTAGGCATATAGTCGCATTCAATAAAAGGCATCATGTATTTAGAAATGCGAAAAAACCAGTTTGGGTGGCCCACCCAATGCACATCCAGTTCGTCTGTGAATTTAAATCGCAACTGTAAGTCATCTCTGGACATTAATTCATCAAAGATGACCCGATTAAACAACCGCTTGACATGCACGGTCTGCCCTTTTTCATTTTTATAATAAAGCTTATTTCCTTGCTTGAAAAGATCCTGTACACATGCAATCTTTATTCCTATCGCTTTATGTGCGGCATGAAAATCTATTTGTGTAGCCTGCTTAAATGGCTCTACATCGATCAACACGACTTCATTCGGGTCTTCCGGACCCACAATAATATCACCCAGCAGTTTGAGGTATGAATCAGTAGTAAAGCCATTAAACAAATGATTCATGTTGGCTGGAATATCGAAATGCTTCCGATACATCCGTGCAATAAAATCCTGATAAAAATAGAGTGAAGGAAATCCCTGTACCTCAATCAATTTTGGTTCGATATTTCCCTGCCCATCATCACAGAGTCCGAAATCCATTTGAAGAAACTTCGTGTGCTCATTTTCTCCCGGAACTTTTGTTCCAGGGGTCATGGTCGGCTCAGTCATTTCTCCAAAATCAGGACGAAGGATACAATCGGCGATCTGATGACATGCACGAAAGAGCTTCTCTTTGAGCTCCTGAGGAACAAAAATGGGCGATTCGGCGACACGAAAACCAGGTACGTGATTAAACTGATGACTTACATCATCCAGAAAAGATCTGTACTTTTCCTGCGAAAATTTTTCATTGAATTGGTTTCGGATATCCGTGATCATAACGTGAAATATACAGTAAATATGTTTGACGCATATATTTATTCAAAAGTCATTCCAGAGAGGATGATTTTGTGATGGGTGATGGGTGATGACGGTTAGGAGGTTATAAAGATTTGCATTAAAATGCCCTACGCTCCATGCCCCATGCCCTGCGCCCCATGCTCCATGCTCCATGAGTCTGGAATCAGAAGTATACCGGGCTATTCTCTTCTCGATACACCCGAATTCGATCCATAGCATCCTTAATAAACCCTGGCAGAATAAGGTCGCGTGTATGGGCTAATCTTTCCGGATGCAAGGCATTATGCATCATCTCTTCATAGGTATCAAGACCGTATTGCTCGATGATCATCTCCTTCTTTTCGGGACGCCTCAGGTAATGCACCATCCCGTCCGGATGCGCTTCAGGATGAAACTGAGTTCCAAACCATTCATCAGAAAACCGAACCGCCATCAGCGCACGGTTGTCGTCAATATCCAGATCAGGATTTTCAAGAGCAGTCACTTTTGCATTGAGCTCGGAAAGCCGTTGCTCATCAGGATAAATGACTTCATATTTTCTGAAGTCTGCACCATAAAATGGGTTACTGATATGCGCAAATAGAGGGTCTTCCGTTCCCGCAGGCGTAACGTCTACAGGAAGAATACCAAATGATTCCTTGGCGCGATGGGAGATCGTCCCAATGCCAAAATGATGGCAAATCAGTTGGAAGGAATGACAAACAAAGAACACAAACTTCTTATCGGTGTGATGGAGATTGTATTCCCAAAGTTGATCCAGCAGATCAAAATACATCTTATCCCACACGCCATTCATCTCCATTGGATCTCCGGGCCCACCGGTGGAAATATAAATGTCATAGTCCAATCCGGGAACGACTTCCTTGTGACGAACATCAAAGACATCATACCGGATCACGCCAAACTGATCAGCTATCCTTTCAATACTGGCCAAACCCATATTCTCGACATTATTATTCATGTCCAGGATGGCCATTCGTATGGGATGAGCTGCCTTCATAGAATACTTTTTTCCTTATACAATATCAACCATAAAAAAGGTTGATCTATTTTGGCATTTTGCCTTCCACGGCAGCCTGAATAAAACTACCCCACTTAACATGGGTTTTATTCGCTTTATGTGCCAGTGCTTTTTCAATAGCCATTTCCGCTGCATTTTCCACGACCCACTCAAAATTGGCCGCACCCACACTATTCAAATCCGCATCCGGCGCAGGGTTGCAATAATCTATAGCCAAAGGTATGCCATCTCTGACTGCAAATTCAACTGTATTAAATTCATAACCCAAGGCATGGTTGATCTTAAGCACCAGCTTATGAATCTCCTTCATCATCTTTGGACTATCGACAGGTGACTTATCAATATATCGCAGGTGATGTGGATTACGTGGTTCATAAGGCATGACACGCACCCGATCACCTCCCAAATAGTAGCATCTGAAGTAAGCATCAAAATCAATATTTTCCTGCAAAAGCATCACCAGCTGCCCGGTTTCATTGTATTTGGCAAACAAATCATCAAAGCTGGTCACCTTATAGACACTCTTCCATCCACCACCGGAATGCGGTTTCATATATAATGGAAATCCACCCAGGTAATCCACCATTCCTTCCCAGTCAAGAGGGAACTTCATATTTCGGAAGGATTGCTCGCTGGTATCATCCGGACGTGCATTGGAAGGAAGCAATACTGTCTTTGGGACAGGAATCCCCATCACTTCAGAAAGGCAATTATTGAAGAACTTCTCATCTGCACTCCACCAAAAAGGATTATTGATCACAGCAGTTCCGGTCAAGGCTGCATTTTTAAGATAGGCTCTGTAAAAAGGTACATCCTGGCTGATCCGGTCAATAATCACCGCATAGCCTGAGGGCTTACCCTGAATCACTTCTTCAACTTTTACAAATTCTGCTTCTACGCCTTTTATGCCTTTGCTATTCACGCGCTCTACAAACGCTTCAGGGAATGAGGTCTCCTTTCCAAATAAGATTCCAATCTTTTTCATAATACTGATTGATTAAAAAATGTACTGCTACACAAACATCCTGATACTCCTCTGGAGCTGTCAGCTATTTGACTATTTTTACTTTAATGACAGATGAATCCCTCGAGGGAATTCCCTCAATTAAAGGCTAATGACGCTGTTTTCTTCAACACCCATTCCGCTGTTTACAAACTGGTCCGCTTCGGTGTCATTGACCCATTTTGTTTCATCAACAAGATAACGGAATTGGTAGTCCTGTCCTATTTCCAAATCAAGTGTTTTGGTAAATGAACCATCCTTTAATTTCCGCATGTTGGCCTCTTTAGGATTCCAATTGTTAAAATCTCCAAGAACAGAGACTTTTTTAGCACCTTCTGCCAGATCAGAAGCAATGGTAAAGGTCACCTTGCACACCGGCTTTGACTTCAAAAATTGTTTTTTAAGACTCATAATTATCTGATTTTCATTACGGCATTTTGCCTTTGAGGCCGCAAAGGTAATGATAATCAGCCAATAATTATAGGTAGCTTGTAAAGCTATTGTTAAAGCCGTTAGTAAAATTAACGGTCCAGCAACTCTTTCTTCTGAGACTCAAAGTCTTGTCTGGTGATCACTCCCCTTTCCAGCAGCTCTCCCAAATCAGCAATTCGATCCAACACAGTCGTATCATAATAGCTTTTGGACTCCAGCAAATCCGGTTCCGGGGTATTCAAATAAGCCACCTGGCGGTAGCCATTCTGCACGAAAGTCTCGAAATCTGGTTGCGATCTCAACCATGCCAATGCATCATTATGATAGATTTCTTCAAATTCCTGAAAGCCAAAATCGACCGCACTGGCCAAATGAAAATAAGCCTGTTTGGCATCCTTAGCCATGGAGTGGCAGCAGGACAGCATGAAATGCGTCTGCGGATCATTATAATCATATTGAAGTGCATCCTCAAAATACTTTTTGGACAGATTGTAATCACCGGATCGAAAGGCAATAAAGGCATCTTTAATAATCAATGACCCGCGGGATTTACGCGTTTGGGTCGGATCGTTCCTTTTGCCATTTTGGAAAATCTTTTTGATTTTCTTTTCCTTCTTTGCGGTTGGCTGTCCGCTATTATATTTTGCATCAAATTCACTTTGAGGCATCACCGCCAACAGGATCGCATCGACTAAGGAAAGAATGGCCAACGCAATCAAAATCATTGGCATACTTTCTTCAATGGCAATCATCAAACCAAAAAAGAAAGCAGCAAAATAAGTGATCCCTAAAAACTTCTTCCCCAAATACAATCTGTGTACCCCAAACATGCCAAGCGTAATCGCTAAAATGGCTGCTACAATCTTTGACTTCCCATCCGCCATGATTTCATCCGGCAGATAAGTATTTGGTTTAGGTGCCCGTGATTGAACAATATTGCCGGGAGGCAAGGTTTGATTGCGCACCACAGGAAGTGCCATCCCTTTGCTCGAGATCGCATAAAGTGGCGTATCTCCTGAAATATTTTTTAACTGAAAATCACCGACATGAATCGCCTGAAGCCACGCGTGATTTCTAATATCTTCGAATACTCTTTCAGAAATATAAACCCCTCCAGGTTCGCAGAGCGGTTCAATTCGGGCCGCGACATTCATGCCATCACCAAAAGCATCCTTTCCATCATAACTGATATCCCCCACATGAATGCCGATACGGATGGGTACTTCCGGATCTTTCTTGTATTCAATCTGCATTTCTACGGCACACTCAACCGCTTTCACACTACTGTGAAAAATGCTTAGCGTGCCATCCCCGAAAAGCTGGATGACTTCGCCACCATATTTATCATGCATGGCTGATAAAATCTCCCGATGCCGGGACCGAAGCAGAAGGGCTCGCTCTTCATTGATATGCATGAGATGGGTATATCCGACGATATCCGTAAACACAATAGCAGCCAGCTGGCGAACAAACTTTTCTTCCATGTGCTGACAAAGATAACAAAAGGGTAAAGAAGGAATAAGGCTTAGGAAACGACTATACGAAAGCCTCTCTTTGCAAGACCACCGCCCGCAATTCTACTACCTGCTATTTTACAACGAGCTGATAACCGACCCCTTTTAAAGTCATCAGTTGCACTTCCGGATCCATCTTTAGATGCTTTCGAAGCCTTACAACATAGACATCCAGATTTCTGGAATTGAAGAAATGATCATCCCCCCAAAGCTGAAGCAGGATCTCTTTTCGCTCTACCGGCAATCCAAGGTTTGCCGCAAGCATTTTAAGAAGTTCATTTTCTCTGTGGGAAAGGGTCACGGATTCACTTCCATTTTGCATCAGCATGCGCACCGGATCGTAAAAAAGCTTTCCGATTTTAAATTGTGTCGGTGTCACTCTGCCGGACATCGCCAACAGGTTGTTGACCCGTACCATCAATTCTTCAAGGCTGAATGGTTTCCTTAGATAGTCATTCCCTCCGGACTTAAAGCCTTCGACTACATCTTTAGCTTCACTTCGCGCTGTTAGAAAAATGATCGGAACATCTTTAAATTCTTTTCTGACAATCTTTCCGATTTCGTAACCGCTCAGACCGGGGAGCATAATGTCCAGAATGCAAAGATCCGGTTGAAACTGCTTTAGCACAGCTTCTGCTTCATTCCCATGTGCCACCCATTTGACCAAAAAACTATTGCGCTCCAGATGATCTTTCACCAGGCCGGCCAAAACTTCTTCATCCTCCACATACAGTATTTTACTCTCTGGCATCAGTGATTATTTCTAGTTGAGTTGAGAGGTAGCGATAGAATCCAAATTGATTTTGTCTGCAGTCTTTTTTGTTTCCGATATATTGTCAGGATTTAAATATGCCGGCAAAGTCATCGTGAACGTTGAGCCCTTCCCTAAGGCACTATGTAAAGAAATTTTCCCTTTATGCTGATTGACCACTTCTGATACATAGCTAAGCCCCAGTCCATGTCCCTTCACATCATGTCGATTTGCCTGAGGAACCCGGTATAGTTTTTCAAATATTTTATCGTGATACACGGGTGCAATTCCGATCCCCTGATCCTGAATATCCAATCGTATGCTCCTGGTTTCTCTGGTTAAGGTCACATCAATCACCGGCGTCTTGCCTCCGTATTTAAGGGCATTGTCAATCAAATTGTAAAACACCCCACTCATATGAGTCTTGTCCCCAAGAATTATAAAGTCTTCTCCGACTTGTCTGAAATCAACGGCTGCATGTTTGTCTTCAAACTGCACTTTCATACGTTCCATCACCTCCTCCAGCACCGCCTTAACATCCATTTGTTCAAAGTGTCCCTGAGGCACTCGATTATTAAGTATGCGCTCTACCAAAATGGACAGTCGATTCAGTTCGCGCTGACAGATATCAATATAGCGTCGGCTTTGCATACTTTGCAATTCACTGGACATATTCAGCGATTCGAGGGCCACCCCTGCCGTTGTGATGGGCGTCTTTAATTCGTGGGTGATATTACCGACAAATTCATCCCGAAGCGCATTCAGTTGAATCTGTTTTCGAAGATTTTTCCAGATATAATAAAAGGCTGCCCCAACCATCATCCAAAGAAAAAAAGCAAAACCGAAATGGGGTATCAGTCCCTGAAATATATCCGCTTTATAATTTGGATTTATCAGTGCAATATTCTTGTCCGTACTGATATCAAACTGTGGAATACTCATGGCCTCTCCGACGGTCGTATCACTTCCTTGCCAGGAGATTAAATGGTATTCGGCGAATTCTCCGGTGCTATCTTCCAGCTGTATGCGATGCATCACCATCTCACTCAATGTCTTGACGGGGGTATCCACTCCTGCTATTCCAGTGGTCAGTTCTTTTAATAATTTTCCTCTGAACTGATGCCTTTGACTCGGTTTGAAACGGGCGGTTTCCAATATCTTTTCAGGCGGACAATCTTCTGCCCCTTTCAATGAATCGCCCATACTGAAGATAAATCTAAACTTATGGGCACTATTGGAATCTTCGTAATTGTAGGTTGGATATGCTGAAAGTCTGGAGAAAATAAGTGAGTCTTCAACGTCTCGCATGGAGGTAAACATTACTTGGGTCAGTTTATCCTCCATTCCGCGATAAGCATCCTGGTACTCATTGTTGAGCCACAGATATTCGAGGACTCCCAGCAAAAGCATGCTGACAATCATCAGAAATCTGGCAAGGGATATATCGATATGGTTACGCATCGTATCAACAAAAATAGGACAGATCGTGTTAGGGTGTGGAATTCATTAACAATAATTAACCTTATTCAAGGAACGGGGACGCATTTAGCATGTACCTTAGCACTTTAAATTAATCTATCATATGAAATACGTACTTGTCCTCCTTCTGTTTTCAGGGATTTTTACTGCAAATGCCCAAACCACCGGGATGATCATTTTTGAAGAAAAAACTGACCTGCACAAAATGTTGCCCCCGGAGCGGGAGGATATGAAAGATATGATCCCGCACTACAATACTTCAAAGTTTGAATTTATTTTCTCTGAAACTGAATCTATCTACAAACCCAAAAAAGAGGAAGAATTGACAGATAATGAAGCCATGCAGGGCGGCGGTATGCGCATGCGTTTTGGTGGTCGTGGAAACCGAGTCGTCTATAAAAATCTCGATTTGGATACAGTGATTGATTCAAGGGAATTTATGCAAAAGCAATTTCTGGTGGTGGGTGTCCCACAACAACGCAAGTGGAAAATTGGCAAGAATCAAAAGGAGATTCTTGGTTACAATTGCATGGAAGCCTCTTTTCAGGAAGATTCTACGCATCAATATGTAGCCTGGTTCACGCCTTTGATCGCTATCTCCAATGGGCCTGCGGACTTTCAGTATCTGCCTGGTATGATTCTGCAGATTGATATGAACGATGGGGAAAGAACGATTACCGCTACGGAAATATCTATGGAACCCATCGATCCATTAGCTCTTGAAGCTCCAAAGAAAGGGAAGGAAGTAACGGCTGAAGAATTCGAAGCCATCCAACAGGAAAAATTAAAAGAAATGGGTGGTCAGCCGGGACCCGGTGGTCACATGATGTTTATAAGAGGTTAAAATCTTCATTTAAAAAAAACAATTCGAATACCCATGACAATGACACCTCTGAGGAGATTGCCACTTCTTATTCTATTTTTGATATCTTCCATCGCTGTATTTGGGCAGGTCAGTAAGACCACTTTTACCGGCTCGATTCAGGATGAAGCCGAGCTTCCCATTCCCGGGGCAACGCTTATGATTCTGGATCCGGTCGATTCGACGCTGATCCAATTTGGGACCTCCAATGCGCAAGGCACCTTTACCATCAAAAACGTTGCGAAAGGAGAGTATCTGTTGAATGTTACATTCTTAGGTATGGACCCGATCTTCAAATCGATCACTTCCGGCAATGCAGAAAATGAAGATATTGGCGTCATCCAACTTCAGCCGAAGACTAATATTCTCAACGAAGTCCAGGTAAAGGCAGATTTTGTTCCGATTGAAATTACGAAAGACACGATATCCTATAATGCAGATGCTTTTAAAACCCAGCCGAATGCCGTCGTAGAGGATCTGTTGAAAAAACTTCCCGGTGTGGAAGTAGCGTCAGACGGATCGATAAAAGCACAGGGAGAAGATGTACAAAATGTGTTTGTCGATGGCAAAGAGTTTTTTGGATCTGACCCCAAAATGGCCACAAAAAATCTTCCTGCCAATGCGGTTAAAAAAGTAAAGGTCTACGATAAGCAATCGGACATGTCAGAATTTACCGGCATTGATGATGGCCAGCGCTCCAAGACCATTGATCTGGTTTTAAAAGAAGAATTTAAGAAGGGTTTATTTGGCACAGCGGAAGCCGGTTATGGAACAGATGAACGTTATAATGCTAAAGCCTCGATCAACCGTTTTAGTAAAACAAGTCAACTCTCCTTTCTGGGACAGGCCAATAATATAAATGATCAGGGATTCTCCTTTACGGACATTGTCAATTTTGCAGGTGGTATGAAAGGTATGTCCTCGGGTGGTGGACGAAGCTCGCTAAACAGCAATTTACCATTCAATGAAGGCACCAGTGATGGTCTTGTCAAAACGGCTGCAGGTGGCTTAAATTTCAACTGGCAAAAGAGTAAAAAATTTAATCTTCGATCCAGTTACTTTGTCAATAGTATTGATAAAAACCTGATTCAAAATTCCTATCGACAGAACATTTCCGAAAACCCATTCAACACCAATGAAGACAGTGATGACAATACCAAAAACCTGTCCCACAGTATTTCATTGTTTTCTGATATAAAGCCGGACTCATTCAATCAGGTAAAAGCAAACCTAAGTCTGAATTTTGGTCGTGGTGATGGCGACAATGAGACTTTTCTACAGAACCTTTTACCGGATAATATGCTCACCAGCCAGTCTCAAAATTTTACCAACAATACGGCCGACAACCTCACGGTGAATGGCGGGGCCACGTATATCAAAAGACTTGGCAATAAAGGAAGAAACTTTTCTTTAGGGGGCACCGTAAATATCGGAGACCAAAACAATGACAGCAAACTGGATGCGTTGACAGAATACTTTAATACAGGGAATTCGGATCTCATCGATCAACTTCAATATACTGTGTCTGACAATGTAAATATCGGAGGGACTTTTTCGTACACAGAACCTTTGAAAAAACGAAGATTTTTGGAGTTTAATTATGATATCAGACATCAGAAAACTGATTACGACCACCTGGTAAGCGATATTGAAAATGCCATTGAGATTAAAAATGACACGTTGTCAAACCGTTATTCTTCGACCTTCTATTATCATCGTCCCGGGGTAACATTTCAATACAGCGGTGAGATCAACACCATCAATGCCGGATTGGAATATCAAATATCAGAACTGAATGGCGTACTCAGTAGAAGCGATGATAATATCAAACAATCGTACAATAATTTCCTTCCTAAATTTAGCTGGCGCTCCAATATGGGAAATGGAAAATATCTGCGACTGAATTATGATACGGATATCAACGCGCCATCGATCACTCAGCTTTCCCCTGTGATCGACAACTCAAACCCGCTTCAGGTATATATTGGTAATCCGGGCCTTGATGCGGAATATGAACACTCGGTCAGAATCGGCTATCATTCATTTAGTCAGTTTTCGAATACCAGTTTTTTTGCATCAATCAATGGTTCGTTGACACACAACAAAATCATTACCTCAAGATTTTTTAATCAGGATTTCAGAGAGGTATCTACACCCATTAATATTGATAACGAATCCGGGTTGAACGTGTATGCTTCCTATGGACGACCCTTCAAACCTATTCACAGTCGGTTCAATGTGAATGCAAGAGTTGGTTTGACCAATACGCAAAATGTGGTTGGGACGGATCTGGTCGATGTCAATCGATGGAGTCAAATGGTTGGCCTCACAATAACCAATTTAAACTCGGAAGTATTAGAATACAGGCTAGGCGGAGAATGGACGTTTACCAACAATATCTATAAGTCTGATGGAGCATTGGATCAAAACACCCTTTTGCAAAACTACTTTGCTGATGTCACGCTGACCATTTGGAAAAAATGGAAACTTACCGCTGCTTATGATTACAAGACCTATACCAGTGATCAGTTTTCAGATCGTCAGACTTTGCCTCTGATGACAGCTTCTATCTCCCGCTTTATCCTAAAGGATGATAAGGGACAACTCAAATTTTCTGTCTTTGATGTGCTGAATGAAAACAAAGGTGTCTCCATTACCGCCAATCCAAACTATCTGGAAAGTATCACTTCCAATTCCATTGGACAATATGCTATGTTATCTTTTATATATTCCATTCGTGGTGCGGGAATGACTCCTCCGGGGGGTGGTTTTCAGTATAGGAGACATCCTTGATTAGTGAAAGCAGAAAATCGAAGCACAGCCTAGACCCTGTGTACGGACGAAGGAAGTTATACAGGGGTGATGGGGTGATTTTTTAATCAGCGACCTATGGCCTAATACTCTTAGCCCTACGCCCTTTGCCCCATGCCCCATGCCCCATGCTCCATGCCTTTTGCCCCCGACCCCTAAAGGGGAGAATACACTCCGTACCTGATGCCTTCTGCCTTCCGCTTAGCTTAACACCTTGATCCACGCCCCGCGCCCTTTGCCCTTTGCTCTACGCCCTTTGCCTTTTGCCCCCGACCCCTAAAGGGGAGAATACACTCCGTACCTGATGCTTTTTGCCTTCCGCTTAGCTTAACACCTTGCTCCACGCCCCGCGCCCTTTGCCCTTTGCTCTACGCCCTTTGCCTTTTGCCCCCGACCCCTAAAGGGGAGAATACACTCCGTACCTGATGCCTTCTGCCTTCCGCTTAGCTTAACACCTTGCTCCACGCCCCGCGCCCTTTGCCCTTTGCTCTACGCCCTAGGCTCCATGCCCCTTGCCCCATGCTCCCCGCCCCTTTGCTCAATCACATTGAAATTTTACCTTTGCAGCATCAAAAAAGTCCTGATCTCCCTTATTTTATTGAGATCAAGGTAAAAATCATCTTTTGTTAACAATATTAGATTCCCGGAAATCTGAAAAACATCTGCATAAAGAATACCGTTTATGCCTATTAAGAGCCCTATTTGGCTGATTTTCAACAATTCCACCGCTGCACAAGAAAAATGAATAAGTCATTCTACAAGCTATTATTTATCCTTCTCATTGCCTTTCATCTGGCACCTACTGTTTCTGCACAGGAACAAGTATTGGTGGTCGAGCGATGCAAGGCCCTCAATCAAAAGAGCCCAATCAACAATATATGGGTGGATGAAGAAAACATCAAGTGGGTCTCAAATACAGATGGTTTGCATAAAGTCCTTGCCATCGACTTGGTACAAAAGGTTTCAATTCCAGCGGGTACCACTTCTCTTTTGACCATACGCGGCGGCAATGCAAATATTGAATGGAATACAGCAGAAATGCAATCCCTCCTTGGTGGTGTAGAAATATCAAGTGCGTCTTACGATCCTTCTTCAAAATCCATTTGGATAGGCACACAACGTGAAGGAGCCTTTCAGGTAGCTTTATCCCCTCTTCGCATCCTACAACAATTTAATATAAAGAATAAAAAGCTATCCTCCAATCAAATTAATGATATCTATATTCAAAAGGATGGCAAAGCCTGGATAGCGACAGATGATGGGATGCTTTCCGGTAATGGGTCTAAATGGTCGCTTGAAGAACGGTACTTAAATTTTGTTGGTGTGGATGCATGGGGAGATAATTTATGGATACTCGGGGATGACTTTTTATGGCAGGTTGATCAAAGAGGCAAATGGAATCCGGTCGCTATCGAACTTAAAAATGTTGAAGGTAAATTAAGAGATATTGCCGTTGATGCAAGAGGCCGTATATGGATTGCATCCAACATGATGACCGGCTATGATGTCTCTCTTACGAAATATCAGGAGTTTGGCCCGGGACAATATTTCACAAGTCAATATGTCAATTGCCTGGATGTCGATCATGATGGATCTATCTGGACCGGAACAGATGATAAAGGACTATACCTCATCCAATGGGAGTCTGCCATGACTGCTAATATTGTGATGGACACTCCGCTGGATTGTAAAAATTTGCAACCAACTGCCGTACTTTCTGCTAAAGTCATTGGAGGCGAAGCTCCGCGTATCTATCAATGGAGTACAGGTGCAAGTGATGAAAAAATTTCCGGACTCGCAGCAGGTAAATATTCTCTGACAGTAACGGATGCAAAAGGAATCATTAAAACAGCGGAATACGAAATACCGGATCCTTCAATCACCTTGGCTTTTGAAGTTGTCCGATCTTCTTCCGGTGCTGCTGAAGGAGACGGCAGCGTCAATCTATTAGTCAATGGGGGTAGTGGACAAATGACCTATCTGTGGGATAATGGGGAGAAAAAACAACTTGCAGAAAAACTTACCACCGGTACCCACTCCGTGACGGTGACCGATGAAAACGGATGTTCGGCCACCACCGCCTTTAGTGTCACGGAAAAAGTACTGCCGCTTTCTGTAACGCTAAATGTATTAGCTGATAACAAATGTGCAAACGGTGCTATTGGTGAAATTGAAGCAGTGGTCAGTGGAGGAAAACCACCCATCAAATATCAATGGAGTGAGAAAGGAGCTATTGAGAAAAAAATAACGAATCGAACCGCCGGTGAATATTCCGTGACGGTTGCAGACGCTGCAGGACAAACGGCAACAGGTTTTGCCACAGTCACAGCTCCCCAAGCGCTTGAGGCATATTTTGAAAATATCTCAGCTGCAAAATTAGGCGTAGACAATGGTCATGCACAGGTAAAAGTAGCAGGAGGCACCCCACCCTATAGTTACAAATGGGATAATGGAGCTACCACCGAACAGGTGAAAAATCTTTCGTTTGGCAAACATACAATGACTATCACGGATGCAAACGGATGTACTGATGTACAAACGATTGATATTCTGGAAGACATAGCCATGCTGGGTGTCATCATCAAGGACGCAGGACAAATTAATTGCGCCGGTCAGGCAACCGGCTCCTTGCGTCTGGATATTTCCGGAGGAAAGGGACCTTATACCTATGCCTGGAGTGATGGCCAGACCACTGCGATGGCTGAAAAGCTCCCTGCCGGATATTACACTGTCACAGTTACTGATGTTACGGGGTCAACCTTCACTTCATCTTTTGATGTCACGCAACCGAGTCCTGTGACCGCGATAGCCACAGCCGATGCAGCTTCATCCACAAATGGAATGGATGGAAAAGCATCGGTGAAAGGTAGTGGGGGAACAGGTACCTACAGCTATGTATGGGACAATGAGGAAATCAGTAATAAGGCCACTAAACTTACAGCAGGTTTGCATACAGTGACCGTTACAGATGCGGCTGGTTGCTCAACTACTGCCAGCGTGGAAATCAGTGAAAATATTCTTGCATTAGCTGTTACACTCGAGCAAACCGAAAAGGTAAAATGCGCAGGAACTGCAGAAGGAGCAATTAATGCTCTTATCAAAGGAGGAAAAGATCCTTTCACCTATTCCTGGAGTAATGGATCTACTTCACCGTCGCTGGCTAATGTAGGCGATGGGTTGTATACCATCACGATCACAGATGTAACCGGGCATTCTGCTACTTCTGTTATTACCATCAATTCACCAAAACAATTGGTGGCTGAAGTGAATGTTGAAAAGTCCGCATCGACCAATCAGAGTGATGGAAAAGCCACTATCTCCGTAACTGGAGGAACCGGAAAATATACTTATGCCTGGGACAATGGGGAACAAAATTCAAAAGCAGTTTCATTGGGTGCAGGAACGCATAAAGTCATCGTCACGGATGAAAATGGATGCACGGTAGAAAGTAGCGTAATCATCACTGAAAATATACTACCGCTATCCGTAATTGTTGAGCAATCTTCAGATATTAAATGTGCAAGTCAATCCACAGCATCCTTAACTGCGAAGGTTAATGGGGGTAAACCACCCTATGCCATTCAATGGAAAGGTCCCGGCAAAACATACACCGGTGAATCCATCAGTCAACTCGCTGCAGGACAGTATGCCATGCAGGTGGAAGATGCGAACGGAACTTCTGCTACAGCTGCTTTTGAAGTATTAGAGCCAAAACCGTTGGTGCTTGTTGCTGAAGACATCGCACCTGCTAATACCGGTGATAATGATGGAAGTGTTACGCTTAAAGCCTCCGGTGGAACAGGTCAATACACATTGGAAGGTGCTTCATGGCCATCCGGAGCTGCCTCGAACAAACTAAGCCTGCTTAAACCAGGGGTATATAATTATACGATAAAAGATGAGGCCGGATGTACTGCTCAAACTTCAGTGACGATCACGGAAGATATCTTACCTCTATCAGTTACTATCAATCAAACTGAAAAAATACTATGTGCCGGAACGGGAACAGCCAGTCTGCAAGCGACGGTCAAAGGTGGAAAGGCTCCGTTCACGTATACCTGGAGTAATTCTTCAACTGGTGCTTCCGCATCAAATCTTCCTGAAGGAAAATATAAAGTGACCGTGAAAGACGTAACAGGTCAGACCGCTGAGAGTGAGTTTGATATTCCTGCTCCAAAAAAACTTTCGGTGAATGCTGACAATCTTCGGTCCGCCACCAATGATCGAATCAAAGATGGCAAAGGAAAGGTCGAAGTAACCGGGGGTACCGGTCCATTCACTTATTTCTGGAGCTCCGGAGAAACATCGGTTCAAGCCGAAAAGCTTCCGTTAGGACCCGGCACATTAGTCGTGACGGATGCCAATGGTTGTTCAGCGTCTACTCAGTTTATCATCAAAGAAAAAGTCCTTCCGGAATTAACGGCTGCCCGACTTTCATCCGGCGAACCGATTCGCATGGAGAAGATTCAGTTTGATGCAGACAGTATTGTAATTCGCGAAGATGCTAAATCTTCGATTGATGAATTATATGAATTTCTTTATGACAATCCGACGATCATCATAGAAGTATCCGGGCATACCAACGGGCTTCCAGCGGATGATTATTGTGATCGCATCAGTACGGAGCGTGCGCAATCAGTTAAGGCTTATCTGGTGGCTAAAGGGATTGAAGATCGTCGCGTGATATCTATTGGTTATGGTAAGCGAAAGCCTATTGCGACCAATCAGACGCCGGAAGGAAGAAAGCGTAATCAGCGTGTGGAGATACGGTTGATTAAGATTGAGGAGTAGCGGTAGATTTATTATTTTAGAAATGTTTATTTGTTTAAATGTTTAAGGTTTAAGAGGTTATCCCAAACTCCTTGTAATGGAATTGAATTTTGGTTTTAAAGATTTATATTTGTGCCCTTCAGGGCCCATAGCTCAGTTGGTTAGAGCACCTGACTCATAATCAGGTGGTCCCAGGTTCGAGCCCTGGTGGGCCCACATCTTAAAGACAGATCTGCATCAGGTCTGTCTTTTTTTTGCTCCATAATCACATTCGCTTGCTTCAAGACATATGATGATAAAGAAATATTAAACATGCGCGATAAAGTATCTTTCTATATACTTTTCAGCAAGTCAATCAATACGTATTATTCCGGAATTACTACCGAGGATATAGAATCACGAATCATCAAACATAACACCTCTCAATACGGACACAAGTATACATCTGCAGCTACAGATTGGGAGCTGAAACGATTGATTCCTTGCGATAGATATTCGATCGCTCGGAAAACAGAACTTTATACAAAGCAAATGAAGAGTCGAACATTTACTGAGTAGATAATCGCCGTTAAAATAGAAAGAGATATATTGTTTGAAGTCGTAGCCGCCATATGACTTCCCTCACACCGTATTAGGAAAGGCCTCAAATCTAGTTCAGCAAATCCCATCTTTCATTAATACCTCCTAAAGCATTTTCCAACATCTCCACAGCTTCTGTCATCTGCTCAGTTATTTTTACATCCGCATCCTGGAGCAAATTCAATACGAACAAACACTTATACTGAAGACCCACCACTGTTTCCTGATCCATTGGTGTCGCAGCAATACTGCCGTACATCGTATCCGGATTGCCGGGTGCACCATTTCCTCTTAATGCTTTTAATCCATCCGAAGCATTATTCATTTGATCAATCGCCTCACGTATCATTTGTAATTCATGATAAGCATCATAAACCTTCAAGCTCATCTCGCTTTGCTTTTTCAGATCTTCCATGGATGCCAATACACGTGGATCAATACGTACAGTTATACGTTTTTCCATAGCCTTTCCATCCACTGTCAACCGCACGATGTATTGGCCGGGAAGTACAAAAGGTCCGAATGGCCCACTCGGTGTATTTTTATAAACTGCTGCAATGGAAAACTGCCTCCTGACCCCTGCCGGAGGTTCATACCGTAAGTCCCAAATGAATCGATGATGACCAATACTTGTATCTAATTTTTGCTCCGGCCTGATCCAATACGTAGGATGTGCTAAAGAGTTCGTGTCAATTTCTTCTGATGGACTATCGCTTCTATAGGTTCGGATCAACTTACCATCACTATCCAGAATCTCAAGGATGACCAGACCGGCATTCCTGTTGAGTTGATAATCCAATATGGCACCATCCGGTGGATTCTCCCCGGTAGGTTCTTCCGGAGGTAAAGGCGTATCACTAAACATATTGTCTCGAACACGCGTAGCAAGCGGTGGCTGAAATAAAAATGCATTACCGGATTGCGCTTCCACCATCTCTCGCAATGGGGCAATATTATCCAGTATCCAAATCGAACGACCATGCGTTCCTACGACAAGATCATCTTCATGGATGACCAGATCCCGTATAGAACTCGCCGGCATATTGTTTCGAAGGGATTGCCAGTGTTGACCATCGTCGATTGAAAAATATACTTCCCGTTCTGTCCCTGCATATAACAATCCAGGTTTTTTCGGATCCTCTCTTACAACATTGACCGGACCATTGGGATTCATACCATGCGTGATCAGGGTCCATGATTTTCCACTGTCTTTTGTTCGGTATATATAAGGTGTCATATCGTTTTTTCGGATGGCATTGATAGCGACATAGGCAGTGCCTTTATCAAAATGACTTGCATCGATTTGTGAAACCTTGTCCCATGAAGTCATAGCCAGTGGTGTGACTTCTGTCCAGTCATTTCCACCATTTGTTGTGAGATGCAAACGTCCGTCATCAGTACCTGCCCAAATAATATTGACCTCCAATGGCGAGGGGCCCACTGCATAGATTACTCCACGTCGGGCCATGGTCTCCATAGCCTCTGTTTTATAATGCCCCACACTTGCCGGCACTTCCGGTTGTTCATATGTCAAATCGGGACTGATGATCTCCCAGCTATGTCCTCCATTCATAGTTTTCCAAAGCACATTGGTGGCAAACAGGAGCATGTCATCATCCGCCGGATGGAACATTAATGGCATGGTACGAACAAAACGGTATTTGCCGGATCGCACAGCCTCAGGAGCGACATTTTGTGACTGGCTTGTTTTCTTATCAAATCGCATAACCCGGCCACCATAAATAATATTTGGATCTTTAGGATCCACGGCAACATAGGCATACTCATCTGCACCTACACCCATAAACTCCCTGAAGCTAATCTGTCCACCATTTCCTCTGGAGGCAATCCCAATCGCCCCACTCTCCTGCTGTCCACCATACACTGAATATGGAAAGTCATTGTCGGTTGACACGTGATAAAGTTGCGCCGTAGGTTGGTTGTACCAGGAGCTCCATGTTCTCCCTGCATTAACAGTAACTACCGCGCCCTGGTCCGCCACAAATAACATGATATCGGGGTTGATCGGATTGATCCAGATGCGATGATAATCATCCCCGCCCGGTGCCCCTTTCAGTGACATCCAGGTCTTACCGCCATCTGCGGAAGTATAGGACGCAACATTGGCTATATACAATCGATTCGGATCTGTAGGGTGAACTTTTATTTCCCCAAAATCTCCTCCTCTGCCCCATAGCCTGTGGTCTCCATGCAGGAAGGTCCAACTTTCACCGGCATCAACACTCTTATAAATTCCGGCTCCTTCTCTCGCATCCACTACGGCAAACATCAGATTGGAATTACTCGGTGCAATGGCCACGCCTACACGTCCCAAACCTTGTTCATTTGTGGGTAGCCCGTTGCTAAGTTTTCGCCAATGCTCTCCGCCATCTGTTGATTTATAAAGTCCACTGTTAGGACCTGAAAACGCAGCATTTTCCCAGGGGCCTTCCTGATGCTCCCACATATCCGCATAAAGCACATTAGGGTTGTTGGGATCAAATTCAACCTGCATGGCTCCGGTGTACTGATTAATATAGAGCACCTTTCGCCATGTCTTTCCTCCATCAGTTGTTTTGAAAACACCACGCTCTTCATTAGCGTCATACGGATGTCCGAGACCCGCTACCAAGACGATATCAGGATTAGTTGGATGGACTACAAGGCGTCCAACTTGCTGCACATCCCGAAGCCCCATGTGCTCCCATGACTTTCCACCGTTTATACTTTTGAAAATGCCATCACCAACACTCAGATCAGGTCTGTGCAATCCTTCGCCGCTGCCAACATAAATAATCTGAGGATTGGATGCTGATACGGCAATGTCTCCAACGGATCCGGTAGGTGCTTCATCAAAAATCGGATGCCACGTGCGTCCGTAGTCATCTGTTTTCCAAACCCCTCCATTGTTTACGCCGATATAAAACACATTTGGTTGCGATGGGATGCCGATACCGCCTACCGTTCTGCCGGCGCGGAAAGGTCCTATCATCCGATAATTCAGATCCTGATAGGCTGTCGCTTTTATGGATTGACCCTGAGCGAAATGAATGCAAATAGCGCATACAATAAAAATGCAAAGTCTTAAATAGATCGTACTGCGCATGTCGGTATATTTTTGTTTCCCGAGATTACTACTTTATTGGAAGATAAACAAGTTGGAAAAATTGATTTCTTCTTCCATTGGCGAGGTATAGCATTTGGATCAGATAAAATAATATTGAAACCTCACTAAAAAAGCCAGACCAAAACAAGTCTTATTTTTTTGATTATTTGCTCTTTGATTTCATTACAAATTCGCCTTGATCACCTCTTCCAACTTCTCTTCCGTCCCCTCACCATACCCAATTTGATTAAATAATATCTTGCCATCTTTTCCAATGATATACATCGTTGGATATCCCGATACATGATATTCTTTTGCGACATCCTTTCCTCCTAAAAGCACAGTATATGTCACGCCACGCTTAGCAAGGAATTCATCAATATGATCCTTCTCTTTTGTATCGTAAGGATCTATTCCGATCATCTTCAATCCCTGGCTCGCATATCGCTCATGCAGATCCTGCAGAGCCGGAAGCGCCTGCATGCATGGATAACAAGCCTTATAGAAAAAATCAATCACGACCACACTGCCTTTTAAGGAGGAAAGGCTGACAGAATCATCCGTTAGCGAAATCAGATTCCACTCAGGTGCTATCGTATCAACAGGCAAGGGTTCCGGACTCTTGTAGGGCACATAGTCTTTAAGTTGAATGTAGGCAGGAATGGAGGCCATTGAAATCTGATGCTCAACATCCTTATGATCCGGGTCATATTTTAAAAGCTCAATATTTTCATACTGGACCATTGTATCTCCCGCCATCACAAGCTCATAGGTGATTGTATGTCGGATGGGCAGGTAGTTCTTTTGGTCAATCCAAAAATGAAACTGAGCTTTTATCATTTGCATCATATCCTCCGGGTCATTTTCCGGGGTCGCATCCATGACTATATGATCCACATGAGTCCCTCTGATTTTTTCCTTTCCCACATAGCGAAACGTATTGTCCTCATCGTCTAAATCATCCTGATCCGGCAGCGGTTTACTTTTCCTGTTGAATAATGGTTCATAGAACTCATAATTATGACTATAAGCATTAATCTCTTCTGCCCACAAAGCCTTTGACATCACGCGGCCTGTACTATCTTTTGAAGCATAATTGACGAATTCCTCCCCGGTATACATTGCATCTCCGATCTGTCCATCTGCGTAAAAACTTTGATAATGAAATGCTGATGAGTAAAGTGTATCATCCGCCAGCTTTTTAAAATAACAATGGAAGGCCGTAGTAACGGTGTCGTTTCCGGACATATATTTCTGGCTGTGCGTCATTTCATAATATCCACTTTGAACGGACTGACATTTGTCAAAGGAAGCTTTTAATATTTGTCTTGCATTTTGCCCCGGGCAGAAAAAGAAACCAAATAATAATACGGTCGTACAAAAATATTTCATGTGAAATCCATTTTTATTCCATGTGCCAATTACTGTCTCAAGTCGATTTACAACCACAAATGCCATTCACTTTCCTGGCAATCGTCAAACAAATGCTTTTACCGCAAGGCTCCCTTAAACCAACTGATGATTTCATTGTCTCTTCTTTCAACATCTTTTCCGGATAAACTGTGATTACCACCCCTTAAAACGACCAGCTGGTAATCCTTGCCGAACTTATTCATTTGGGTCGCCAAATCAATACTTTGCTGAGGGTCTATTGTTTCGTCATGACTACCGGCCATAATTAACAAGGGCACATTAATTTCCTCCGCCCACTGTACCGCTGAACGTTTGGCATGAAGCGATTCTTTGTTTGCGTCATAATCCGGCCAGATGTAATGAGCAATGTTACCGGCAACTTCATCTCCTTCCATATATTTTCCAAAATCTGAAATGACGCCATACACTGCAGCGGCCTGAACAGGAAAACCTGCTTTCAGCAATTGCAAGGTCATGAAGCCACCTCTGGATTCTCCAAGCAAAAAAAGATTTCGGAGATCAACATATCCTCTTGATTTGATAAATGGTAACACATTCCAAATATCCGCCAGATCTTTTCCACCGACTTCATCTTTCCCTTCGCTTCCCTCACTTTCTCTCAAAGCCGGCGCTACGACCATAAATCCATGTGACACCAGCTTGTGAAATAAAGGCAGATAATCCATCACCATATTGTTTCGGATATATCCGCCCCGATTGAATATCACCAAAGGATATTTTCTGGCGGATGAATCCGCACTGGTACGTGCGACATATGCGACAACTTTCAGCCCCATACTCTCATACGTCAGCTTTTCATAAAGAATAGCTTTATCGGTTCGCAGACTATCATAGACTGCATGAGAATAATAATCAATACCATCCGGAATACTATCATACGCTGGAAATGCAATCGGTTCTACAGAAAGAATCTGCCCTCCGGATTGTCCAAAAGCAAACAAAGGCAAAATCAACAGGGCAAGGATCATCTGGAATTTTCTCATAAGAATGTATTTACTATAAAGCATTTATATTAAATATAAAGTAGCCGGACCATGAAATTATCAATACTATTATAAATGAGGGCTTATATTTTCTAATCCGCAACAACATCAGAGATTTCATAACCTTCTTCAAACGCAAAATTACGACTCACAAGTCTTGTATGCTGCAATAAATTTAATATTTAAGGATACCCATGAAGTCGACTATACTGGTTTTGAAATTCAAATTTAAAGTTCACCCTTGTTGCTACACTCAGTCGCTGGGAAAACAATTCCAATCAAAACTTTATATCCATTAACACTGTTCCCTTTCGGAATGCTAATTTTGATCTCTGCAATAAGACATAATCAGAAAAGATATAAAATAATCTAAGCTTTGAATGAAAGCTCCGGATGATCAGAACCTAAATAATGATGCATATGACCAACAATCACATCAACTATATTGAATTTAAAGCCAGGCATCTGGAAAGCATCAAAGCATTCTATTCAAATGCTTTTGGATGGTCTTTTACAGACTACGGCTCTTCCTATACATCCTTTAACGAAAGTGGACTGGAAGGCGGTTTCGAGCAATCGGATGAGACCATCGTCAATGGTGCATTGGTAATACTGTACTATAAGGAACTAGAACAAATAAAGGCAAGAGTGGAAGAACTGGATGGTGTTATTTCCCGGGAGATATTTTCGTTTCCGGGAGGAAGACGGTTTCACTTTATTGATCCCTCGGGCAACGAATTAGCCGTATGGTCAGATCAATAGTATACGTATCTTTGCTTCTGTTTTTATGCAACTCTACACACATTATCCAATCCATTATTTGAATCTATTAATTATGCGCTTCAGATATTTTTTTAGCATCTGCACATCTTTGTTTCTTGTTCTATATTTCACAAGCTGCTCATCCTCCGACAAGAAAAATGACGAATTCAGTTTGTTTAAAGCCTTTTATCAGGCGGAAATAAACATGGATGATTCAAAATGGGATTATACTACTGACACCCTTAGGGTTTGGTATGGGAAAACCGATGCAGAACCTACATTAAAATATAAAGGTGCTCCCAAAGACCCATGGATTGATTGGAATGTTGCCCTGAATGCAAAGTCCTCTTACGATACGATTTGGTATGCCCCGGAAGAGCATGCGATAAAAGGCTTTTTCTATGAAAACAATGATTTTTATAATCTACTTGGGGCATCAGCTAATAAAACCCTTCGGACATATACATTCAATACTTCCCTTAAAATCACGGATGTGCGTTATGAAAACATACCGGAAGAAAACACACTCAGTGGCAAGCATATGGCTCCTGTGTATACGTGGGCTCAGACCTATGCCCCGGAGGAAATTGCAGCTATTTTTCCCAACAACCAGCTGGTACCTTCCACTGAAAATGCATTGCGTTGGAAAAAGTTGCTGGAACAGTATCGTGCACAAACAGGAAAATAAGTAGGCTAGATTTGCTGGCAATTAGCTATTTTGTATGTATAATACGCTACCCCCATTGCCCTTTAAAATGCAAACAAATGCTACGCACGCTCCTGCTTCTCCCTATCGTTCTTGCTTTTAGTTGTAAAAAAAACGGAGGTAAAGAATCGGAACTCACAAATGTTTCGCCGGTGATGTGTGCCCCGGTGACATCGGATAGTGCCTGGTACAATGACCAGAATGTTGCTCCTTTGTTTGAGGGCCTTGGCGATTTTCACTTTACCATCAAATCGGAAAATGCGTTAGTACAGCAATATTTTGATCAAGGATTTATGTTAGCCTATGGCTTTAATCATGCAGAGGCTGCTCGCTCGTTTTATTATGCTTCAACCTTAGATTCTGCATGTGCTATGGCCTATTGGGGATTTGCCTATGTGCTTGGCCCTAATTATAATGCAGGGATGGAGCCTGATCACTATGAACGAGCCTATAGGGCAATTCAAAAGGCAATTGCATTGTCCGAAAAAGCAGGGATTGAAAAAGAAAAGGATTTAATTCTAGCCTTATCCAAAAGGTATGCAGAAGCTCCGGTCGAGGATCGCTATCCGCTTGATGAAGCTTATGCCAAAGAAATGAAGGAACTCTACCTTAAATATCCCGAAGATCCTGATGTGGCCGCCTTGTATGCTGAATCTTTAATGAATTTACATCCATGGGACTTGTGGACCGCTGATGGACAAGCTAAAGAATGGACACCTGAGATTCTTACTGTGCTGGAAAACATATTTATCATAGCCCCAAGGCATCCCGGTGCAAATCACTTCTACATCCATGCTGTCGAAGCCTCCAGAACACCTGAAAAAGGATTGAAGAGTGCGCAACTATTTGATGAAGGACTGGTCCCTAACGCAGGACATCTGGTCCATATGCCTTCACATATTTATATTCGGACAGGCGATTACCACAAAGGGACCTTAGCCAATATTCATGCGATCACAGTCGATAGTCAATATGTCACGGCATGTCATGCCCAAGGCGCGTACCCTTTGGCATATTATCCGCACAACCAACACTTTCTTGCAGCTACTGCTACCCTTGAAGGAAATAGTCAATGGGCGATCTTCGCCGCTGATGCCATCGCTGCTCATGTCAACCGATCATTGATGCATGAACCCGGATGGGGCACTATACAACATTATTATACCATACCATATTTTGTATATGTGAAATTTGGTAAGTGGGATGAAATTCTACACTTGAAAAATGATGTATCTGATCTGGTATACCCTGAGGCTATATTTACCTATGCACGCGGTATGGCTTTCTTAGGAAAAGGAGATTTGGTAAAAGCAAAAGAAGCTTTGAACCAACTGGCTTCATTAGCATCAAACCAGGAACTTCACGAAATAACCATATGGGACATCAACTCCGTTTACGATATAGTAATGATCGCTCAAAAAGTTCTTACTGCGGAAATCCTGGCCACCGAACATCAATTTGATCAAAGTATCACCTTGCTTCAGGAAGCCATTGCCATTGAGGATCACCTCAATTACAATGAACCTCCGGATTGGTTCTTTTCTGTCCGACATTATTTAGGCGCTATTCAGCTGGAAGCGGGAAAAGAAACGGATGCAATTAAAACTTTCAAAGAGGATCTGGTTTACTTTCCAAAAAATGGGTGGGCATTAAACGGACTGGCCATAGCTTATACAAGTATAAAAGATACCGCCAATCAACAGGACGTGGAAAGGCGTTTCAAAACTGCGTGGGCCACCGCAGATATTACTTTAACCGGGTCAAGGGTAAAATGAGGGTATCCAAATTCAAATTTTTTAATGCATATTTTATCAGGGTGTGAAAAAAACAACATTGCAGTCAAATCCTGAGGTGAAGAAAAAGTTTCAGGAATACCCTATAGCTGTTCGTGAAAAAATGAACCAGCTGCGCAAACTCATTTTAGAATCGGCAGCATCGATAGAAACTATACATGATGTGGAAGAAACACTAAAATGGAATGAACCGAGTTATCTGACAAAAAAAGGGAGTACCATTCGAATCGATTGGAAGGAGAAAACACCTGATCAATATGCTATTTACTTTAAATGCACGAGTAAACTAATTCCCACCTTCAGGGAAACCTATGGAGACCTATTCACGTATGACGGGAATCGGGCGATCATCTTTACGATACATGAAAAAATTCCTGAACCTGAATTAAAAGAATGTATTTCTGCCGGCTTAACCTATCATCACATTAAGCACCTGCCATATCTGGGGCTCAGAAAAATTAATTGAGTATTTTTAATGACTCAAATGAAACCCTTGTCTATCGTCGGGATTTCTTTATTCTAAAATAAATGATTCATCATGAGATCTTATCTGTTCTTCCTCATCGCTATAGCAGGAATGATATTGCTGGTATCATGGGATCATATCACAGAAAACCAAATTAAACGTGCGGAATGGTTGCTGGGCACCTGGGAGAATAAAACTACCCGGGGAAGTGTTTACGAAACATGGAAAAAAATTAGCGATACTGAGTTTTTTGGCCATAGCTATACGCTTCAGGGAAAAGACACCCTGTTTTTTGAAAACATTGAATTGATACAAGACATGGATAGTCTTTTTTTTATTCCCACGGTCAATAATCAAAACCAGGGCATGCCTGTTCAGTTTGCTTTGATCGCGATGACTGACACCTCCATGCTGTTCAGGCAACCCTACCATGACTTCCCGCAGATGATCCGCTATGTAAGAATAACTAAAGACTCGTTGGAGGCTTTTATCTCAGGTATTCAAAATGGTGAAGAGCGTAGCATTGTCTTTCCGATGAAGAGAGTCCATTAATTAGGGATAGGTGAATCTGACCATTTTCGCCTTTAGCACTAATGATGGATAGACCCCTGCTGAAGGAGGTTACCTTTTTCTGACAGTACACAAATGGCATCATTCGGACTTGCGATGAACCCAATCAAAACATAACATGGTAGCTAATGCATATTTTTCTGAACATTTCCTTTTATCTGTCGTTTTGTTTAAATATCTTGCAACTTTATTAAACATATTTTGTGAATAGCTTTACGATATCCCAGCTTCAGCAGCTTTCCGGCATTAAAGCCCATACCATCAGAATATGGGAACAGCGGTACAATGCCCTGACGCCCGACCGTTCTGAGGGAAATACCAGGTCCTATAACAATGAGCAACTGAAAAGGCTTCTTAACATTGTAAGTCTGCTGGAAGAAGGGTACAAAATATCTCAACTGGGCATCATGACGGATCAGGAACTTCATGGTTTGCTTGCTCAAAAGCTTCAGGAATACACTTCTCAGGAAAACAATAATGAGTACTTCATTTCTCAGCTTATTGCCGCTTCTATGAGCTATGATGAACCCCATTTCAATGCTATATATAATCAATCCGTCAAGGAATTAGGGCTGCCGGGCACCTATAACGATGTGTTATACCCGATGCTCAAAAGAATGGGTTTGATGTGGGGCATTGACTCCATCTCACCGGCACAGGAGCACTTTAGCAGCCATCTGATCAAACAAAAGATATTCTCAGCCATTGAAACGTTACCAAAACCTACAGACAGCAAAAGAAATTGGCTGCTTTTTTTGCCTGAAAATGAGTTTCATGAAATCCCTCTGCTTTTCTCAAATTACCTCATTCAGACAGAAGGTCATAAAGTTATTTACCTCGGAAGTAATGTCCCTTTGGAAACCCTTTACAAGGCAGTTGATGAAGTCAAACCGACAGATCTTCTTTTTTTCTTCGTTCATCATATTAATGAAGAGGATGCCATCAACTATATCCAGATGTTATGTGACGCCTTTAAAACCACAAAAATACATATTGCCGGTAATGCACATCTAATGGCACAACTATCTGGGCAAAAACACATTAACTGGATCCAAACACCTCATGATCTTGCGTTGGAAATCAAACAATAAGGGGCTTCATTATAAAGATTAATTTACTTTTGTGAGATGTCCAAAATCGTTATCATAGGCTCAGGCTTTTCCGGCTTAAGTGCTGCCAGTTATTTATCAGCGGCAGGCCATGAAGTCCATATTTTTGAAAAAAACGAATCGGAGGGTGGCCGCGCACGACAGTTTACGACGGATACCGGCTATGTATTTGATATGGGGCCCAGTTGGTATTGGATGCCCGATGTCTTTGAACGATTTTTTAACGATTTTGGCGTTTCTGTTGCGGATGTCTACAATCTTAAGTTGTTAAATCCATCTTTTGATGTGGTTTTCGGTGAAAAGGATACCATGCACGTCCCCGAAAACTACGCAGCCCTTAAGCAGCTATTTGAATCTATCGAATCAGGTAGTGCAACAAAATTAGACCAGTTCATGGAGGAAGCCAGATATAAATATGATACCGGTATGTCCGATCTGGTGTATAAACCGGGGCTTTCTCTAGTTGAATTTGCGGATATCAATCTTATCAAAGGAGCAGCGCGATTACAGGTTTTTTCTTCCTTCAGCAAGCATGTTAGAAAGTTTTTCTCGCACCCGAAACTCATTGCACTAATGGAGTTCCCTGTCCTGTTTCTGGGAGCTATGCCAAAAGACACCCCTGCCTTGTATAGTTTAATGAACTATGCCGGCCTTAAACTCGGCACCTGGTATCCCATGGGTGGCTTTGGCAAAGTGATTGAAGCAATGAAAACAATCGCCAATCATCACGGCACACAAATCCATTTAAATGCCGAAGTGGAGTCTATCGGTATCGAAAACAATCGCGTCAGTCACATTCAGGTCAATGGATCCAGATTTAACTGTGACGCTATAGTTGCTTCGGCGGACTACCACCATGTTGAAAGCAAATTGCTACCGCAAGCGGCGAGAAACTACAGTAACAAATACTGGGACAAGAAAACCTTTGCACCTTCCTGTCTGATCTATTATCTGGGCGTAAACAAACGGCTACAAAACATCAACCATCATACGCTTTTCTTCGATGAAAATCTTGACCAGCATTCGATAGAAATTTACAAAGATCCCAAATGGCCGACCAAACCATTATTTTACGTTTGCTGTCCATCCCAAACGGATGATAGTGTTGCACCAGCTGGGCATGAAAATCTATTTCTTTTAATGCCGCTAGCGCCCGGACTGGAAGACACCCCTGAACTAAGAGAAAAGTATTTTAAGATCATGATGGACAGGCTTGAAATACAAACAGGTGAGGACATCAGAAATCACATCGACTATAAAAAAGGCTATTGTATTAATGATTTTATTACAGACTACCATTCCTATAAAGGCAATGCGTATGGATTGGCTAACACCCTTCTGCAAACCGCTATATTAAAACCAAGTATCCGGAATAAAAAAATAAAAAACCTATTTTATACCGGCCAGCTAACCGTGCCGGGACCAGGAGTCCCTCCCTCAATTATCTCCGGCAAAATAGCTTCCAATCAGATTCAAAACTATTTTAACAAAATATGAAACCACTTTTTGACAGCGTATCCGTTTCCTGCAGTAAGCTCACCACCAAAGCGTATAGTACAAGTTTTTCATTAGGCATTTATTTCCTCGGAAAAGAAATCCGCAATCCGATCTATTCCATTTACGGATTTGTTCGTTTTGCAGATGAAATCGTAGATAGTTTTGAAGGATATGACAAAGAAACCCTGCTTCGAGAATTTAAGGAAGAAACCTACAAAGCGATTGACCGGAAAATATCGCTTAACCCAATTCTCAATGCCTTTCAGGAAGTAATCCATCGATATGATATTGATCTCGATCTGGTAGAAACTTTCCTGAACAGCATGGAAATGGATCTGGAAAAAGTAGACTATACTTCAGAAAAATATGATCAATATATTCTTGGATCTGCTGAGGTCGTCGGGTTAATGTGCCTGCGCATTTTTACCCATGGGCATACGAATCTCTATGAAGACCTGACACCGTATGCGATGAAACTGGGTGCGGCCTTTCAAAAGGTCAATTTCCTTAGAGACTTGAAAGCAGATTATCTTGACCTTGGCCGTACGTATTTTCCGAATATTGAAATAGAAAATTTTACGGCGGAAGCCAAAAGTGAAATCGAAGTGGAAATCGCAGCTGATTTTGCAGATGCCCTCATCGGTATCAAACAACTTCCATGCTCCTCCAGAGGAGGTGTCTATCTTGCGTATGTTTATTACAATTCCCTTTTTAACAAAATAAAAAATATCTCGGCTCAAAAGATATTGACACAACGGGTCAGAATAAGCAATGGTGCTAAACTCGGATTAATGGTGAATAGTATGGTGCAACATAAAATGAATATTCTCTGAGCCCTACAGATCAAACACAATGCATCAATTTTCCGCAGAGCAATTCCTACCGATAACTATTGAAAAGGCCTGGGCTTTTTTCTCAAGCCCGAAAAACCTCTCCGTCATCACGCCACCCTCTCTGGATTTTACAATCCTATCAGATCTGGGAGATGAGGAGATTTTTGAAGGCATGCTTATTGATTATCGGGTAAAACCAATGCTCGGTATTCCGGTCCGGTGGCAAACAAAAATCAGTCATGTCGAGGAAAAAACCTCTTTTACAGATCAACAAATCACAGGACCGTATAAAATATGGGAACATACCCATACCTTTACACCCCACAAGGAAGGCGTACTCATGACGGATGTGATCCGGTACAAGCTGCCTTTAGGTTGGTTAGGCACATTGGTCGAAAAGCTAATAGTTCGACAAAAAATCAAATCGATATTTGATTATAGAAAAAATATTTTAATTAAAATTTTCAATTGACATGAGCCCAATACTTACTAACATCGCCATTGTCATCATTTCATACGCAGGCATGGAATTTGTGGCCTGGTTTACCCATAAATATATCATGCATGGACTACTATGGGTTTTCCATAAAGACCATCACAAAAAAGAATCCAAAGGCTTTTTCGAGCATAACGATTTCTTCTTTCTAATCTTTGCCGTTCCGGGTATTGCCGGCTTATTTTTTGGTATGCAACAAGGATACAACTTCTTGTTCTGGATCGGATTAGGGATCACCTTGTATGGCTTCAGTTATTTCTTTGTGCATGATATTTTTATCCATCAGCGATTTAAGTTTTTAAGAAATACAGACAACTTCTATTTCAAAGCAATCCGCAGAGCACATAAAGTTCATCACAAGCATTTGGGAAAATATGACGGAGAATGTTTTGGTATGCTATGGGTTCCACGAAAATACTTTGAAAAAGCACGGACGAATCAGCCCTCATGAAGTATACCTATTTGTGGGTTGACCTCCTGACTATTATCATCCCATTCCTTTTCTCCTTTCATCCCAAACTTAAATTCTATAAGAATTTCAAGTGGTTCTTTCCTGCCAATTTCATCGCGGGGTTGATTTTTGTGGTGTGGGATGTATACTTCACCAAAATGGGTGTTTGGGGCTTCAATCCGGATTATCTCACCGGAATATATTTTATCAATCTGCCGGTTGAAGAAATTCTGTTCTTCATTTGCATTCCATTTTCCTGCCTGTTTACCTACCATTGCCTCACCATTTTTTATAAATTCCAATGGCCTGAAAAAACAGAAAATGCTGTGATTCTGAGTTTGTCCGCAGCATTAATTATTGCTGGCTGGATAGCTTTTCCCAGGGCTTACACTTCTGCGACCTTTATTAGCCTTGGCGCACTGATACTTATCGCTAAGTATATCGGAAAAATCAAATGGTTTCCGAAAATAGCTTCTGTCTACGTGGTCTTATTACTTCCTTTTTTTATTGTCAATGGTGTCCTGACCGGAACCGGTTTAGAAAACCCGGTGGTGTGGTACAACAATGATGAGAATCTTTCCATTCGGATGCTGACCATTCCATTTGAAGATATTTTCTATGGTTTCGAACTCATCTTTCTGAATGCCATTTTCTATGAGTATTTCAAGGGAAAATTTGGATCCGCGACCTGAGGTTTTTAGACTTGGGATTTCTAGACCTGTGACTTTTCGACACGCGATATGCGACACGCGATTCATGCATTACCTGCTCTAGGCTTCCTGCCTCCTGCTTCCTGCTTCCTGCCTCCTGCCTCCTGCTTCCTGCTTCCTGCTCTCTGCTCTCTGCTCTCTACTTCCTGCCTCCTGCTTCCTGCCTCCTGCCTCCTGCCTTTACGCCCTTTTTCCAAAACGGACCTGAGACATTAGAGTAATGGACGCGATACGTCACATATCGACTTTCGACTCGCGACTGTTTCACTCCTTGCTCTTCGCCCTGCGCCCTTCGTTATTGTTTCCCCCCCTTCGGGTATTTTTTAAGGGAGGCATATCCTTCCTTTGCAGCATACATTATTCATCAAACTAATAAAAATGAAGATTTTATCTT